>CAWGNL010000084.1:0-24532 GCA_963823885.1 uncultured bacterium
TAGGTCGTGGGTTATTGCGTTATAGTATAGGTTGCCGGTAATCCGTGAACAGCAGGGCTGTTGACGGGTTGGCGAGAATGTAGTAAGATTTCTCGGAATCGTTTATTTGCCGAAAGGAGCTTGGTAGATGCGAAATAAGACGATAGGACTGGTCGTGGCCGCGCTACTTATTGCCGTGCTGGCTGCCGTAGCTTTGGGCGCGCCTCCGGCGCTGTCCTCGACCACAAAACCCGCGGCAAAACCCGCGGCGACCTTCAACCAGAAGGCCGAATTGAGCAAATACTGGAACATGCCGGACAGCGCGGTTGTCGGAAGTGTCAACGGGTCCCCAGTGACAAAGGGTGAACTGCTGAAGACGCTGTGGCTGTGGAACGGCCCATCGACTCTTCAGGACATGCTGACCCAGAAGATGATCGAGCAGGCGGCCAAGAAGGCCAAGGTATCCATCACGGATGCCGATGTGCAGAAGAAGGCGCAGGAGGCTGTGAGCCGGATGGGCATGAAGGATATCAATGCCCTGCTGAATCAGTACAGAATCACTTATTATCGATTTATGACGGGCATCAGGGTCAATGCCCTGGCAGAGAAGACCGCGCAGAACGGCGTGAAGACCACCGATGCCGAGTTTGCCCAGTGGATCAAGGCGCGGCATATCCTGATTAAGTTCCCGGATGGCGAGAAGGACCAGGCCAAGAAGGAAGCCGCGGCAAAAGCCAAGATCGACGAGGTCAATGCCAAAGTCAAGGCCGGAGAGGACTTCTCCAAGCTGGCCGATCAGTATTCCGAGGATCCCGGAAATACCAAGGATGGCAAGAAGCAGGGTGGCAGCCTGGGATGGTTCACCAAGGGCCGCATGGTCAAGGAGTTCGAGGCCGCGGCGTTTGCTCTGAAGCCGGGTGAGGTGAGCGAGCCTGTCAAGACGCAGTATGGCTATCATATCATCAAGGTCGAGGAGTTAGGCAAGGATACCAAGGGCGCCGAGAGGGCGGAATTGCGCGAGCAGATTATGCAGGGCAACCTTCCGCCGGTGATGCAGCAGTGGATCAGGCAGCTTCAGTCGAGCGCGAAGGTCGTCAATAAGCTGATGTCCCCCGAGAGCGCGATGCCTAACAGCGGCAGGCCGCAGGGCGGTCCTCCCAGGCAGATGGGGCCGAGGCCGTCGGCAGCGCCGAGGCCGGCGCCGGCGCCTAATGTCACGGTTCAGCCGGCACAGCCTGCCGAAAAACCGGGCGCGCCGCCCGCGGGCGCGAAGCCGGAGACCGCTCCGACTCCGCCTACTGGGCCAGCCCCAGCGCCTGCACAGTAATCAGTCAATGAACTTCATAAGTGAAGGGGCCGCGTGGGCTGTCCCGCGCGGCCTCTGTTGGAATCGTTTATTTGCCGAAAGGAGCTTGGTAGATGCGAAATAGGATGATAGGATTGATCGTGGCCGCAGGGCTTATTGCTGTGCTGGCCACCGTGGCTGTGGGAGCGCCTCCGGCGTCGGCCCCGACCACAAAGGCCGCGGCAAAACCCGCGGCGACCTTTAACCAGAAGGCCGAATTGAGCAAATACTGGAACATGCCGGACAGCGCGGTTGTCGGAAGTGTCAACGGGTCCCCAGTGACAAAGGGTGAACTGCTGAAGACGCTGTGGCTGTGGAACGGCCCATCGACTCTTCAGGACATGCTGACCCAGAAGATGATCGAGCAGGCGGCCAAGAAGGCCAAGGTGTCCATCTCGGATGCCGATCTGCAGAAGAAGGCGCAGGAGGCTGTGAACCGGATGGGCATGAAGGATATCAATGCCCTGCTGAATCAGTACAGAATCACTTATTATCGATTTATGACGGGCATCAGGGTCAATGCCCTGGCAGAGAAGACCGCGCAGAACGGCGTGAAGACCACCGATGCCGAGTTTGCCCAGTGGATCAAGGCGCGGCATATCCTGATTAAGTTCCCGGATGGCGAGAAGGACCAGGCCAAGAAGGAAGCCGCGGCAAAGGCCAAGATCGACGAGGTCAATGCCAAAGTCAAGGCCGGAGAGGACTTCTCCAAGCTGGCCGATCAGTATTCCGAGGATCCCGGAAATACCAAGGATGGCAAGAAGCAGGGTGGCAGCCTGGGATGGTTCACCAAGGGCCGCATGGTCAAGGAGTTCGAGCAAGCGGCGTATGCTCTGAAGGCGGGTGAGGTGAGCGAGCCTGTCAAGACGCAGTATGGCTATCATATCATCAAGGTCGACGAGTTGGGCAAGGATACCAAGGGCGCCGAGAGGGAAGATCTGCGCAAGCAGATTATGGATTCCACGGCTCCGACGATCATGGAGCCCTGGATCAGGCAGCTTCAGTCGAGCACGAAGGTCGTCAACAAGCTGATGGGCCCTCAGAGCGCGATGCCTAATAGCGCCTCCAGGCCGCAGGGTCCCCCCAGGACGATGGGGCCGAGGCCGTCGGCAGCGCCGAGGCCGGCGCCAGCGCCCACTGTTACGGTTCAGCCGGGCACGGCCTGCCGAGAAGCCGGGCGCGCCGCCCGCGGGCGCAAAGCCGGAGACCCCTCCGACTCCGCCTCCGGCGCCGGTGCCCGCACCAGCGCCTGCACATTAATCAGGCAATAAACTGAGTTAGTCAATAGGCCGCGTGGGGTGTCCCGCGCGGCCTATTTTTTGCGGAGAGCAGAGGGCGGAGAACCGGGAACGGACGCTCTATTTGTCGTTCCCGCCGCATAGACATAAGGTTTCTTGTCCGCTCGCCCCCCGTCCCTTCCCTAGCCCCTCTCCGTAACAGTCAGTCTTCCTAGTTTTTTTGGGTGCAGGCAAAAAAATCAGCAAAATCAAGGAAGGATTTTGCTTCAGTTGTCTAAGTGGGATATATGGACGAGCGAACCCGCGAAGAACTGATAGCACTCATTGAAGCGTTGCGCGCAGAAAACGCAGATCTCAAGGGGCAGTTGGTTGATTTGTCTGCTGAGATCGAGATGCTGCGAGATAAGCTTTCTGGCGGTGGTGGGGGTAGCAGTGCTGCTCCATTTATCAAGCCGAGTCGCCAGCAGCGCCGTGCGGCGGAGCGTGCCGAGCGCAAGAAACGCAAGCAGTCCTTTGCACGCAGGCGCGACGTGGCGACCGAGGAAGTGTTCCACGCTGTAGAGCATTGTCCTGATTGCGGCAAGAAGCTCTCTGGAGGTTATGAGCAGAGCCGCCACCAGGTAATGGAGATACCGCGTGCGCCCGTGAGGATAATCGATCATGTGATTATCGCTCGCAGATGCGGCTACTGCGGTAAGGTCCATGTTCCAAAGCTTGGGATATCCGATGGTGTGGTGGGGAAAATGCGGCTTGGGGTAGGGCTAATGAGTCTAATCACAACGCTCTCAGTTGCCAAGCGGATGCCTCAGCGGGCTATTCAGAAGCTTTTGGAAGGGCTTTACGGCCTGCATATATCGATTGGCGAGATAAACGAGGTGCTTCACCGGGTTTCGGAATGGGCGAAGCCGACTGTTGCAGGGATTTTGGGAAAGATTCGGGGAAGCCCGGATGCGAACGCGGACGAAACCGGTTGGCGTGAGGACGGAATTAACGGCTATTTGTGGAGAGTATCGACGGGAGCAGAGCGGTTCTACTACTTCCATCGCCGCCGCGCGGGTCGCATCATCCGGCACATCTTGGGCCATAAGTTCGAAGGCGTGCTTGGCTGCGACTTCTACGCTGGCTATGATTGGTATCTGGGTCCCAAGCAGCGCTGCTGGGTGCATCTGTTTCGCCTCATAGACAAGGTTGTGGAGACGCATCCGACTGTGAAAGTGTGGGCTGATGAGGTACACGATATTTATAAGGCGGCCAAGAAAGCTAGTGCTTAGTTGCATAATTGATTGATAGAACGCTGTACCGGGTGTTTCGGGAATCTTGTTCCCGAAACTAAGTGCGTATCGGGAACAAGATTCCCGATACACCGGCAACAAGATTCCCGATACACCGGCAGTGTGGGCTGATGAGGTACACGATATTTATAAGGCGGCCAAGAAAGCTAGTCGGCGCAAGGCCGACAGGTCGACTCGTGTGCTTTTGCGGGAGGCACTGCAAGAGAGATTAACGGGTGTTTCGGGAATCTTGTTCCCGAAACTAAGTGCGTATCGGGAACAAGATTCCCGATACACCGGCAACTAAGTGCGTATCGGGAACAAGATTCCCGATACACCGGCAGTGTGGGCTGATGAGGTACACGATATTTATAAGGCGGCCAAGAAAGCTAGTCGGCGCAAGGCCGACAGGTCGACTCGTGTGCTTTTGCGGGAGGCACTGCAAGAGAGATTAACGGGTGTTTCGGGAATCTTGTTCCCGAAACTAAGTGCGTATCGGGAACAAGATTCCCGATACACCGGCAACTAAGTGCGTATCGGGAACAAGATTCCCGATACACCGGCAGTGTGGGCTGATGAGGTACACGATATTTATAAGGCGGCCAAGAAAGCTAGTCGGCGCAAGGCCGACAGGTCGACTCGTGTGCTTTTGCGGGAGGCACTGCAAGAGAGATTAACGGGTGTTTCGGGAATCTTGTTCCCGAAACTAAGTGCGTATCGGGAACAAGATTCCCGATACACCGGCAACAAGATTCCCGATACACCGGCAGTGTGGGCTGATGAGGTACACGATATTTATAAGGCGGCCAAGAAAGCTAGTCGGCGCAAGGCCGACAGGTCGACTCGTGTGCTTTTGCGGGAGGCACTGCAAGAGAGATTAACGGGTGTTTCGGGAATCTTGTTCCCGAAACTAAGTGCGTATCGGGAACAAGATTCCCGATACACCGGCAACTAAGTGCGTATCGGGAACAAGATTCCCGATACACCGGCAGTGTGGGCTGATGAGGTACACGATATTTATAAGGCGGCCAAGAAAGCTAGTCGGCGCAAGGCCGACAGGTCGACTCGTGTGCTTTTGCGGGAGGCACTGCAAGAGAGATTAACGGGTGTTTCGGGAATCTTGTTCCCGAAACTAAGTGCGTATCGGGAACAAGATTCCCGATACACCGGCAGTGTGGGCTGATGAGGTACACGATATTTATAAGGCGGCCAAGAAAGCTAGTCGGCGCAAGGCCGACAGGTCGACTCGTGTGCTTTTGCGGGAGGCACTGCAAGAGAGATTAACGGGTGTTTCGGGAATCTTGTTCCCGAAACTAAGTGCGTATCGGGAACAAGATTCCCGATACACCGGCAGTGTGGGCTGATGAGGTACACGATATTTATAAGGCGGCCAAGAAAGCTAGTCGGCGCAAGGCCGACAGGTCGACTCGTGTGCTTTTGCGGGAGGCACTGCAAGAGAGATTAACGGGTGTTTCGGGAATCTTGTTCCCGAAACTAAGTGCGTATCGGGAACAAGATTCCCGATACACCGGCAACAAGATTCCCGATACACCGGCAGTGTGGGCTGATGAGGTACACGATATTTATAAGGCGGCCAAGAAAGCTAGTCGGCGCAAGGCCGACAGGTCGACTCGTGTGCTTTTGCGGGAGGCACTGCAAGAGAGATTAACGGGTGTTTCGGGAATCTTGTTCCCGAAACTAAGTGCGTATCGGGAACAAGATTCCCGATACACCGGCAACTAAGTGCGTATCGGGAACAAGATTCCCGATACACCGGCAGTGTGGGCTGATGAGGTACACGATATTTATAAGGCGGCCAAGAAAGCTAGTCGGCGCAAGGCCGACAGGTCGACTCGTGTGCTTTTGCGGGAGGCACTGCAAGAGAGATTAACGGGTGTTTCGGGAATCTTGTTCCCGAAACTAAGTGCGTATCGGGAACAAGATTCCCGATACACCGGCAGTGTGGGCTGATGAGGTACACGATATTTATAAGGCGGCCAAGAAAGCTAGTCGGCGCAAGGCCGACAGGTCGACTCGTGTGCTTTTGCGGGAGGCACTGCAAGAGAGATTGCTCTCCATTGCCGAGCCTTATCCGAAGGATAAGCACGCGCCCCAGCACGCGATGGCCAAACTGATATGCCGATACTTGCCGGAGCTATTCACATTCGTTGAGCATCCGAACGTCGCGTCCAGCAACAACGCGGCGGAACGGGCCATAAGGCCAGCGGTGATATCGCGCAAGATAAGCGGCGGAACGCGGTCGGCAAGAGGCAGTCAGACCAAAACAAGACTGATGAGCGTGTTCGCCACGTGGGCGCTCCAGGGTAAGGAGTCGATTGCCGCCTGCGCAGACATGATAGTCGCGGCAAACACGCCGGTCGCAACCTGCCCTCAGTAAGTCATACCAGGAAGAGTGAGCACTTACCCCTTGTTTCAAGGCTAGACAAATCGTGGTAATAGGCCTATAATAAAATTACAACTGCAATCCTCATGATGTGCGCCGGGCTTTGGCGCCTTCCATCATCACGCAATTTCCATTTTTACGTGCGCACTTAACGAGTGCGTGTCTCAAGCATCGAGATTTCTCCATTTTCCGACTTGAGGTCATTCCCTAAGAGGTGAATCACATTGGAGCCTTTGGAACTTTCAGAACTAGAAAAAAAGAGCATCGAGGAGTTGCACGAGATAGCGGCAAGCCTTGGAATTGAAGACGGCTTCTCCAAGCGGCAGGATCTCATCTTCAACATCCTTAAGGCATTTACGGAAAAGAGCGGGCTGATTTTCGACCAGGGCGTGCTCGAAATCCTGCCGGATGGGTGGGGATTCTTGAGGCACTCCAACTTCGCCTCGACCACGCACGATGTTTATGTATCCCAATCGCAGATCAAGCGCTTCGGCCTGAGGACGGGTGATATCGTCTCCGGGCAGATCAGGCCGCCCAAAGACACAGAGAAATACTACAGCCTGCTCAGGGTGCAGGCCGTAAGCAATATGAATCCGGAGGCCGCGAGGAACCGCAAGAACTTCGATGACCTCACCCCGATTTATCCCAACGAGCAGTTCGTGCTCGAGACAAAACCCGAAAACCATTCCGCGAGGTTCATCGACCTGATTGCGCCGGTCGGCAAGGGGCAGAGGGGATTGATCGTCGCTCCTCCGAAAGCCGGGAAAACCACTATCCTCAAGACCATCGCCAACAGCATCACCGCCAACTATCCGGAGGTCGAGCTGATCGTGCTGCTGATAGACGAGCGGCCCGAGGAAGTCACGGATATTCGCAGGTCGGTAAACGGCATGGTGGTCAGCTCCACATTCGACGAGCTGCCGGAAAACCACATGCGGGTCGCCGATATGGTTCTGGAAATGAGCAAGCGCCTGGTCGAATCCGGCAAGGACGTGGTGGTGCTGCTGGACTCCATTACCAGGCTCTCTCGCGCCTCCAACCTGACCGTGAATCCCAGTGGGCGCACGCTGTCGGGCGGTTTGGACCCGAGCGCTCTTTACAGGCCCAAACGGTTCATCGGGGCCGCGCGAAATATCGAGGAGGGCGGAAGCTTGACGGTGATCGGCATCGGCCTTGGTCGAAACCGGCAGCCGCATGGACGACGCTATTTTTGAAGAGTTCAAAGCGACGGGCAATATGGAGTTGGTGCTGGATCGCAACCTGGCCGAGCGGCGATTCTTCCCGGCTATCGACGTCAAGCGATCCGGGACCAGACACGATGAGCTGCTTTTCGACGACGACATGCTCAAGAAGATATGGCACTTGCACAGGCTTCTTGCGGCGCTGGATATTGTGGAGGCTACCGAGCTTCTTATCGACCGAATCAAACACACGAAATCCAACAAGGAGTTTCTGGAGATCGTGGATAAGACTATGAAGAGTAACGATCTCGATTAGCTTTACCTGCCGCAAGGGTAGGAAGGAATGGTTCAATGCCCGGTGTTTCGGGATTTGAGTAAAGCGAAGGCGGAACGGAAATCCCGAAACCGGGGTGTTCACGGTTTATAGTTTAGGGTTTACGGTTAGGGAGGGGACCATGCCGCCAACCGTTAACTGTCAACTGAGAACTGACAACCATCTGCGAGGAAACTGACTTTGGCCGAGGAATTTGGCTTCGAAGACGAGAACCGACCGGACGATCTCTTTCAGGGTCCGCCATTCGATGAGGACCAATCGGAGGCCCACGATCCCGGAAGCCTCGAAGAAAAAGAGGTCAAGGTAGTCGGAGTATACGAGCGCCCGGAGCCGCAGGGTGGAACGCAGCCGGCGGCTTATGTGGTGCTCTTGAGGGACTCGGGCGGACGCTCGGTGCTGATCTGGATCGGCAAGTTCGAGGCATACTCGATATCGCTTGCGCTGGAGGGGGCCACGGCCGATTGCCCGATTACGCACGACCTGCTCAATAACGTCATCAACCGAATGGGCGGCGCGGTCGAGCGAATCCTCATCGACGATCTCTGGAACGACACTTACTACGCGAAGGTGACCATCACGATGAACGGGAAGGCCATGGACATCGACAGCCGCCCAAGCGACGCCATCGCCCTCGGCCTCAGGGCCAAATGCCCGATCTATATGATCGAGGGAGTGCTCGAACGGGCATCGGTCAAGGAAGAATGACGCAATTGACAATTGATAATTGATAATGGTTTGGTGGCAATCACATAGAAGGGTTCCCGCGCGCGGGAGCCCTTTTTGGGGAATGAGAAGTAATACCTCGGTCTGCATGAGAAGAGCAGCCACCACTATGCGGCGGGAACGACAACGCGAGACAATCGCAAGGCACAAAGCCCTTCGAGTTCCCGCTGCACGCGCGGCGCATTCTACCCGCGAGAGAAGGCATGGTCCTGCGCCTGCCCAAGGTGAGTGCCATGCCATTGACCGTTTCGGGATTTCCGGAGCGAATACGACGGTTTTGCCCTGGATTAACGATAGTGCTCGCTCCTCAAATCCCGAAACACCGGCGAACAGGTTCAGAGATGACCTGCCCCGTTGTTTCGGGAAACCCCTTTCCCGAAACGGCGTAGGTGATGAAGGAATCATGGGTAACCGAACGCGTGGCTGTCATCCCGAACGGAGGAAAAACTGTCAACTGTGAATCGTGAACCATGATTAGCGAACTGACAGACAAGAAAATCGAATCTCTGAGAGCGATTGGCGCTTTGCGCGAAGCCCTGCTGGCTGAGGACCTGGGCGCCGGGAAGGTCGGCTGCAACATCTGCCAGCGGCGCTGCCGGATTCCCGACGGCGCGGTGGGCTACTGCCGCACCAAAATCAATTATCGGGGAGTCCTCTACTGCACTATTTACGGCGTGGTTTCCTCGGCGGCCGCCGACCCCATCGAGAAAAAACCTGTCTTTCACTACAAGCCCGCAAGCCGGTGTTATTCGGTAGGCTCGCTGGGGTGCAACTTCCGATGTGTCTTCTGCCAGAATTGGGAGATCGCGTATGCCGACGCGGTTGAATCCGCCGAGGTATGCAGATCGGGGGTCACTCCCCAGACGCTCGTGCGCCTGGCCACGGCAAACGACTGCCAGGGCGTGGCCTGGACCTACAATGAGCCGTCGATCTGGCTGAACTACACCCTCGATTGCGCGAAGCTGTGCAAATCCAACGGGCTTTACACGGTCTACGTCACCAACGGCTACGCCACCCCCGAGCAAATCGAAGAGATCGGGCCGTATCTCGACGTCTACCGCCTGGACATCAAGAGCATGGACGATGCGTTTTACAAAGACACCGCCAAGGTCCCCGGCGTGCAGGGGATTTGGATGTAGCGGTGAAAGCGAAGCGGGACTGGCGTGTGCATATCGAGTGCGTTACCAACGTAATCCCCGGCATGAACGACAGCGAAGACAACCTCCGCCGGACGGCGCGCTGGATAAGTGAACACTTGGGGGAGCTGACTCCGTGGCACGTGACCAGGTTCTTCCCCTATGGCGAACTCTCGCACGTTCCGCCGACACCGCCCGAGACGCTGGAAATGGCCGCGCGCATCGGCCGCGAATCCGGGCTGAAGTTCGTCTACCTCGGCAATATCGGAACCCCAACGGGTGAGAACACCTACTGCCCCACGTGTGGAAACCTTGCCATAGAGCGGTCAGGATACCGGACCCGGGTAATCGGCCTCAACGAGCGGGGCAGATGCACAAAAGACGACACCGAGTTGAACGTGCATGTTTGAGCTGGCATCTGCCAACTTCAACCCGCGCCATATTGCTTGTATTCCGCCGCGAGCGCATAACTCCGCGCTCGTTTTGAAGGGCCGGCCACAACAAGCCAACCCGCACCAACCCACTCCCTGAGAAGCACACGCGCCATTCGGTCCGACAGTCCAAGAGCTTGAGCCACGTCCGATGACGTGATCTTCCCCTGCCGAGAAAATAGCGCTATCACCATCCGCGCTCGGTGGTCGAGCTTCCGCAACGCCTCTGGTTCCACAGTCACGCCGTCCTGGGCGCACTTGATAGCTTCGTCTCTGGCGGCAGAAAACACCGATGCAAGGGTGCTTACGAAATACTCCAGCCAGCCGGTAAGATCGGCCTTGGCGCGGCCCATGTAGTAGTTGTGGTGTCCCCCGACATCGAGTGCGCCATAGTATGCGTCCAAGTCTTGTGAATGGTATTCCTCCAGCGAGAAAAGGCCGTTCAGGCCGTAGCCGCTTCTATGCAAGATGAATGTCGCCAGTAGTCTGGCTGTTCGTCCATTTCCGTCGTAGTAAGGATGGATGCTAACGAACTGATAGTGAGCCAACGCGGCAACGATAACGGCGGGAAGGGGTTCCTTTTCGGCGGCATTGATCCAGACAACCATGTTACTCATCAGAGCAGGCACATCCTGAGCTTCGGGTGGAAGATAGATGATGGCGCCGGTTAGGGAGTCCCTAATTACATTCTGACCATCCCGATACGGCGTCGGCCTGGACCTGCGACCGTTCATCACCATCGCGTGGATCCGCCTGATGGCATCTTCGGTTACGGGTCTTGTTTTGCCTGCCCATTCCTCGACTCGAATGAGGGCATGCCAGTAGTTCCGCACTTCGGTCACATCCCTTTCGCGACCGTGGAACTGCCTTCGCCTGTTGGAAATGACCTCTTCGGCTTCCTGCAAGGTGAGCCTGTTACCTTCGATGCGGGTGGAGTGATGAGTGGCGCGGACACGCGCCTTCCGTGTGAGTTCGGCCAGAACCGCTGGAGGCATAGGAGTGTTCTCGACAATGACACGAGCTGCTTCAATCTCCATCAGGTGTCGCGCGATGGATGGTGTGATCGAATACTTTGGCTGCCATTGGGACTGCGTGTTGCCCATAACCGGGAAATCTTTGCCGATAACGATATCGATTATTGCCGCTATATTGCCGTTAAATTATACCATAAGTTACGGCAAGTGCTCAATTTTCGTGAGAATGGCAGCCACCCCTATGCGGCGGGAACGACAAGCAGAGCGCCCGCTCCAGTCCGGCACATTCGAGTTCCCGCTGCACGCACGGCACTCACGCTTGGCAAAGCCAGACCACGGTCTCTTGCGGCGGGATGCTACGCGGTATTGCCTGGTTGGGCGGAGTGAAAAGGTACGTATTGACATTGGGGGATACGATACAAGCGGTTTCGTCGCTGGCGAAAGAGCCCCTGGGCTCTGCCGGGCTTTGGCTCGGCTAGCCAGCGTTTTGTTATTCCTCAGCCTTGGCAGCTGTGGCATGCGGGAAACAAAACGCGCGAATGGCGCGCCTGGAGGGACTCGAACCCCCGACCCTCTGATCCGAAGTCAGATGCTCTAATCCACTGAGCTACAGGCGCGCGGTTGACGCCGTTTACGCTCAAAACGCAATCGCGAAACTGAAAAAAGTTGTAACAGCTCACTCTTGTAAAATTTAGAACCCGCCCGCCCTGAGTGCCGAGCACCAGCGAGGTGTATCGAAGGGCGGTCTCCCGCCACCATTTCGACCCGGCCCACAAACCGGGCCTCAGCATTGGCGGAATCCGTTCTCGGAAGACTGAGCCGTTACAAAAAGTTAGTACAGTAATAGGTACAGTAATAGTACAATAATTATGGTATAATACAAGTGGTTTCGTCGCTGGCGAAAGAGCCCCTGGGCTCTGCCGGGCTCCTGCCCGGCTAGCCAGCGTTTTTTTCTCAGTAATACCGGGTGCCGCTTTCAGCAAATGCATCGAATTCCGACGCGATCTTATCCGCGATTAGTCTGTGTGATCTGTCGTCATGGCTCTCCCACTTTCTTTGAATTGCCCAACAGCAATAATCGGCCACCTGCAGGCACGGATCGGTTGCCGCAGGCCAGAAGGCAACCCTGTGTTTTCCGGGGTGCGAGACCTGAGCCATCACGTCTCTCAGGGCTTCATGGGCGGACGTTTTCTTTGCGTTCGTTCCAAATGAAGCGGCCACAAGGAGAGCTTCGTCTTCCGTGGCACTCACTTTCGGCACGAGATGCTTAAGGTGCAGATACCACGCTTGCTTGTAAAAACGCATTTGGTTTTGAGCCAAACGGGGTATGGCTTTGCATTTCTCAAGCAGAGTCGCATCAACCCTGAACTCGTGCTGGCCGAGCAACTGAAAAACCTGGTCTCGCACCGCCTGCTTGTCGTTGACGGCATGGAAGTAATCCCCTACCGGATAGCCTTCCCAATGCAGGCGTCGTTTGAGTTCGAGCAGATCCGTGCCCACTTCGCAGTCGCCGATAGTTACCGTAGCGACCGTGAAGTAATGGGTCGCACCCTGCGTGTTGCGAAAGTCCAAATTACCTGACTCGTCTCCAAATATGTAGACACGTGCCATCAGCTACCCTATCGGGTTGGGGGAAGGTGAGTGAAATCGTTTCCCACTCCATGTCGATGATCAACCGCGGGGCAATTTCGCGCTCAAAAAGCGAATCTGGCGCGCCTGGAGGGACTCGAACCCCCGACCCTCTGATCCGAAGTCAGATGCTCTAATCCACTGAGCTACAGGCGCGCGACTATGTTAGTATATCACTGGTTCTGGCTTCGATCAAGTACGGGTGTCGGGTTGTGGGTGTTGGAAGGGAACCTCCCTTCCATCAGCTATCACCTGTCACCCGTCACCTGATTCCGGCGTTGGGTGTCGGAAGGGAGCCTCCCTTCCATCACCTAACACCTATCACCCATCACCTGGCACTAGCGGCCAGCGGGCGGCTTTCCTCGGGGACTGTGCTCTTTTCGTAGTCGTGGAAAACGGGCAGATAATCCCGCCAAACTTCATTGCGCGCGCCTGTCATGAACTTCGTCAGGCTGATGAACGGCACATACTTGGGCCTTCTGGGCGACTGTCTCAGCGAAAAGCCGACCTGCGCCAGGGTCTTGTCGCCCTTGCGGGTATTGCACCTCTTGCAGCAGCAGACCAAATTGTCCCAACTCGCCGGACCACCGATCCTGCGGGGAACCACGTGATCGACCGTCAGGTCGTTTCCACGATGCCCGCAATACTGGCATGTGTAGTTATCCCTTGCAAGAATGCTGCGGCGCGAGAACTTCAACTGCGGGTGCGGCCGCTTGATATGGCTCTTGAGCCTTACAACCGACGGCGATCTGTAGTAAGTGGACACGGTGTGCAGGATCACCGAGTCCTCGTGGAGGATATCTACCTTGCCGAGCAGTACAAGCGACATCGCCCGCCTGATGTTGCAGATATTCAGCGGTTCGTAATCAGAGTTGAGAACGAGGACTTCATTTCTCATGCCAATAAGGCTCCGAAGAAAGTGTCTACTCTGGACGAGAAAACCGCGTTCCAGAGCCGAGACAGTTTCTTAATCGATACAAGTGGGCAACCCCCACTGGGGGCTCCGAAGAAAGTGTCTACTCTGGACGAGAAAACCACGTTCCAGAGCCGAGACAGTTTCTTAATCGATACAAATGGGCAACCCCCACTGGGGGCTCCGAAGAAAGTGTCTACTCTGGACGAGAAAACCACGTTCCGGAGCCGAGACAGTTTCTTAATCGATACAAATGGGCAACCCCCACTGGGGGCTCCGAAGAAAGTGTCTACTCTGGACGAGAAAACCACGTTCCAGAGCCGAGACAGTTTCTTAATCGATACAAGTGGGCAACCCCCACTGGGGGCTCCGAAGAAAGTGTCTACTCTGGACGAGAAAACCACGTTCCGGAGCCGAGACAGTTTCTTAATCGATACAAGTGGGCAACCCCCACTGGGGGCTCCGAAGAAAGTGTCTACTCTGGACGAGAAAACCACGTTCCGGAGCCGAGACAGTTTCTTAATCGATACAAGTGGGCAACCCCCACTGGGGGCTCCGAAGAAAGTGTCTACTCTGGACGAGAAAACCACGTTCCGGAGCCGAGACAGTTTCTTAATCGATACAAATGGGCAACCCCCACTGGGGGCTCCGAAGAAAGTGTCTACTCTGGACGAGAAAACCACGTTCCGGAGCCGAGACAGTTTCTTAATCGATACAAATGGGCAACCCCCACTGGGGGATCCGAACAAAAAAGCCCACCATGACGCGCTAATCATGGCGGGCTATCTCCAGGTAAATAGTTTGGCCGGGGAGTGGAAATGCTGAGACACGCACAGGCCATCCTCCAGCAGGCGCAGGCTGTGAGCCCTGGACCCGCAAGTGAGGCAGGACACAAAAGAACCCGATTGTCGCGGTCGAATTTTCATACAACTATCCCCTACAATTATATTTTACCAATCGATTCGGGGGGATGTCAACACTGTACCGGAAGTCGGAAGTCAAAAGTCGAAAGTCGAAAGTCGCGCGGCGCGGTGAGTTGGCCCTGAGAAGACGAGCGGCTTTGGGAAAAGGGTCCCGAAACATTGAAGCCGAACTGAGAGTCTCAAGTCAAAAAGGGGTTACCATGCTGGGTAGAGGCCGTCCAGGCCGGAACTTCCCGGCGGTCTGTTCAGTCTACATATTACTATCGCGCTGCCTAGGTCCAATCATGTCAATGTCACGAGGGGACGAACTGGGAGAACCTTGGTGGCGGGGTTTTCGCATCGCGTGACGGGAGGAACCTGATGTTCCCGGTTTTCGCGGCCCTCGGGCAAGGAATAGAGATCCGTATGAGCGGTCCTGCTCCGGAAAACAGACGTCCCAGATGGGTCGGCTACGCTGTCGTGGTCGTTCTCGAGGTGGTACTCGATACTTTGCTCAAGTTAGTCCATCCATATGTCCCCCTCGGAGAGTTTGCCATTCCGTATGTACTCATCATCATGCTCGCGGCTTACCTGTTCGGCACAGGTCCGGCGATCCTTGCATTTGTTATTGGGTTTATTGGTTTCGATTATTACTACACAGGGCCGCCATATGTACTGTGGCCAATTGCGGTAACTCCCAGGGATTGGGCCGGTGTCGCAACGTTTCTCATGGTACAGCCGTTGTGATCGTCTCGATGATAGCCATAAACGCGAAGCGCAGGGCTGATCAGCTTGCAGCGTCATTGCGTGATGCCAATGAACAGTTGGGCGCGCTGCTGGAGAGAGAAAAAGAGTTCTCCATACTTCTCCAACGTGCGCTGCTCCCCGAAGATCCATCAGTCGACGCTGGTTACGCGGTTGCGTTCGGGTATGTGCCGGCATACACTGGGACCGAGGTCGGTGGCGATTTCTACGACGTCTTCTCGGCGGGATTCGGCAAGACGGGAATCCTGATTGGCGACGTGTCCGGGAAGGGTCTGCAGGCGGCGTCAGTTGCGGCGACGGCAAGAAGCACGATTCACGCGTTCCTCCACGAGACGCCTTCCGCTGGAGCCGCCCTCGACCGGACCAACTCCGTGCTCTGCAACCTGACCGAGCAATTCGTCACCGCATTCTTGATTGCGCTTGACCCCGCCAACGGGCAGATCAGCTATTCCTCTGCCGGACATCCACCCGCGGCTATCCTCCGAAGCGACGGCCACGTGGGTCTTCTGGAGTTGGGAGGTATGCCGCTTGCTATCCAGGACTCCGAGCGCTATGCCGAATTGACAGACCATCTGGACACGGGAGACAAGATCGTGTTGTTCACCGACGGAATAAGCGAGTCGCGGCGGGATGGAGACTTGCTTGGTCTTGATGGTATCGAACGGGTGCTGAGTGGACACGGCAACTGGGACGCTGACGAAGTAGTGAGCAACCTACTTGCCGCGGCGAGTGACTGGGCGTATGACGGGCTAAGTGACGACGCGGCGGTCGTGGTGGTGGAGCGGAAGATCCTCGTATAGACTCCCGCCGCCTTGAGCTTCCTGGAAATCTGGGGTATCATGATAAGTGCAAACGGCCCAGGATGGGCCGCAACCAATCTAGAAGGTAGCAAGCGATGGCAGACGATAAAAAGAGATTAGACCTGAGCCAGGACCTGGATGGGATCCTCGGCGATATCGCGGCGGCGACAAACGAAGTCAAACAAAGAAAAGAAGCCGACCGCGTCAAAGAAGCCAAATCCGTCCAGAAAACGAAATCGCGGAGGGTGCAGTTGATCATTATTGCCGCGGCGGTGGTGGTGATAATCATCGTGGCTTACTTCACGGTCTTCTCCTCCAAGCCGCCGGACATTTCAACAAAGGGAACCACCGGCCCAATATCGCACACCGCCCCGCGAAGCCCGCTGCGATTTCCCTCCACCCAGCCCACCTACGCCAATCCCGGACACGCGCGTCCCGTGATGCCCTTCCGGCATGGAAACAGGACCGGCACTCAGGTGTCGCCGAACCGCAATGCGAGGCAAGACCAGCCCGACGATCAGCCGGCAATGTGAATGAACAATTTTGAATTGGGGAAGGGAGGCCTTCGTCCGCCGGGGATCCCTTCCCAATTTAGAAATTCAAAATTCAAAATTTGCCGTTTCCAATGTAACAGATCACTCTTGATAGGTACTTTGTCATGCTGAACTCGACTCAGCATCCACGGCACGAGCAAATGGATTCTGAAGCAAGTTCAGAATGACGTGGTATTCATGGAAGAGTGAGCACTTACTTTCCAATGTCTTTGCGCAGGTCTTGCTCCATCGCGGAGATGGCCGCAAGTCCCTTTTGAACCTGGGCGTCGGACTCCGCCAGTTTGCTAAGCGAACCCTCGCGATCGAACGATCCCCCGGCCTGCAGGCCGCTTGAGATCGCGCTAACTGCTCTCACACGCATTTGAAGCCCGGACACCAGATACTCCTTCGCGGCGGCCAGGCCCGGAGGCGCCTTGAGGGCGCTCATATCCTGCCATTTGCGGTCGGAGTCGTCATGCGCTACGGCAGCCTCCAGCGCGGAACGGCTTCCCGAACCCAGGGCGGTTCAAACCGCGTCCGCGCTCCCTAGCCCCCAGTGGGGGTCGCCCACCCGCGTCGATTGAGAGGGTATCGCGTTTGCCGGACGTGGCCCTCTCGTCGGAAGCAGACCACTTCCTAGGAGGATCCCACGCACGCTGTCATTGTAACCCTGCACAGCGTTTGACTGGAGCTTTTCCACGCTGAGATTGCGCGAAATCTCCTTTACGTTGATGTCGAGTCCTTTTGGGCTTCCCGACTGCCTCAGCGGCGCCATCGAGCACAGCCCGATGAATAATACCCCCAGCGAGGCGGCGAGCACGACGAGAGTCCGCTTTCCTGAGTCACCATTGCGCCACACGGGCTTAGGGAGCCTGGGATTGGGGTTGAACTCGATCTCCTCGGGTTCCTCGTCCTCGAAAACAACACTCTGCTCCGGGACCGAGGCGGCAGCAGCCTGGACGGACTCCGCCGCCGGGACTGCTTGCGGGGCTTCCGGAGATCCGGCTTGCTTGGACTCTTCGAACATCTTCTCGGTGAGCGGTCGCGCCTCTTTACTTGCGCGCTGCACCTGAGTATGGCCGATCTCTTCGGATGCTTCCGCTGCTGCCTCTACCGGCTCTTCGACCGGCTCGGCGGTCACCAGGGTACCGGGGTTTTCGTTGGGCTTTTGCCGTTTGGAGCCGGGTTGGACCAGCTCGACAACTTTGCCGGCGGCTTTCGAGATCGCCTCAGCCACGGCCCGGCATCGTTTGGCTTTCTGAACCCCGCTGAACACTACAAGATTGTCCGGAGGCACGTGCCCCGCTTCTCCGCGGGCGTCCCCCTGCGTGCATATCTGGATCACCGCACCCATCGGACCCTTGCGAACTTTGACGGCGGATATGTCGGCCAGGCGGTAGGTGTTGGTGATAGAGCCGTTGGGCTGGCCTGTGGCGGCCAGGCCGACTTTGATGATGATGACGCGGAAGTTGGTAAGCAGTATTGCCTGCCCCTGGTCGCCCGGTTCCTGGGCAACTACCTCCTCGCCATTTATGAGCACGCCGGCGCCCGCCTGCGCGACGCGATCGTCCAGTTCCTCCATCGGCGCGCCTTTATCCGAGGCCATCAGACCCGCACCTCCGCGGTAGTTAGTATCTTACAACTGAAATCCTAGAGCGGCGTAGCCGCAACCAAGAAGGCCATCGCCGGAAAATCAATGCGGCCTTTCCGTAATTCGGAAGGTCGGTGGTAGTATCTTACAACTGAAATCCGGGGTGACGTATCGGAGTTCGGTACAGCTTCTATCGGATTTCAGTTGTAAGCGCCTATACAAGTTGTATGAACTTAAGCATGCTGCCTCGGATTTCAGTTGTAAGATACTTGAGAAGACAGCACGGACTTTACGATTCATAGAGACGCTGTATTGATTCTCCCGCGATACCCCTTTGGGGTTGCGGTTACGTGGCTGCCCGGCGGAGCCGGACACATGTTTAATTGTGGCGAGTTTCGAGGTGCCCTGTAGTGTCGAAGAGGGGGTAATCGGATACCAGTTTTTTCGTCTGATAGTTCGACGGCCGGATAGTTCGATGGCAGATGGCCAGATGGTCTGATGGCTGAAGGGAAGCGTGACCCGCGGGTGACGCCATCCGCTACCCGGCCATCTGACCATCCGCTAAAGCAGCGGATCGATTCGAGCGGTGATGTTTTGTTTGGGCTGGAGGCCCACTACCCTGTCGACGACTTCGCCGCCGTTGAACACGAGCAGCGTGGGAATGCTGGAGACCCCATACTTGCTGGCGATCGAGGCCTCGCTCTGGACGTCGAGCTTGCACACCTTGAGCTTGCCCGCATACTCTTCGGCGATTGCGTCGACCGCCGGAGCCAGCGCGCGGCACGGACCGCACCACTCCGCCCAAAAATCCACCATAACCGGTGTCTGGGACTTCAAAACCTCTTCCTCGAAACTGTCTGCTGTAACAGCAAGAGACTGCGCTCATTGTAAGCCTCCATTGAAAATAGCGGAAAGCTGAAAGTGGAAAGGGGAAAGCCCGGAACCTCCGCCCTGCACATGTTGCTTGAGTTGTTGAGTTTTTTGAGTTGTTTCGGGAAACCCCTTTCCCGAAACGTCCTCGCGCCGCGTCGGGTATCGGGAAAAGGGTTTCCCGATACAGCGGGCGGACGAAACGTCCTCGCACCCTGCCAACCTGGGTCACCGACTTCCTGCCGCGCAAGGGCTGGCGCGTTCCCACCCCATCTCCAGCGCAGGCGCTATGCGTGCAGCGGGAACTCGAGGGCCTCCCGCCGGGGATCGCCTCGATTTGTCGTTCCCGCCGCATAGTGGACTGGCGCGGTCATTATCAATTGTCAATTATCAATTCTTAAACAGTCTTCGTGCGCTGTTTTCGAATATGTTGCGCTTGTCCGCATCGGATATGTCCGCGTCCTCAACCAGGCCGATGACAACCGACGGGTCCACATAAGGCAGCCCGCTGCCGTAGACCATCCGGTGCGATCCGATGCGCTCCACCGCGAACCTGATCTTATCCGGGCTGAAGCTGCCGGATACCTCCAAAACGAGGTTCAGGGTGCGTTCCGCCACGACCGTCGCCATTCTCCAGTCATCCCCGCCCATCGCCAGCAGCACGAACTTCATGCCCGGAGAACGCCCTCGCAATCTCGTTGGCCGCCAGCACCGATTCCTTGTCGAAAACGTGCAGGAAGACCGGCTTGACAAACCTGCGGTAACCGTTCAGGACCTCCTCGGCCTCGGCCAGCGTGACGCATCTGTCGCGCCTGCCGGAGGTCAGCCGGATGCCCGCGAAGCCGCCGTCGCCCAAATAGGTGTGCATCTCGGTCTGCGAGAGCCTCCGGATAGTTGAAGTTCACCACAACGCACCCGAGCATCGACTTGTTGGCCTGCGTGACTTTCGCGACCTGGGCGTTGCCCCGCTGAAAATCGCACGAGTTCCCGATCGTGGACGAAACCACGGAGCGCTCAACGCCATATTTGAGCATGCTCCGCGCCAGATTGACATCAGTAAATGGTATTCCCCAGAGCTGGGTCGTGCCCACCTCCGCGTGAACGTCGATTATAGCCAAGATTGCCTCCTTTATCTTACAACTGAAATCCTATACAAGCTGTACTGAACTTTGATATGCCGCCCCCGATTTCAGTTGTAAGATAAAAAAGAAGAAACCACCGACCTTCCGAACCGGTGAAAGGCCGTATTGATTTTCCGGCGACGGCCCTCTTCGTTCCCGATGTTTCGGGATTTCGGGGTGATCAGGTCCGACGAGCCGAGCTAGTGCCTACTTGCATAAATGGCTGATAGTATTCTTGCCGGTGTATCGGGAATCTTGTTCCCGATACGCACTTAGTTTCGGGAACAAGATTCCCGAAACACCTGCATCTTGTTCCCGATACGCACTTAGTTTCGGGAACAAGATTCCCGAAACACCTGCAAACCCACCCCCGGTGTTTCGGGAATCTTGTTCCCGAAACTGGGGAGTTTCTTAGGAGCGAGTAGCGAGGAATCTCAACGCTGCGCCTGGATTCTTGCTTCCGGTGCGTGAGATTCATCCGAGCTTCGAGATTCCTCACATTCGTTCGGAATGACAGCCATGCGCCGGGTACGTCATGATTCCTAAGCTGTTACGAGCGCCCGGAACGCGCGTCCGCGCACGTCGCCCTCTGCCCTCTGCTCTCTGCTACGCTCCAAGCAGCCTCCTGATATTCCCCCCGAATATCGCGGCCTTGTTATCGTCGCTGATTTCGGCGTCCATTACATACCCTTGAGCCGCCGCGAGCGAACTGCGCAAACACGCCGAGCCGAAGACCACGCGATGCGCTCCCACCTGGTCCACCAGGAACCTCAGCGCCCCAGGGACCCTAAGCTCGCGCGTATCGACCAGGACGTTGTCGTGTTTTCTCATCACGGAGACGGCTTCGGCCATGTTTTCGAAAGAAATTCCCTCGAGGATAAAGTTGGTCTTATGACTGCCGAGCGTCCTGGAAAGAGCGGTAGGCGAGCCGGTCCCCCTGGCCTGAAGCATCACGGGCAGACCCGCGGGTTCCAGCTCGTCGACCACATCGGAAAATGCCGCGTGGTCGAGTTCCCACTCCTGCAGCAGCGGGAAGAATCGGAACATCTTGAAGCCCTGCTCCACCAGGTTGGCCACGATCCCCGGAGGCCCGAAATAACCCCTCGGGTCTATCGTAGCCACCGGCAGCATCGTCAACTGGCCGGCGCAGGCCCTCAGCGTCTCGGCGTTGCCGTCGCCGTGGCTGTGCAGCATTCCCACGGTCGAGATGACCAGCGCCGTGCCGACATTGTGATTCTTAAGCGCAATCACCAGCCTCTCGATAGACATATCCGCCCTCACAAGCGGCCACGGCCCGAAAATCGCATTAGAATCAACGGTATCGAAATCCAATCTTGCACCTCGCCGGAAGTCTAAAGTCTAAAGTCCAAAGTCGGATGGGCGTGGGATATTTTCATCACGAAAGCACGAAATTACGAAAACACGAAAGTTGTTTCGGGAAACCCTTTTCCCGAAACCCTGCGCGGTCGGAGTATCGGGAAAGGGGTTTCCCGATACAACAGGGCGCTGAAATCTCTTTTCGTGTTTCTTTCCCTTTCGTGCTTTCGTGATTAAATTCCCCTTCCGGCTCTGCCGGGTTAGGGAAGGGCACAATCGACCTGGTGGAGATCCCTTCAATTCAAAATTCAGAATTCAAAATTAGCCGCCCCCGCCCTCTCCAGCCGGGCTATGCATCTTTCTCGGCCGATCACCTGCATCAGATCGAAGAGGCCCGGGCCGTAGGTTCGGCCCGTCACGGCCATCCTCACCGGGTGGATCACCTTGCCACCATCGAGTTCCCGGCTGGCTCCGGCCTCCCGCACGGCGGACTCCACCGACTCGCGAGTCCACCCGGCAAGGCCCGCTAATCCCTCGATTACCGACTTCAACAGAGCGGGCGTCGTGTCCTTCGCCAGATGTTTCTTGACGCCTTTTTCTTCGTATTCGAAATCGTCGTTATAGAAATACGAAGTCACGTCCGGGATTTCACTCAGCAGCACTATCCGGTCATGAATCAGCCCTGTAACCTCCCGCATATATGCGAGATCATCTTCCGATGGAGACTCGCTCACCCATCCGGCCTTCTGAAGCCACGGCAGCGCCATCTCGGCGAAATCCTCCGCGCTCAGCATCCGGATATATTCGCCGTTGAGGTCGTTGAGCTTGTCGATATCGAAAATAGCCGGATGGTTTACTATACCCTCGAAGCTGAACTTCTCGATCAATTCCGGCCTGGTAAATATCTTCTTGTCCTCGCCCGAGCTCCAGCCCATTGTCGCGAGGAAGTTGAGCATCGCGTCGGGCAGGTATCCCGCCTCCCGGTAATAAGCGAAGGAGGTATGAGTGCCGCTGCGCTTGCTCAGCCGCTTGCCCGTAATATCAAGAATGAGCGGCGGGTGAACCCACACCGGAGGGTCCCAGCCGAGCGCCTCATAGAGCTGGATATGCTTAGGCGCGCTGGAAAGCCACTCTTCGCCCCTGACAACGTGAGTTATCTCCATCAGGCGATCGTCCACCACGGAGGCAAAATGATAGGTGGGAAAGAGATCGGCCTTGATTATAACGAAATCGTCCTGAAGCGAGTTCTCGAAGGCCACCCTGCCCCGAACGATGTCGTCAAACTCCGTTCGCCCCTCCAGCTTCATCTTGAAGCGAATGACCGGATTCGGGTTCTGTTCGAGAAGCTTCTCGCGCTCCTCCGGCGAAAGATCGCGGCACCGGCGGTCGTAGCCGGGCGGCAGCTTGGCGGCCTCCTGGCGCGCGCGCATATCTTCGAGTCGCTCCCGGCTGCAATAGCAATAGTAAGCCTTGCCATCGTCGAGAAGCTGCTTGGCATATCGGGCGTAATATTCCAACCGCTCGGACTGGAAATACGGCCCGCGGCGCCGCCGGCCTCCGGCCCCTCGTCCCATTGCATTCCCATCCAGCGCAGGCCCGCCATCATTTCCTCGAGCGATCCCGGCACGTAGCGATTGCGGTCGGTGTCTTCCACGCGCAAATGAACGTTCCTCCCGTGTGCCTCGCGTAAAGATAATCGAAGACAGCGGTGCGCACGTTGCCGATGTGCGGGGAGCCGGTCGGGCTCGGCGCAAATCGGAGCCTTGGCGTTTTGGATGTTGGAAATTGGAGATTGGAAGTTGGAACGCTCATAGCGATAATGGGTGATGGGTAATGGGTGATGGAAGGGAGCATGCCTTCCCTTCCAACACCCAACACCCATAACCCAACACCTATTTCTTGATATACTTTCGCTTCGTCTTATTGAAGCCCTGAGAGGCTTTCTTTTCGTCGAACAGCCACTCGTCGGTCTTTCCGCGAGTGTGGAACGCGTGATACGAACTCAGGATCGATGCCGTGAGCAGCCTCGAACATCGCTTGACGATGTTGAGCTGGTTTACGACTTGCGCGAACTTCAGGCTTTGTCTACTTAGTATCTCCGTAATCACATCGTAAAGCGGCATATCGTTGCTCTCGTATCGCGACTTCAGTTCCAGCGACTCGAGGCTCCGATTGGTATCGATGTGAAGGTCATCGTCCACTCCGCCATCGAACCTGAAGCGGTAACTCGCCGGGTCTGGCCGCCCTCTCGATGTAAAAGACCGCGCCTGATATCTCGGTGATGTCTTTATAGAAATCCTTGAGGCCATAGATCAGCCTGGTATTGTTGTTTACATAGACAGTCTTGCGCATGCCTTCGTCGATCAAGGTGATCGGGATTATCTCCGGCTCCGGCCCGAAGAAATCCGGGTTGATCTGGCACAGCGGGAACGTCCCCTCGGTCTTGTGATGATATTTCAGCACGCAGCGCTGGGAGTCGCCGTTGGGCTGGTACATTGTGCGGGAAGTGTCTTCGTCGGTGACATCGCAGGCCAGCGGATCGAAAATCGCTGTCTTAAGGGCTCCTTCGAACCCGTCTTCTTCGAGTTCCTGGTCGTAGACGTCGCCCTCGGGAGTCTCGAAGGGCTGGCACGAGCCACAAATCAGCGGCGCTGGGAGTTCGCGGACTTCGTCCGGGAACGTCTCCACTTTGCTCCACCTGGAGCCGCCCAGCCACATCACGCGGTCGTCACTTCTGAGGGCTTCTCTGAGGCTCTCCAGCGCGCCGGCATACGCGGCCTCACCGGGGCTGACCTCCAGCACCGACTCCAACACTCTTTCTTCCGAGGCGCTTCCCTTCTGGAGAATCGAAGAGATGATCTCCTCCCGGTCAGTCTCGGTGACGGACACAGGCCCACCGGCCTCTTCCTCGCCCTCGACCGGCAGCGAGGCCAGCACTCCTCAGACAGGCTCGCCAGCTCTCCGATGAAGTCCTTTACAGCGTCTGCCAAGTAGGCTTTCTGATCCGAGAGGACCAGAATTCGCTCGTCCGACGCGATCGAATTGTAGAAGTCGACCGGATCGACGTCCTCTCCC
>CAWGNL010000085.1:0-6966 GCA_963823885.1 uncultured bacterium
CGTCAACCGACAACTATTTTCAGCGGAGGAAAAAATCATGCAAACCAAGGGACTATTCGGAAAAAAGTTTCTCGATATACAAGAGCAACCCTCGATATCCGGCCTCCCGATGAAGATCACATGCTTGTAAGAGTGAATGCATGAGGGGTCTGCGGGACCGATATCAACTTCATGCGGGATTGGGCGGACGAACCCATGCCGCTCGGACATGAGATCTCCGCGGAAGTCAAGGCAGTTATGCTGCCCAACGGATAGGAGTCGGATTGGAGTATGCCCGTCCGGCTGGGCTCGACCAAGTGGGCATTGACAGGAGCGCACAGCGAGAGTTAAGATGCAGTGTGGGAACGCGAGCCCGCGCTCGCAGGCCCGGCCTCGGTCGCGCCGCTACGCTCTGCGGACGAAGCAACCATGTGCGGGGGGGAAGTTCCGGGCATTCCACTTTCCACTTTCAGCTTTCCGCTATCTTCGAGGGAGACAGATGGCCGTAACAGTCTATGATATTGCTCGCGCCGCGGGTGTGAGTCGGGCCACGGTGCGGCGAGCGCTGCTGGACAAAGGGAGAATCAGTCCCGAGACCAAGGCTCGGATCAAGAAGATCGCCGAGGAAATGCACTATCGCCCGAACCACAGTGCCCTCAGATTGACCCTCGGCAAGTCCAACCTGATCGGCATTGTCATCTTCCCCACCATTTTCACCGAGGCCCAGATGCTGTTCGAGCCAATTGCCCGTGCTCTTCATGTGGACGGGTATCAGATGCTGTTTAACACCGCCTCCGGGTTTCCCCAGGACGTGGACCTGTGTCTCGACCAACTGCTCGGCATTTCGATGGCGCCTACGGGTTGGTTGGAGACGATGGCAGCATCGATGTTCTGGCCGGAGGTTTGCTGGACCCCGTTCAAAGCATAGGTGAGGTGATCGAGGAAAGCGAGATTGTGCGATGGTCTGCAGCGTCCCGACGCTGGTCAGCTACCTGAGTGAGTGCATGACCCTTCTTCCCGGCACGGTGATTATGACGGGCACGCCGGGTGGTGTCGGCAATGCGCGCGTGCCTCCGGTTCTGCTGACGCCTGGGGATGTGTGCGAAGTGGAGATCGAAGGAATCGGGACGCTGCGAAATACGGTCGTCTACTCATGTGAGAATATGCTCAACACGGACAAATTCTACTCATTCCTTGTGCGCGCCACGGCGGACGCGACGATGGTGTTGGTTCAGACGGCTGTGCCCCTTCTGGCGCTGAAGTACGGAGCGAGCCCGATAATGCTGGGCGCAATGGGTTGGGCGCCGATGGTTCTCAGGCTTGCGTTCAGCCTTGCCGCTACTGTCACAATCTACTATGTCACGCACAAGAGGCCGGTCTTTGATACGTGAGCGATATCACAATGGAAAGGGACTGTCATGTCAAAGAAAGTTGTCATCACTGATTCAGGGTTCGCGGATATCAGCGCTGAGAAGCGTGTTCTAGAGTCCGCCGGATTTGGCGTCAGCCGGGTCGAGCCGGGCTGCAAGACCGAGGAGGACATCATCAACTGCTGCGGCGATGCCGACGTGCTTCTCGTTCAATGGGCGCCGATTACTCGTAGAGTGCTGGAGGCGCTGCCCAGAGTCAAGTGCATCGTTCGCTACGGAATAGGCGTGAACAATTTCGATCTTGACGCCGCAAGAGACCTCGGTGTAGCGGCTGCTAATGTACCTGATTACTGCCTTGAAGAAGTATCCAACCACGCTCTTGCTATGATCCTGTCGCTTTCGAGGCGCATTCCGCAGGACAACTACCAGATGGCTCACGGTGGTTGGGGCGCGGGGCCATTCATGCCAATTTCGGCGCTCTCCGAGATGACCCTTGGGTTGTTGAGCTTCGGTAACATTGCGCGAGCAGTTGCTCGAAAAGCGCTGTGCTTGGGCTTTGCGATCAGGGCATACGATCCGTATGTTCGCGAGGAGATATTCGCGAATTGCGGCGTTGCTCGAGTGGATTTCGACGGGCTTCTCCGGGAGTCGGATATCATCTCGATTCACTGCCCGCTGGTTCCCGAGACCCAGCACCTGATAGATCGCGAGGCTATCGAGAAGATGAAGGACGGCGTAATCGTCGTCAACACTTCGAGGGGTCCCCTGGTAAGTGAGGAAGACCTGATCGAAGCGCTGGACTCCGGCAAGATAGGTGGCGCCGGGCTGGATGTGTATGAAATAGAGCCGCTTCCGGCGGATAGTCCGCTGCGAGGGCGCTCGAATGTGCTGCTTACAAGCCATGCGGCATCGGCATCCACGCGGGCAGAGGCGCTCCTGCAAATACTGCCTGCCGAGGCGGCACGGGATTTTCTTCAAGGCAAGCGACCGCGGTCGGCACTTGTATGGCACGATCACCGCGGTTGCCCGGAAGGGACTAAAAGCTAGTGAGACGCATCAGATTTGTGGAGGCGCTCAGAGAAGGGATGCGCCAGGAGATGGAGAACGACCGGCGAGTCGCGGAAGCGGAGGCATTTGCGCTCAAAAGCCCGTTTCCCGCGCCTGAAGACGCTCTCATCTTGAGCGGCGATCACATGGAGTAAGAAGGAGAACGAATGCAGTTGGACTTTAAGGACAAGGTCGTGGTGGTCACGGGTTCCGCGCAGGGCATAGGCAAGGCCATAGCGGCGGCGTTCGCCCAAAGCGGAGCGTCGGTGATCGTATCGGACGTGCAGTCCGACAAGGGCAAAGCGACCGCGTCGGAGATCGGAGACTCCTGCATCTTCGTACCATGCGACATTTCCAAATCTGACCAAGTCTGCTCGCTTGTGAAGACGGCGGTCGCCGAATACGGCCGGCTGGACGTGATGGTGAACAACGCGGGCATCAACACCGGCCTCGCGTCTGACAGAGTAACGGCTGACCGATACCCGAATGAAACCTGGCAGCGAATGATCGAGACCAATCTAAATGGCACGTTCTACTGCTGCAAGGCGGCGGCTTCCCAGATGGTGCGGCAGGGTCAAGGATGCATCATAAACATTGCATCAGTCGCGGGGGTAGTTGCTCTGAGGCTGCAAATAGGTTTCGTGGCCGCAAAGGCCGCCATTCTCAAAATGACGGAAGCGATGGCCTGTGAACTCGGCCCGAAGGGCATCCGTGTTAACGCCGTTTCACCGGGGTCCGTCCCGGTCGAGGCATCGGCTGTGCTGTTGGCGAGAAACGATGAGGCATTCACTCGGTTCCGCGACGGCATTGTGTCGTTCATCCCGCAAGGCCGCCAGGGGACAGTTTGCGAGATAGCCGACGCGGTCTGTTTTCTGGCTTCCGACGCGGCTTCCTACATAAATGGCGGGAACATCGTTGTCGATGGTGGATGGACTTGCGGTTTCAACCGAGACCTCTGAGGAGAATAACTTGTCCGTAATTGATAGTTTCCGTCCCACGTGTGGACGGATGACCCGGAGCAGGCGCGTAATGTGGCGAAGGCATCACTGATCCCCAATGTGGTCGAGCGTCCCGAGGACGTTATCGGACACGTGGATGCCGTGATTGTGGCCACGGATATCGGACACGAACACATAGTCAGATGCGGGCCGTTCGTGGAGGCCGGCATTCCTGTCTTTGTGGACAAGCCGCTCGTGGATAACCAGGAAGACCTGCGCACGGGAGTGATGCCGTTTCCTTTCAGCGAGACAGTCGAGCTTATGAAACTGATAATCGCGGGAATACGCAGTCGCCATGAGGGCGCAAGAGAAGTCACGCTCGATGAGATTGTTTGCTAATTGATGATGCACAAGGAGAAGATCGTGAACATAAGACCAAGCAGGGTTCTGCGGAAGCTGAGGTCGGGTGCGGTTGCAAGCTGTGTAAAGATAAACCTGGCCGACGCACGCGCAGTGGAAATCGCAGGATTGGCTGGTTTCGACTGTATATGGGCAGACATGGAGCACGTCGGCAACGATTTGTCGGTTATCGAAAAACAGATTTGGGCCGCCAAGGCACACAACACGGACGTTCTAGTTCGGGTTTCGAGAGGCAGCTACAGCGACTACATCAGACCTCTCGAATTGGACGCGTCCGGGATAATGGTCCCTCCCACGGCATTGTCCGCTATACCGACTACGTCACGAGTATCAAAAGGGGTGTAGCCAGACCCGGCGCGCACATTCGGGTTGTCAGACAGACCCCGACGACGGCTCTTGTCGACTGCGGGCTCAACTTCGGCGCCGTGGGGGCGTCGAGGATGGTAGATGCCGCGCAAAGTATCGGCGTGGTCGTTGACGAGAGGGATGAAATAGCGCGGAGTTGAGACTGCTCGAACGTCGGCGGCTCTCCAGCCTTTGGACCCGCGGCAATGCCGGCCTTTCGTCTCTTGATTTTCCGGGGAATAGTGGTTATCATTGGCTTGTTCCTCACTGCTTGCCCTGCAGTAGATGAATGCTTGCGTGGCAACCCTGCTCCCGGAATTGCAGCGATGTACTCGGCGCCTATTTGCTCCCTCTCCCGGATGGGAGAGGGCTGGGGTGGGGAAACGCCGCGGTTGGGCGTAATGCGGGGCTGACGGGTTCCGAACTTTCCACTTTCCGCTTTCCACTAAACGCTATTTCAGAGCAGGTTTTGCCTTCATCACCATAGATGAAAATGGGAGCGTGTGCTCGCGGGTTGCAAACCCGCATTAACTAGGTCCGGCGCTTGCGAAACGCCGGACCATCGGCGAAACACCGGGGGTGGCGGCCGGTCCATAACCGTCAACCGTCAACCGACGACTATTTTCACAGGAGACGAAATTGAAAGAGCTAGTCGGACTGATACCGATGCTGGAAGAAGCGCGCAAGAAGCATTATGCGGTGGGCGCCTTCAACTACTGCAACGCGGAGACCGCTCAGGCCATCGCCGAGACGGGCTGCGAGCTGCGTTCTCCCATCATGTTTATTACCGGTCCCTGGGAACTGCCGCTTCTTGGGACGAAGATGACGGTCGATATAGCCAGATGGGTGGCCTCCGAGGCCGGTGTGCCGGTGTGCCTGCATCTGGATCATGCCACCGAAATGAGTCTCGTGGAAGAGTGCATCCAAGCCGGGTTTCCCTCGGTGATGATGGATGCGTCCCAATACGACTTCGAGGAGAATGTCCGCCTCACCAGGATGGTGGTCGATATGGCCCACGCGAGAGGGATCACTGTCGAAGGCGAGCTTGGCGCGGTGGGCCGGGTGGACGACTCATCGGTCGAAGGCGCCCACTGTGCCTCCCTGACGGATCCGGACAAGGCCGCGGAGTTTGTCGAGAGGACGGGGGTGGATGCTCTCGCATCCGCCATAGGCAACGCCCACGGCCTCTACACCCAGCGTCCCGTGCTGGATTTCGACCGCCTCGAAGCAATTCACGACGCAACGAGCGTGCCGCTTGTCCTGCACGGCGGGTCCGGGACTCCGCCCGACCAGCTTCACAGAGCTATCGAGATAGGAATAAGCAAGGTGAACGTGGCGAGCGAATTGGGCAGGGCGTTCCTCGACGCGATCGAACGCGCCGACCAAGCTAAGCACGGCAAGGTGTGGTACGCCCACGCCCTTCTGGACGCGAAGTCGGCGGTCAAGGCAGTTACCGCGAAGTGGATGAAAGAGCTTGGCAGCGCCGGTCAACTCGCCGCTGAGCCGCAATCCGGCGACTGGAAATCGGCGACAATAAACGTATGATCCGAAGGCTTTTCCAGTAGCCTGGGCGCGATATCGATCCAGCAGTCCACGCATGCGCTCGCCAAAGAGGCGCTCGCCCAGATATGGTCCAACCGCCAGCCCATCTTGCGCCTGACGGCATTCGGCACGCGGTAGTCCCAAAAGCTGTAAAGGCGCGGCTCGCCTGCGTGGTGCTTTCGGAAAACGTCGACAAAACCCCACTCTCGCACATAGTCCAGTGCCCTGTGCTCTTCCGGGTGGTAACAGCAGCTTCCGAGGAGCGCCTCGGGGTCGTAGACGTCGATAGGCTCGCGCGCGACGTTGAAATCCCCCACCCACACGACCGGATCGCTCGGGGAGAAGCCGCCGTCAAAATAGTCACGCATCCCGCGGATCCAATCCAGCTTATAAAGAAACCGTGGGCTGTCAGGCGATGTGCCCTGGGGAATGTAGGTATTGACCACGTTCACCCCTTTCACCTTCGCCCGAATGATTCGCGCCTCTTCGTCGGAATCCAAACCCAGTCCCACGCGCGCGTCCTCGATCTCGTGAGGGGAAATAATCGCGACGCCGTTATAGGATTTCTGACCCGCAAACGCGCAGCGCAGGCCCGCCTCGGCAAAGGCATCCGCCGGAAAGTCCGAGTCGGTGACCTTGGTCTCCTGCACGCATAGCACGTCGCATTCCTGCTCGCGCATCCAGTCGAGAATGATTCCAAGCCGGCTGCGAATCGAGTTCGCGTTGAAACTGGCTATTCGAAGTTTATCGTTCATGGTTGCAAGGTCCTCTCTGCGAAACAACCCCTCGAATTACCGTTCGGGCGGATTTGCAATCCGGCCCGCAACAATCAATCTGGGGATTTGCAATCCCCGAAACGACCACTCGAATTACAACGTTGTTTGGGCATCAGAGATGCCCAGATTGCCCTTTGCGGGCCAGATTGCAAATCTGCCCGAACGGAGAATCCAGACCCCTACTAACCCTACTAACCCTATCAACCCTACTCGTGCGGCAAATCGAACTCATCCAGCACCTTGCTGTCTGCATCTTTTACGATCACGTGGGCGCCGGTGTCGTCGACCGTGACCACGCAAAAGTTAAGCCCGTAATGCCAGACCTTGCTGTAGGGATTGTGTTTCGCGTTTGGATTGCCGTAACTGGGCGCGCCGCCGCCGCCCGTCACGACGTAGGGCACGCCATCCCGCACGCTGCGCTCGTAAGTGTGGTCGTGGCCGGAAAAGACGGCGTTGATATGGTAATTCTTAACCAGCCCGGGCATTATCTTCTGGGCGGTCATTATGGGGACTTCGACGGGCGCCCTTCGACATCGACCTTGGCGTGCA
>CAWGNL010000086.1:0-41773 GCA_963823885.1 uncultured bacterium
CTGAGGGTGGCGTGCGGGTGTAGGAGGCTTTCCATCCCCGAGGAGATTTACTCCTACGACTTCTTTAGTCAGAAGGCAAACTACATCCACAACAACCCTGTGCGGACTGGATACGGTATCCGACATCCGCGACTGGAAGTACTCCAGCGCGCGATTTATGAACTGAATGAGGAGTCGATCGTTCCAATAACCAGGCTTGAAGCGTGAGGCATGGCATGCGGGTTGCAAACCCGGGGAGCCTGGTCCGGGGTTCGGAAAACCCGGACCATCAGCATCGGGTAATATCCGTTCTCGACAGCCCGGGAACGGTCCTGATCGATAGCCGAAACATTCATTCCGGTTCGGGCCGGACCTTTGTTTTCGCCAACCCCGAGCGTATCATCACCGCTTCAGCGCCCGAGGAGGTCGTCGCGGCTCTGGAAGAGATGGACTGCTGTCTTGCGTCCGGCATGAGCGTCGCGGGGTATATCGCTTACGAGGCCGGACTTGTCTTGGACAAGCCAATCCAATCGAGACATCGCTCCGATCAACCATTGGTCTGGCTCAGGGTGTACCGCGACTGTTCGGAGTTCGATTCGGAATCGATAGACCTCGGCGGCGCGAGCAGCACCGGCGCCCGTAACCTCGCCCTCAATATCAGCGAAGACGAATACCTCGACTCTGTCAGAAGAATACGAAGAGTACATCGCCGCCGGTGACACCTACCAAGTCAACTACACCTGCAAACTCGTGTTCAAACGCAGGAACCGGCACGATCTTCGCTCTCACCGGCTGAGAAAAGCTCACCCGGTCGGCTACTCGGCCTTCATAAACACCGGCAAGAAGCAGATCGTATCGCTCTCGCCCGAGCTTTTTCAAGGCGTACGGGCAATCGGTTGCTCTCACGGGCGATGAAGGGAACCGCCCCGCGAGGCCACTGGTTCGAACAAGATGAGAGCATCGCTCGCGGTCTCGCTCTCGACGAGAAGAATCGAGCCGAGAACATCATGATCGTGGACTTGATGCGCAACGATATAGGCAGAGTCAGCAGCATCGGCGGAATCAGCGTGCCTCGGATGTTCCATGTCGAGCGATACGCCTCCGTATTTCAAATGACCAGCGATGTGGAAGGGTGCTTGCGGGATGGGACAACCGCATCCGATATACTCAGAGCCGCTTTTCCCCCGGGCTCTGTCACGGGCGCTCCCAAGATACGAGCAATGGAGATCATCAACGAGTTGGAGCACGACGCTCGCGGAGTCTACTGTGGCTGCATAGGGATGTTCCGTCCGGGCGGAGATTGTCTGCTCAATGTCGCGATCAGAACCATCGTGCAACGCGATGGCAAATGCGAGATGGGGATCGGAAGCGGAATCGTCGCCGATTCCGACCCCAGGGCGGAACTTGGGGAAACCCTGCTCAAAGGATCATTCATCAAGTGGGAGCCTCCGGAGTTTCAGCTTGTCGAAACGATGCTGTATGAACAAGGGAGGGGTTACGCATCCCTGCCCGAGCATATTGAGCGCCTCAGGCGCTCGGCGGAGTATTTCGGCTGGCCGTTCACAGAGGTTGCTGTGAGGGAGGCTTTGAACCGCGAGGTTGCCGATGTCGAGTTTCTTTCCGGCAAGCTCACCAACGGCCAGGCTCGTGTCCGGCTGCTGCTTTCCCGAGATGGCGCGTTGGACATCCGGTGGTCCGACGCCGGCTCCAGCCCCGCTGGCCCGGTCAGACTGCTGCTTGCGGCCCGGCAGACCGACCCGGACAACGTTTTCCTGTATCACAAGACCACCCGCCGGCAGTCATACGACGACGACCTGAATGCCGCGCGAAAGGCCGGCTACTTCGACGTGCTGTACACGAATAAACGCGGCGAATTGACCGAGTGTGCGGTCACCAATCTGGTAATGGAAATCGATGGGAAGTCGTTCACGCCCCCGCTTGAATGCGGGTTGTTGCCGGGAATATGGCGCGGGAGCTTGCTGGCGGAAGGAAAGGCTGAAGAGCGTGTCTTGACCCTTCGAGAACTGCGCCACGCAACCTGTCTCGCGATAGGTAATTCGGTGCGCGGCGCCGTAGACGTAGGTCGTGTCGACAACGATCAGGGAGTGGTCATCTGGCCGTAGCGATTCATGTAAGATATCACTCTTCGCGAGTACAGCCCACCTATGCGGCGGGAACGACAAATAGAGCGTCCGCTTCAACCCGGCACTTTCGAGTTCCCGCTGCACGCATAGCACTCACGCTGGGCAGATGCGGACGCATGCCCTTCTCTCGCGGGCAGAAGGCGCCACGCGTGCAGCGGGAACTCGAAGGGCTTCATGCCAGGGATTGTCTCGCCTTGTCGTTCCCGCCGCATAGTGGGGTCACTCTCTACGTATTAATCTGATAAGTCACGCTGACCTTCACGCCGCGGGGGACTCCATCCTGAACGGCGGGTTTGTATTTGCGCCGGGCGGCCGCGGAGGAGACGGCCCTGTCGATGGCGCGGTTGCCTGACGATTTCATGACCCTCTACGCCGGTAACATCGCCACCCGCCGTCACTGTAAACTCGACTTTCACGGATACGCTCAGGCCTTCTTCCACCGAGGCCGGTATCGACGGGCGGGTATCGTGTATGAGGGCCGGATTGGCGCGGTCGGCCAGGCGGGACTTGAACTCGGCCTCGCACTTATCGCATACCTTTGTTGGCTGGGTCCCTTCCACAAATGACTCGACGCGGGTTCTCTTGCAGTGCTCACCGGCAAGCATTCCGGAGACTTCGCAAATCCGCACGCTTACGGTCTTCGGAGCGGGTGGGGCGGGCGCGGGACGCGTGCCCGGGCCCTCGGAAGCTTGCTTGGGTGGTTCGGGGGCGCCGGCACCGGGGCCGCTGCCGGACCCATGCCGTGGGTCGCCCTGCTTTCGGGAACCCACCCGACAGGGGTTTTGCCGCCCTGCCAGTTGCCGGGGAGATTGCCGTGGCGGCTCGCCGCGCCGATATCGAGCTTGCCGCCGGGGTTGCCGGCCGCCGGATTCCCGTTCCGCCGGGTCGCGCGCCCGGCAAGACCGGCAATCTCGACCGAGCGGGTAGGGGGTTTGTTTGGACCTGGCGCCCAACGGGCACGGGCGGAATCGACGTGTCACGCTCGCGGGCCTGAACGGGCTTCGGCGGGGCGGGATCGGCCTTGGGTTTGGGACGCTCCACTTTCGCGGCGGCCGGCAAACGGGTCCTTGACCAGGTTCACATCGACCCAGTGGGGAATCGGGCTGGCGGCGGCTGGCTGAAACCGGGCGGACGAGGTCAAGCCCACAATGCACACCACGGCGATGTGCACCATGAGCGAAATCACGATTGCGTATAGAAGCGTTCTATCTTTCATATGGTTCTTAGGGTTAGTAGTATCTTACAACTGAAATCCTATACAAGTTGTAATGAACTTTGATATGTCACCTCGGATTTCAGTTGTAAGATACGTAAGAAGAAACCACCGACCTTCCGAATTATGGGGAGGCCGTATTGATTTTCCGGCGATGGCCTTCTTGGTTGCGGCTACGCCGCTTTAGGGTTAGTAGGGTTAATAGGGTTAGTAGGGGTCCAGACATCCTCCGCCAGGAGAGATTGGTCCTAGGCCAGACCGAATGGATTATTTTCCAGGGGTGCGCGGTCCCTTCCCTATCAACCTTACTAACCCTACCAAACCTGACGCGCATAGTGGGCTTTCCTCAACTCACGGACTTGGGCTCGGTTGCGATGGTCAGGGCGCGCGCCCCGGCTCGCTTGGCCTCGTCCGCAAGCTCGATGCCTTTCTGCCATGCCTGAGACTTATCACAATTGATCACCACCACGGCACTCGGGTTGTCCTTGAGCGTGGCTGAAAGCATGGGTCGAATCTCGTCAAACGACACGCGGCGCTTGTCGATGAAGTAGCTGCCGGAGGCTGTAAGAGTGAGGACCACCTTCACCACCGGCCTGTCGGTCCCCGACGACGCCTTGGGGAGACTCACGGGCATGCCCTTCTGCGTGGTCATCGCAAGCGACGCGATCATGAAGAACACCAGCAGAAAGAAGATGGTGTCTATCATCGGGATAATCTCGATGCGGGCCTTTTTAGGCTGATAGGCGCGTAGTTTCACGTGTCAAATCCCCCGCCTCGGCGAGCACGTTCAAAATCGAGTTGCCCCGATGTTCGATCTCGGCGACCAGGCCTTTGATCCGCTCTTGCAGATGGTTGTAGCAGACGAGAGTGAAAATGGCGATCACAAGGCCGGCCGCGGTGGCCACGAGCGCCTCGGCGACGCCGCCTGTGATCGCGGTCGGAGTGCCGATACCTTCTTTGTTGGCGATGACGTGGAACGCCGAAATCATTCCGGTAACGGTGCCGAACAGCCCCAGCAGCGGGGCAATGGTTATGATGGTGTCCAGCGCGCCCAACCCATGGCTCAAGGCGGAAATCTCACGGGTGCCTTGTTCTTCCATCGCCCGCTCCACACCGCGTTCTCCCAGGTGATTGTTGGATATCCCCGCCGCCAGCACCCGACCCACCACCGAACCATGCAACTTGAGCAGCGAAATAGCCTCATCTGATTTGTGATCGTATAGGGCGTCCTCGACGGGGCCGATATCCGAGGTGAGGTCGGCGCCAGCCCGCCCAATTTTCGACGGACCGCTCGATAATCACGGTTACCGATACTATCGAGCAAATCAGCAGAGGAATCATGACAAAGCCGCCCTTCGCGAGCAGTCAACGGCGCTAACAAGCGATCTCATAAGCAAACACCCCGAATTGGAAGTTGGAAATTAGAGACTAGAAATTGCAGCACTTGATGGGTGGGGATCTCCGAATCCCCACCTATCGGCGTTCTCTAAGGCGTGACAATGCCCCCTATAGAAATGTCGGTATATACTTGTTCCATCTTGATATGCACAACTACTGATATCTAAGCGGATCGACGCTTCCCGCCTCTCGAAATCCGGCGATGCGCAGTTTGCAACTGTCGCATCTGCCGCAGGCCTCCTCGGCGCCCTGATAACAGCTCCAGGTCAGAGAGTAGTCCACACCCAGCTCGAGTGCCTTCTCTTATGGTCTGGGCTTTGGTAAGGTTTACGAGCGGGGTGCGGATCCTGAAATGCGACTTGCCTTCGACCGCGGCCCTGGTGGCGAGGTTTGCCAGCTTCTCGAATGCATGGATGAAACTCCTGCCGGGTAGTCGGGATATCCGCTGTAGTCCACCTGGCTGACACCGACGAAGATATCTTCAGCTCCAAGCGTCTCGGCGTATGCCAGGGCAAAGGAAAGGAATATGGTGTTGCGGGCGGGCACATAGGTAACGGGAATCTCGGCGCTCATTTGCTCGATGTCGCGATCGAGCAGGGACTTCGATCTCGTCGGTGAGCGCGCTGCCGCCGAACTGCCGGAGGTCGAACGCGACGATGACATGATCCTTCGCGCCGAGGCTCTTTGCCACGACTCGCGCGCTCTCCAGTTCGCGGGCATGGCGCTGGCCGTAGTCGAAGGATAACGCATAAAGCTGCGTACCCTTCGGACTTTCCGATGGCGGCGGTGGTGGCGCTGTCCAGTCCTCCGGAGAGCAAGACAACTGCTTTCTTCATCCTTACCCCCAGTGGGGGTTGCCCACTCATATCGCCTAAGAAAACGCCGCGTTTCAATACGTGGCTCTCCGTCCAAAGCGGACAGCTTTCTCAGTATCTTACAACTGAAATCCTATACAAGTTGTACTCTAATTTTCCATATGTCACCTCGGATTTCAGTTGTAAGATACGTAAGAAGAAACCACCGACCTTCCGAATTACGAAAAGGCCGTATTGATTTTCCGGCGATGGCCTTCTTGGTTGCGGCTACGCCGCTTTAGATCTCACAACTGAAATCCTATACAAGCTGGGACCGAACTTTGATATGTCACCTCGGATTTCAGTTGTAAGATACTGAGAAGAAACCACCTACCTTTCGAATTACGGAAAGGCCGTATTGATTTTCCGGCGATGGTCTTTTTGGTTGCGGCTATGCCGCTTTAGGAGTATACCATCCTGGCGGGACACACGCGGCAATTGTCAGTCCGCCTGGTCCCGCACAATAGTTTACCCCAGACTTATAAGATTGTCAAGCATTTTAGTAAATTCTCGAAAACAGGGCCGAATGCACTTTATCCATCTTAGTCTGTCCTCCGATTATTGCAGGCTCCGGACACACTCCTCTCGTTCTCTCCAATAGCGGGCGGTATTGTGCACAAGGGCATCCAGTCGTTCAGGGTCCGGCTTGCCGAACATTGCAGGATATGGGTCGCCTCCGGGTCCAAGCGGTTCGGGCGTGCAGTAGCACCATTCATTGTTGTAACCGATAAGATAGAGAGCCATCATCAGCGTGTCCACGTCCAGCGACCCCTCGCCCAGCGCGCAGCGGTTGGTGTCGGCAAGGTGCAGGTTGGTAAGGCGATCGGGGTGGTCGATCTATCGTGCCGGTGATGTGGCTCTCCTCCACCAGCAGATACGGTACACGTCGCCGTTGATGTGCTGGACACCCGGGTGGTCCAGGGCCCTGATATACTTTGTCGCCTCCGCAAATGTGTGGATGAGACTTGTCTCTGCCGATCTGATCGGCTCGACAGCCCCCCTGATTCCCGCGTCGGAAAACACGTCGGCAACCAGTGAGAGGCTCTCCACGGACCGGTCGAACTCCATATCGTCTATCGGCGAAGGCCGCGCCGACTGCGGCGGGGACGCATCAAGAAATACTTCGCGTCCAGGTCCCTTCCAAGTTCGACGTTGCGCTTTATATAGTCGATTGCTCTCTGGCGAACGACCCCGCTGTTGCTCGAGAGGTCGCACTCCGCGCTGAACATTCCGCAGACGCCGCTCACTCTAACATCGTGGTCATCGAGGGTCTTCCGAGTCTCTGTGGACTTGTAGCCAAGGCTCTCGCCATATCGGTTTCCATGGAGTTTGATGAAGCTTACATCGTTATCCGAGAGCCTCTTGACCGACGCATCGAGCGATTCCATCCCAAATCCCCAGTTGCTCCAGGAAAGGTTCAGTTTCGCTTCGAACTTCTTTGGTTTTGCTTTCTTCGCGGCAAGATAATCCCCCCGGATTTGCTCGTTCTTCGCTTGAAAGTTTTGCAGTTTCACGTTGATCGCTCCTGAAAATGGCTTATAGCAGAGAGCAGAGGGCAGAGATCCCGTGAGTCTGCGCCCCGCACATGTTGCTTCGGACACGGAGCGGATAAGAGCATGCAACGTTGGGGTTGTCAAGACGCAATCAAGCAGGTAACAGCTCACGAATCGTGAGCGCATGCCACCCCCCTATGCGGCGGGAACGACGAGGCGAGACAATCCTTGGCATGAGCCCCTCGAGTTCCCGCTGGTACGCATAGCACTCACGCCGGGCAGATGCAGACCATGCCCCTCTCTCGCGGGCAGAAGGCGCCACGCGTGCAGCGGGAACTCGAAGGCGCCGGGCTGAAGCGGACGCTCTATTTGTCGTTCCCGCCGCATACGTGGGTTGTAAAAATCATGAAGAGTGAGCACTTACATAGTGCGGGCTTCACGCTTGATTCCCCTGAAGTTACAGCATCATTGCCGCGGCGTGGTCCAGTACCCGACATCAGCCGGCCGGTGCGTGGGCTGGACGGCCTGCGCCGGATGGGCGGCAAGATCGACGTCGCCGAGGAGCACATCGTAAACCGCTTGGGCCTTCTCTTCCCACATCGCCAGCATCAGGACCGAGCGGGCGGCGCGGAGCACGGGCAGAGTAAGAGTAAGCCGGTGGGCCTGGAGCTTGTCCACGTAATTGGAAGCCACCGGATGGTCGTTCTCGGTCAGGGCCGGCGAGTGTGGGAAAAGCGATGCGACGTGGGTATCGGTCCCCAGCCCCAGCAAAATGAGGTCGAATCTCGGCTGGTCTCCGAGCACTGCCCGCAGAGTCGATTCGTATTTCGATGCAGCCTCTTCGGGAGGAAGCTCCGCTCGGATTCGATGAACGTTGCGTCCCGGGATCGGCGCCCGCGAGAGAAGATGCTCCTTAACCAGCCTGTAATTGCTGTCGGCATGGTCCGGCGGCACGCAGCGCTCGTCGGCAAAGAAGATTTGCGTGCGGTCCCAGGGCGCCAGTTCCACGAACACCGGCGACGCCAACGTCAGATAAGTCGCCTGCGGGCTGCGGCCGCCCGGTATCGCAACGAAGAACATTCCGCGCTCGGCCACGGCGAGATTCGCCGCGCAAACGAATCGCGAAGCAGACTCGACCGCAACGCCTTCGCAGTCTCTACACACGATCACATCGGCTCTGATATCCTTCACCGCCGGCCCCGCGCTTTAGAAGTTAGGAGTTAGGCGCTTAGCGCCCTGCTAGAAACAATTTGTTGTCGCTAAGGCGGATTCGACGGCGCACCGCCTTTGGGTTTTCCGCTTAAGTGCTCACTCTTCCATGATACCACGTCATTCTGAACTTGTTTCAGAATCCATTTGCTCGTGCCGTGGATGCTGAATCGAGTTCAGCATTACAAATTACCTATCAAGAGTGAGCTTGTCACTTTTCCGCTTTATGGTTGTTAAGGGATGGCGGATGAGCTATACTTGCTTTGCCTGGGCGGAGGGTAGGGCAACGCTGGGAGCTTCTCCCGAGCCGACTCAGGTGTTGTTCAAATCCCTTAACAACCGAAAAGCGAAAAACCCGACCGCCTGCCTTGGTCAACTGCCACCGTAAGGTGGCCACTTTTCCCCAGCGAAGTCTGGGGAAAAGCGTAGTATCTTACAACTGAAATCATATAGAAGCTGTGACCTGAACTTTGATATGTCACCTCGGATTTCAGTTGTAAGATACGTAAGAAGAAACCACCGACCTTGCGAATTACGGAAAGGCCGTATTGATTTTCCGGCGATGGTCTTCTTGGTTGCGGCTATACCGCTTTAGGAGTTAGAAGTTGGAATCCGGACATTCAACCCGCGATTAACAAAAAGTGCCGTTCCGTTTCGGGACCTCCGCGGCGAATATACCGTCTGCCACCCAACTAGACGGCGGTGCTCGCTGCTCAGGTCCCGAAACACCGCGGGGCATCCCACCCGACGATCCCGAAGACCACCATTCAACCCCAGCGCCACTCTCAGAGGATCTCCTTCGCGACCGCCAGCGAGTCTTCCAGGACGCAGTCCGGGCGCCGCACCCCGAGCACCTCGCTGGCCAGTGCGGACTCGCCCTGAGGCGGAACTCTCACAGTGCGCGGCGGGAAGCAAACACCCTCGCATTTCTGGTCGATGAGGACCTCCTCGCCGGTCACGCCTTGTGTGATGAACGTGGCCCGGCCGCACCTGACGATCGCGCCCAGTATCTGCCCCGATGGCAGTGGCGACTCGCGAGGCACAAGCGTCAGCGCCGCCGGAGCATCCCCGAGACTCGCCTCGATGGCGATGCCCCCGCCGCCGGACCCTGAAGCGGATTTTCATTCTCAGCCCCGTGCGCTCGGCAAACCACGATGCAAACAGCAGCGGCTGGCTGGGCAGCGAATCGGCTGCGCCGTCCGGATGGGAATAATGCACCTCCAGGGACGACAACTGCCCGAGATACGGCCTCGTAGCGGGAGGGTCGAAATGCGCGGCGGTAAGCTCGCGCCACGCCCGAATCGACACCCAGCCAAGGTCGTGAACGGCCCGCTCTCGCTCGATGTGCCCGATCAGCCAGTCCACCCCGGCGCGCAGGTCGTCGAAGCGGCGGGAATCGGTAATGATGGCATCCGCGGCCCCGGCAAGCTCATCGATGCTCGCCGGATCGCCGCATAGTGGGCCGGGAACCCAAAGGAAAACCGGAACGTCCGGCGCCAGAAGTGGAAGCACACACCCAACCGTCGAGGCCGGGTCGCCGACGTGAACGTAAATGATGTCGCCACACAACCGCCGGTCACCGCGACTGGTCATCCCGCAGACAACCGACACACTGCCCGGCGGCCCCGCCTGGCACGGTTGGGGTTGCGTCTGCAATAATCGCCCTACAGGGCTTGGCGCTGACGATCTCGCTTACGTTGAGCGCCGCCTGGTCCGCCTCTTGGGTCGTGCACACGTAGACCACAAGATTAAACAGCGCGGTCCGCACCACAGGCGCCACATCGCCTTGGACGCCGAGCGCGCGGCGGTAGATCGCTTCAAGCTGCGCGTCCACCTTGGAGAAGTCGGTCACAATTTCGGTTGTCGGTACGATCATCGTTAGGCTCCAGGGTTCTTAGGGTTTCAGTTGTAAGATACTGAAAAGAAACCACCGACCTTCCGAATTATGGAAAGGCCGTATTGATTTTCCGGCGATGGCCTTCTTGGTTGCGGCTACGCCGCTTTAGGGTTATAGGTTAATAGGGTCATGGGGCGCAGCCAAGTCTCCGTTCGGGCGGATTTGCAATCCGGCCGGTCAAGAACAACCTGGGCATCTCCGATGCCCTAAGAGCGTTGCAATTCGAGAGATGAGTGGGGATTGCAGATCCCGAGATCGATCGGTATCGGGCCTTTCTCCGAGCGCAGAGCTTGTGCCCGATTGCTACGTTTCCCCCTCACCCCAACCCTCTCCCATCCGGGAGAGGGAGCACAAGGGTACCCGAACGGAAGCAATCCCTACCAACCCTGTCAACCCTACTAACCCTTCTCTAAGGTTTCCTCCACCGCCGGCCGTCGCGCGCGAGCAGTGCTTCCGCGGCTTTGGGACCCCAACCGCCCGGCACGTAGTCCTCCGGCGGTATGTCGCCGGCGCTCCAGGCGGCGATTATCGGATCGCAAAGCGCCCACGTCAGCCTCCACCGCGTCGGCCCTGGAGTACAGGCTTGCATCCCCCAGCATCGCGTCGAGCACCAGACGCTCATAAGCCTCCGGTGGGCTGGGGCCGAACGCGGAGAGATACCGGAAATCCATCCGAACCGGCTCGATCTGCATACCCAGCCCCGGCACTTTCGACTCGAAACGCACGGAAATTCCCTCATTGGGTTGGATGTTCATGGCGACAACGTTCGGCTCGATTTTCTTCGTCTTCGAGCCGCCGAAGAGGACCATCGGCACGTTCTTGAGCTGGATGGCGACCTCGCTGACGCGCCGAGCCAGGCGTTTCCCGGTCCGGATGTAGATCGGCACCCCCTCCCAGCGCCAGTTGTCGATCATCAGCTTCATGGCAACAAATGTCTCCGTCCGTGAGTTCGGATCGACTCTTTCTTCCTCCCGATAGCCCGGCACATCCTCGCCCATGAGCTTGCCCGCCGTGTACCTGTCCACGGACCGCGGCGCTTGTCACATCGGATGGGGTAATCGGCCGAATGCTTCGAAACAGTTTGGCCTTCTCGCCGCGGATCGACTCCGCCTCCATCGAGGACGGCGGCTCCATGGTCACGAGCGAGACCACCTGCAAAACGTGATTCTGCACCATATCCCGCAGGGCGCCCGTGCTGTCGTAATAACCGCCCCGCCTTTCGACGCCAAGAGTCTCGGCGACCGTCACCTGGATGTGGTCCACATACTTCGAGTTCATCAGCGGCTCGATAAACCCATTGGCGAAGCGAAACACCAGGATGTTCTGCACGGTTTCCTTGCCCAGGTAGTGGTCGATTCGATAGATCCGCTGCTCGCTGAACACGTCTTGGAGGGAGGCATTCAACGCCCTCGCGGAGGCCAGATCGGTCCCAAAAGGCTTCTCGACCACCACTCGCGGCCAACCGCGGCCGGTCTTGTCCCGCGCGAGATCCATCTTGCCGAGCCACGCCGCGTAATCGCTGACCACAAAAGGAGGCACCGACAAGTAATAAAGATAATTACCGCCCGCGCTCACCGACGAGTCGATTTCATCGAGACTCTTTTTAAGCTGGGTAAACGCCTGCTGGTAGTCCTCGACCCTTTGAATGTAGCGCAGCAGCCCGCTGAATCCCTCCCAAGCCGACCCTCCGGTGGGCAGGTGCGGGGCGACCTGGGACATGGGACTTGCGCACCGACTCGACGTAATCGGCCGTTGTCATCTCGCCGGACGCAAACGACACTATCGCAAATCCTCTCGGAAGCAGTCCCGCGAGGTATATGTGATACAGGGCGGGCAGGAGTTTGCGGTGCGCAAGGTCGCCCGTTCCCCCGAAAATGACGAAGAGGCACGGCTCGACGGCCCTCTCTGTCGAAAGCCCTTTGCGAAGCGGGTTGGGTTCGAGACTCATCATACCTTCTTCACCGGGTGCCCGCCGAATTGATTGCGCAGGGCCGCTATCACCTTGGCGGAAAACGAGTCGTCCTGCTGCGAGCGGAATCTCATCATCAGCGACAGCGCAATCGCTGGACACGGGACGCTCTCGTCGATCGATTCCATCACCGTCCATCGACCTTCTCCGGAATCCGGCACGTAGCCGCGAATACTCGCCAAGTCCTTGTCGTCGTCGAGCGCGATCCTCGCCAGTTCCAGGAGCCAACTCCTAACCACGCCGCCGTGGTTCCACAGGTCGCAAAGCGCCGGAAGGTCGTAGTTGAAGCGCGAGGATTTCAAAATCTCCAGGCCCTCGCCGTAGGCTTCGAGCATGGCGTACTCGATACCGTTGTGCGCCATCTTCGAAAAGTGCCCCGCGCCCAGTTCGCCGACGTGCGCGTATCCCCCCTCTTCGGAGAGGTCCCTGAAAAGCGGCTCGGCGATCTCATAGGCTTGCAAATCGCCGCCGACCATCAGGCAGTAGCCCTCATCCTCGCCCCAAACGCCGCCGCTTACACCGGCGTCGAGGAAGCAAATCCCATGGGAAGCGAGGTCGTTTCCACGCCGGATAGAGTCCTTGTAAAACGAGTTTCCTCCATCGATGACCAGGTCTTTGGAGGCGAGGTGCGGGATAAGTCCGCCGATAACCTCGTCGACCAGAGAACCCGCGGGAACCATGATAATCTCGACCCTCGGGGTGGGAAGCGCATCGCAGAGTGACTTGGGCGAATCCGCCCAGGCGATCCCGCGCCGCGCCGCCTCTTCCTTCTTTTCATCCGAGGCGTCGAATCCGGTTACCCCATGGCCTCGCGAAGCCAGGCGCGAACCCATTCCCATTCCCATTCGCCCAAGACCGACCATGCCCACGTTCATTATTTGTTTCTCCCAAAAGAACAGTCGAAAGTCAGAAAGTCGAAAGTCGGAAAGTCGCGACCCACCTATGCGGGGGCAACGAGGCTCTCACTATGCGGCGGGAACGACAAATAGAGCGTCTGCTTCAATCCGGCGCCTTCGAGTTCCCGCTGCACGCACAGCACTCACGTTGGGCAGAGGCAGGCCACGTCCTATCTCGCGGTGACGGTTCCACGCGTGCAGCGGGAACTCGAAGGACTCTCTTTGATAGGGTGCCGCGGCCTGTCGTTCCGCCGCATAGGTGAAGTCCCTCGCAACCTTTAACCTTTAACCCGTCCAAACCAGTCCCTTCGACAACAATCCCCCCAATGCGCTACAATGTATAGCTGGCGGGTGCATCATAGCTGACGTATACCCAGATTAACCCAACTATAACGATTGGAGTTGACCCGATGTCGCAACAAACTATAGACACTAAGATCGACGACCTGGCTGTAAACACCATCAAATTCCTGGCGGTCGACGGCGTCGAGAAGGCGAAGTCCGGCCACCCGGGCCTGCCGATGGGCGCGGCCGATATGGCTTACGTGCTTTGGACGAAGTTCCTGCGCTACAATCCCGCGGACACGAAATGGGCAAATAGAGACCGATTCATTCTCTCGGGCGGCCACGGTTCGATGCTATTATATTCGCTTCTTCACCTTGCCGGTTACGACATCTCCGTCAATGACCTCAAGCTCTTCAGGCAGGCTCGGCAGCAAGACACCCGGCCATCCCGAGTACCATATCAAGAAGGGGATCGAAACCACGACCGGTCCGCTCGGTCAGGGCCTGACGAACGCGGTCGGGATGGCGATGGCCGCCGAGCGAATGGCCGCGATTTTCAACAGGCCCGATTACGATATCATAAACCACTGGATATACGCTATAGCGGGTGACGGCGACATGATGGAGGGCCTCAGCCACGAGGCGTGCAGTCTGGCCGGCCACCTCGGTTTGGGGAACATTATCGTGCTTTACGATGATAACCACATCTCCATCGAGGGCAGCACCGACCTTGCCTATTCCGACGATGTGCCGGCGCGGTTCCAATCCTACCACTGGCACGTTCAGAAAATCGACGGTCACGACCGCCAGGCGATCAGCTATGCTCTGGCCGCCGCGAAGGCCGAGACCAACCGCCCGAGCATTATTATTGCGCGGACCCACATCGGCCATGGGGCGCCAAACAAACAGGGCACGGCAAGCGCTCACGGCGAGCCTCTGGGCGAGGAGGAGGTCAAGGCCGCGAAGGAACTTGCCGGCTGGCCGTTGGAACCGGCGTTCCACGTGCCGGACGGGGTGCGGGAGATTTTCGAGGGACGCGTGGACGAAGTCAAGCTCGATTATGACCGGTGGCAATCCAACTTCAAGAAATACTGCGCCGAGTTTCCCGATATGGCGGAGCTTTGGAAGCAGATGATGAACAAGGAAGTGCCGGCGGACCTGGACAGCCGGCTTCTTGCCACCCTCGATTGCTCCAAGCCAACCGCGACCCGCGCGTCCTCGGGCCAGGTTATTCAGGAACTGTCGAAACTGGTCCCGGCGCTGTGGGGAGGATCCGCCGACCTGTCGCCGAGCAATAAGACCGACGTCAAAAAGGGCGGCGACTTTTCCCGCGAAGACCCTCTCGGCAAGAATATTCACTTCGGGGTCCGGGAGCATGCCATGGGCTCGGCTATGAACGCGATGGCCGTCTACGGAGGCGTGATTCCTTACGGCGGGACATTCCTGGTTTTTAGCGATTACCTGCGCCCGGCAGTGCGCCTGGCGGCGATCATGAAGCAGCAGGTGATCTACGTATTCACGCACGACAGCATATTCGTCGGAGAGGACGGTCCCACCCACGAGCCGATCGAGCACTTCGCGGCGCTGCGGTGCATGCCCAATGTCGTGGTCATAAGGCCCGCGGATACGGCGGAGACGATCGCCGCATGGGCGGTAGCGTTGGAAAGAAGAGACGGCCCCACGGCGCTGATGCTCTCCCGCCAGAATATCTGTTCCATCAGCGACGATCCGACCAAAGCACTGCAGCTTCGCAAGGGAGCATACGTAGTCAAAGATTCGGCAAGGCCGGAGGTGATCGTGATAGCTTCCGGCTCCGAGGTTGCCACCTCAGTTGAAGCGGCGGCGCTTTTGGAGAAGAAGGGAATCGGCGTGAGAGTGGTCTCGATGCCTTCGATGGAAATCTTCAACGCTCAGAGCCAGGCTTACAAAGACAGCGTTCTTCCTCCCACTTTCACGAAGCGCGTGGCTGTGGAAGCGGCGATCCCGTTCGGCTGGAGCAAATATATCGGATGCGGCGGCCTGATGATAGGAATGGACGACTTCGGCGTCTCGGGTCCGTATCAGGAACTCGCGGAGAAGTACGGTTTCACCGCGGAAGCGGTGGCGGAGAAGGTCGAGGAGTATCTGAGATAGCGGCGGATGCAGGGGGTGTCAAATGAGTGATAAGGTCGAGGACCTGGTGCGAACTGGCGGAATACGACCTGGAGACAGCCGACGTTATGATGAGAAACGGTCGTTACCTGTATGTGGCGTTCATGTGCCACCAGGCCGTGGAGAAGATGCTCAAGGCGTGTTACGCCAAGTTGGCATCCAAAGTTCCGCCACGCATTCATGACCTCGAGGTGTTGGCGCGCCGGTCGGAGGTTTATGATGGAATGAGCCAGGATCAGAAGGCTTTCCTGCGGCAACTTGAGCCGCTGAACATTGAGAGCCGCTACCCGCCGGATCGTCAACTTCTGGCTAATTCACTTACCGCGGAGCGATGCCGCTCAATGTTGGCGACAACGAAGGAGATGTACGAATGGATAAAGCAGCGGCTGTCAGAATAGCAAAGCGTTTTTCCGACCGGGCCAGAAGGAGGCTGCCTGTTGTCAAGGTGGTCCTCTATGGCTCGCAAGCGCGAGGTGATGCCCGCGAAAATAGCGACATCGACATAGCCGTGGTTGTCCACAACCTCTGCGAGGACTACCTGGACGCCGCGGCGGACCTCTACGGGCTTAGGAGCGAGGTGAACATCCTTATCGAACCGGTCCTGCTGGACGAAACCAGAGACCGAAGCGGGTTTCTGGAGGAAGTGATCCGGACCGGCGAGGTGGTATACAGCGCGGAGGAAGAGGAGAAACGGGATTCCTGATGCTGCCGGTAAGGGGCCGGGGAACGCCTATGGGTGCAGCGCAGGAAGGGCAACGCAAAATGAGGATAACTTACGATCCCGAGGCTGACGCCCTTTACATCCGCCTGATGGAAGGCAAATACGAGTGCCGGACGCTGCGCTTGAACGAGGAAGTCGCGCTGAACATCGGCCCGAAGGAGGTCCTGGTGGGGATCGAGATTCTCAACGCGAGGCAAGTGCTCGGCAAAGGCGAGCTTCCGGCGGTGGTGTTGGAGAACGTGGCGCTCTCGCCGGCTGCATAGTGGGTTGCGAACTGAGCCCTTTCTTGACATAGTCCTTTTCCCTGAGTAGCATGTTCGTGGAATATAATCCGAATACGGAGAATCGCAGGGTTTTGGCACTCCCTATATGGGGCCCAAAGCCCTTTAGGGGTATGTACCGGGTCGGGGTCCCAACTCGGACCTCCGTCCTCTGACATCCGACATCTACTGATGAGCCTCGAAAACCTGCTGAAACTTTCGAATAATTACCCTCGCGCGGGCGAGGTGATCGACGCTGTCGAGCGCGGCGTCGGCCTGGTCCAAATCGAGGGGCTGGCTGAGGCGGCGAAGGCTCTGATGGTCGCCGATGCGTTCGTTCGCACCGGGCGGACGCTATTTGTCATCACGTACACCCACGAACAAGCCGAGCGCATCGCCGAGGATCTGCCGCACTATGGGGTCGGCAAGGAACAGGTGATGTTCTACCCGGCCAGCGATTCCCTCATCTACGAGGAAGGCCCCCCCGACTTCAGCATCATAGGTGAACGGCTTGCCGCGCTGCGCGCCCTGGTCGAGGGCAAGAATGTCGTGGTCGTGGCGCCGATCAATGCCGCTCTGCGCCGGACGATGTCGCCCGAGATGCCTGCAGCGCTCCTACGCCTGCGTGCAACTCGGTGACGAGCTGGATGTGGATGAGTTCTCCGCTCAGGCCGTTCCAATGGGCTACGAGCATGCCGATGTGGTCGACAGGCACGGCGAGTTCAGCCGCAGGGGCGGGATTATAGACGTTTACGCTTCCAATGAGGACGATCCCCTGCGGATCGAGCTTTTCGGCGACCAGATCGAAAGCATCCGCCACTTCGACAGCTCCACGCAGCGCTCATTCGATAAGATTCCATCGGCCCTTATACTTCCGGCGCGGGAAATCCTGATGACCGAGGAAAACGCCGCCAGGGCCGCCGCCCGGATTCGCAAGGAACTCGATGCGCAGGTGAAGAGCCTGCTCGAGACCGGTGACAGTGAATCGGCGGAGAGGCTGTCGGAAAAAGTGAACGACGCCATCACCCGGATCGACAACCTGGCCTATTTCGATGATTTCGAGTTTTACCTGCCGTATCTCCAGGCCGAGGAGGTATCGATTTTCGACTATCTGCCTCGCGAGACGATAGTGGTTCTGGACGAACCGATGCAAGTGAAGAGCCATTGGGAGCAGCACGAGGAGCACATGGTCGAGACCCTGATCAACCGGGCGGGCAGAGGAGTGCTGCTGGCCTCGCAGCAGCGGCAGCACGTGTCATTCGAGTCAGGTATCAAGCACGGTCTCGCCGGGCAGGCAGGGCATCATCTTCACGCTTCTTCCCAGGCCCGTTCACTGGGCGAGGGCGGACCAGGTGGTCAACGTGGAGTCGTCGCCGATGGACTCGTTCGGCGGGCGCATCGAGGCCGTTATCGAGCAGGTCAAGACCTGGCAGGGCCACGGTCTCATAGTGGTGGTAGCTACCGCTCAGGATAAAAGAATGCTGGAGATACTGGAAGAGTACGGCATCGCGGCCGTACGCCTCGCCGATGTGAGCGGGATCGACCCGGGGGTCTACGTCGCCCATGCTCCCCTGCGGTCGGGCTACAAGCTCATGGACGCCGGGCTGATGGTGCTGAGCGACTCGGATTTCTTCGGCGCCCAGCGAATGCGCCGCCTGCGCAAGGCCTCGCATGAGGGTGTCCCGATCTCCAGCGTGCTCGACCTCAAGGAAGGCGATTATGTCGTTCACGTCAGCCACGGCATCGGCTACTATCGCGGCATTCACAAGCTGGCTACTCAGGGGGTCGAACGCGAGTATCTGCTATTGGAGTATGCCGGCCAGGACAAGCTCTACGTTCCGAGCGACCAGATAGACCGCGTGCAGAAATACATCGGCGGCGAGGGAGTAGCGCCCACGCTGCATCGCATAGGCGGCTCCGAGTGGCTTCGCACTACCAAGCGCGTCAAAAAGGCCGTCGAGGAAATGGCAAAGGAACTGATCGAGCTTTATGCCTGGCGGCAGGCGCTCGGCGGACATGCTTACGGGCCGGATACCCCATGGCAGGAGGAGATGGAGTCAGCGTTTCCGTTCAACGAGACCCCCGATCAGCTTGCGGCGATCGAAGATGTCAAGAAGGACCTCGAAAGGCCGAGGGCGATGGACCGGCTCATCTGCGGCGACGTCGGCTACGGCAAGACGGAGGTTGCTATTCGGGCGGCTTTCAAGGTGGTGAGCGAGGGCAAGCAGGTCGCGCTGTTGGCCCCCACGACGGTCCTCGCGCAGCAGCACTTGAACACCTTCAAAGAACGGCTGGCCGCGTTCCCTTTGAAGATCGACGTGATGTCGCGGTTCCGCACCCGCAAGGAACAGCCTCGAAGTGGCGGAGGGGATCAAGTTCGGCACGGTTGACATCGTGATCGGCACACACCGGCTGCTCTCCAAGGACATCGAATTCAGGGATCTGGGGTTGCTTATTATCGACGAGGAGCAGCGCTTCGGGGTCCGTCACAAGGAAAAGCTCAAGCATCTGCGAAAGAGCGTCGATGCGCTCACGATGACCGCGACCCCCATTCCGCGCACTCTGCACATGTCGCTTGCCGGGATACGCGATATGAGCATAATCAACGATCCCCCGGAGGGCCGAATGCCCATCAAGACCTCCGTGAAGGAGGCCGAGACGACGGTGGTAAGGGATGCTATCGTTCGGGAGCTCGATCGCGGTGGGCAGGTATTCTTCGTTCACAACCGGGTCGAGAATATCGGCCACGTCGCCGACGAGGTGCAGAAGCTCGTGCCTTATGCGCGTGTGGACGTGGCCCACGGCCAGATGCCGGACAGCGAGTGGAACAGGTGATGATGGACTTCTATGAGCGCAAATTCGACATTCTGGTGTGCACCACCATCATCGAGAGCGGTCTGGACATCCCCAACGCCAACACGATCGTGGTCAACGAGGCCGATAAGCTCGGTCTCGCCCAGCTCTACCAGCTTCGCGGCAGGGTGGGGCGGTCCGACCGGCAGGCTTACGCTTACCTGGTTTTCAAGCCGGACAAGACCCTGAGCGAAATCGCGGAGAAGCGCCTGGACGCGATCAGGGAGTTTACCGATCTTGGCAGCGGGTACCGGATTGCGATGCGCGATTTGGAGATCAGAGGCGCGGGGAACCTGCTTGGCTCGGAGCAGAGTGGGCAGATGGCGGCGGTAGGCTTCGACATGTACTGCCAACTGCTCTCGAGGGCGGTTTCGGAACTGAAGGGCGAGGAAGCCCAAGAGGTCGAACTCCCGCCGGTGGACTTGCCGGTGGATGCGTTCATTCCGCAGTATTACATGCCTACGGAGGCGCACCGCATTTTATTTTACAAGAAGATGGCCGCGATAGAGGACCTGGCGAGCCTTCAGGCCGTGCAGGACGAATTGGAAGACAGGTTCGGCGATCCGGCGAAGTCCACATGGAACATGCTGGCGATCATACGCTTGCGGCTGCGGTGCCGCGAGCTTGGAATCGAAAGCATAGGGACATTCAGAAACCAGATACAGGTCAAGTTCGGCCAGGGGGTGCGCCTGAGCCAGGACCTCTGCCAGGAATTGATGAAGACCTACCGCCGGCACTGGTTCGAGCCGGATAAGCTCGCCATCAACCCCCAAAGCCGCCGCGTGATTACCGAGGTGGAAGACCTGGTCGAGGTCCTCGCGCAGGCATTCTCCACGATGAAGCGGAAGCTCGCGAAGATGGGATAGCGGGGGATGGTCGGATGGCCTGATAGTCGGATGGCGGGATGGCGGTAACAGCCCTCGAATCGTGAGTGCATGCCACCCCCCTATGCGGCGGGAACGACAAGGCGAGACAATCCTTGGCGTGAAGCCCTGCGAGTTCCGCTGCACGCGCGGCGCCTTCTGCCCGCGAAGGAGGGGCGTGGCATGCGTCCGTCCAGCTTGAGTGCTGTGCGTGCAGCGGGAACTCGAAGGCGCCGGGTTGAAGCCGACGCTCTATTTGTCGTTCCCGCGGCATACGTGGGTCGTACCTCATGAAGAGTGAGTTGTTACAGGGTCAATCTAAACGGATGCGTCGGTGGAGCGTCGAGGTAAACGAAATTCCACCGGCATGAGGTGATCGCACGCGTGACGCATTCGAGAAGCGCCGTCTAGCTCAGATTCAAGGTGCACCCTCCAATCCCAGCAACACCAGGTTCGGATCGGCTGCGTTAGATCCCGCCGCGCTGTCGGCCTGCCCAAGGCGCAGCCGAGCGCCGCGCAGATACTGCTCGGAAATCTCAACGCTAACCCACTTCCGCTTCAGCATCTCAGCGGCGTATCCAGTAGTGTTGGAGCCGGCAAAGGGTTCAATTACAATGTCCCCCGGATCTGTCAGAAACTGGATGAAAAAGGCTGCGAATGCTACAGGGAACCGGGCCGGGTGCGGTTTAATTCCTGCCTCGCGGCAGCGCACGATGTAGCGGCTATTGGACTCCGTGTTGGCTAGCTCCAGCAGGTTTTCCAGGTCAGCCTCCCCAGCGTGGCCGTATCCCAGGAGGTTCGGGGGGATTGCCCCGCCATTGTTTCTGCCGAAGTTGTCACTGATGTCGTGGCCACTGGGCCTGAGTTTTGCCTGATATCCGTTCTGTAGCAGGGCGACCATCGACGCCGAGTACTCCTTGAGTACGCGTCGATTGTCCGCTTTGGGGTAAGCAGACTTGGACAACCACCACACTACGTTGACGCTGTCCTTCACGCGGATGCGTCTGACGTTGACCCATTCCGCGGGGCCGGCAGCCGCGAAGGGTTGTAGTGATAGAAATCCTGTGCCAAATGGAATCCCAATTCGTGGTGCAGCCGCACCAACAGTTCAAACTGATATATGCTGCGAACCGGTGCTCCAGGCAGATACGCTCCGCCAAGATCAACTACGAAGCTGCCGTCGTCCCTCAGGACACGGTGAAATTCCCTGGCGAATGGCATAAACCACTCGACATAGCGATCCGCGTCCTCGTTGCCGTACTCTTTCTTGCGGGTCAGGGCGAATGGGGGAGAGGTGAGGACGAGATTGACAGAACCGTCCGGCACCAGCCTAAGCACGTCGCGCGCATCTCCGAGGTAAGTTCCTCCGAAATCCGCATCCTCATAAGGCTCGGGCAATGTGTCGAACACACGCATAAGTGCCTACGCTCCCGCCTGTTGTTTTCGGTGTGCTCCGTGGCGAACAGGCGCAACTACATTTTATGCTCACCAAGCCAATCTCGTCAAGCCTCGGTCGAGCTACGGGACAACCAAGAACTCATCATCAGCCTTCGTCAGAGACTCCACGCGATCTTCCCGCACGACTACCGTGTCCTCGATGCCGACAATTCCGATCTCCGGCAGCGCGACTTTTGGTTCCACCGCAATTACCATCCCCGCCTCGAGAAGGTCGATCATTTTGGGCGCGAGCAGCGGCGGTTCGTCGAGGTCGAGGCCGATTCCGTGGCCGACGAAGCGTACCTGCTCCGAACCCGAGCCCATAAATACATCGCCATAGCCCGCCTCGCCGGCCAGCTTGGCGGCGAGGTCGTATATGCTTTCCCACGTCCTGCCGGGCCGCATCTCGTCGAAGAGCGCATCCTCGATTCCGACCATGGTATCATACGCATTCGTTACATCGGCGGACGGAGTTCCCAGGGAGCACATGCGCGTTTGATCGACCTGATAGCCGTGCAGGGTAAAACCGAAGTCCAGGATTATTGGAGAACCTTGAACAATCTTATCCTGTACTCGCACCGTACGGAGATCCCGCTGAAATGCCCGCGCCGCCGCAAACTCCGTCGAACTTGGTCCCTGCCAGGCTGTTGACCCCGCTGGAACATACTCCGTATGCGGTCATCTCTATCCCTTCTCGACGCACCCGGCATGAACGCCCCGTGACCCGACCGGCGGAGGTAGTCTTCGATAGCCGCGCTCAGCTCGAGTTCGGTGACGCCGGGCCCGAGGCTCTGCCGGATTACGATTGGGATACCTGCCATTATTTCCCCGGCGCTGGCTTGAAGCGCGATCTCTTCTTCGGACTTCACCATTCGCAGTTTGCGCAAGTCCCACGAAATGTCCACAATCTCCGCGTCGGGCAGGAGCCGCTGGAGCCGGACAACCGAGGAGTATGATAACGTGTCCAGCGTGAAACCCACCCGCCGGGCGTCACCCGCGCCGATATCGCCGAGAATGCGCAGCAGGTCAGATGTGCCCCCGAATTTCGCGAGCTTCGTGTATGGGGCCTCGTTCCTCGCGCGGTCTGCTGCTTTTCTCGCCAGCATTACAGCCTCACCCGCCGCCGTCGCGAATAGATAGACAGGCTGCGAGGAGCCGCATGCATAGGCAATGTCCGAAGGCTGGCTCAAGATTGCCAGGTCGATTTGCAGCGCTATCAGAAGCCGCCTCAGAGAATCGGCTCGCCGGGCATACTCGGGCTGGGAGAACAATGTCATGGTAGCCTCGGGACTGGTTAAAGGTTGGAAAGTTAAAGGTTCAAGGTTGGGGAAGGGAATCCCTTCCTCAAGACATAATCCTGCCATGCCCACTATGCGGCGGGAAGTCGAAGGCGCCGCGTTGAGGCGGGCGCTCTATTTGTCGTTCCCGCCGCATAGTGGGCTCCGCAAGTGGCCTTGACAACCTCTGCGGTGGTGAGCGATAATATATGTGTGATTTGCATGATTGGAAACACCAATCATAATGCATGGCTTGCGGGATTTGGAAATGCCGTCCGGCGTTCGGAAGCGCCGGGCCATTGCGAATGTTTCGGGAAAGGGGTTTCCCGAAACAACGAAAAAAACGCCGGACAATCGGAGAGCGTGCATCCCGGCGGTTTCGGGAAAAAGGTTTCCCGAAACAACGCCCAAACAACGGAATCATAATAAGTGGTTCGCGAGGGACTGGCCGTGTCCGCGGTTTCCCGACTGACGACTATCGACCGACAACTGACAACTGTTTCCGAGGAGTGTAGCTTTGTCAAACGAGAATTCGGGGACCCAGACCCCGAACGGCGCCGTCAAGAAGCGGGGGCGTCTAATAATGGCCGTTGTGCTTCTCCTGATTGCGGGAGGAGTGGTTTCTTGGTATATGAGTCTAGGGAAAATCACTACGGATGACGCGCAGGTCGACGGTCACGTCGTGCCGGTCAGTCCGCGCGTAGCCGGTCACGTGGCCAAAGTATACGTCGATGACAATCAGCAGGTGCTGCCTCATCAACTGCTCGTGCTGCTGGACCAGCGGGACCTGAAAGCCAAGCTCAACAACGCCGAGGCCGACCTTGCCACGCAGCAGGCCGCGGCTGTGGCCGCGGGAGCGCAACTGGCGCTGGTGGAGCGCACTGCCCCGGCGACACAGGGTGAGGCGGGTGCGCCGTTGGGGCGGCGCAGGCAGCGGTCATATCGGCGAAGGATCAGATAATCTCCGCCGAGGCGCAGGCTCAGGCGGCGGATGCGACGGTTGCCGCGGCGCGCGACGCGGTGACGAGCGCCCACTCTGACGTATCGTCCGCATCGTCCCAGGTGCAGTCGGCTGAGGCCGCATTGGGAGCGGCGCAGGCGGATGTTACCTCGTCGGAGGCTCAGGCCAAGAAGACCAGCGCGGATTTGGTGAGATATCGGGACATGTTCAAAAGCGGGGCCGTTTCCAGGCAGGCGCTGGATGTCGCCGAAGCCACCGACACGAGCGCCGAGGCCGCGGTAACCGCTGCAAAAGACCGGGTTAGGGTCGCCAGAGCCGCCGTGAGAGTGGCGAAATCCCATCAGGCCGGCGCCGAGGCCGCTTTGAAGCAGTCGAGCGCTCGACATGCCGCCGCGGTGGCGGCCGCGGCCCAGGCAAAGGCCGGAGTGGCGACCGCGCGCTCCGCCTATTCGCGGACGCAGGCGCAGTTGGGTCAGGCGCGGGCCGCGGAAGAGGGGGCTTCGGTCGTTCCTCAGCAGCTTGGGATCAACACCGCACAGCACAAGGCCGCCCTGGCAAAGATCAGGCAATCGATGGCGAGTGTGCGCACCGCTCAACTGAACTTGTCGTATACTCAGATAAGAGCCGCCGTCGCGGGCGTCGTCAGCCAGAAAAGCGTCGAGCCGGCCAGTATGTGGATCCGGGCCAAATGCTGATGTCGATTGTGCCGCTGCACGATGTCTGGGTGGTGGCTAATTTCAAGGAGACTCAAATCGGGCACATGCACGCCGGAGACCGCGCGGTTGTGACTGTCGATACGTACCCGGGCCGGGAGTTCGAAGGGCGGGTCCAGAGTCTGGCGGGGGGCACCGGAGCGGCGTTCAGCCTGCTGCCCCCGGAAAACGCGACCGGCAACTTCGTGAAAGTGGTCCAGCGGGTGCCCGTTAAGATCGTTTTCGATAAACCGCTGCCGAAGGGCGTGGTGCTGCGTCCGGGGCTGGACGTAGTGGCCACTGTCTATTTAAGATGAGCGATACCACCCTCCAGCACGACGGCTGGTGCCCTGTCGGCAGCCCCGGAATAGTCGCGATAGCCGTAATGCTGGCCACCTTTATGGAGGTATTGGACAGCAGCGTGGTCAACGTGGCTTTGCCGCACGTTGCCGGTAACCTTTCCGCCAGTCTCGACGAAAGCACGTGGGTGCTGACCTCTTATCTGGTTTCCAACGCTATCGTGCTCCCCGCCACGGGATGGCTCAGCGCGGTGTTCGGGCGCAAGAAGTTCTTCATGACCTGCGTGGTCATTTTCGCGCTCTCATCGGTGCTGTGCGGGCTTGCGCCGTCGCTGATGGCCCTGGTCTTCTTCAGGGTGCTGCAGGGCCTTGGCGGAGGGGCGCTTCAACCGATCTCGCAGGCTATCTTGCTGGAGTCGTTCCCGACGCGCAGGCGAGGCATTGGAATGGCTATATTCGGCATTGGCGTTGTCTTCGCGCCGATCATCGGGCCTACGCTCGGCGGATGGATCACGGACAACTACTCCTGGCGCTGGATTTTCTACATCAACCTCCCGATAAGCATTCTCGCCCTCATTATGATACAAATCTATGTCTTCGACCCGCCGTATCTGAGGCGAGGGGTTTCGAAGGTGGACTACGCCGGCCTGGGCTTTCTGGCGCTGGGGATCGGGGCGCTGCAGGTGGTCCTGGATAACGGACAGCGCAACGACTGGTTCGAAACCTCGTGGATTCTGCACTCAGCTTGATATCGATTGTGTCGCTGGTGGCGCTCGTGATTTGGGAACTGAGGGCCGAACACCCGATCATCGATCTGAGCATCTTCAAAGTGCGCAACTTCGCCCCCGGCACGATCCTGATATTCACCCTGGGTGTCGTGCTTTATGCCTCACTGGTTCTGCTGCCTGAGTTGGTACAGACCCTGCTGGGCTATTCGGCTATGCAGGCCGGAATGGTGATGAGCCCCGGCGGATTCGGAACACTGCTGTTCATGCCGGTAGTAGGTCATATGGTGGGAAGGCGGGATGCGCGGTATATGATCATATTCGGGATGGTGGTGCTGGCCATATCGCTGTTCATGATGTCGCGTTACAACCTGCAGATCAGCTTTTGGGATGCGGCCACTCCGCGCATTGTGATGGGGATGGGGCTGGCGTTTCTCTTCGTGCCGCTCTCGACCGTCACATTTGCCTACACCCCCCGCGAGCAAATGGGGACGGCCACGGGCCTCTTTAACCTCTTCCGCAACCTCGGCGGAAGCTTCGGGATAGCGGGAGTGACCACGGTACTCGCGCAGCGCGCGCAGTTCCATCAAGCAAGGCTTACCGATCACGCGTCCCTCTACAACCCGGTCTTTACGGAGGCGCTGAAACACGCGATTGCCAACCTGATGAGGGGCGGAATGAGCCATTTGTCGGCACAGAAGGCCGCCGTCGGCCTCATTTACATGAAAACGCTCGAGCAGGCAAATGTGCTCTCGTTCGTGGACGTATTCTGGCTGCTTGCCGTGCTTATAGTGGCGTTGATACCCGTTGTGTTCATCATGCGCAGACCTCCCAGGCACGCGCCGCCGGTCGAAGAGGCAGTTGCTGGGTGATGGGTGATGGGTGTTGGAGGGGACTTCACGTATGCGGCGGGAACGACAAATAGAGCATCCGCTTCAAAATGGCGCATTCGAGTTCCCGCTGCACGCATGGGAACCAGGTGTTTGGGGCTAGGTGACAGGTGTTGGAAGGGACTCCATTGACCGGTTTCGGGAACAAGATTCCCGAAACACCAGACGCATGGGAACCAGGTGTTTGGGGCTAGGTGACAGGTGTTGGAAGGGACTCCATTGACCGGTTTCGGGAACAAGATTCCCGAAACACCAAATAGAGCATCCGCTTCAAAATGGCGCATTCGAGTTCCCGCTGCACGCATGGGAACCAGGTGTTTGGGGCTAGGTGACAGGTGTTGGAAGGGACTCCATTGACCGGTTTCGGGAACAAGATTCCCGAAACACCAGCGCATGGGAACACAGGTGTTTGGGGCTAGGTGACAGGTGTTGGAAGGGACTCCATTGACCGGTTTCGGGAACAAGATTCCCGAAACACCAGAGGGACTCCATTGACCGGTTTCGGGAACAAGATTCCCGAAACACCAAAGGGACTCCATTGACCGGTTTCGGGAACAAGATTCCCGAAACGCCAGACGCATGGGAACCAGGTGTTTGGGGCTAGGTGACAGGTGTTGGAAGGGACTCCATTGACCGGTTTCGGGAACAAGATTCCCGAAACACCAAACGCATGGGAACCAGGTGCTTTGGGGCTAGGTGACAGGTGTTGGAAGGGACTCCATTGACCGGTTTCGGGAACAAGATTCCCGAAACACCAAACACCAAAATGACGTGGTCGGTTGCGCCTTGTTGCTCTACCCGATCGGTTTCGGGAACAAGATTCCCGAAACACCAACACCAAGTCTTCATGCCAAGGATGGTCTCGCGTTGTCGTTCCCGCCGCATAGGGGTCCATTGGGGGAAGAGTCCCTTTCCTTCCCCATCACCCATCCCCCAAAACCCAACACCCAAAAAGATTGACTGCAACCCCGCCGGTGTGCTACCCTAGCTAAGCGCAATGGCACACCGACCCAATAAGACAGACACCGAGATCGACATACTGATACGCGCGCGATACCCCATCATATACGTTGTCTCCTGGGAAGAAGAGCGGGTGATCGCGAGCCTGCGCGAGATCGCCAAGCCGGCGAAGAGCGTGTTTACGTGGAGCCTCACCACCGGAGTCCAGCCGCAGCCCAAGACCGGAGGAGCGGCATTCACCCTGCTCGCCGCCCTGGAGTTCGTGGAGCGCTGCGGCGAGGAAGCGGTGTTTATCTTCAAGGACGTCCACGCCAGTATGGGCGATCCGGTCATTGTTCGCAGGCTGCGAGACATCGCCGCCGAACTCAAAAGGAGCCACAAGACGCTCGTGATCCTCGCCCCGATCCTCAAGATTCCGCCGGAGTTGGAGAAAGACGTCACGGTGGTGGACTACGCCCTGCCATCATTCGACGATCTCGGCGGCCTCGTGGACCTGGTGGTCGACAAGATGAAACGCGACGGCGCCAGCGTCGATGTGGACCTGAGCATGGACGAGCGAGAGCGAATCATCAAGGCCGCGCAGGGACTCACGCTTACGGAGGCGGAGAACGTTTTTGCCCGGAGCCTGGTGGAGAAGCGCGCGCTGGATGCTGGGATAATCCTTTCGGAGAAGGAACAGATCGTCCGAAAGAGCGGCCTGCTGGAGTATTATCCGGGCACCGAGAAGTTCGCCGATGTCGGGGGCCTGGCGGCGCTGAAGCTGTGGCTTGCGCGGCGCGGGACTGCTTTCATGCAAAAGGCGCGTGAGTTCGGTCTGCCGGAGCCGCGAGGGATACTGCTGCTCGGCGTGCAGGGCTGCGGAAAGAGCCTCTCGTGCAAGGCCGTGGGGTCGCTGTGGGGCCTTCCGATCTTGAGGCTGGATGTCGGGAAGATATTCAGCGGCGTTGTCGGGTCCAGCGAGCAGAACGTGAGAAGGGCAATCCAGGTGGCCGAGTCGGTCGCGCCGGTCGTGCTCTGGATGGACGAGATGGAGAAGGGTTTCGCCGGGGTGCAAAGCTCGCCCTTTTCGGATGCGGGGACCACTTCGAGGGTGTTCGGGACGTTCGTGACTTGGCTGCAGGAGAAGACCGAGCCGGTATTCGTGGTGGCCACCGCAAACGACATTTCGCAGCCTCCCGCCGGAGCTGCTTCGGAAGGGTCGGTTCGATGAGATATTCTTTGTCGACCTTCCCGCGTTCGATGAGCGCAAGGAGATATTCACCATACATCTCGCCAAGCGCAATAGAAAGCCGGCAAACTTCGATATACCCTCATTCGCTTCGGCGTCCGAGGGCTACAGCGGGGCGGAGATCGAGCAGGCCGTCGTATCGGGCCTGTTCGCCGCGTTCGGCGAGGGCAGGGAGCTTACGAGCGAGGACATTATGACGGCCCTGGCCGGCAGCATCCCGATGTCGGTCACCATGGCCGAGCAGATCGCGGATATTCGGAATTGGGCGGCAAAGCGGGCGAGGAGCGCGTCAGGGGTATGATGACGTATGGAAGGGATTTAATCGCGAAAACGCGAAAAGCGTGGGAACGGCGTGTTTGGCCGGATTCGGAAATCCGTCGGGAGGGGTGGGGTGGCGATTGGGAAATCACCAACCAGAGCGTACCCATCATCCCGTGGCGCATTCCCAACCGTCAACTGTAAACTGTGAACCGACAACCATTCTCAAGGGGGGTTACTCGAAATGACTGAAACAAAACATACCCTTGGGCCGGATTCGCTGGTCCAAAGCGACGTGCCGAAGGGCACGATCACTGGGCACGAAATGTCGAGCGCGATTTACGGCGGTGTCGTGCACGATTATAAGGTTTACGTTCCGGCCCAGTACCGATGACCAGCGGCCGGCATGCGTTATCATCTTTCAGGACGGGTCGAGTTACGCGGACCCCGAGGGCCCCGTGCGGGCAACGGTCGTAATCGACAACCTGATTCACAGAAAAGAGCTGCCTGTCATTATAGGCGTTTTCGTCGATCCCGGACATGAGTCCCAAGCCTATCTGGATGATCCGCGCGACGGCTCTGAGAAGTATCCCTCAAGCCAGCGCTCGCAGGAATACGACGAGCTCAGCGATACCTACACGCGGTTCCTGCTGGAAGAAATACTGGCCGAGGTGGGCAAGAAATACAACCTCCGCCAGGATGGCGCGGGCAGGGCGATTTGCGGGTGCAGTTCGGGGGGCATTTGCTCTTGGACCGCCGCGTGGGAGAGGCCGGATGCGTTTGGCAAGGTCTTGAGCCACGTCGGCAGTTTCGCCGACATTCGGGGAGGATATGTGTATCCGTTCCTGATACGCAAGACCGAAAAGAAACCGATCCGCGTTTTCCTGCAGGCTGGAGCCAACGATCTGGACTGCGTGTGGGGCAACTGGATGCTCGCTAATCAGCAGATGGCCTCGGCGCTCGCATTCAAAGGCTACGATTACAAGATGGTTATGGGCGAAGGCGGCCACGACCTCTCGCACGGGGGCGCCATTTTTCCGGAGTCGCTGAAATGGCTGTGGCGGGAGTGAGGGTCCCGGGAAATGTTGAATGTTGAAATTCTGAATTTGGAATTGAAGGGACCTCTGTTTCCCCTGGTGGGTGGCGATTTCCGAATCGCCACCCACAGTTCTGGACTAATCGCGCCTACGGCGCGGCACGCTGCGCGTGAAAGATAACCCTGTCGCTAGTGTGTCATTTCGAGCGCAGGGAGAAATCTGCTTTTTTTGGTGTGACACTGGCTGAGACGAGTGTACGAGCATAAGCACAAGTTGGTACCAGGCTTCACGCAGCGATATAGAATTGATCGGTTGGTCGATTTCGAAGAGCACAATGACGCAGCGGAAGCGATCACCAACGAAAAGCGGATCAAAGCATGGGCGCGCGCAGAGAAAACGGCGTTGATCGAAAGCACAAATCCGACCTGGGTTGACCTCAGCGAGGATTGGTACGAAAAAGCAGATTCCTCACTGCGTTCGGAATGACACGCGCGTTACGTGCTCTTGGAAACGAACATGGGAGGTTTCACGCTCAAAATGAGCTATATTTTCCTAAGAATGAACAGCCCGTATGGAGAACTCACGTCCTGCGATTGGCAGAAATTCAGCCTCTTCGTCATGATTCCTAACGCGGCATAGCCGCAACCAAAGAGGCCATCGCGGAACAATCAATACAGCGTTTCCAAAAGTCGTAAAGTCGGTGCTGTCTTCCCAGTATCTTACAACTGAAATCCGAGACAGCATGCTCAAGTTCAGTACAACTTGTATAGGATTTCAGTTGTAAGATACTAAGAAATCTCCGGAGTTTCGGGAAGAGGGTTTCCCGAAACAACGGGCGGGCTTCTTTGCGTTGCTTGGCCCGCAGGGCCCGCCCCAACGTCGCGCCGGGTTCTTTTTCACGCTATCGTGGTGAAGCCATGGACTTCATGCCTGGCTCCTGTGAAAATAGCTTATAACAGAGGGCAGAGAGCAGAGTTCTCGGAACTCTCGCTAATAGGTATGCCCCGGGTCCACTATTATCAGGTGATTCTGGACTGCCTGAACTCCATGCACATCATAGGCGACCTGCGGCGCCATGAACAGCGCGAGGGTGCTGTACACCTCGCCTCTCAGGGTCACCACGCCTTCATAGGAGGTCACGAAGACCTGCCTGGTTTGGTACGGCTGCTTATCGAGGGCCTTTCGAACGGCGGCGACTATTGCCAGGTCGAGAGAGCCAATCTCGGAAAGAGCCAGGCGGTTGTCCACGCAATTGACGCCTCGCGCGCTCGACGCCATTATGGTCGCGAGGTCTTTGAGCGTCAGGTTATCGACAATACCGGTGAGCGTCACCACGCCGTTTGCAACGCCCACCGAGATGCAGTTTCTATTGGGAATGCCCAGCCCGGCGAGCCTGGATGAGATCACGTTGCGGATAACCGCATCCGTTGCCACTGGGCAGCCGACATTTGTATATCCACCGATCGGGCAGACCGGAGCGCTGGTCGGATAGACCGCCGCTGTGGCGGGACCGGCGGCAAGCGCAAGCATTATACATAAAACGGGCAGCAAGCTTTTCACGCTTCACCTCCGCCCGAGAACGAGCGCCTCTTACTCGTAGTATACCCATTTTACTTTGCCGCGCCGGAGTGCTATAATCTGTGCGGCTTTCGGCCGGCAGGCCGGGAGCTTCAGACTAAATCTTTGAGGTGAGAAATGGTTAGCGCGTCTATTGAAGAGATCATAGCACGTCAGATATTGGATTCGCGTGGAAATCCGACTGTCGAGGTGGAAGTCTATCTCGATGACACAACGATGGGCCGGGCCGCGGCGCCATCGGGCGCCTCCACCGGCGCTCACGAGGCAATTGAGCTGCGCGACGGCGACAGCAGCCGGTATCTCGGCAAAGGCGTCGAGACCGCGGTGCGAAACGTCAACGAGACAATCGCCCCCGAGCTGATCAACTATCCTGTCACCGAGCAGGCCGCGATCGATATGACCATGATCGATCTCGATGGTACTCCCAATAAAGGCAAGCTCGGGGCCAACGCGATCCTGGGGGTGAGCCTGGCGTGCGCGAAGGCGGCGGCGGAGTCGCTCGGCCTGCCGCTCTATCGCTATCTTGGCGGGACCAACGCTAAGGACCTGCCGGCTCCGATGATGAACATCCTCAATGGCGGAAAGCACGCGGACAACACCGTCGATATCCAGGAGTTCATGGTAATGCCCACCGGCGCAAGCTGCTGGGCGGACGCGCTCAGAATGTGCGCGGAGGTCTACCACAACCTTGCCAAGGTCTTGAAGAGCAAGGGCCTGTCCACCGCAATCGGCGATGAGGGCGGTTTCGCTCCGAATCTGAAGAGTTCGGAAGAGACAATCGAGGTCATCCTCGAGGCCATCAAGAAGGCAGGTTATACCCCCGGCGAGCAGATCCACATTCTCCTGGATCTCGCCGCCACCGAGATGTATAAGGACGGCAGGTATCATTTCGAGGGTGAAGGCGTGACACGGACCACCGACGAGATGGTGGACTATATCGCGGGCCTGTGCGCCAAGTATCCGATTCTCTCGATCGAAGATGGGATGAGCGAAGACGACTGGGACGGCTGGGTGAAACTCACCAGAAAGATCGGCGACAAGGTGCAGGTGGTGGGCGATGACGTGTTTGTCACCAACAATGAGAGGCTCAAGAAGGGAATCGAGATGGGCGCCGCAAACTCGATTCTGATCAAGGTGAATCAGATCGGCAGCCTCACCGAGACCCTGGACACCATTGAGACGGCCAAGCGCGCCGGCTGGACCGCGGTCGTCAGCCATCGCTCCGGCGAGACCGAAGACACCTTTATCGCCGACCTCGTGGTGGCCACGAATGCCGGCCAGATCAAGACCGGGGCGCCCGCGCGCACCGAGCGCGTCGCCAAGTATAACCAGCTTCTTCGCATCGAGGAAGACCTGGCCGATGTGGCGAGATACCCCGGAATGGCCGCGTTCTACAATATCAAGAGATAACCGTTTCCAGCACTACGACGAACCCGACCGCATGCGGGAATACGCGATTCGCCGCGGCGTGCCGGCGCGCGACGTGGCGGCGGACTACGCCGGGCGGCGCACCTATGACTCGATCTATAGGGCCAATCGCATTTTCGGCCTGGACCATTTTGTAATCGTGAGCCAGGGTTTTCACCTGGACCGCGCGATCTATATCTGCAAACGGCTGCATATCGATGCCTGGGGATTCTCGGCGGACCGCCCGGGCCACCACACGTCGATGGCGGTCCTCCGCGAGCTGCCCGCCAGCCTTGCCGCGCTCGTGGATACAACCATTCGCCGCCCTAGACCCGTGATGGGAAAGCGGGAGAAGATTTAGGGCTGGCGGGGTCGGAACCGGATTAATCGCGAAAACGCGAAAGGGCGAAATCGCGAAAGTGTTCGAAATTGGGACTTGTGGCGTTCCAGCCGCTAGTGCCTACTTGCATAAATAGGTAATAGTCTTCTTGCCGGTGTATCGGGAATCTTGTTCCCGATACGCACTTAGTTTCGGGAACAAGATTCCCGAAACACCCGGTACAGCGTTATATCAATCAATTATGCAACTAAGCACTAGCGTCGCAAATTATGTCACTTGCGAACGAATGTGAGGAATCTCGACCTTTCGTACCCGTGAAGCCCTCCGAAGGCTGGCTGCTGGTGCTGGAGTGATGACAACCGCCTGATCTCTGACTGCGTATCAACCGGGCTCGGTCCCGACGAGACTCCACTATGGAGGCAACTGATGATATCTGTAAGCAGTAATGAACTGCGCAAGGCTCAGCAATGGGCATTGGAAAACCTCGCTTCGGCCAAAGCCGCGCCATTTTCTTTCGTATATGACAACACGTCTTCCGCGCAACTGCTTCCCGTGTGGAAGTTCCAAACCGGCGGGGGAGCATTGGACGACAACCGCACTAAGAAAACCCTGACCTGGACCGACCCGGGCACCGGCCTCGAGGTCTGCTGTGTGAGTGTCATTTACTCGGACTTTCCGGTGCTGGAGTGGACCCTCTACCTGAAGAACACCGGCACATCCGACACGCCGATCCTGAAGGACATCCAGGCCTTGGACACTTGGTTCACGCGCGACGAGGGCTCCGAATTTCTGCTCCACCACCATAAGGGCGATCAGTACACCCACGACGGTTACGAGCCTTACTCGACGATGCTGGAGTCGTATTCGCACCGCTGCTTCGCGCCCTCCGGGGGCCGTGGGACCGACACCGGATTTCCCTACTTCGATCTTCAGACGCCGGGTGGCGGAATCTTCATAGTCGTCGGCTGGCCGGGACAGTGGGCGGCGCACTTCGATCGAGACGAGAAGACCGGCCTCCATATCCGCGCGGGTCAGGAGCTTACTCACCTGAAGCTGCATCCGGGCGAGGAGATCCGGTCCCCCCTGATGGCGCTCATGTTCTGGCAGGGCGAGGACCTTTTGCGCGCGCAGAACCTTTGGCGGCGCTGGATGATCGCGCACAATATACCCCGGCCCAGTGGAAGCCTGCCGAAGCCGACCATTTCCGGCGGCACGTCGCTCCAATACAACGAGATGCAGGATGCCAATGAGCAGAACCAGAAGGACTTCATCGACCTCTACCTCGACAACGGCGTCTCTATCGATTACTGGTGGATGGACGCGGGGTGGTATCCGTTCACCAACGGTTGGTGGGACACCGGCACCTGGGAGGCCGATCCCAAGCGCTTCCCAAACGGCATCCGCCCGATCTGCGACCACGCTCACTGCGGGGGGATCAAGACTCTCCTGTGGTTCGAGCCCGAGAGAGTCACGCCCGGGTCATGGCTTTACGAGAACCACCCGGAGTGGCTCCTGGGCTCAAAGACCGACCCGGTGAACAAGCTTCTGAACCTCGGGAACCCCGAGGCGCTGAAGTGGCTGACGGACCACGTGGACGAGGTCCTCACCAAGCAGGGAATCGACCTCTACCGGCAGGACTTCAACTTCCCGCCGCTCGCGTTCTGGCGCGAAAACGACGCGCAAGACCGCCAGGGGATCAATGAGAACCATCACACCGCCGGCTACCTCGCCTATTGGGATGAGCTGCGTCGAAGGCGCCCGGGTATGCTGCTCGACTCTTGCGCATCCGGCGGTCGCCGCAATGATCTGGAGACCCTCCGCCGCTCGGTCCCGATCCACAAGACCGATTACAACTACGCCGACCTCCCCGCCAAGCAGGGGTTCCACTACAATTTGTTCAAGTGGATGCCTTTCTTCGGCTCGGGAGTGATGCCGTGCGAGGAGGTCGATACCTACGCGTTCCGCACGGGAATGTGCCTGTGGACGGGTATCGGTTACGACATGCGCCGCGAGGACCACAACCTCCCTCTGCTTCATACGCTAATGGCGCAGCACCGCGCGGTTGCCCCGCTCTACTACGGCGACTACTACCCCCTCACATCCCACGGCCGCGACGAGCGCGAGTGGATGGCGTGGCAGTTCAACCGGCCCGAGGAGGGTGACGGAATGGTGCAAGTATTTCGTCGCCCGGCAAGCCCGTTCGAATCAGACTCATTTCCTCCTCCACGACCTCGAACCCGACGCGACTTACGTGTTGAAGGACTTCGACGAAGCCAATAAGATCCCCATGACAGGCGCGGAGTTGATGGGACAGGGCCTGCCGATGACGCTGCCGGCCAAACGTGACGCGAGGGTAATCAGCTATCGGAAGGGCCACTAATGCTGGCCCGGCAAAGCCGGAACCAAATTTAATCGCGAAAACGCGAAAGCGTTCGAAACGGGATTTGTGGCGTACCAGCCGCTAACGCTGCAAATTCCGATGGTCCGGGGTTTTCAGTGTGCCTTGACTAATTGATAATGGGTAAACCCCCGGCTCTGCCGGGGGTCGCCTCCTCGGTTCTGCACGAAGGTCATGTAGACGTCGACGTAAGCTATTCGGCGGTATTGGACAAGCGCAACGCTCGATTCTTGCTCCATCGCGGTCAGACTTCCAACTCGTCATGCGGCATATAATCCGACAATACAGGAGTTGCGCCTGTGTGAATGAGCATGTCCCTCTGATACGACGGAACGTGTCGACCTGTTGGAGATATGGATATCGCGGTATCCCCAATCCACCGGGTCTTGTACTCCGATGTGCCGACGTTCTCCGATACTGTGACCTCTCGCAGCGGATATTCTATTACAACATTCTGATATCTGTTCACCATTCCGGCCAGAACTCTCGATCCCTGCCATCTGATTTCACCGGGCTATCATCTATCAACAGCTTGACCGACGCTCTATCGACCCAGTCCGGCAGATGCACAGTCAGGCAGCAGTCCTGCTTAGGCAGGATGCTGACCTGCCCTTTGATCGGATCGTAGCTGGTGATATCGGCATACTTAGATCTTCTAGAGACAAGCAGGTTTACGTGCAGATTGCCGTCCGACCACCGCAGGGCGTTGTGCCAGACGAGGTACAACGCCTTGACACCGGACGGTCCGCAACAATTCATCAACCATTGAGATGATTCATTAGGCCCTATAAAATCATTGGGACCACACCAGCCACCAAACCCTCCAATCAGGCTATCAGCGGCTATGTGATAGGATTCAAACGTATCGTCATAGGTGTCATCCGTGGACTCGATGAAAGAGGTATCCGTGAGCTGCTGCTCCATCAATTGGTTCTTGGCAATGCGCTCGATTATGCTCCAGTAATCGTCATAACCCTTGGCGCACAATTCAAGGCAGCACTGGATTGCGTCGGTCAGAGTGCACGTCTCACATCCCTCTTTTTCTATGTCGCCGTTTCCCACAAACTCGGGGCACCATCCCGTCGATATGCAGTGTCGGGTGTAGAACCAGTCAAACGCCTTTTTCCCTACCGCAAATATGCGGTTGTCGGAGGCTACCCGCCCATATCTCAGCAGACCGGCGACCGTTGCCAGCCTGGAATGTGTATGGCCATTGATCATGTCCCAACTCTCGCGAGTAACGACGCGCAGTGACTCGAAAGAACCGTTATCTCCGAAATAAAACGTGTCCCTAGTTATGAAATTCGCCAATCTCCGTGCCGTATCGATTGCCCGGCTCACTGCCGGTCGACTCGGTACCATCTTACCAATGGAAGTATCTGGGTTCCTCCGAAATACAACTGTTGCGGATGAGCCGGGCGGCACATTGACGGTTGGTATCCGGGTGGAAATGCAGGGTCCTCGAAATACATGCAGTCATCTTCGATGACTGACTTATCTCTCAGACCTTCTATCAGCTTCTCGAACAAACGCTTGGGTCTCTCGTCGTTCGTTGCGGCGAACCAGGTTATGAGGGCGTGCATAACTCTGGACTGATCGAAACCTTCCGCGACATTAGGCTTGTAAGGCTGCCTTGTCGTTTTTGACGTAAACGCGGAGTCGATCGGCGGGCGATAGCTTAGTCCATCATCATACCGGAAATAAGACAGGAACAATTTCTCCAAGGCTGACAAGACATCATCGCCCAAATCCGAGCCGGTAATGCACTTCGCCGGATATCTTCCTTCCAGATAACGCGACGTGAGGTCCCCGAAATCCGCGAAATCGTGGCGAGCCACGGCTGGGCCGGACCCGAAGCGTACCCATAAGTTAGGAAGACACCCATTTCGCTGATCCACGCTATTTACCAGAAAACGCAGACCCGACATTGCGCGGTCGTGTATATCCAATGGTAAAGACTGATGAGCAGTAATTGACGTAATCACTCTATTCCTCTTATACAGTATAGTTGCCGGGATCGCGAATTGTCAGTGTAAGTCAGCAGGGCGACGACCGGCCTGCCGCCTTTTCTTGCTCCGACGGGCGCGTTGCGATTAGGGTCAGCATTCCTGAAATTGCATCAAAAATGCTGTTTGCTCGCTGCTACCTGAAAATAGGGAAAATAGCTGCCACCGGCACTTATCGTAGTCCAGTCCGCCACATATTGCTCGCAGCCATTAACGGTCGCTTCGTGGTCTATATAAGCGATATGGTTCGCTGGGCCGTGCACAGCCTTTGATAGCTCTTCTTCCGTAAAAGACCCGACGTGTCCATCACAAAACGACGCGTTAATAAACCCGTTGTGTCTCGGTGCTAGACGACAGGCGTTCACCGGCATGGTCTTCATGTCGCCTGAAAGACCAACAGAGCATGCCACCGTGGGCCATGTCCAGAAAATTGCGTTATTTGCGAACATATAGCCGGAACTGTCCGTGCTTGGGCTTTACCTTCTCAGCAAGACTTAACCAGTTGGCTGACACTGAATCGGCCAAAAACACTGTGCGGCTAATCTTGATTATATCGCTTTGCTTTACAGGAAAACTATCCGGGTAGTTGAACAAAGTTCCGTTCCAGCCATACGATGACCATCCGCAATAGTAGCACGTTAGTTCTGTCGCCGTGGCAGCCACGATATTGGTTGCCGGGCACCCAAACACCGCGCAGTTATGAACATAAGGCAGCAATTCGTCCTCCCAACTCAAGACGGCTGGGGCGTCCCAAAGCGAAGGGTAAAGGCCCTGACTGTCATCGGTATACATACTCCACGCCGTACAAATCTGGCGCATGTTGTTCAGGCAGGCGCTCTTTTGTGCTGTAAGCTTGGCCGCTGTAAGCACCGGAAACAGTATGGCGGCCAATATCGCGATGATGGCGATGACTACAAGCAGGCTCGATCAGTGTAAAACCCTTCAACGATCTTTTCATCATTTACCTCCATTTTGCAGACGTTTCGGGACTTTGGCTTAGCCTGACTCATCGGACCTGATCACCCCGAAATCCCGAAACGTCGAAAAAATTGGCTCCCGCTCATCTCCACGTTAGGGCAGCGAGATGATGTCTCCGGCGGTGCCGTTGACCATGAGCACAAGAGTCCCGTCCAGCCCGACCACGCCCGTGAGCATCACGAACGAGCCGTTGCTGGGCAGAGCAGCCCCGTAGAGCTCGACAGTCACGGGCGAAAGCGAGCCGTCGGAGACGGTGAACGTGTTGGTTGCTCCCCCGGACACACTGGCGACACCCCACAGTTTCACCAGTATCCCGTCCAGCACGCTACTGACAGAGACTGTTGAGCATCCCCAGAGTGCCGGGAGAAACGGCCGCGACAGCGCCGATTATCATCCCGGGATCGATGACCCGCTCACCGGATTCGGTTGCGAGTGTGCCGATGACGGTGGGAGCGGTACCCTGAGCGGCGGAAGACGCGCTGCAAGGGTTAACCCTGATCGCGTTGCATCGGTCCGCGTCCTCGAGATAGAAGAAGTCGCTGAAGCTCCTCGTGACGACGGGGCCGGACAAGCTGGCCACGCTGCCATCCGAGAGGGCCTTGGCGGCGGCAACCGTGGTCACCGCCGTGCCGGATATGTTGAGAGCGGCCGCATTCGACGTGGTAGAGCCGCAGTTGTTTGTGACAACACAGTCGTAGGAGCCAATCTGGCAGATGGAAGCGGAGGCTATGGAGAAGCTTGCGCTCGTCGCGCCACCTATGTTGGTCCCGTTATCTTGCCACTGGTAACTCAGCGTGCCGGAGCCGCTGGCCACCACATTGAACGAGGCGGCGGCTCCGAGGTTCACGTTCTGATCAGCCGGCTGAGTAGTTATCGCCGGCGCTGTGTTTAGAGTCAGTGTCGCGGTATTGGACGTAGCGGCAGGGCTGCACGTGCCCGAAACCACGCAGTAGTAGCTGCCCGCGGCGCCTGTTGTATAGCTTGCTGAAGTGGCCCCGCTGATCGGGCCACCGCTATTGTTCCACTGATAGCCAAGGCCTGCGCCTGTCGCCGCCACCGTGAATGTTGCGGTGGCGCCCGAGCACACCGCCTGGGACGCCGGCTGCGCGGCGATTGCGGGGGACGCGTTTACTGTCAGTGTCGCGGTATTGGATGTAGCGGCAGGGCTGTATGTGCCCGAAACCACGCAGTAGTAGCTGCCCGCGACGCCTGTTGTATAGCTTGCCGAGGTGGCTCCGCTGATGGCGCCGCCGCTATTGTACCACTGATAGGTGAGGCCTGGGCCTGTCGCCACCACCGTGAACGTCGCGGTGTTGGGCGAACACACCGTCGCCGATGCCGGCTGCGTGGTGATCGATGGCGCTGCTTGCGCCTGGGTAAGCACACAATACACGTGCCGCTGGAAACCACTAAAGGCATCCGTTATCGCCTGGCTCGAGACGCTGACGTATCGGTTCTCGAATAGAACGTTTGCCGATACATAGCTTCCTGTAATATTGAGCGCAGCGCTCACCGACGAAGGCGAGTCATTCACCGCTATGATGTACGGCTGACCGTTATATGTTTTTCCAATTAGCTCGATCCCCGCCGTCGAGCTGGATACGGTGGGCGGAGTCGACAGAGAGTAGAGTATGGGCGTAAGTGTTTGCAGTTCCGGACCAAGCTGCTCTATCTCGCCCCAAAGTTCCGGGCTATACGGCGTATTGGTAAAATACGATATTCCCCTCGTTCCATTAATGAGCGCGTCGTAGACCATGCATTCTTCTTCGGGACCCGTGGGGTCGCGAGATAAATAATAAGCATAACCACACGCTTGAAGCCATATCCAACTCAGCTTCCCTGTGGCGGCATTTGCAGTGGCGTCCATGCCGATATAGGCGGGAGAATAGGACGGAATCGGGTACTCATCCGAACAGGCGATATCCGAATTGATACCTGAATACGGAAGGGAACCGGGACAGCAGGTGCCCCAGTTGACGTAAACAGGTCGCATGGAATCAACCGCCTTAACCGCATTATAATCCGCTATAGCGGCGGCCGAGTCCGCGGAAAGATCGCCGTTGGGCTCATCGTAAACGTACCACGCAATCACTGCCGCGGCCGCCGCCGGGTAGCTGGATATAATAGTGGAGACCGCCGTCTGCATAGCAGTCGAGCTCATCCCATTATTAAACATCACGATAGCCTTCAAGCCATCCGCATTGATATTCTCCAAAACCGGAGCTAGAGTTGCCGCTGTATCACTAGTGTTGAAACACACTGTGTTGAAGCCTGCTTGAGCTATAGCCAGCAGCGCCGCTGAGTCCAGATCGCCGTTCCATCCGTTCCATCCCATCGCATAAGGAATAAGTAGATTGCCATTCACGAAGAAGCGTTGATTCGCGTCGATGCTTACACTAATCGTACTGCCCCCGGGTGTAATGACGGCATTACCCGGCGGTGTCGGAGTGCAGTGAACCGCCGGAACGGAAATAGTTGCGTCTGTATCCGCCGCGGACCAGGCAGTCGCAGTGGTATTTTGCTCGAGCTGGACATCGTCGATCCACAGGGTGCCGGAGGCCGTAGGGGTAATGATACACTTGCTGTTAAAACTACTGGTGGGTACAACATTACTGAGCGTGAAACGGTACCATCTCGTGGGGACATTGACCTGTTTACTGGCGACGCTCTGCAGTTGCAGGGTCACCGGCAGAGTCGCCGCTTTACTGCTCTTCATATATGCGGACAGAGTATAGGGTTCGCCCTGTACGACCGGAACCCATTGGGAGGCTGCCTGCAGTTCCGTATAGCTCGGGTTCGCCTCGATGCGAAGGGAATTCGTTCCGGACTCACTTGCGGTGTTGTCAACACCCCAGTCTGAATTCCAGAGAGCGCAATTTCCCTGAAAAACGTCCTCATCGAGCGCCCAGTCGCCGCCTCCCCAACCGTCCGGTATCGTCCCGGTTGTGCAGGTTTCAAATCCGGAGTTCGTAAGCAGGTTCGGGCTGACGCTGGTTTGAGCTTGCAAGTTCGCCACGTAGATGTCCGTGGTCCCGGTCCTCTCAATCCCTCTCACCGCATACCAACTCCAAGGATTTATGGTTATCTTTGTAATGTTACTCCAGGAGGGGGTCCCAG
>CAWGNL010000087.1:0-23677 GCA_963823885.1 uncultured bacterium
ACAAGTAGACCCAATAGAAATAGGTATGTTCCTGTAATACCGTTTACTTGTGTTGCATGTCATAGACCAAGCGTTGGAATGCCTCCCTTATGTGAAAGATGTAAAAGGTTTTAAGGAATTGTTTGCAAGGATAATTATGAATTTAAAAAAAAGCATAAATGCCGTGTTAAAAAAAATCAAAAGAAGACCAGCGTCATTATTAGTTATTGGTAAGGTTTCAATAGAAACACAAGGTCGTGGTTATGGGAGGGCACCTTGACATGTGCTTGTCGATATGGAACGACTCGTCCGCGGGAGTAAGGACTTCGCTCTCGTCTATGTAGTCGACACCCAATGCTTCCAGGACCTGCGCCTCGGCGAAATGGCCTATCCTTGCCTTAGCCATGACCGGGATCGTGACCGAGTTTTGAATCTCGATAATGACGAGCGGGTCGGCCATTCGGGCCACGCCGCCCTCTTTGCGTATATCCGCGGGAACGCGCTCGAGCGCCATAACAGCAACCGCCCCGGCCTCCTCGGCGATTTTCGCCTGTTCCGCCGTGGTGACGTCCATAATCACGCCGCCCTTGAGCATCTCCGCCAGCCCGACTTTTGTTCGCCAGGTCGATTTTTCCTGCATGACTACCACCTTGTATTTACTAAGAAAGCTGCCCACTTTGGACGAGAAAGCCACGTATTGGAACGCGGTGTCTTCGTAAGCGATATGAGTGGGCAACCCCCACTGGGGGCTCGAAATCAACGCTTTTCATTATAGCAGAAGCTTGATTCGAGTGCTAGCGGCGCTCTCGGGTTTGGGTTAAAGGTCGAAGGTTGGGAAGGGACACTCCACTGTGCGGCGGGAACGACAACTCGAAGTCATGTCTGGCACAAGTCCTTCGAGTTCCCGCTGCAAGGTGGCAACGCGGGCAGCGGGAACTGTGCAGGCTGTCTCCTCCCGCGAAGGAGTCCTTATTTCTTCGAAAACCGCCGATATACCTCGCTGTCGTTGCGCTTGCCGATGGACGCCACAAACAGCGTATCCCCTTCTACACGGTAGATGACGCGGGTACTCACCCGTATCGGCCCGCCTGAACCCCCGGTCGTCACCTTTGAGCTGTCGTGAATCACTCGGCCTGGGATCCTCTCGCAGGGCCGAGATCTTAGCCGTTATCTGCCTTCGATGCTTCGGTTCCGTTTTGTCCAAGAATTCCCCTGAATCTTTAGTAAACCTAATCTTTAGCATTCAACATCCGTTTCAGCAGATCCTCGCTGTCCTCGGGGCTAATGTAGCCGCTCTCTTCCCCGGCTCTAGCTTTGGCGATCCAATACTGGTCTTCCATGGTTTCCAACTCCGCGTAGCGTTCCACGGAAATCACCACAACGCTTGGCCGGCTGTGCTTGGTGACAGTGACTGGTTCCCTAAGCGCCGTGTCCATGAGCACACCGAACTTTTCCTTTGCCTCTCTTGACGAAATGACTACCATGGGACTCTCCTACGAAAATAGAAGTTAGAATCCGGACTATCAACTCGCAAGAAGCTCACGCCCGGTGTTTCGGGATTTGAGGAGCGAGCACGACGGTTTATGTGCAACACAAACGTTGTATTCGCTCCGGAAATCCCGAAACGGTGCGTGCTCCTCTTTAATCCGCAGTGGTGAAGGCCAAGCCTTCGCGCCTAATTCCTAACTAAACTACTTATGGCCGACATGAACATTATAGCCATAATGGTTATCCCCTGTCAACCCCGCTTCTTAACCCGGTCGCGTTTGGTCGTCTTTTTGCCTGCCTCCGCCATTAATCCTATGAGATTCCTCTTTGCAAGCATCTGCAGGAACAGCGTCACCGACGCCTCCGCCTCCCTGCGCGTGAGCTTGTAGAGAGTGGAGACTTGCGCTACGATCGAGCCGACGTTTCGCTCGCCGTCTATAAGCTCCCAGACCCGCGAGCCGACCTCGTCCAAGCTCAACTGCCTGGTGTTGGGCACGTTGCGGATTATCAGCCTGGCAAACCTCGCCAGCGCGTCGTCCCGCATCGGGACCGTCAGGACAATCTCTATGTCCTTGACTCCCATTCCACCAGCGGGTTGCGCACAGGCACGACCGCCAGGGCCGCAGCCTTGTCGATCCTAGGTTTCCGGCGCGTCAGCGGAATGTATCTGGTAAGAAAGTCTTTCATAGGTCCTATAATTGATAATTAATAATGAATAATGAATAATGATGGAAGGGGAGGCGCAACCTCGTCCACATTTTTTGTGACAATGCGTGCAGCGGAAACTCGATCAATTATTAATTATCAATTATTAATTTCCCTTCTGGTGGCATCTTATTCGATCCCGCACCTGCCCGGCGATGTCCTCGCCCGGTGAGTGGGTTGCTCTTACGCTGAAGAGCCGGTTGGACTCGGGGCAGTGCCACACATACCCCGAAAGCAATACCGGGTGCGGATGCAGTGTTAGAGAGCGGCAGGCGAATCTGAGCGCCTGCCTGATTCCGCTGCTGTGTCCCGCGAGGCGCAAGCCCTCGTGGCCCATCACCTCTTCTTCGACCATCTCGACCCGGTAGCCCTTGATATCGGGTATCGCATCCCTGCGATACCATTCCTTCATCCCGTACTCGACCCCCAGTGGGGGTTGCCCACTTGTATCGCTTAGGGAAATGTCGCGTTCCAACACGTGTCCCTCTCGTCCAGAGCGGACGTCTTTCCTGGGAGAAAGGAGCGTCTCAGCAAGGCCCCATCGCTCCAGTGTTAAAGTTTTGCATCTTAACTTGAATACGAGCAAAAGATACCCCGACATCATCGTCTGTTTTTCCACTCGTAGCCCTCGGGCACGGCAAACTCCAGACCGTAGAGCGCCCACTGCGTCCAGGAGTCCTCGCGATGATCGGAAATCGAGGCCAGTATGCTCGCCGCGGTCTGCGAGAGGTTCTCGCCGCGCGCCGAAACGACCTGCGCGACGGTCAGCCGGTCGCATTTCTCGCAGTAGACGAGCCGCCCTGACCAAGTCGATCGGACCTCCACAGAAAACCCACGGAATTGGGCAAGTCTTTATCGGCTTTGACCTTGCTCGAAAACGGCTGGCCTTCTTTTCCGGCAGCCGCTTTCGAGGTTCGCCAGGAGTTCCCGGGCCTTGGCAGCCAAATCCGGGGCCTTGCCATGCGCCAGCGACCACCGCACCTCAACCGCCGATACATGCGGGCCGTCCACCCTGAAGTAGCCTTTCTTCTTGTCGCCACTGACCCCCACCAGAGACCAGTCATCCGGCGCACTAATGGTTATGCCCTGCCAGGCAACGGCGGAAGTTCCTTTTGCCATGATAGTAACGAGTCCTGAGTAACGAGTAACGGGTAACGAGGCAGGAGTTCCCTGACTTTCGACTTTACGACTTTCGACTTTAGACTTCCCCCACATATCTCTCTCGTTCGGCGGAGGCCAGGGTGCGCCAGATGAGGAACTGCTTGCGCAGGGTATCGATGAATCGCCGGTTAACGCGCTTCCAGTTGTTCAAGTCTCCGCCCTCGCGGGTTATACAAACTTTGACCTCATACACGCCATCCATGGATGCCGGCAGAAGCCGGAGACTTAAGGTCTGGCTCACCCCCAGGTCGAATGGCGCAACCCAGACCTTGCAGGAAATCTGATAGCCGGGACCGCCGCCGGCCTTGATACGCGACGCGCGGATATCCTGGGTCACGAAGTCGGCAACTGAGTAATCTTCGTAAGCGGCCAGCCATTCCCGCAGAAAGCCGCTGACTCCCACCGCTTGCTCGCCCGTTACCGCGAACGGCAGAAGTATATCCCAGTTATCCCCATTCGGCTCCGGGGCTTTCCACATCCTGTCGACCGCGGGGGTAGCCACCTCGGATGCCTTACGCGCGGGATACAGCGTGCTGAGCAGCACCACCCCGACGACAACCAGGCTCGCGGTTACCGCCGATGTTGATGAAAAGTTCAAGTACAGCCCCGGCAGCAGATGCGCGGTGGAAAGGATCTTGCCGGCCCCCTGCCCCAGCACGTAACCCGCGACAGCCCCGAGGTTCGCATAGACCATCGACTCCGCAATAAACAACATCGCGATGTGGTTCGGAGCAAGCCCAATGGAACTGAAAACGCCGATCTCCTTGACCCTCTCGAACACCGAGCCGAGCATCGTATTGAGCACGATCAACGCCGCGATCAGCACGGGAATGAAAACCGTTCCGAAACCCACGCCCGAGCTGCCGCCGACCGAGCTGTACCGATAAACCGAGCCGCCGACGCCCGCGTAGATGTTCAGACCCAGCCTCGGCATCAGCGCGTCGAGCTGCGAGCGCACTTCATCGACCGAGCCGAACTCGATCGCTATCGACTTCAGTTCGCCGCCCAAACCGATAAGCGTATCGTAAGGAATGATAAAACAGCCATCGGGTTCGTCGTGCACGTATTCCCCAGTACCGCCGGCCTTACGCTGGACCACATCCACCGGGGTCAGCGGTTCGTTGTCCAGGTCCTTTACGCGTTTCAGAAGGCTGTCGCGGATGATGCCCACGACCCTGAACTTCTCGCCGGCGAAGTCGACTTGGGCCGCGCCGACATCCCCGGGCCTGATCCCGAGCTTATCCGCGACGGCGGCCGGCAGAATCATCGAGTAAGGGTCGACGCTGCCCACGACATGCTTGCCGTTCTTGCAGCCGAACCAGTCACCGGCCAGAATATCGCCGCTTCGATACATGGACAGAATCCCGGCCTCGTCCGGGGTCATTCCCATCGCGGCTTTGATATCATACGACTTGTCACCGCTTGAGATGGTCAGGGAAGACTGCCCTCCGGATACCGAGCCGTAATACCAGGCCCTCGGAGCCAGTGGGTGAGCTTTCAAGCCGGCTCGCTGGCCGAATTCGTCCTTCAGCAGCCGGTAAGCTATCTCCTGCATCGAGGACCAGTCGGCGTTGCGTATCAGGATCCCATTATAAACGCGCATGCCGGGGCTCGTGGGAGCGGGGACCTTGTTGAAGCGCAGCGCCGAGATAATCGATGTGAAAGAGAGCACCGTGAATGTGAGAAGCACAAGGGTGATGCAGGTGAGGATCGTTCGGGCCTTGCGGCGGCGCATGTTCGATATGCCCAGCGAAAACGCCGCCGCGGCGGCGCTCATCCGTCCGATGTCGGCCCTGTGCACCCCGCCGAGGCTCCGATTGATCCGCTTGAGCTGGTCCTGGAACTTGCCGCTCACGATCGATATCACCAGCAGGCTCAGCGCCAGCATGATGAACGCGATCATCACGATCAGCGAATCGGCGCCGACAATCTTGAACGCCGGATGCGCCAAATAGAATACGCCGAACACCGCCAGGAATATCAGGAATAACGCCGCCAGTTGCTTCCAGAGATCGGGAAAGGCGAAGAAGAGGCGCTCGCAGAAGAACGCAAACGGCAGCATCAAGAACAGATAAAATATCACACCGTTCACAACGTCCTGCGCGGTCGAGGTAACGTCGGGATACGCTCGTGCCTCGTAGCCCCACGCGGCCCGGCAGTAAGAATCGAACACTGAGTAGCTGTGCGACGAGCGCGCTTTGCCGGAAGGTCCAGCAGCTTGCGTGTGGATGCGTGCAGCGAATTTGTGCCCTCGTTGACGACGCCCTTTTCGGCGAGCGAACGGAGCCGAAACTCATCGAGTGTCCACATATCGCGAGCTACTTTGTATGCGGTCTCGTCGAGCGTGCCGCCGTCGGTCACGTCGTAGCCGGCGCCCTCCGGCTTCGCGGCGCTCGCGTTCAGAAGCAGGAGCCTGTCCGCGGAAGGGCCGGAGCGCATCGCGATCTTCAACCTGACGTGCTTGCGGCGCCTTGTCGATCCGGCCTCCAGCGATCCCGACCGGCGGGTGTCCTGGGTGAAGATCACCGCCGCGTCCTCCACCCGAGGGTTCTCCGGCTCGCGGACCGCAACGGCCACGCCGTACCTGCCAGGGAGCGCCGTTCGTGTCGCCGTCGTACACCGAGATCGAGTCCAGGGCTGTGAGCGAAAGTGGATCGAAAAGATCGTAGACCGAGGTCGCCTTGCAATCGAACACGACAATCGGCATTTCCTTGAAGGCGGACCTTATCGGAAACTCGACCGGGTAGTTCTCACCGTAACTTCCCTGGTCCGGAGCACAGGTGATCTCACCCGTGCGGTCATCGAGTTTGTAAGCCCCGATGCTCGTGCGGTGCGGGTGATCGTACGCGGTTACCGGCGCGACCCCCGGAATCGAAAAACCATTCCCCGCCCAGTCCACGATGTTCGCCCGCACGCCCATCAGAGATTTGTTCACGCTGCGCACGACCACTAGAGCGTCGCGCACCTTGGTGTTGGGAACGAAGCTCCTTTGCGGGTCATACTCGACCACGCTTCCGCTGAGTCTTGCGAACCCGCCCTGCATAGCCATTCGAGTGAAATTGCAATCGTGAGAGATACCCAGGTAAGTCACGCCTTCTGATTTGCGAGGCGGCGGAAGGGATATAATCGCGAAAGCGCGAAATTGCGAAAACGCGAAAGTATGCCTGTGAAGCACAATCCTGGAGTCTTGGTCTCGCTTGCCTCGCGTTTCGCGGTTGTTTCCCTCTTCGTGCTTTCGCTCTTTCGCGTTTTCGCGATGAAAACTCCCTTCGTCCCCGGAACGAGGAGCGCTGGGGGGCTTGGGGCGGGCGCTGTCGTCTCTTGCATCTCTAAACCAGTGATCGGTCAGGCAGGCGATCATGGTGCACTGCTTGCCGAGGTTGCCGAAGTCGATCTTCTCGGCGGTGTCCAGCGGGGTATCGACAAACCGCCGGGCATCGTTGATGGTCAAAAACGATACGCCCGTGCCCCCCGCGAGAGTGATCACCTCGCTGTCCAAAGCAAACTGCCTCGGCGCCAGGTTGCGCCACTCTTGCCAAGCTCCTGGTTAACGCCGTCGGCGAATCTTGATTTCCTCTGATCGAAGAATCCCAGGGCAGCGGCGACGCGTTCGGCGTTGTTCTTCGTATTGCGCGCGAAGTCCGAAAACCTGGCCTGGATGTCCTCGCGCTGGTCGTAGAAGTAGCCCTTGTAGAAGAGACCCACTCCCTGGCTGTGGCTCGACAGGTCCAGACCCGCCCACGCCAGAAAATGCGGCGGATCGGGTATCCGATGCTTTGCAATACCGGGCCAAGTGGCGATGGAGAAAGGCCTGAAAGTCCTCGATGGGCCCCGGCTCCGCGTAGGAGTCGATGTGCCGCTCGATGAATGCCCGCATCCCCGCAAGCGCCTGGAAATGGGCGGCTGTCGCGATGAAGAGGACCGATCGCTTTGGGGCAAACGCGGGGTTCTTTGCGAGCCGGGCAAGCTCCATCAGAGCGGCGATCCCGCAAGTGGCCTCGGCGCTGGGCGCAAGGGCGGGCACCACGCTTGTGCCATCGTAGGAGGCGTGCAGCACGATCCACTCGTTGGCGAGCGCGGGGTCCGAACCGCGAATATAGCCGACGATGTTGCGGGATGGCAGTCTCTCCCAGGGCATCCGGCAGAAGAGTCTGGCGTTTTCATTACGAAAGGCGGGCGGAGTACCAGGAGGGTTGTTTCGGGAAACCCTTTTCCCGAAACTTTGCGCGGTCAGCGTATCGGGAAGGTGGTTTCCCGATACAACGGACCCCTGAAGCCCCTTTTCGCCCTTTCTCCCCTTTCGTGTTTTCGTGGCTAAAATTTCATTCCGGCTCCGCCGGTTCAGGAGTTCTCTGAGCCTGGCGGCATCGCTTTTGGATATCCAGAACCGGGGAATCGATACGGGGATCGAGATGAACTTGTCTTGAGCCTCGCCGGGCGTGGTGGAATCCGGCTCGACAAAGATCACCGCTTTCGCGCCCAGCCTCGGGGCGTTGAGCCACTCTTCGCCGGAGTTGAAATCGATCAGCGCGGCGCTGCCTTCGACGCGTTTACCGTCGAAGTCGGGGAGCCTGCCTCGGCGCGCATCGATCAACTGGTCCTGCCAGCCCCTCCGGGGGAAGCTCCGAGGTGCGCACCAGGTTCGGCCAAAGCGCGTGGAGACGAAACTCTCTGCCGGAAGTGACAAGGCGCGAGCCTTCGTCCACGGGGATGGTCACGTTGAAGCGCTCGGAGCCGACACCCCGAAGCCCAAGAGCCTTGAATCTGCTTTCCACGTAATCCGCCGCCGCGCCGGAACCGGGATACCCGGCTACTCTCGAAGAATACGAGGCCAGCGCGTCGATATCGGTCTTCACCCTGGCCATGTCGAGGCCGCGGGCGATGCTCTCGTAGCGCGCGGCAAGATACGGGGGAACATCCGGCTTGGGCGCCGCGGCCGCCGGAGCGAAGCCGGCCTTCACCGGCTGCTGCCTGGGGCCCGGAATCAGCAAGAATGCCAGTATTAAAACAATGAGCGCCGCATAAATGAGGTAGCTGGGTTTGAAACTGGTCCGCATTGCGTGGTATCCCACGCAATTATACCACAGGGTGATCGGGGATGGGGGATGGAAGGGAGATCCCTTCCAACACCCATCACCTACCATCACCTGTTCGGGCGGATTTGCAATCTGGCCCGAAACGCTCCGTCTCGGGATTTGCAATCCCACTAATTAACCGCTCGAATTACGATGTCGGCATCAGTATGTCAGTAAGAGCCTATCGGACACGACTTCTCCTTCTAGCGTTTGCCCCTCCATTTGAAATCTTCGTAGCATGGAACGACCGCAATTCATCAGCACCTCGCGCTCGAAAAGTCCGGGAGGAATGGGCAGATCACATTGTTTGTTGCCCGACTTCTTGGTTCCGTCGATGCTGAGCGCCACGTACACGCCGCGTCGCTTACAGCGTGCGATCACGTTGCATAAACGTGCAAGATCAAAAGTTTGGGCACCGTAAAGAATGTTCTGACTATGGTTATAAGGCGGATCGCAGTACACGATGTCCCCCGGCTGCGCGGTATCCATAGTCTCTTCATAATCACAGAGCACAAAATCGGCTCCCGCTGTTCTTCGCCGCCAGACATCTACTCGATGCGCAAAGGAGGCCGGGGTGATCGGCATATGTATACCGCATGGCGTTGACATGTATCCGTCCGCCTGCCGAAAACGCACAACACCGCCATAGCAACTTCGACAAAGGAACAGCAAATCAGCCCCGTTAGGGTACGAATTATAGGCCGCTTTGACGCGCTCGTAACCTTCGGCCTTGTTACCGTTTGTCACTTGTTCCCACCGCTGGGCATACCAACGTTTGAGCAGGTCAGGGTCAGACTTGAGTGCTTGCCATATCTCTATGAGGGGCCTGAAATTATCCGACCCTATAGCCTGCTTGGGAGCTAGCGTTCCCAGAACCGCCCCGCTGCCCAAAAAACGGCTCAAAATAGGTGCAGTAATTCGCTGGAAAATACGAAGCAATTTCGTGCGCGAACCGCTGCTTGTTCCCAATCCACTTCAGTAATTGCACGCTGAACGGCTCAACCGAATGCCCCCGTATATGCTGAAACATAGATAATTGCACTTGACCCTCCGACTCAACTAACGCAATCAATGCTATCCCGTTTTGGGATGAATGTCAATAGCTGCCGATAATATACCCGTGCAGAAGAGTTTGTTTACCATTCAACAGAAACGCCTCCAAACCCTGCTACGTCAAATTCGCCTTGACGCTGGACTAACGCAGCTTGATCTCGCACGACGTGTTGATAAACCCCAATCCTTTGTCAGTAAATATGAATCCGGTGAAAGACGCCTCGATCTAGTCGAACTTCACTACATTTGCGAAGCCGTAGGCATGCCTCTAGAGGAGCTTGCGCACAAGTTCGAGGACACAGAATGATACCTAATCCCAAATTCCTCCGGCAGCGAAAAGTTTTCTGGGCCAACATCCGGACGATAAGCGAGAAGGCCGGTTATACCTACAAGAAGCAAGTAAAGGTACACGACTTGGATCAGATAGTCCGTGCTTATACATCGCTTGGTCTTGGAACAGAACATATCGCTGATCCTAATGGCAGCCTCACCAAAATGGGACGGCGCATACTTGATTATCTTAAGTACCGTGCAGAGGTCTTAAATAGCTACGTCGAACCACGCCTGATGACTTATGACGAAGCCGCCGCGCTTTACGAAGAGCTAAAGAGCCGGTACAAGCCGAAATGTCCGCCGCCGATGAACAAACAATCGAATGAGAAAAAGACTATATCCTACTTCACTGCGATGATAAACATGGTCATCGAGGCTTATGGAAACGGACTCGATTGCGAGTTCGATCCACAGAAGCTCACCGCTAGCACATATCTACTGACAACTTCTAAGTTTCGAGAAGGAATTTCAAGTTCCTCCGGTGGATGCTTCACTACATCACATCTTAGGAGGCTCACCTAATGCCGAGAGTAACAGAGTTCTACTCCATTAATGAAGTTTTGAAGCCGCCCGATCAGCGCGTCCATCACAACAACAGCGCATGTCCTCCAGGCCGCGACATACCGGCAAATGAGCGGCGCGCAGGCACAAACAACTATAGGCTCTGCAGAGATTGCGCTGAGCTGAATAGACAAGGGCGTTAAGCGTTCGACGGCGCTGTATCATTCATAGCCGCGTACCGTGCCGCCGTATCGCGATCAGCCCATAGCGGGGAATCCTTTGGGGGATTAAATGTCATCTCCCACCAGGGACCTTGTATGTACCCCTCACTTGCGTCCCACGCGCGGCGAAGCTCGGCAACCGGTAATCCGTGGGATATTGCAACGGAGAGTGCTCTCAATCCCTCCGCTGATGATCCCTCGAAACGAATCGTGGGCCACGGATAACTATGCCCCGGGCCGCCTTCGGCATGACTCAAAAGTCTCAACGCCATGCTCTATCAGTGTGAGAACAATATCACGAATGCCTTCATCGAGCGGCGGCTCGAAATGAAGGTCTTTGCCGCGTCGCAAAGCTTGGCCCTGCTGCTCTCTCTTACTAAGCTGCACCCGGCCTGGACAGCAGATATTACCGCACGTGAATTCCTTGTCTTGCATTACATCACCTGCATTTCTGACTGTACAACCGCAGAAACAACCGAGCTGACAGTTTTCAAGTATATAAGTGCCAAAGTTCAGAGGTCGGGCAGGGACGACCGCAAACGGATAAGCCTTTAACTTTTAACATTCGAAACCTTTAGCTCCTTGTGGACCGGATTGCGAATCCGCCCGCGCGGATGGGTCCCTTCCCAACCTTTAACCTCGAACCTTGAACCTTTAACCCTCTCAGTCGATCTGCGCCAGGAACAGCTCGGTTACCCAAAACCGGCCGTCTGGGGCCACGTAGACCCCCACGCCGACCTGCTCGTATCGAGGGTTCAGTATATTGTCTCGATGCTTGGGACTGGCCATCAGACACTGATGCCCAAGCCGCGGGTCCACCACCGAGCAGTAGAAGAGATTTTCGCCAAGATAGGCCCACGTCGGCTGCCATCCGATGGCGGACTTATACCTATCCATCGGGGTCGTAAGCCCGCTGGTGGGAGAGCTGTGGCTGAAGTAACGCTTCTCGCACATTTCCTGGCTGTGCTCGCGGGCCACCCGCGCCAGGACGGGATTCGTCGCCAGCGCATTTAGCCCGTATATCCGACGCGCGGCGTTTAAGAGCTGGACCATCTGGCTCTCCGGTGAGCGTGCCGACGGGCCGGCAGGGGCAGGAGCCGAAATTTCAGCCGCGGGCCTCGCCGGCGCGCTGGGCGCGCCGAAGCTATTGCCAAACATAAGGGCAGCCAGGTAAAGCGACAACTTTGCCATAGGTATTGTCTCCTTCGAAAACAGTCGTCAGTCGTCAGTCGGGACCCCTGCGCGGGCTGAAGCTCCGGGCTCCGATGGTCCAGCGTTTCCGAACGCCGGACCCAGTTAATGCGGGTTTGCAACCCGCGAGCACACGCTCTCATTTTCATATATAGTGATGAAGCAGAATGCTTCACGGGCGATCCCCGTTAAGTTCTTCCGTACTGGAGCGCTCGTTCGACAGTGAAAACTAGCGGCACATTCAACAGGGTTAACCCGCATTATTCGTAAACTGAGGTAGGCTTCGGTCCCGGTGCGGCGCGAAGCAACATTTTATGAATAATGCGGGTTAATAGGGCTGGTAGGTTCGATAGGGTAATTCCCTCTTCCGAGAACCCTGAAACCCTATTACCCTTCGCAAATGAAACTAGCAGCCGCGCTATTCGTCCAAAAGTAGGGGTCGAGAAGGGAGGGGTGTTAGGCGCTTCGCGCCTTCCTAGAAACAATTTGTTGTCGCTAAGGCGGATTCGACGGCGCACCGCCTTTGGGTTTTCCGCTTTATGGTTGTTAAGGGATGGCGGATGAGCTATACTTGCTTTGCCTGGGCGGAGGGTAGGGCAACGCTGGGGAGCTCTCCCGAGCCGACTCAGGTGTTGTTCAAATCCCTTAACAACCGAAAAGCGAAAAACCCGACCGCCTGCCTTGGTCAACTGCCACCGTAAGGTGGCCACTTTTCCCCAGCGAAGTCTGCGGAAAAGCGTAGTATCTTACAACTGAAATCCTATACAAGTGTACCTGAACTTTGATATGTCACCTCGGATTTCAGTTGTGAGATACGTAAGAAGAAACCACCGACCTTCCGAATTATGGGGAGGCCGTATTGATTTTCCGGCAATGGCCTTCTTGGTTGCGGCTACGCCAGCTTTAGGTGATAGGTGATGGAAGGGAGACGCATCTTCCCTTCCATCACCCATCACCTATCACCCGTCAATCCCTTCCCATGGACCCTTTCCCACGAAGAGGCTGTGGTGCTATAATGGGGAGAGGAGCAAGAACTAATGCCGGTGAAGAATCTATCGCGAATTGGCCGTATACTGCTGGTGGTGGTTATCGTCCTCGCGCTTGGCGCTCCAATCTCCACGCTGGCCGCAAATCAAATGATCCGGAACTTGGAGACAACGAGGTCAAGATCGGCAAGCAGGCGGCCGAGGAAACCGCCAAGTCGGCCAAGCTCAGCAAGAACGTGGATGAACTCAAACACGTCAACGACATCGGCCAGAAGATCGCCGCCATCGCCAACAAGCAGGAGGTCCTCGGCCCTCTACGGCTCCTCGAAAGTCACCCCGTTTACGTTCACGTTTCACATCATCGAAGACAAGGACGTGAACGCATTCAGCCTGCCCGGCGGTTTCATTTACGTCAATCAGGGCCTGCTGGATTTCGTGCAGTCGGACCAGGAGCTTGCGGCGGTGCTGGGCCACGAAATCACCCACGCCGCCCATCACCACATGGTGTATCTGCTCAAGAAGCAGGCCGCCATGAACAACGAGATGGCGATGGTTTTGCTTGCCGCCGTTTTGGGCGGAAAAGTCGGCAAGGCAAATACCGGCGACATGGCGAACGTGATGTACGGCGCGCAGCTTTTCCAGATAGCCAAGCTCAACGGCTATGGAATGGAGGCTGAGCGCGACGCGGACCACGGCGGAGTCTACTTCATGAAGCAAGCGGGCTATAACCCGGTGGGTATGCTCACTTTCCTCGAGAGGCTGGCGAAACGGCCCGAACTGGTTACATACGGCATCCTGCAGAACCACCCCCTCGACGATGAACGCATTGAGGCCGCCAAGGTGGCCATCGAGCAACTGGGCGTGCCGATCAACCGCCGCCAGACCACAAAAGCGATCTGCGCCGTTGTGAGAACCGAAACCGTCGACGGGGCCGCGATTCCGGAAGTGGTGCTTGAGGACAAGGTTATCTATAGACCGCTCGCGATGGAGGGCAAGACCGCCGAGCAGCGAGCCAACGCAACCGCCGACGCCATAAATGGGATGCTGGACGCGGACCTGCAGATACACGAGCTTCGCGTGGACCCGACGGGAGGGGTAATCGCGCGCAACCAGGCGTTGATGGTGGTCACCGACGAAGAAGCGAAACTGATGCGCGAAACCCCGGACGCGGTCGCCCAGGCCGCCGCGGACATCATCCGCGACGTGATCTGGAAACAGATGGTGGACACGGTGCATTAGACTTGAGTTGACGTTCACGCTGGGGAAGGTCGCCGTGCCAACCTCTGTTCGGGCGGATTTGCAATCCGGCCCGTAAAGGACAATCCGGGCATCTCCGATGCCCAAAACGACGTTGTGATCCGAACGGTTGTGATGGAGGATTGCAAATCCGCCCGAACGGAGCGCCACCCTCCAAATGTAGTGTCGATTCCGGCATCGCGGAAGTTGTCGAGCGCGGCGCGTCCGAACACGTCATCACCAACGCGTGCGACGAAGGCCACCCTTGCCCCCAGCCTGGTTCGCGCCCTTGCCGCCGGGTATCTCCCTAAAGCGGCGTAGCCGCAACCAAGAAGGCCATCGCCGGAAAATCAATACGGCCTCCCCATAATTCCGGTGTTTCGGGAACTTGTTCCCGAAACGAACTACCTCACCTTAGAGGATCAAAGGCTGCACATCAAGCCCAACCTTTCCGGTGTTCCGGTGTTTCGGGAACTTGTTCCCGAAACGAACTACCTCACCTTAGAGGATCAAAGGCTGCACATCAAGCCCAACCTTTCCGGTGTTTCGGGAATCTTGTTCCCGAAACCAACTGCCCCGCCTTAGACGATCAAAGGCCGCACATCAAGCCCGACCTTTTCACCAAACTCGTAAAAACGCCAACTGGAGAATGACCACTCCTCTGGCAGCATGACCAGCCCCTTCGAAACGGGATTGGCATGGATATAGTTCACCATCGCGTAGAGCTTCTTCTCGCTGTAGATTGCAAGGGCTCGCACCTGCTCTTTCCATACGGCGAAGCGGGCCTTGCCGTTGGCGTGACGCGCCATGGTCTCCAAGACCCTTGCCGCGTTCACATCCTTGGCGTGCGCTATTATCCTCTGAGCAGACCGTCCGCGCCATAGCCTGTTGAACCGGTGCAGTTGACCGCCGTCTGGCAGGTACACCAGCAGATGGACGTGATCCGGCATCAGCACAGACGCCGACACGTACCCAACGCACTCGGCCAGCGCCCTGCGAATCTCGTCGCACACGATATCCCGCACGGTTGCATTGTTGAGCAAGGGCAACCACTCTACAAACGTTCCCGTTATATAGTAGTAACTTGCCCCTATGTCGATGTTCTTCCATTTCACAACGTCATATTAGCCGCACCTGCCGGATATCCCTGCTGGAGGTGGTGCTTATCCGTTTCGGGAACAAGTTCCCGAAACACCGAAAGAAGCGAAACTGATGCGCGAAACCCCGGACGCGGTCGCCCAGGCCGCCGCGGACATCATCCGCGACGTGATCTGGAAACAGATGGTGGACACGGTGCATTAGACTTGAGTTGACGTTCACGCTGGGGAAGGTCGCCGTGCCAACCTCTGTTCGGGCGGATTTGCAATCCGGCCCGTAAAGGACAATCCGGGCATCTCCGATGCCCAAAACGACGTTGTGATCCGAACGGTTGTGATGGAGGATTGCAAATCCGCCCGAACGGAGCGCCACCCTCCAAATGTAGTGTCGATTCCGGCATCGCGGAAGTTGTCGAGCGCGGCGCGTCCGAACACGTCATCACCAACGCGTGCGACGAAGGCCACCCTTGCCCCCAGCCTGGTTCGCGCCCTTGCCGCCGGGTATCTCCCTAAAGCGGCGTAGCCGCAACCAAGAAGGCCATCGCCGGAAAATCAATACGGCCTCCCCATAATTCGGAAGGTCGGTGGTTTCTTTTCAGTATCTTACAACTGAAATCCGAGGTGACATATCAAAGTTCATTACAACTTGTATAGGATTTCAGTTGTCCGGTGTTTCGGGAATCTTGTTCCCGAAACCAACTGCCCCGCCTTAGACGATCAAAGGCCGCACATCAAGCCCGACCTTTTCACCAAACTCGTAAAAACGCCAACTGGAGAATGACCACTCCTCTGGCAGCATGACCAGCCCCCTTCGAAACGGGATTGGCATGGATATAGTTCACCATCGCGTAGAGCTTCTTCTCGCTGTAGATTGCAAGGGCTCGCACCTGCTCTTTCCATACGGCGAAGCGGGCCTTGCCGTTGGCGTGACGCGCCATGGTCTCCAAGACCCTTGCCGCGTTCACATCCTTGGCGTGCGCTATTATCCTCTGAGCAGACCGTCCGCGCCATAGCCTGTTGAACCGGTGCAGTTGACCGCCGTCTGGCAGGTACACCAGCAGATGGACGTGATCCGGCATCAGCACAGACGCCGACACGTACCCAACGCACTCGGCCAGCGCCCTGCGAATCTCGTCGCACACGATATCCCGCACGGTTGCATTGTTGAGCAAGGGCAACCACTCTACAAACGTTCCCGTTATATAGTAGTAACTTGCCCCTATGTCGATGTTTTTCCATTTCACGGTTCCGGTGTTTCGGGAATCTTGTTCCCGAAACCAACTGCCCCGCCTTAGACGATCAAAGGCCGCACATCAAGCCCGACCTTTTCACCAAACTCGTAAAAACGCCAACTGGAGAATGACCACTCCTCTGGCAGCATGACCAGCCCCCTTCGAACGGGATTGGCATGGATATAGTTCACCATCGCGTAGAGCTTCTTCTCGCTGTAGATTGCAAGGGCTCGCACCTGCTCTTTCCATACGGCGAAGCGGGCCTTGCCGTTGGCGTGACGCGCCATGGTCTCCAAGACCCTTGCCGCGTTCATATCCTTGGCGTGCGCTATTATCCTCTGTGCAGACCTTCCGCGCCATAACCGGTTAAACCGGTGCAGTTGGCCGCCGTCAGGCAGGAACACCAGCAGATGGACGTGATCCGGCATCAGCACAGACGCCGACACGTACCCAACGCACTCGGCCAGCGCCCTGCGAATCTCGTCGCACACGATATCCCGCACGGTTGCATTGTTGAGCAAGGGCAACCACTCTACAAACGTTCCCGTTATCTAGTAGTAGCTTGCCCCTATGTCGATGTTTTTCCGGTGTTTCGGGAACTTGTTCCCGAAACGAACTACCTCACCTTAGAGGATCAAAGGCCGCACATCAAGCCCGACCTTTTCACCAAACTCGTAAAAACGCCAACTGGAGAATGGCCACTGCTCTGGAAGGGTGACCAGTCCCCTTCGAACGGGATTGGCATGGATATAGTTCACCATCGCGTAGAGCTTCTTCTCGCTGTAGATTGCAAGGGCTCGCACCTGCTCTTTCCATACGGCGAAGCGCGCCTTGCCGTTGGCGTGACCCGCCATCGTCTCCAAGACCTTCGCCGCGTTCATATCCTTGGCGTGCGCTATTATCCTCTGTGCAGACCTTCCGCGCCATAACCGGTTAAACCGGTGCAGTTGGCCGCCGTCAGGCAGGAACACCAGCAGATGGACGTGATCCGGCATCAGCACAGACGCCGACACGTACCCAACGCACTCGGCCAGCGCCCTGCGAATCTCGTCGCACACGATATCCCGCACGGTTGCATTGTTGAGCAAGGGCAACCACTCTACAAACGTTCCCGTTATATAGTAGTAACTTGCCCCTATGTCGATGTTCTTCCATTTCACAACGTCATATTAGCCGCACCTGCCGGATATCCCTGCTGGAGGTGGTGCTTATCCGTTTCGGGAACAAGTTCCCGAAACACCGAAAACACCGAAACGACGTTGTAATCCGAATGGTTGTGACGGGGGATTGCCAATCCCCGCATCGATTACTTACGGGCCGGCGTGAACTTTTTTGACCTATCCCCCGCCGCTCGACACGCTTATAGTCCGGTGTTTCGGGAATCTTGTTCCCGAAACCAACTGCCCTGCCTTAGACGATCAAAGGCCGCACATCAAGCCCGACCTTTTCACCAAACTCGTAAAAACGCCAACTGGAGAATGGCCACTGCTCTGGAAGGGTGACCAGTCCCCTTCGAACGGGATTGGCATGGATATAGTTCACCATCGCGTAGAGCTTCTTCTCGCTGTAGATTGCAAGGGCTCGCACCTGCTCTTTCCATACGGCGAAGCGGGCCTTGCCGTTGGCGTGACGCGCCATGGTCTCCAAGACCCTTGCCGCGTTCACATCCTTGGCGTGCGCTATTATCCTCTGAGCAGACCGTCCGCGCCATAGCCTGTTGAACCGGTGCAGTTGACCGCCGTCAGGCAGGAACACCAGCAGATGGACGTGATCCGGCATCAGCACAGACGCCGACACGTACCCAACGCACTCGGCCAGCGCCCTGCGAATCTCGTCGCGCACGATATCCCGCACGGTTGCATTGTTGAGCAAGGGCAACCACTCTACAAACGTTCCCGTTATCTAGTAGTAGCTTGCCCCTATGTCGATGTTCTTCCATTTCACAACGTCATATTAGCCGCACCTGCCGGATATCCCTGCTGGAGGTGGTGCTTATCCGTTTCGGGAACAAGTTCCCGAAACACCGAAAACACCGAAACGACGTTGTAATCCGAATGGTTGTGACGGGGGATTGCCAATCCCCGCATCGATTACTTACGGGCAGGCGTGAACTTTTTTGACCTATCCCCCGCCGCTCGACACGCTTATAGTCCGGTGTTTCGGGAATCTTGTTCCCGAAACCAACTGCCCTGCCTTAGACGATCAAAGGCCGCACATCAAGCCCGACCTTTTCACCAAACTCGTAAAAACGCCAACTGGAGAATGGCCACTGCTCTGGAAGGGTGACCAGTCCCCTTCGAACGGGATTGGCATGGATATAGTTCACCATCGCGTAGAGCTTCTTCTCGCTGTAGATTGCAAGGGCTCGCACCTGCTCTTTCCATACGGCGAAGCGGGCCTTGCCGTTGGCGTGACGCGCCATGGTCTCCAAGACCCTTGCCGCGTTCACATCCTTGGCGTGCGCTATTATCCTCTGAGCAGACCGTCCGCGCCATAGCCTGTTGAACCGGTGCAGTTAACCGCCGTCTGGCAGGTACACCAGCAGGTGAACGTGATCCGGCATCAGCACAAACGCCGACACGTACCCGCCGCACTCGGCCAGCGCCCTGGCGATCTCGTCGCGCACGATATCCCGCACGGTTGCATTGTTGAGCAAGGGCAACCACTCTACAAACGTTCCCGTTATCTAGTAGTAGCTTGCCCCTATGTCGATGTTTTTCCATCTCACGGTATCATGTTAGCCGCACTTGCCGGATATCCCTGCTCGACGGTACGCCTGCTCGTTTCGGGAACAAGTTCCCGAAACACCGGACTGGAGAATGGCCACTGCTCTGGAAGGGTGACCAGTCCCTTCGAACGGGATTGGCATGAATATAGTTCACCTTCGCGTAGAGCTTCTCCTCGCTATAGATTGCGAGGGCTCGCGCTTGTTCCTTCCACACGGCGAAGCGCGCCTTGCCGTTGGCGTGACCCGCCATCGTCTCCAAGACCTTCGCCGCGTTCATATCCTTGGCGTGCGCTATTATCCTCTGTGCAGACCTTCCGCGCCATAACCGGTTAAACCGGTGCAGTTGGCCGCCGTCTGGCAGGTACACCAGCAGATGGACGTGATCCGGCATCAGCACAGACGCCGACACGTACCCAACGCACTCGGCCAGCGCCCTGCGAATCTCGTCGCACACGATATCCCGCACGGTTGCATTGTTGAGCAAGGGCAACCACTCTACAAACGTTCCCGTTATATAGTAGTAACTTGCCCCTATGTCGATGTTTTTCCATTTCACGGTATCATGTTAGCCGCACTTGCCGGATATCCCTGCTCGACGGTACGCCTGCTCGTTTCGGGAACAAGTTCCCGAAACACCGGAAATGTCCAAAATATCTACCCAGAGCAAAGACGACAAATATCGTATGAGAACTCGCCGTTGGTCCTCGTCAGGGTAAATTTCCGCGCCGCGCACCGCTCGGAGGACGGCCTGAGCATCCGCCGCAAGTGCGAACGGATCGGGTGAATTCTCCCCGCCGTTTAAGCCCGCCAGGCCACCAAAAGAATGATTGTTGTCGACGTTCATCACTTTCTCCCCGTTTGCTGTTGCGAGGTGGCCCGTGCTTCTTACTTTGCCACAGCCACAATATACGCCAGGCTCCCAGCACATTCCTTCTTTTTTGCGTATATTCTTGCCAGTTGATGGAACATTCGGCTGAAAGCTCGTCTCACCAGGTCAAGCTGCCCAGGTTCGGCTGGGAACGGCTTGCACGAGAACACTCCCCTCCGGCGTGCGTGGTCGATCTCACCCGGCTACTCACCTACCCGGCTCCGCGCGGGCGGCGCCGCCCAAGAAACAGTGTGGCTCCGGCAACGTTAACACAGCCCGATTGCATGCGTGAAAGCCTTCCGGCCTGCCCGGCGCGCCGTAACGCCGGACAACAAGCCGGCCCATCACTCTGAACCTCACCGCTGTCGTAATATATCACATAATATCTGTGTGGTCAAGTCCCTGTGGCCCAGCGCGCCTCAGAGTTTGTGGAGTTAGTGGCCCGCAGGCACTAGACTTGAATGATGACAGACAAACGGAAAGCTGAGGAGTTCCGCCTGGTCCTGGGCCGCCGAATTAAGGAGTTTCGCAAGGCCGCCGGCTTGACGCAGGAACAGCTCTCGGAGATCGTGGACATTGCTCCACAGTACTTGTCCCGGCTGGAGACAGGCCGGCGCGCGCCATCGCTGGATACCATTATCGAACTGGCGGAGGCGTTGAATACCACGCCGTCCGCTCTCTTGGCGGAGGTTCGACAAGATGTGCAGGCCGAACGCGTAGGCAGACTAGCGGCATTGTTCAGTTCGCTTGCTGAAAGCGACGCTGCGTTTCTCGAATCCGAGCTCGCGGGGTGGATGTCGCATCTTAGGAGCGTCCGGGGTGAGTTATAGCGTTAACGAGATGAACGTTTCAAGACCAGAGGTTAACCGGCACCCGTTCCGCCGGACAGATCGCACGCTCCGCCTCCACATTCGGCGCGGGTACCGTGCGTGCAGCGGGAACTCGAAGGACTCATGCCAGGCATCACTTCGACTTGTCGTTCCCTATATGTTATTTTCTAGGGGTAGAGTAATACCTTCCATCGGAGAGGCATACGTCTACCTAGAGAGCAAAAAGAGAATAGTAGAGTCCCGCGCGTAAGGCGCGGGGAGCCCGTATGGTACTTGCTAAGGGTAGACTACCACCTTCCATCGGGAAGGAGGACGCCTACCAGGCATAGAAAGAGAATAGTAATGTCCCGGCCTTAGGGCGCGGGATACCAACGCCATATGTTGGCGGAGCCTGCATTCAGGACCATTCGTTCCCAGAGGCTATGACCACCAGCGGCGGTCTGTCCGCTTGCAGGCGACTGAGAGTACCGATGGAGAGTCGTGCTTCGAGCACCAATATAGGGATGTATCCACGACAGTCAACCCGCCAACAGGAAAGAAAGGTTCAATGGTTTACACAGGTATAGACTGGTCCGATCAAGCACACGATTTCTGCATCCTCGACGAGGCAGGACAGAAACTCGAGACATTCCGCATCGCACACGGTGAGAATGGCTTTGAGAGCGCCCATCGGCGCATTGCCAGGCATGCTGGTCCCGATGACGTAAGAGTCGCCATCGAAACCAAGGACTCGCTATTAGTCGACTTCCTATGTGAGCTCGGCTACACCCTTTACTTTCTCAATCCTAAGCAGACGGACAGGTTCCGCGACCGCCACAGGATGAGCCACTCTAGGAGCGATGGATTCGATGCCTACGTGCTGGCCGACGCCGTCAGGACGGATCCGCATAAGTTCAACGCACTCTCGCCTTTGGATGGACCAAGCCTCGAACTTCGTGTCTTGACCAGGGCACGGGAAAAACTAATAGGCCGCAAGGTTGCCATCCACAACGAACTCACGGCCGATCTGAAGCGATACTTCCCCGCCGCACTCAAGATCCTGGGTGGAGTAGACAACCAAGAAGCCATTAGTTTCCTCCTGGAGTATCCCACCTGCGAGCAGGCCAGAACCCTCTCGGTAGCCCGGATCGCTTCAATACTGAGCAAAAAGGGCGGTGTCTCCGAGAAGACTGCGCAGAAGCACGCCCAAAAGGCCCACGCTCTCCTTGAGGAGCCTCAGATGACTCCCAGCGCGGAGGTTGCCAGGGCCTATCCCTTGGCGGTCAAATCGCTCCTCAGACAGATGCACAATGTCCTTGAGGAGCTTGCCGCACTTGAGCAGGAAATTGCCACGAGCTACCTAGACCATCCCAACCACCAACTCATAGACGCTATCCCCGGCTTCGCCAAAGTAACAGGTCCAACAGCGAGTTCAGAGATCGGAGCTGAGTTGGCTCGTTTCGCTGGTTTAAAAGACACTAAAGGCCTTCACAGGCACTAGCCCGGTCACCGCTCAGAGCGGCAAATACCGCTCAATACATATCAGGAGAGCCTGTAATACACGTCTCAGGCGAGCCCTCCATCTTGCCGCAGGCGGTGCCATAAACAAAGCAGCCTGGGCAAGAGAGCTATACGACAAGCGTAAAGCCGAGGGCAAGTCACACGGCCGTGCCCTCCGCGCTGTGGCAGACCAGCTTGTTGAGATTCTATATGTCGTTTTGACCAAGCGCACACCCTATGATGAGGCTTATCACCTCCAGATGAAAGCGATTCACGGCAAGGCTTGAAAATAAACTTTGACATAGAGAGTCCGCCGCATAGTAGGTTGTCGTTCCCGCCACCGGATAGATAGCACGCTCGGCCTCCATATCCAGCGCGGGCGCCATGCGCGCAGCGGGAACTCGAAGGATTCATGCCAGGCATTGCTTCGAGTTGTCGTTCCCGCCGCATAATGGGCCGCGTAGCGCAGCGGGCTACAATATCCTCGTAATATCCCCAGCCGACCGCGCGCGGACTAGGCGCCGGTAGGCCGTGCCTATCGGCTCGATTGCCGCCACTCCCGTCACCCGCAGGAACTCCCCAACCACGGGCATCGCGATACCCGATGTCGCATCCAGCAGGCTGACCTTTACACCCGTGGCGCCCGATGGGTCCGCGATGCGGCAGCCATCATCCACATAGAAGCAGCCGCTGCCCAGCGCGGTGACGTGACCGCAGACCACCACCAGCAGGCCAACGTTGTTGATCCCCAATGCGCCGGCCACGCTGCCCCTGCCGGGCGCGGGCGCGACACCGCCGAGAGCACGGGTGGAGATCGAGAGCGGACGGCAAGCGACAGTCGATGAGCCGACCGAGATATTGGCGACGTCTATCGCGGCCTCGCCGGAATCGGTCGTAAGCCTTCCAACCAGGCTCACGGACCTGCCTTGCGCCGGAATCGACCCGCCGCTCACGAGGACCTTGATGCCGGCGCTGCGGTCGGGCTCCTGCAGATAGAACATCGCGTCCAGCGAGGCCGTGACCATTTTGCCCGGCAAGTAGACCAGTGTCCCATCGCTCATGGACTTGGCCTGGCCGATGCTCATCTGCGAGCCGGGGCCAATCACGGTGGTCCCACTCGAAACGCCGACAGCGCTCACGAGCCTGGCGCCGTTTTGGGCCTTCACGGAGAAATAGTAGGTGTTCCCCAAAGTCAGGTTCAGCCCGGCGCAAGTGACCGAGGTGGCTGACCCCGCCGAAGTCCAATCAAGAACGTCATCGCCGCCAGGCGAGGCGCCAACCGCATACATATACCCGGCTATTCCCGATTCGGGGTCCGAAGAACTCCACGATGCCGACAGGCTCGTCGCGTTGGCTGTGACTAGGCCCTCATCGATCACCACGGGCGTCGTCGGGGGTGTGATATCCGTGGAATTCGCGTCCTGGAATGCGTAGGCGAACCCGCTGTACGACCCCACAACCACCGTGCCGTTAATCCCGATTGCCGGTGACGAGTTGACCTCCGCATCGGTTTG
>CAWGNL010000088.1:0-27007 GCA_963823885.1 uncultured bacterium
AAGTCAGTCGTGTCATAAGTTAACGGGTCGGAGAACCAAAAGTAGCTGCCGGCAGCTAGTTGTTGAATCCCGAAGTTAACCTGCTGATACTGGCCATTGCATGCGCCATTCTGAATATAGAGAGTGGTGTAGGTCCCCGGAGTGGCGGATATGCCGACGTCGCACGTCCTGCCGGCGGTGTCTAGGGATATGCATTTTACGCTTGCATAGCAGTGCCACGTTCCGTAATCACTTGCCGGAATAGCATACTGAGGAGTCCAATCGTTCTGCGCTGGCACCTCCACGGCGTAACCGCCCGCGGCAGCGGAGTCACTTACTAACGATGGCTCTGTTGGTTGCCCAGCAAAGAAAGAGAAATCCTTGGGCAGTATGTCTACCCAATCGCTAGGCGAAAGACCAACGGCCTTGGGAGGCGTGGTAGCCGTGGCGCCTGGAGCACCCGGCGCCATCAAGAAGTACCGATCGATGTAGACAGTCGTGCCAGCAACGTTGTTAGGGGAGACGTTAAACTCCATAGTAGTGTCAGGTAGTGTGTGAATCCCCATGTCGGTACTGGTGATATTGACCGTCGTTTGCGCCATTCTGCAGATAGATAGTCTGGTAGCTGAAAGAACCCCCATTAGAAGAGTCATATATCTGGACATTAGCCGCGAAGCCCGCGGTGTCTATGGACTGGCATCTTATGCTTGCGTAGCAGTGCCACGTTGTTCCTACTAGACTTGCGGGAACCGTCCAGACAGCGACCCAGTCGTTTTCCGGCGGTATTGCCAGCGCCCAAAGGTCCGAGGCAGCAGGGTCCGGCACGTCTGTTGCCCCACCCCAACCCATCTCGGAATCCTGTATATCTATCCAATCGTTTGATGGGATTCCCACGCACTCGGCGGGAGGGGTGGCCGCGGGACGAGCCACCATAAAGAATCGATCTACGTAGACAGTCGTATCATAAGTATACGGATCGGAGACAAAAAAGTAGCCGGCGGTATCTATTTGATGTTCGCCAAGGTCGTAGATCTGATACTGGCCATTGGCCGCGCCATCTTCAATATAGAGAGTCGTGTATTGCATCCCCCACGAGTCGACTACTCCGACGTCACAGCACCTGCCCGCGGTGTCTATGGAAGAGCATTTTATGCTTGCATAGCAGTGATAGTCTCCCGTCTGACTCGCCGGAATAGGGTACTGAGGAGTCCAATCGCTCTGCGCCGGCACTTCCACGGTGTAACCGCCCGCGGCGGCAGGGTCACTTATTAACGATGGCTCTGTCGTTGGCCCACCAAAGATAGAGAAATCCTTCGGCAGTATGTCCACCCAATCGCTTGATGGAATACCGGTCAACATAGAAGGGACGGTAGCCACGGCGCCTGGAGCCGCCGGCGCCATCAAAAAGTACCGATCGACGTAGACAGTCGTGTCGGTAGTAGTCGGAGCGGCGACGTAAATGACGTCATTGGTAGTTAGTTGCTGAATCCCCATGTCATACTGGTGATAGTTCCCATCCACCGCGCCATTCTCAAGATAGATAATCTGGTAGCTGGTCGTGGTCCCATCAAATATGCCGAGATCGCACGCCAGGCCCGAGGTGTCTATGGAAGAGCACCTTATGCTTGCGTAGACGTGCCACGTTCCCACCTGACTTGCCGGAATAGTGTAATCGGCAGTCCAACCTGCGTTCGCCGGCACCTCCACGGCGTAACCGTCCGAGGCAGCGGAGTCTGTGATTTCCGTTGCCCCACCAAGGAGAGCCATCTCGTCATCCTGTATATCTACCCAATCATTTGCTGGAAGCCCCAGGCACTCCATAGGAGGCATGGCTTGAGCATGAAGGGCCGCCGGCACCACGGCAAATGCCCACACCAGCGTCATTAGTAATACTATTCGTTTCATTGTTATTTACCTCCCTACGAAACAGCAATAAATGCTGTTTCTTTCTCCTTTTCTGATACAAAGTGAGATTACTTAGAAACACGGCATTAGTATCAATATTATCCTCCGATCTCGCATGCAACCGCGTGTATGCCAACAGAGCATATACGCTCCAAAACATGAGCATTACGGTTCTTGCATTCGCGACCGCCTCCCCGCGACAGTTATTAGTTAACTACACATACCTGAAGTATATCATGCGCTGTGGCCTAGCCTGGCCCGTCGAACCTGATCAGCCCGAAACCCCGAAACATCGGGGAAACCGCATTAGAAGTGTTGCAGGCTTGCTGATACCTGAAAATAGGAGACATGTTCAAACCCGGAAAAGTGCTCCACTGCCCCTCATATCCGCCGTTAACCGTTGTTAAGGAAGCCACTCTCCGTCGACCGGAAGGCTCAACCTTTGTCAGCTCCATTTCTGTCAAAGAGCCCACATGTCCATCGCAAAAACACACGTTCGCAAAGCCATTGTGCCTAAACGCGATATGACAAGCATTCGATGGCATGGCGACGGTCTTGCCGCCAGCACCTGTAAAGCTAAATCCCCCCCAAGGCCAACTAACTCCTTCGTAATAGTATTTGCCTGAGCCAACATCTTCGGCAAGACTTATCCAGTTCGTTCCCACCGTGTCGGTCATAAACACTGTGCCGGTAGTCTTATATATATCGCTCTGCTTTACCGGGAAAGTGTCTGGGTAGTTGAACAAGGTTGCGTTCCAGCCATACGACAGGTATCCGTAGTAATAGACCTGTGCATTGCATTCGAATTGCACCGCCGACGTGGGCACTATTGTACTTGCCGGACAACCGAACACCGCGCAATTGTTGACGTAGGGCATTAGTTCCTCCATCCAACTCAGGGAAGCCGACGAGTTGTAAACAGAAGGGCACAGACCCTGACTGTCGTCGATGTACATTGTCCACGCCGAGCATATCTGGCGCATGTTGTCGATACATGCAGCCTTTTGCGCGGTAGCCTTGGCCGCCGTAAATACCGGAAAGAGTATGGCAGCCAGTATCGCGATGATAGCGATAACTACGAGCAGCTCGATCAGTGTAAAACCCTTCAACGATCTTTTCATCATTTACCTCCGCTTACGCCAGGGCGTCATCCACTAGTAACCGGCTGTAAGTGTGATACTGTCCACCCACACGTTCGGACTGGTCCCAGTCCCAATGGGTGCGAACCAGAAAATATCGCCCGCCTTCAACGTTTGATTTCCAAGATCATACGTGTGGTACAGGCCATCGCTTGCACCACTTTGAAGTGTGATAGTCTTGGAAACCGGATAGCTCAGGTTACCAACACTGGGATCGTAAATGCCCAGGGTAAACGCGGGCCCGGAGCTGGGAAGCGCGCCGCCGCTGGGGTCAGAGCACTTCACGGTCGCGTAACAATGCCATGTTCCCACATGACTGGTTGGAACCGGATACTGAACGGCCCAGTTACTGTAGTTGCCGGATATCAACGCGATCGTACCGTCCGGCGATGAGGGATCGTCAACCACCATCACTTCGCCGCTGCTTAATGTGAACTGGCTCTCGATAATAACCACCATGGCGGAGGTATCGACAGCTTGCAGAATCGGCACGACCACGTTATTCCCAGTGCTGTTGGGAACCACGGCCTTCGAAACTACGCCCGTCACCGTCGCGTACTGGCCGACAGCCGGAATGTTCGTGATCGGAGTATTCAAATTGTCGATTTCCACTCGAAGTCCGGCAGCCACTCCGCTGGAGTCGGCGAGGTGGGAACCATCGTCCATATAGTAGAAATTACCGTCCGATGACACATAGGTCACCTTACCCCAGGCACGCGCCAGGAAGGCATACATACTTGGCTTTGCCTGATTGATAGCCTTGGCGCCTGCTCCCAGCACACGGATAGCATTCCCGGTGCTGTCTGTCACCACGCTGGCGTTATTGATATAACGCTGGCCCGCGGAGTCAGTACCCATCGTTCCCATCAGTGTTACCCTGTCCCAAAGGTCCGGCTGGTCGGAGCTAAACACACACCGTATGGCGGAACTCCTGTTGGGCGATTCGACGTACACGCTGTTATCAGAGAAAGTGTTGGGTAATGTGGTCACAACCACCGGCGAGTTCAACTGGACATCGCGATTATCGGGGACGCTGGATAAGCTGGACAAACTGCTTTCCTGCGCCAGGTCCACCAGGTAGAATCGATCGACGTAGTCAGTGGTGTCGTATGTGAGCGGATCGGAGAACCAGAAGTAGCTGGTGGTAGTTAGTTGTTGAATCCCGAGGTCGTAAGCCTGATACAGGCCATTGGCCGCGCCATTCTCAATATAGAGAGTGGTGTAGGTTCCCGGGTTGGCGGATATGCCGACATCGCACGTTCTGCCCGAGGCGTCTATGGAGTTGCATTTTATGCTTGCATAGCAATGCCACGTTCCCACCTGACTTGCCGGAATAGGATACTGAGGAGTCCAATCGTTCTGCGCCGGCACCTCCACGGCGTAACCGCCCGCGGCAGCGGAGTCAGTTACTAACGATGGCTCTGTTGGTTGCCCAGCAAAGAAAGAGAAATCCTTGGGCAGTATGTCTACCCAATCGCTTGCGGAAAGACCGGCGCACTGGGGAGGCGTGGTCGCCGTGGCGCCTGGAGCCGCGGGAACCATAAAGAAGTACCGATCGACGTAGACAGTCGTGTTCGTGTCAGTGTACGAAGCGGACACGCCAAACTCGATAGTGTCGGTTAATGTTTGAATCCCCATGTCGTACTGGTGATACTTGCCATCCGCCGCGCCATTCTGAAGATAGATAGTCTGGTAGCGAAACGGACCCCCGGCACTGTCGTATATGTAGAGATCACAGGCCCTGCCCGCGGTGTCTATCGAAGAGCACCTTATGTTTGCGTAGCAGTGCCACGTTGTTCCTGATAGGCTTGCGGGCACCCAGTAGGTAGCACACCAGTCCAGCTCCGGCGGTATTGCCAGCGCCCAAAGGTCCGAGGCAGCAGGGTCCGGCACGTCTGTTGCCCCACCCCAACCCATCTCGGAATCCTGTATATCTATCCAATCGTTTGATGGGATTCCCACGCACTCGGCGGGAGGGGTGGCCGCGGGACGAGCCACCATAAATAATCGATCTACGTAGACAGTCGTATCATAGGTATACGGATCGGAAACAAAAAAGTAGCCGGCGGTATCTATTTGATGTTCTCCAAGGTCGTAGATCTGATATTGGCCATTGGCCGCGCCATTTTCAATATAGAGAGTCGTGTATTGCCACCCCCACGAGTCGACGACTCCGACGTCACAGCACCTGCCCGCGGTGTCTATGGAAGAGCACTTTATGCTTGCATAGCAGTGATAGTCTCCCGTCTGACTCGCCGGAATAGGGTACTGAGGAGTCCAATCGCTCTGCGCCGGCACTTCCACGGTGTAACCGCCCGCGGCGGCAGGGTCACTTATTAACGATGGCTCTGTCGTTGGCCCACCAAAGATAGAGAAATCCTTCGGCAGTATGTCCACCCAATCGCTTGATGGAATACCGGTCAACATAGAAGGGACGGTAGCCACGGCGCCTGGAGCCGCCGGCGCCATCAAAAAGTACCGATCGACGTAGACAGTCGTATCGTAAGTGTCCGGAGCGGCGACGAAAATGACGTCATTGGTAGTTAGTTGCTGAATCCCCATGTCGTACTGGTGATATTTGTTATCCACCGCGCCATTCTCAAGGTAGATAATCTGGTAGCTCGTGCCACCGCTATATATTCCGAGGTCGCACGCCACGCCCGAGGTGTCCGTGGACTGGCATCTTATGCTTGCGTAAACGTGCCATGTTCCCACCTGGCTTGCCGGAATAGTGTAGTCGGCAGTCCAACCTTCGTTCGCCTGCACCTCCACGGCGTAACCGTCCGAGGCAGCGGGGTCACTGACTTCCGTCGCCCCACCAAGGAGAGCCATCTCGTCATCCTGTATATCCACCCAATCATTTGCTGGAAGCCCCAGGCACTCCATAGGAGGCATGGCTTGAGCGTGAAGGGCCGCCGGCACCGTGGCAAATGCCCACACCAGCGTCATTAGTAATACTATTCGTTTCATTGTTATTTACCTCCCTACGAAACAGCAATAATTGCTGTTTCTTTCTCCTTTTCTGATACAAAGTGAGATTACTTAGAAACACGGCATTAGAATTAGAATCTATTGTCCACCCATCATACAAGCAACCCCATGTGTCCCAACTATGGAATTCATCACGCTGCAACACATGGGCATAGCCTTTTTGATTCGCAACTGTATCGCCGCCGGCAGTTATTAGGTAACCCAAGCCACTTGAAGTATACCATGCACTGTGCCGGTTGTCAAGGGCATTTTTGGCCACTTTTTGATTCTTCCATAAATTGCTGACTGCCTTTAGGTAGAAGTAATGGATTGATTCAGGGGTTGCGTACGGAATCTTATTATATAACTCGATGTTGTAATCAGGCAAAACGAGGTGTTTCAAGACCAGTCGAACTGAACAGCCTGTTTTCGGAAAATAGCCTTGACAACCGATACGTGGCATGTTATACTTATATTAGGGTTAGTTAATAAGCAGCACAATGATTGGTTGCGAGACAAACTCTCGTTGCGATCTTCATACCGGGGGCGAACATGAAGAAACGAAAACACTCGGAACTGACAGCCGTTATCAGGCAAATGATACTCGCTGGAGATTACAAGACAGGCGATCTGTTGCCTTCTCAGAATGAGATGGCGCGCCATTACCGGTATGAGTCCGATAACCGTTAGAGAAGCCATTGCGTCATTGGCGCACGAGGGGCTCGTCGTCAGAATCCAGGGCAAAGGCAGCTTTGTCACCGATTGCAGACGTTCCGGGCCACTGACTATCGGCTTTGCCACATACCTTCCCACCTTTCCCATGGCGGATAGCGACGACGACATGGTTCGCCAGAGGATCCGGTTTTAATACAAGACTGATCAACGGCGTGAACATCGAGGCCGAGAGACGCGGCGCTGGGGTGCTTTTTGCCGTCAATCTGCCTGATCCCGAGGTGGAGAGAAGAAACATACGTAACTTCATAGCCCGCCAGGTGGATGGAGTCATTTTGCAGCTTTACTACAAAGAGCTGAACTTCGATGTCCTGCGAGAACTCCAAAAGGCAGGCATCCCTCTAGTCCTTGTCGATAGATATGCTGAATATCTTGATACAGACTATGTGGTCAGTGACAATTTTGGAGGAGCCCGAGAAGCAATGAGCATTCTGCTGGACCGCGGTTTCACCAACAACCTGTTCCTGAGGTATCAAGAACCGTCCTCGGTGCTGCGCGAAAGAGAAGATGGCTTCAATTCCGTGCTATATAATCACGGACTTAATCCGGCTGGAAGAGTCATTACACTGCAAAATCCGCTGACGGCCGGTTGGCGCGAAGCATGGGAGGCTACCGCGCGTGAAGCCTTCTCGAAGCTGACTCCCCCAATCGGCATTTTCGCGTGCTCAAGCAATGTATTTCATTTGCTGTGGCCTCTGATCGAAGAGTGAAAATTCCATTGGACGAGATCGCATTGGCGGCATTTGATGGACCTGTTCCGAGTTTGATTCCGGAGGAAGTTCTGTTCGTCAATATGGTACAACAGATCGAGGAGATGGGGCGATCCGCCGTGCGTATTGTATGTGAAAGAATCGAAGGATCCGAAAGCCCCGGGCAGATCAGGCTTACCCCGCATGACGGTTGTTGAATGACAACCGTGCGTTGACCGCCGTGGCAACCATACTGAGTGAAGAGAGAGAGTCGCTTCTCTCGGGAAGCTGAAAAAGCGAAACGCCCGATGAGACGATCCGGGGTTCGGGCGGATTTGCAATCCAGCCCGTAAGGAACAATTCCCGAAAAAGTATTAATTCGAGCAGTTGCTTCGGCGATTGCAAGTCCCCGCGCTTGGTGATTCCGGGCCGGATTGCAAATCCGCGCGAACATGAGGTGTTTCCCCCTCCGATGGAAGGCGGTGTACCGTGCCGCGACGGTATTCCGGCTCACCGCTCCCGTTTGCTTCTCAAATACCAAATGACCGAACCGCTAGCTCGCATTATTCATGTAGCGCGTGTTTGCCCAGCACTTTGCCGGTGTATCGGGAATCTTGTTCCCGATACGCACTTAGTTTCGGGAACAAGATTCCCGAAACACCCGTTACAGCATTCTATCAATCAATTATGCAACTAAGCACTAGCTCGCATTATTCATGTAGCGCGTGTTTGCCCAGCACTTTGTGCTCCCCTCGCCCGTCCGGGAGAGGGAGCACGTGGGTGCTTGAACCAAAAGGCTAGCCCGTCAACTCGTGAATAATGCGGGATAAGGACCGTAAAGCAATTCTCCGAGAAGGGACGGCGGACAATGACGTCTAAGTAGCCAGTGGTTCGGGCCGCGGCGAAAGCGCGGGCTTTGAACCGAACCAAGTAATCGGAGAAAGATTCATGCAAGTCAAAATTGTGGATTTCACCGAGTTGCCGGTTCACGATACCACTTGGGCGCTCAATGGCGGGCCCGACGGATGCGCGTATGTGGGGGCGTGTTGCGAACACTTGGGTGGGGTCGCGGCGGTGGTGATGCGCTGCCGGGCTGACGGAACCCGCGAGGCGCTCATAGATATGGGAGAGGCCGCCGGGCAGCCCGCCGACAACGGGAGGGCAACACAGTGCAAGGTGCACGATTCGCTGATCGTGGATAGCGACGGGGTTATGTATGCCGCAACGCACCTCAGCGGACCGCCGATTGGCCATCGTGTTTACAATCCGTGGGGTAACTGGAACGATCCACACGTGAGTTTCGCGGGCGCCACCCTCGCCATATACGACACCATCGAGGATAATATCATTCGCACGGAGCTTCTTTACCCTCAAGAGGGCTGTCGATGCCTGGCACTGGACGCTCATCGCCGCCGGCTCTATTCCTGCACTTATCCTCTCGATCACTTTCACGTGTGGGACATCGACGCTCGGAAGGACACCGACTGCGGGCGCATCGGGGCTGTCAATCCGGAGGCTATCTGGGTGGACCCGGATGGCAATGGTTACACTTGCGATGATTATGGCCGGGTGCTGCGATTCGATGCGGAGGCGCGGCGGCTCGAGGAGCTGGATCGGTTCGTCCCGCACCCGCCGTTCCAGAGGGGATGGCACAACATTACCTACGATGTGACCCCGTGTCCTGACCCAACGAAAGTTATTGGGGTGTGCTGGAACTCGTTCCCACACATGTGGATGTACCGACATGAGCGAGGGTTATCAGGGAAAGCTGACCGACTTGGGCCCGGTGCACCAGGGGCTGACCGGACACGAACTCAGCCAGATCAATTCGAGCCATGTCGGAGGGCTGGCATTCGGGCCGGACGGGAAACTTTACCTGTGCGCAATGACCGAAATGTCCTCGTCGGGCGAGAGCATCACCCACCTGCATCGCTTCGACACCCGGACCGGCGAACTGGAGGATTTGGGGCCGCTATATGATCCCGAATTGGACCAGAACGTGTGGTACATCAGCCGCGCGGTGTGGATCTCGCGACAAGACATTATCGGAGCGGTCGTCGGTCGCATTCCGACAGGCATTGTGCATATCCACTTTAATGAAGGCGAACTGCCGGATCCGGGCGATACTTCATTTCCGGGCCTGCGACTCTGGGGATAAATGCGAGGAGAAACTCAAAATGCCGATTGACCTGAGCAATCACAAATGGCCGGTACGCGATAAAGGTGTTCCATCGAAGCCTGGAGGCGGGGAACTGATCGGCTCCGCATATAAAACGTTTGTGAGCGAGGGCGCGCTGTATGTGCGGAACATCGACTTCAATGGGCAGATGCGGGCAATCCCGCGAGAGTGTTCCGCGATCACCGCCATGGGACACGAAAACGGGGTCATCTACGGAGCGACCCGGGGCGAGCAGTCGTGGCTATTCCAATACGCTCTGCTTTCCTACCATGAAGCGGCGGTTCCGCTTTGCCCGATCCCGGACTGCACCGACGTGCGTGGGATGGCCGTAATAGCTGGGCACGCCTACGCGGGGGCCAATGAAGCTCAAGAGGGACGCATCGTCAAGGTCAGCGGCCTGAAGCTTCCGGGAGATGTCATTCAGGAATGGAGCATGCCCCGGCCACGGTTCGAAACGCTATCCACGCCGGTGCCCGGGGAGCGAATAGCGGTGCTGATCGGGAGCCGCGATGGTGAGACAATCTACGGGCTGACATCGCCCGGCGGAGTGCTTTTCGGGTTCCAACTGGAGGACTCTGAATTGACGGTTTTCGGACCGGTGGATGGGGCAGGGTTCTTCGGAGAGGCGCTGGTGGAGGACAACGCGGGTTACGTATACGCATTTGGAAGCGTGGGCAAAATGGTTTGCTACAACCCGTTCACCGAAAAAATCGATGAAACCGGTACCCACGTGCCAATTTTCCCGGGCCGCGGACCGTACGCGCGAATATCCGCCGCGGTCTACGATGGGTCACTGGAGCGCATATACGTCGGCGACACCGAGGGCCTGATCTCGGTAGTCTCGCTTGCGGACAACACCGTTATCACCCTGGGTAAGCCGGTTCCCCTGGGCGGCATCGATCATATGGTGTGCCTCGGTGATGGACGCATCTTCGGGTGGCCGGCGGGCGCGATGGGATGTCGCATCTCTTCGTGCACGAACCGCGCGCGGGCAGTCTGCGGGACTTGGGTGTGTGCTGCGCGACTGTCGAGAAGGGCTGGTACGGTTACCGCTTTGGAGCAATGCTGGCAACGGCCGAAGGCAGAATAGTTCTGGGCGAGGATGACTATATGGGCTGCCTGTTCAGCTATTTTCCGCCATTGTAGGCCATGCGAGATGAAGGTCGAAAGTCAGGTTGTGCAAAATGCGCTTAATCTATGCGATATACACCGCGGAAAGCCACGTAATTGCGTTTGACGTGGAGTTTATCCATCCAAGCACGAACTTCAAGCGTCTTAAAAGGGCCGGAGTTCTTTCCTTTTCCAATATCATTGTTCCAAAGCCAACTTGGTGTCGGCCAAAGGCAGTATGACGGATTGACCGCCTGATAAAAAGCCTCGTTTACACCGTTCTGACCGTGGTGAGCCATCTGAACATAGTCTGAATGGATTCTGTTTCCATACTCGCCGTGCAGAAGCTTCTCCCCGCCCTCGACACCTAAGTCACCAAGGAAAAGTACCGACTTGTGCTTGTCGGACATTCTATAAACCACGCTGGAGTTATTTATCGCATTTACATGTATTTCCGGGTTTTTTACTGAAAGGATTTCCACACGAACACCGTCAATATCTATAACTTCTCCAAGTTTGACTTCAGTCACGCTGTGACGACTGCCGCGAACCGCCGAATTAAACTGCTGCAACGTTTCCAAGCTATTCGGCACGCCACCCGGCTCGTACCTGCCGGACCCACTCTTCATCAGGTAGCGATGCATAAATCTTCTTGATCTTTATATCCCCGGGATCAAGCAATATTTCCTTGAGCGCATTGCAATGGTCATCGTGCGGATGCGAAATGAACCACGCTTCCACGTTACCGCCGAATCGGTCAAGAAACGACTTCAAGTAAGGCGTTTCGGGAGACTGTCCACCATCCAATACTATTATCTTGCCATTGACAGTCCGTATTACATAAGACATCAAGATACTGTTTATCTGGCTTGGTAGCTGCCACATGGTAAACGTTGTCCTCTTAGGCATTACATCAGTGGTTTTGGCGACGGCCAGTTCCTCGTTGTAAGCTCAACATTCCGGCAATCACAAGGCAAAGGAGTATTTTTTTCCGAAAAGAGACCGTTTCAACCGCCGCTTATCAAGCGACTGGTATTGCTGCATTCCTCTTCTTATCCTTGGAAACATATTGTAACTTGCCTCCATTTAATCATTATACACACACTCAATCTCGACTATGTTCCTGAAGCGGTTAGAGAACTCCTCGACCCCGCCGGCGGTCACGCGCACGCCGGTCTCCCATCGCAATCCGTAATGGGGTGAGACCAGGAATGTATCTACCTGGAAAGTCATGTTCTCACGCAGTGGATACTCCGAACTCGTTTCCATCCATGGGCGCTCCACCTCGATCATCCCGAGGCCGTGACACGGCCCGTAGAGCAGGTTGTCTCCGTATCCCTTCGACTTCACGTAGTCAAAGAAGTTGACGGCTACCTCGCTGGCTGCCACTCCCGCATGCATCCATTCCATTGTCTTGAGATGTGCCTCCAGGCCGAAGGAAACCAAGTCGTTCATTTGGGCATCCATCTTGCCCATGCAGATGGGGAGGCCTATGCTCGGTGAATATCCTCCAACGCGGGCGCCTATGCTAAACTGCACCAGTTCGCCTTTTTGTATCACTCTATGGGACGGGCGGCCTATCGCGTGACGACTGTTTGTGCCGGACAGGACATAGGTTGGGTGAGCTTCTGGACCGGCGCCATGCCGCTGACATTGCTTCTTGGGCGATGCCAACCACCTGAAGTTCCGTCATGCCCGGGTTTAATGCGTTTCAGAACCTCATCAAGGGCCATCTCACAAACGCCGAATGCGGCCTTCAAAAGCGCGATCTCGTTTTCGCTTTTGATAGCTCGCATCTTGTACATTATGTCATCCGCCTTGATGATCTGACCTCCGGGCAGGGCTGCGCACACTCTCTCATAGACTGATACGGGCATGGCGGTCGAACCGGCGATACCCAGCTTCTTGATCCCACGGCCATTGTTGGCCGAGGCGAAGATACTCTCGAACGTATCCACGGCGATGTCCGGGTAGTCGGGCTCGGCGGCCTCTCTGTAGTAGAGGACCATCCGGATGTCCGGGATTGCGCTATGGTCCCGCGCAAACGCCATACTCTCGGGGCCGATCAGCAGAACTGGATCTCCTTCGGCTTGAATCAGGACGCCCGTGCTCTCGAAAATCGGCCAGTAGTCGGAGAGGTACCGGACGTTTGCGAAATCCGCCTCATTGCTGTGTATCAAGAGCGCGTCCAGCCCTCGTTCGTTTACTTTGCACTGGACTGCCTTGTGCCTATCTTTGAACTCGTTTAATGGAATGTGGTCAATCACCGTTTGCTCCTCTCGTAAAATGATATCATTTAGCTTTTCAATACTCCTTGGCCAGGTCGCGGGCTGAAAGAAAACGGAATTCCCGGTCTTGTAGCTCAGTCAAGAGCCTGTCTAACTGAGCCAAGGCTACTTCCCCACAATTCTTGACGAAAAATGGGTTCGGGATAACAGACCCCTCGCCGAAGTGAATGGGTCCCTGGGGCATCTCGTGAAACTCCCAGGGGTGCAGATAGAAGCAGAATGTGGGCTGAAGCTGCTTTTGCTCGTATAAGCCGAGCATGTTCTCGATATGGACCATCAGAGCTTGGGCTCCCTCGGTGCGAAATAGCGGCCACTGGTCGCGGAAATCCCGAAACGAAGCGGCCTTTCGCTACAGCATCAAATGTTCCAGGTCTAGTCCATCCGATTCCCGCGCTCATAGAACCGCCGAGATGTAATAATATCCCGGCCCTATGTCGACGTTCTTCCATTTCATCGTATGTCGTAGCCTCGCCTCGGTCTGGTGTTCCCTGTGCGGTACGTCGCCTCGTTTCGGGATTTCCGGAGCGGACGGTAAATGCGCTTCCTCATCACCACGCCGTGCCCGCTCCTCAAATCCCGAAACGAAGCGGCCTTTCGCTACAGCATCAAATGTTCCAGGTCTAGTCGGTGTTTCGGGATTTGAGAAGCGAGCACAATCGTTCGGGCAGGGCGCAAACGTCTCAGTCGCTTCGGAAATCCCGAAACGAAGCGGCCTTTCGCTACAGCATCAAATGTTCCAGGTCTAGTCCATCCGATTCCCGCGCTCATAGAACCGCCGAGATGTAATAATATCCCGGCCCTATGTCGACGTTCTTCCATTTCATCGTATGTCGTAGCCTCGCCTCGGTCTGGTATTCCCTGTGCGCTACGTCGCCTCGTTTCGGGATTCCCGGAGCGGACGGTAAATGCGCCTCCTCATCACCACGCCGTGCCCGCTCCTCAAATCCCGAAACACCGAATTTGCGCGGCATACTGTCCAGCTCGAGCTGCCAGCTTCTTGTCGTAAACAGTAGTCTGAATCATGCGAGGTTCTTGGGAACTGGAAGTTGATTTCGGTGTTTCGGGATTTGAGAAGCGAGCACAATCGTTCGGGCAGGGCGCAAACGTCTCAGTCGCTTCGGAAATCCCGAAACGAAGCGGCCTTTCGCTACAGCATCAAATGTTCCAGGTCTAGTCCATCCGATTCCCGCGCTCATAGAACCGCCGAGATGTAATAATATCCCGGCCCTATGTCGACGTTCTTCCATTTCATCGTATGTCGTAGACTCGCCTCGGTCTGGTGTTCCCTGTGCGCTACGTCGCCTCGTTTCGGGATTCCCGGAGCGGACGGTAAATGCGCTTCCTTATCACCACGCCGTGCCCGCTCCTCAAATCCCGAAACACCGTAAAGCGCGCCGTTCCGGATCAGCCTGATCTCGCATGGCCGCTTTGGCTGCTGCGTGAAGAGTGGCAGGTCACAATTCTTCCGTCTACAAATCCGACAGAGTTCTTTGGTTCTTAAACCAATGGAAGTCGTATCCAGTCTCACACTGAGCATAAGAGGTGCGTATAAATGCACGGTCCACTGTGAGGGCACACGCGTGTCCATCCATAAGCGCAACATTCATTTTGGCTGACGGCGACCAGCCCAACTGGCCGGTCCACGGTAAGACTTCCCACCTGTTATCGTGTGCAATCCCATACTCATTCAATACGATTGTTCTAGTGGGTGACGGGAACTGACTCTCGTGATAGTTTATCATCCCAGGAAAGTCTACTGCATCTACAGGGAATCCGACGCAACCGAGCGTGCAGGCGATATTGGTATGATGTCCACCGCTTGTTGATGGCTATTGCTGTATTTATCCCGGTATTGGCCTGAGTTCCAACGGCGTTCTGTAGCATCAATGCGTCTAATGGACAAAGCCACACATTGCTGCTCTTTATATATGGATCGAGTTGAGCGCGAATACTATATACGCGGAGGTAGGCCACCATCGGGGCAGTCTCGGGAACTTGCTGTCCCAAATAGTATGCTCCCCAAGTATCCCCTTTCCCATAAGCTACCGGATAATCAGCGCAGGGAAAATAGCTGTTGTTGCTTTCAACGTACATTTGAAGGCCGAGGGATAATTGTTTCAAATTGCCCAGGCACTGTGCGCTTTGAGCGCACCCTTTTGCAGCCACGAACACCGGAAACAATATAGCCGCCAAAATCGCGATGATTGCGATTACGACAAGCAGCTCGATCAGAGTGAATCCTTTTCGCAGTCTCATATCCTTCACCTCATCCTTTACTCGAATCGCACATGCCCCAGCATTACCCTATACGTATAGGGTAGGAAGAAAAACAAAACTCGATCTCCTAAACGCCGAGTAGTCACCTGCATTATGCCATGTTTAATCCGAGTTGTCAACTGTCTTTTGAAACTATTTTCCTGATTCCTCACAGTCCTACACCTCCTGCCCATAACTCGACTAAGTGGTAAACTGAGCCTAATCGTTACGGAGGCAATAGAGCCAGTTCGTTTATCGCCACGGCTATCCGTAATGCTACTTCGCCCGCAGCCGGATTATCATCGGCGAATACGCGGGCACGGCTGCCGATATTGTCTTGCCCAGCGTAATGCCATCGGGACTGCTCCAGGAGTCGTCTTGCCAAATAGACCGATCGTAGGCGCCCTCGATCTTCAGTCCCCAATCTTTCTCGTTTACGGGAACGCTCACATGTTCAGGCGCATTGGTAACATTTACAAGGACGATCCCGATGTCGCCGTTTTCCGCCTTGTATGTTCCAGCCATTATGTTGGGGACCTCGATATTGTCGTCGCTGCCGTGGAACCAAGCCGTTTTATGGGCGCCGGCCGAAGCCAAATCCGGCGGGCGAAGGAACTCCCCGTATAATAGAAAATCCTTGCCGGCTCGTCTGCACTTTGCGGCGGATCTAAGAAAACTCATCTGAGACGACAGCGCGGGATCGAGAAGGTCGGACTGATCGAAGCAGATCCAGCCGAGCTGTTTACCTCGAGCAAGCTGGAGGCCGATCTTGCCCGCGAAGCTGTCCATATTGTAATACTCATACCGCATCATCCACGTACCGAACTCGATGGTGTACTCCTTCATCACGCTCTGAAATAGAGGCAGCGAGTCGGGCATGACGTCGGTCCAGCTCAACTGACCGGAGATCCTGGTCGGCGTAGATTTCACTTGCGCCCTCGCCTGTAAGTACCAGATCAGGCCTGCCGCACTCTTCCTTGGCGCGATCGATTATCTTTCGGTAGGCATCGATGAAGTAATTTCCCCCGATGTCGGGATGGCCGTTGTCCTTCGAGTAGTCAAAGTATGCGTAGACGTGCAGCTCATCGAGGTAGACCGCGTCGCAGCCGTAGTCCCGCACCAGAGTTTTGATGGTCGAGACCATTTTGTCCTGCCAGTACTGGGTTGACGGGCACATGTTCACCATTTGAGCGCCTGTGTCGGTCCAGACGACTTTGTTGAGATCGCCTTTGGCGTTTCGCGAGGCGTACTTTTCGACGTTTTCATCTTTCCACATGGGCATGTTGGTGTCGAAGAGCTCCACGTTGATATACGGCATAGTCCGTACGCCCGCGTCGCGAAGCTTTGCAATGGCTTCTTTGAAACCGGGAGCAGCCGGGAAGTAATCAGGATACCATCGATCGTGAGTTCGGCCCTTCTGCCAGAGATACCAGTGGAATGCGAACGGCTCGCCGAGGGTCTCACGAATCTTCAGGAGATGCTCGACGAGCTTGGTCATATTCAGCTCAGGCGGACCGTAATCCTGCCCCTGATACCACACGCTGATATCTTTGAACCAGTCCGGGATGTCTTTTCGCTGGCTGATCGGTTTAAGCAGACCATGCGCGAGCAGCGTTCGGCGGTAGGTCTTGGCGGCGTCGTACCAGTCGCCGCCGATAGGCCCGAAATCGACCGTATACGGCAGCTTCCACTCACCATGCGCCGATGCGCCGTCGGCATAGTACCTGAATGTGCCATGAAAAGGATTTCTTGGAAGACATCGGGCGCGCGATGAATGTCTTGCGATAGTGCGCGGCATCGTCCGCCGCAAGATACAGCGACCCGCGACCGAGGCCGTCACAATAGCACACCATCTGGACCTGGCCCCCTCCTCCTGGGAATTCGACACAGCCCTGCTCGCACTTGCCCTCGGATCGAGGCTTATTAAGACGCGTCCCCGACTGCGTCGGAATAACGATATAATCCTTGGCATCGGACCCCATGGCCTTGCTGCCCAGCCCCTGCAGCGTTGGAAAAAGGCAATCTCCCACCGAGAACTCGGAGTGGTTGGAAAGGCGCATACCCCACTTGAATGCCGGCACACCCGCCACCGCCGAAATCGACACGACAACATCCACATATCCGCCGCTGGCCCCAACCGGGCAGCCATCGTAGTGTAGTTCCAGAGTCTTGGAGTCGGCTTTCCTTATCGTCGTAAACCAGTACCTTGCGCGCCCCGGAACCGTCCACGGTGTACGTTGCGGGACTTTCGTAAAACGCCGACGCGGGCTTGTTGAACGCCACGCTCAGCAGCGCGCCGCCAGGCTCGATCACATAGCTCGTCTTGAGAGCTTTGTCTTGAATATCGATGAGTGTGAACTTATTTCGATCCAGCAGCAAACGAGATCGCTCGTTGTCCAGGCAGATCGGACCGGCGGACATCGATAATTGGGAAATAATGCCCAGAATGAACATCGCGAATATAATAAAAGATACCCGTCTCAATTTGGAACTCCTCGTGCTTGCCTTATGCTCTGAAAAAGGGCGACAGCTCCAGCCACCGCAACTGTCGCCCTCGGTAGACTGCTAGGTTTCGCATCTCAGACTAGTGTCTACTTGCATAAATAGCTAATAGTATTCTTGCCGGTGTATCGGGAATCTTGTTCCCGATACGCACTTAGTTTCGGGAACAAGATTCCCGAAACACCCGTTAACACCCGTTACAGCATTCTATCAATCAATTATGCAACTAAGCACTAGTTTACGCTGTTAACGCTCACCACCTGGATGACTCTGTTTCCACTGGAATCGAGGCTGACAACGCCAGTGATCATAACATACTTTCCGTAATAGGCCGAGCCCGCGCCGGATACTTCAAGTGTAACACCCGAGCCGTCGGTCATGGTAGTTCCAGTGGAGGAAAGAAGGCCTGTAGTGCGAACCAGCAGGCCGATGTTGTTCAAACCAACGCCCCCGGAAACCCCGATCTGACCGTTGCCCAAGGCATTGAGGCCACTGCCGCCGCCCATTGCCTTATTTGTCATACCCAAGGGCCGGATCGTGTCGGTTGCGCCGGTGGGGGTAACCGTGGGCGAAGCGATGTAAATCTCTCCGGTGCTCGCATTCCTGGCAAGGGTTCCAACCACCGTTACAACCGCGCCGACGTCGGGCGTATCAGTCGTATCCACCTGTACACCGGAGATCGGATTCGTATCTTCAACGTATACGTAGTCACTAAAGATGGCGCTAACCGAACCGGTCACGCTCACCAGCGAGCCGATAGCCTCCTTCTTGGCGACGGCCACCGACACGGGCGTGGGCTGTGTAAGAACGAAGTTCACGACAGCCTGGCCGCTTGTGACGGTGACGGGCTGAGTCTGCGAGCTGTAGGCGGGAGCTGAAGCCGTGGCGGTGCAAGATCCGCTGAGAGCGGTTTTGAATGTATAGGTACCGGACGCATCAAGAACAACCTGATGAGTCTCGGAATTGTTGTTTGCGTCTGTGATGACGACAGTCGCCGTCGAGCCGAGCATCGCGCCCGTATAGCCGGTCAGAGTGATAGTCCCCTGAATACCCACGCGCACCAGTAATCTGGGTAAAAAACGTAGTATAGTCCGAAGGCCAGGGTCCGGCGGGACCGGTGCACAACATACCTACGTAGGTGGAGAAACCATCACCATTGGCGTCCGGTTCGGCACTGACCGTGCACACTTCGTTTCCGATAAGCTGGCCAGCCGACAGCGGAGATATCACGCTGACCTGCCCAGCGCCGCTACCGTACAGATTCCATCTGCTGGCGAAAAACTGATAAGGTGTCATGGCGGCTTCGTAGTAAAGCCACGATCCAACTACCTTACCGACGGCCACGAACTCATCGGACGTAGGCGTGTAAGCGCCATAATTTACCGGATAACCGTTAGTCGCCCAGAGATCGGTTTGGTCCGTCTCTATGCCGATCGACCACTCCTGAGCCGGCTCCTGATACTGAAGGTAATCGGCTCCCGTGCCGGTTCCTGATGTTGAAGTGCCCGTGGTGTGAAGATAAATCTCGAGCGAGTCCGCCGTGTTCCAGTCGACAAATGTGTCCGTGAAGTAGTGATCCGAATCATTCACCATGGCCGCGACATAGACCTTGGTTCCACCAGCGCCCCACTTGACTGCCCATTGGGACCCTCCACCGGGCACGGTATCCCAGACAGCATACGGGTTCTTATTAAAGGGAGTGTCGAATGAGTTCCAGGTCGCATCCGACCAATTCGAGGGCGCTTCGCCGCCCAGGGTAATGGCGGCCAGGTCGGCGCCGATGGTTACTTCATCGCTGTAGGGAACAGATAATAGTGTGGGCTGGGTTATGCTCACATCGTCCAGCAGCAGAGCGCTACCGGAAGTAGAGCCGCTCATATTGAACGAAAGCACGTAACTGCCGTTCGCGGGCACCGTAAAGTAACTCTGTACCAAGGTGTAAGGACTCGTGAACGTCTCATAGGCGCCGACCGGGTTCACAACGTGATTTGCGACGAGTGTCTGGCTCCCGATCGTCACATTCAGCGACGGTATCCCAGGATACATACTCGCCGAGTTCTCATAATACGTAAGTACGTAGTATACGTTTTGCTGAAGCCCATTGATCGTCTGGTACAAAGACGCGCTCCCGCCGAGACTACCAGTCTGGATGAACGCAACGTTGACTCCATCCGGAATTGCGCCGTTATTGGCAAAATTATTGTTTGTTTTCGTATTGAGACCGTGAGTGCCGATCCGTGCAAGGCCAGTCCGTAATCGAACCGTAGCCCGGCCACGCCGGGCAAGTGTCCATCTCGAAGCTGCCGTTTAGCACGAAATTCGTAGAAGGTGTGACCTGGGCTATGCTCACATCGTCCAGCAGCAGAGCGCTACCGGAGGTAGAGCCGCTCATATTGAACGAAAGCACGTAACTGCCGGTCTGCGGGCACCGTAAAGCAACTCTGTACCGACGTGTAAGAATTCGCTGTACGTCTCATAGGCGCCGACCGGGTTCACAACGTGGTTTGGGACGAGTGTCTGGCTCCCGATCGTCACATTCAGCGACGGTATCCCAGGATAACTACTCGCCGAGTTCTCATAATACGTAAGTACGTAGTATACGTTTTGCTGAAGCCCATTGATCGTCTGGTACAAGGACGCGCTGGTGCCGAGACTACCAGTCTGCATGAACGCAACGTTCGGTGCGCTTGGAACCGCGCCGTTATTGGCAAAATTATTGTTTGTTTCCGTATTGAGACCGTGAGTGCCGATCGTGCAAGGCCAATCCGTAATATTACCATAGCCGGGAAACGCCGGGCAAGCGTCGATGTCGAAGTCGCCGTTCAGCACCAAATTCGTGGAAGGTGGGACCTGGATTATGCTGACATTGTCCAGCAGCACAGCGCCGTCGGCATAATCGCTCGTATTGAACGAAAGCACGTAACTGCCGCTCGCAGGCACCGTAAAGTAAGTCTGCACGAACGTGTAAGGACTCGTGAACGTCTCATAGGCGCCGACCGGGTTCACAACGTGGTCCGCGATGACCGTCGCGCTCCCGATCGTCACATTCAGCGACGGTATCCCAGGATACATACTCGCCGAGTTCTCATAATACGTAAGTAAGTAGGTTGCGCCTTGCTGAAGCCCGCTGATCGTCTGGGACATAGAGGCGCTGGTATAAGTGCCGACCGGGTTCACCTGGATGAACGCAACGTTGACTCCATCCGGAACTGCTCCGTTATTGGCAAAATTATTGTTTGTTAGCGTGTTAAGGCCGTAAGTGCCGGTCGTGCAAGACCAATCCGTAATCGCACCATAGCCCGGCCACGCCGGGCAAACGTCGTCCTCGAAGCTGCCATTTGCCACCAGGTTCTGAGCAAAAGCAGGAGACACCAGAAGCAATGTGGCAATCGCCAGTGTTGCAGCAATAAGTGTTTTGATACCGATCTTAAACATTTTACTTTCCCCTTTCGTTCTCGTGTCATTATATGCGGGAATCATTGCGGATAGAGTGGTCCCCAACCGCGGATCGCTTGATCGCAACTATCGGCAGGCCCGGGTCCCGTGAGAGATTGCTCCCCACGGGACCCAAGCCCGAATTCGCCGCCGGGTAATCAAGATCAACCCTCTGATTGTTACATTCCGACGATCTTCACATCGTCCAGATAAGCGTAGGAAAGTACTTGGATAGCTGCTTAACCGGAAACGAATCTCGAAGCCCGACAGACCGCCGGCTCCCGTCCCTAAACTCCACGTCTTCGTCGTGAAGCTCGAGCTGCTGCCTGTAACGGTTTCCAGAGTAGTCCAAGAGCTCGCCGGCGTTGGAAGACCACTCGACGATGAAGCTGCCGCTTGAACCGCGGGCCTCGCGAGCGTATTGCACTGTGATGTTCGAATAGCCCACAGTGCTGAACGCTTTGGTCAGCGCGCCGCTGCTGCCCTTCATTGAGGCCGCATACGAGCCGGAGTTCTTATACGTGCCTTGGACGGCACATGTGCCGGTGGTTGTCCAGCCTCCAGCGGTGAGATTGTCGGTCTCAAAGCCATCAGAAAACGCCAGCTTGCAGATTGTCGGGCCGGCTCCAGTGCCTGTTGGCGCCGCTGACGTGTTTCCGGCGTTGTCTTGGGCGACAAGCGCGAAGTAGTACCAACCAGGGCCGCTCGATGGAGTGAACGTCAACGAACCGGACCCGCCTGTTGAAGTCACACCCGAGTTCGTCCACGTTCCAGTGCCCCCGGGAGCGGTCGCGTAAAGGTACCACAATGCCACATTCTTGAGCCCGCTGCCAGCGTCGGATGCGCCGCTGTAGGGCACGGTAACGGTGGAGGTAGTGACACTTGCCGGAGGCGTGCACGTCCCGGCTATCGGAGCTGTCGTGTCCAGGAGTATTGAGGCCGTGATATTCCCGGTCGTGGTGTTTCCGGCTTTGTCCTGAAACTGGACATATACCGTCTTCGTGCCGTCGCCGGTGCTCAGGGTCCAAGCCGCGGTCGTGGCATAGGTTTGCCACGAACTCCAGGTCGAGTCGTTATTGCTGAAGCGCATTTCCCCCATTCCACTACTGTCCGTCGCGGGGGAAAGGGTGAGTGTCACACTTGTCGATGCGCAGTAAGCAGCTCCGGAATTGATTGTTACGCCGCCGCCCGTCGGAGGAGTGGTGTCAATGATTATCGTAGCGTTGATGTTTCCGGTCGTGGCATTTCCGGCGTTGTCCTGGAAGCGAGCATATACCGTCTTCGTGCCGTCGCCCGTGGTCAGAGTCCAAGCCGCGGTCGTGGCATAGGCTTGCCACGAACTCCAGTTGATGTTGTCGTTGCTGAATGACATTTCGCCCACTCCACTACCGGAGTCCGCCGCGGAAATGGTTAGCGTTGCACTTGTCGAATTACAATAAGCGGCTCCGGAATCGATTGTTACGCTGCCGCCCGTCGGTGGAGTGGTGTCAAGGATTATTGTAGCCTCGATATTTCCGGTCGTGGTGTTTCCGGCGTTATCCATTAACCGGGCATACACCGTCTTCCAGCCGTCGCCCGCGGTCAGAGTCCAGGCCGCGGTCGTGGCGTAAGCTTGCCACGCGCTCCAGTGGGTGTTGTCATTGCTGAAGCACATTTCCTCCACTCCGCTACTGTCCGTAGCGGAAAGGGTGAGTGTTGCGCTTGTCGATGTGCAGTAAGCAGCTTCCGGAATCGATTATTATGCTGCCGCCCGTCGGTGGAGTGATGGCGTTGCCTGGCAGCCTGAGAACCCGATTCCCATTCGAGTCGATGCTGCTTATTCCGGTGAGAGCCACATAATTCCCCACGTATGCCTGGCCCGCCCGCACCCGAGACAGTCAAGGGCACACCCGAGCCGTCGCTGAGGGTAAATGTGAAGGCATCATTGGCGGACGCCAAACCGGTGGTGCGGACCAGCAGGCCGATGTTGTTCGAACCAACGCCGCCGGAGACCCCGACCTGACCGTAACCCGTGGAGTCGACACCGCTGCCGCCGCCCATTGCCTCGTTTGTCATGCCCAGAGGCGAGACCGTGTCGTTGGTTACGCCAGTCGCGGTAATGGCGGTAGCAAGTATGTAGTTCTCACTTGTAGCAGCGTCTTGCCGCAGTGTTCCCGATACATTGACATCCCAGCCGGGCATCGCTGGCAACAAAGCCGTGGTTGGCCATGTCCACTCTTATACCCGATACCCTGCCGCTGTCCTCGACGTAGATGCTGTCTTGAAAGACCGCGGTGATCGAACCGGTCAGGCTGACATAGGTACCGACAGGATTATGCTTCGCTCCAACAGTCGTCACGCCTTGAGGTGTCCCCAGCGGAGTGAGGGTGAAGCTGACGCTGCCCTGACCGCCTGTGACGGTGACGGGCTGAGTCTGCGACGCATAGCCAGGAGCTGAAGCCGTGGCGGTGCAACCGCCGCTCAGAGCTCGTCTTGAACGTGTAGGTACCTGCCGAATCAAGAACAACGTTATGGATTTCGGAATAGTTGTTTGCATCCGTGATAACGACAGTTGCCGTCGAGCCGAGCATCACGCCCGTATAGCCGGTCAGAGTAATAGTGCCCTGAACACCCACGCGCACCAGTAATCTGGGGGGGAGAAACGTAGTATAGTCCGAAGCCCAGGGTCCGGCGGGACCGGTGCACAACATACCTACGTAGGTGGAGAAACCATCACCATCGGAGTCCGGTTCGGCGCTAACCGTGCATACTTCGTTTCCGATAAGCTCACCAGCCGACAACGGAGATATCACGCTGGCCTCCTGAGCGCCGCCACCGTACAGATTCCACCTGCTGGCGAAAAACTGATAAGGTGTCATGGCGGCTTCGTAGTAAAGCCACGATCCAACTACCTTACCGACGGCCACGAACTCATTGGACGCAGGCGTATAAGCGCCATAAGACACCGGATAACCGTTAGTCGCCCAGAGATCGGTTTGGTCTGTCTCTATGCCGATCGACCATTCCTGAGCCGGCTCCTGATACTGAAGATAGTCGGCTCCCGTGCCGGTTCCTGATGACGAAGTGCCCGTGGTGTGAAGATAAATCTCGAGCGAGTCCGCCGTGTTCCAGTCTACAAATGTGTCCGTGAAGTAGTGATCCAAATCATTCACCATGGCCGCTACATAGACCTGGGTTCCGCCAGCGCCCCACTTGACCGCCCATTGAGATCCCCCACCGGGGACAACGGTCAGGGGAATACCGGAGGTGTTCTTATTAAAGACGGTGTCGAATGAGTTCCACGTCGCATCCGACCAGTCGCTGAGGTCGCCATCGATGGTTACTTCATCGCTGTAGGGAACAGATAATAGTGTGGGCTGGGTTATGCTCACATCGTCCAGCAGCAGAGCGCTACCGGAGGTAGAGCCGCTCATATTGAACGAAAGCACGTAACTGCCGTCCGCGGGCACCGTAAAGTAAGTCTGTACGAATGTGTAGGGATTCGTGTACGTGTTGTAGGCGCCGACCGGGTTCACAACGTGGTTTGCGACGAGTGTCTGGCTCCCGATCGTCACATTCAGCGACGGTATCCCAGGATAACTACTCGCCGAGTTCTCATAATACCTAAGTAAGTAGTATACGTTTTGCTGAAGCCCGTTGATCGTCTGGTACAAAGACGCGCTCCCGCCGAGACCACCAGTCTGCATGAACGCAACGTTGACTCCATCCGGAATTGCCCCGTTATTGGCAAAATTATTGATTGTTTCCGTGTTAAGACCCGAAGTGCCGATCGTGCAAGGCCAATCCGTAATCGAACCATAGCCATACGGCGGCTGGCAAGTGTCCACCTCGAAGCTGCCGTTTAGCACGAAATTCGTAGAAGGTGTGACCTGGGCTATGCTGACATTATCCAGCAGCAGAGCGGTACCGGAAGCAGAGCCGCTCATATTGAACGAAAGCACGTAACTGCCGCTCGCGGGCACCGTAAAGCAACTCTGTACCGACGTGTAAGAATTCGTGTACGTGTTATAGGCGCCGACCGGGTTCACAACGTGGTTTGGGACGAGTGTCTGGCTCCCGATCGTCACATTCAACGACGGTACCCAGGATAACTACTCGCCGAGTTCTCATAATACGTAAGTACGTAGTATACGTTTTGCTGAAGCCCGGTGATCGTCTGGTACAAGGACGCGCTGGTGCCGAGACTACCAGTCTGCATGAACGCAACGTTCGGTGCGCTTGGAACCGCGCCGTTATTGGCGAAATTATTGTTTGTTTCCGTATTGAGACCGTGAGTGCCGATCGTGCAAGGCCAATCCGTAATATTACCATAGCCGGGAAACGCCGGGCAAGCGTCGATGTCGAAGGTAAGTGCTCACTCTTCCTGGTATGACTTACTGAGGGCAGGTTGCGACCGGCGTGTTTGCCGCGACTATCATATCTGCGCAAGCCGCAATCGACTCCTTACCCTGGAGTTTCCAGGTAGCAAAGACACTCATCAGTCTGGTCTTTGTTTGGCTGCCTCTTGCTGAGCGAGTTCCGCCGCTTATCTTGCGCGATATCACCGCTGGCCTTATAGCCCGCTCCGCCGCGTTGTTGCTGGACGCAACGTTGGGATGCTCAACGAATGTGAATAGCTCCGGCAAATACCGGCATATCAATTTCGCCGGCCTGTGCTCGGGCGCATTCTTATCCTTTAGATAAGGCTCGGCAATGGGCAGCAACTTCTCTTGCAGTGCCTCCCGCAAAAGCACACGAGTCGACCTGTTGGCCTCACGCCGACTAGCTTTCTTGGCCGCCTTATAAATATCGTGTACCTTGTCAGCCCACACTTTCACACTCGGATGCGTTTGCACAACCTTGTCTATGAGGCGAAATAGATGTACCCAGCAGCGCTGCTTGGGACCCAAATACCAATCATAGCCGGCGTAGAAGTCGCAGCCAAGCACGCCCTCGAACTTACCGCCCAAGATGTGCCGGATGATGCGACCCTCGCGGCGGCGATGGAAGTAGTAGAACCGCTCTGCTCCCGTCGACACGCTCCACAAATAGCCATTAATTCCGTCCTCACGCCAACCGGTTTCGTCCGCGTTCGCATCGGGGCTTCCCCGAATCTTTCCCAAAATCCCGAGAACAGTCGGCTTCGCCCATTCGCAAACCCGGTGAAGCACCTCGTTTATCTCGCCAATCGATATATGCAGGCCGTAAAGCCCTTCCAAGAGCTTCTGAATCGCACGCTGAGGCATCCGCTTGGCAACTGAGAGCGTTGTGATTAGACTCATTAGCCCTACGCCAAGCCGCATTTTCCCCACCACACCGTCGGATATCGCAAGCTTTGGAACGTGAACCTTACCGCAGTAGCCGCATCTGCGAGCGATGATCACGTGATCGATTATCCTCACGGGCGCACGCGGTATCTCTAATACCTGGTGGCGGCTCTGCTCATAACCTCCAGAGAGCTTCTTGCCGCAATCAGGACAATGCTCTACAGCGTGGAATACTTCCTCAGTCGCCACATCGCGCCTGCGCGCAAAAGACTGCTTACGCTTCTTGCGCTCGGCACGCTCCGCCGCACGGCGCTGCTGGCGACTCGGCTTGACGAATGGAGCAGCACTGCTACCCCCACCACCGCCAGAAAGCTTATCTCGCAGCATCTCGATCTCAGCAGACAAATCAACCAACTGCCTCTTGAGATCTGTATTCTCTGCACACAACGCTCTGTTTTGCGCTATCAGTTCCTCGCGGGTTCGCTCGTCCATATATCCCACTTAGACAACTGAAGCAAAATCCTTCTATCTTTTTTGCTGATTTTTCTCCGCACCCCAAAAAAACTAGGAAGACTGA
>CAWGNL010000089.1:0-63770 GCA_963823885.1 uncultured bacterium
TCTAAGAAACTCCCCAGTTTCGGGAACAAGATTCCCGAAACACGGGGGGTCGGTTCCGTTGTTTCGGGAAACCCCTTTCCCGAAACGGGCTGGTCTTGGGACGGGGAATTATCCATTATCAATTGCCTTCGGTTCGAATGTCAGGGAAGCCGAGTCGATGCAGTATCTCAAGCCCGTCGGCTCCGGGCCATCCTCGAAAACGTGGCCGAGGTGGGCGTCGCATCGGTCGCAGCGCACTTTGGTCCTGACCCTCCCCCCGCTGAGGTCTTCTTGAGTTGCGACGTTTTCCTCATCCGCGGGAGCGTAGAAGCTGGGCCACCCGGTGCCGGAGTCGAACTTGGTCTCGGAATCGAACAGCGGCAGCCCGCAGCAGACGCAACGATAGATTCCCTTGCGGTGCTCGTCCCAATATTTGCCCGTGAACGGCGGTTCCGTGCCCTGACAACGCGTAATCTCGTACACGTCGGCCGGCAGTTCGGCGCGCCACTCGTCGTCGGCTTTTCTTATCTTATCGTGCATCGTGCATGCCTCCGTCTCAAGGTTACAAGGTTACAAGGTCACAAGGTTACGAGGTTACAAGAGAACAAGGCAGCCCCCCTATCAACCCTAAGAGTGGCGGATGGCCGCACCGCCCGCCTTCTTGTACCCCCGTGGACATCATGCTATGCCAGGAGACCACACAGCGGGTCGAACAGATCGGTCAACCGACAACCGTCAACTGTCAACTGTGAACACTCAACATCCCGTTCGTTTGCAGGCGAACTCGCGAGGGTAAAAATTATATGTAAGGTAGTAGACGTCCCTGGCCTATGGACAAGGTGCTCGCTTACGGACGAACCGGTTCAGCCGGTCCGGCAAGAGATGCGAGTAAAACCCAAGCTCATAGGCCAGGGAATTTTCAAGGGTTTTAGGGTTAGTAGGGTTATAGGGGAAGGGATATCCCACGCGCCTAAGTCTGCTTTCTTGTAACTTTGTGCCTTTCGAGTGCGTTAATACAATTTGTAGGGTCGATAGGACCCTAAAACCCTATAACCCTTCTTTTGGTTGCTGCCCTGCTGCGTATGGGTACATGAAGATTGAGTTCTTACGTGTGGAGTGAAAGTTGACACGCGGCGGATCATCCGGTATACTTGAGCCGGACTCTCAAATCAAGAGTCAGTTAGCCTGTTGTAGGCGAAATGATGTGCTGGTCGGCAATCCAACCAGGGCGAAAGTTTCCGACAGGAGGTCTTTGACTTTGGATAAGCTCTTGTTGACCGGCGGCGCGAGACTCAGCGGAACGGTTGCGTCGAGCGGGAGCAAAAACGGCGCGCTCGCTATTATGGCAGCCGCGCTCCTTGGAAAAGGCGAAACCGTTCTTCGCGGTGTGCCATCGATCGGGGATGTCCGAACGATGATGGAGACTCTGAGGTCCCTCGGGGTAATCTGCGAGGAAGTCTCACGAGGCGTTGTCCGAATAGATGCTACTGAGATAACAGCCACGGAGGCCCCCTATGAACTGGTGAAGAGAATGCGGGCCTCTTTCTGTGTAATTGGCCCTGTTCTGGCTAGGAAAGGGTATGCCAAAGTGGCGATGCCTGGCGGCTGCGATATCGGCGCCAGGCCGATCAATTTTCATGTAAAGGGTATCCAGGCGCTTGGCGCCTATGTTAATATCGACCACGGTTTCGTGGAAGCCGAGTGCGGTCAGATGAAGGGCGCTCCGGTCTACCTGAACTTCCCGAGCGCGGGGGCAACTCAACACATCATGACCGCTGCTTCTCTCGCGGACGGTATCACCACCATTCACAACGCGGCCTCGGAGCCGGAGATAGTGGAATTATCCGCGTTTTTGCGGAAGATGGGGGCGAGGGTGGAAGGCGCGGGAACCAGCACCGTCACCGTCGTTGGGGTCAAGGAGCTTCGTGGAGTCGACTTCGAGGTCCCGCCCGACAGAATGGAAGCCGGCACGTTTGCCGTGGCGTCGGTCATTACGATGGGGGATGTCCGCATACACAATGTCCGGCACGACCATGTCGAACCTTTCATGATGAAGCTGCGCGAAGTGGGAGCAATTGTCGATATCGGCGTGAACTCGATGCGGGTACGTTGGAACGCGCGGCCGATGCCCACGGACATCATGACTATGCCTCACCCGGGGTTTCCGACCGATTTGCAGCAGCCGTTCGCGGCAATGCTCTCGATCGCGCAAGGAACCTCTATCATTACCGAAAACGTATATGAGAGACGTTTTAAGTATGTCAACGAACTGGCCAGAATGGGCGCGGACATCAGGCAGGAGGGCAGGAGCGCCGTTATAAACGGCGTTCACAGACTTACCGGGGCGCCTGTAATGGCATCCGACCTCCGGGCGGGAGCCGCCCTGATTTGCGCCGCCCTTGTCGCCGAGGGTCAGACCGAGATTAGCGGTGTGGCTCATATCGAACGCGGCTACGAAGATATGGTCGAAAAGCTCAAGGGCCTGGGCGCGGGGATCGAAACCGTACCCGCGGGCGAGCAAGAAAGGGAAGCAGTCTGTGTTTAATCTGGTGCCTGAACTAGGCATCGACCTTGGAACGGCGAATATACTTGTCTTCCTCAAAGGCAAGGGGATAGTGCTGCGGGAGCCGTCCGTGGTGGCACTTAACGTCTCCAACCAGAAGCTGGTGGCGGTCGGCGAGGAAGCACGCCTCATGATCGGCCGTACCCCGGGCAACATCGTGGCTATCCGGCCGATGTGCGACGGCGTAATCGCCGACTACTCCACCACCGAGCAGATGCTCGAGTACCTGATCGCGAAGGTGTGCGGCGGCAAGAAGAGAGTCCTCAAGCCCACGGTGATCGTGGCCGTGCCCTCGAAGATCACACCCGTGGAGAAACGCGCGGTGGTGCAGGCCGCCAGGAGCGCCGGCGCGAAGCAGGCTTATCCGGTAGAGGAGCCCTGGGCCGCCGCCATCGGGGCGGGGCTTCCTATCGCGATGCCGGGGGGGAACATGATCGTCGACATTGGCGGCGGAACGACCGACATCGCGGTCATATCTCTTAATGGTATCGTTATCTCGAAGTCGATTCGCGTGGGCGGAAACAAACTCGACGAGGTAATTCAGAGGCACGTCAAGAGCCGCTACAACCTCATGATCGGCGACCGCACGGCCGAGGAAATCAAGGTCAAGATCGGCAGCGCGTTTCCGTTGGAGACCGAGCTTGCGCTGGAAGTAAGGGGCAGGGACCTCATAGCGGGTCTGCCTAAGACTGTCGAAGTCACCTCGGAGGAGATTCGCGAAGCGCTCTCGGAGCCGATCGGCTCGATTATCGATCGGGTGAAGTCGGTGTTGGAAAACACTCCCCCGGAACTGAGTTCCGATATCATCGAGCGCGGGATGATGCTTACCGGCGGCATGGCGCTGCTGCGCGGGCTGGACAAGCTGCTTGCCAAGGAGACAGGAATTCCCATTCACGTGGCGGAGGACCCGCTTTCGTGTGTGGCGCTCGGATGCGGACGCGCCCTCGAGCAGACTCGATTCCATACGAGACAAGTTCATCGAGACGGGATTCGAATAATTGACAATTGATAATTGACAATGGCGGGAGCACCCGGATGCCACCACCCAGGCAACCGGCCCCGTTGTTTCGGGAAACCCTTTTCCCGAAACGGCCAGCGACCTCGTTGGGAATTGACAGCGCGCCGGAGCGCCCGGTCGAGGAGAGATACGTGAGAGCTGTTGGAATTCTGCTGTTGTTGATCGTGCTTAGCCCTTCGGCATTGCATGCGGCCGATTTCAAGGATGTGCCTAAAGACCACTGGGCGGCGGAATACGTGCGGATGCTGGCCGGCGACGGAATTGTCAAGGGCTATCCTGATGGCACGTTTCGGGGAGATCAGCCGGTGACTCGGTATGAACTCGCCGCTGTGCTGGCGAGTTTCGTGCAGTTCATGCAGCAAAGCGAGCAGCCTGTGGTGGCGGGCAAGAAGGAATTGACCCTGACCCCACCGGCGGCGCGCTTCGCAAATCCGATGACTTTCCTCAAGATCGGCGGGTTTCTGCGGAAGGATTCCAAACTCCTCAAGGGCGGCAATGTGCCCGCGACCTACAGCGACCTTTCTCAATCGCTGACGTCCGTGGCAACCAGGCTCATAGAGATGAGAGTTCCTCCCGTGGACGGGGTGGACTAGGAACTAGGGGCTGGGGGGGCCCCAGCCACCCCTATGCGGCGGGAACGACAAGTAGAGTCCCTGTCTTGAGTTGGCGCCTTCGAGTTCCCGCTGCACGCATGGCGCCTATGCTATAGATGGAGACGGAGCATGCCTTTCCGTTGCATCGGGAAAGGGGTTTCCCGATACAACGCAAAATCTCTTTTCGCGCTTTCCCCATTTCGCGTTTTCGCGATTAGATTCCGGTCCGCCGCGCATCGCGTTACAATCCCAGTTCCTTCTGGACCGGCTTTGGGCTTTCCGGCGGCTCCCCGCAAATGAAATCGCCTTCGACCTCGGAAGCTGCCCTCCCATCGGGTCCCTTCTCTGCCCTCTGCTCTCCGCGCTCTGCCTTCCCCTCGGCCCCGCGAGCCGCTCTCTGCTCTCTGCTCTGGGCTGCTTTCCGCTTTCTGCTCTCTGCTTTCCGTTGCTTCTTCACCCCGAGGTTGGCGAGTTCGTCGGCACGGCTGTTGAACTCCCTCATAACGTGGGAAATGCTCACGCTTCTGAAGTTGCGCAGGAGCTGGATTGCTTCTTCGTGCAGCGGCTTGAGCCGATCGGACTTGACCTTGTAGACTCCGGCGATTTGCCGGGCCAGGAGTTCGCTGTCGGTGCTGATCTCGATTGCGTCGGCGCCCAGGTCGAGCGCCTCCTTCAGACCCCGGATCAAGGCGGCGTATTCGGCAACGTTGTTGGTGGTTACTCCGATGTGCTCGCCGATCTCTCGAAGCGGCCTCCCGTCATCGGATGTGATGACCACGCCGATTCCCGCTTCTCCCGGGTTGCCTTTGGACGCGCCATCGGTGAAGAGTGTTACGTGTTTCATTCGGTTACCAGCAGGAGGATGCGGCCGCAGTTCTCGCACTCGAGGCGCTCCTTACCCTCATAGAGTTTGCGGACGGTGAATGATGTGAGGCCGACGTGGCACCCGCCGCACCTGCCCTCGGCCGCCAGCGCGATGCCGATGCCACCGGCCTTTTTTCGCACCGACTCATAACGCGACAGCAGAGACTTGTCCGTGACACTGGCCGCCGCGCGTTCGCGCTGATCCGTCAGGCTTACCAGTTCCGCTTCCATGCGGGTCTTATCGGCAGCCTCGGCCGCCACGGTGTCATGGAACTTCTTTTCGATCTCCTCGGCAAGCTTGCGAGCGGCCTGGGCCTCCTTTCGAGCTTCGTCCACCAGGTCGTATAGCTCCAGCGTGCGTCCGTCGAGCTTGCCCTGCTGGTCCTTGAGCATCCCTATCTCTCTCTCGATTGCTCCGAGTTCCTTGGGGTTGTTGATCGATCCACCATAGAGGCGCTTCTCGAAGGTATTGCGCTTCTCATCGACGGACTTGAGTCTGAGTTCGCTGTCCTTGAGGTCGATTTCCAGATCGGAGAGCGCCTTTTCCGCTGCGTCCCGTTCGGATTTCGCCAGGGTGAGCTTCTGTTCCAGCAACCTGGCCCCCTTTTGGGCCGCGAGTTTCGTGTGAATATCCGCCATCTTTACATCCAGCGTCTGAACCTCGTAAAGCGCGCGTAGTTGATCTATCATTTCACGTCCTTTCATCCGATGCATTGAGATTGTAACAGCTTCGGGGATGATGGTCAATTAAAGGGAGGTCAAAAGTCAAGAGTCGAAAGTCGAAAGTCACCTATGCGGCTGGAATGACGCCTGGCAGTGATAGAAGTGAAGGGATCCCGGCGCATTGAGAATTGAACGTCTGACCAGGTCTGCTGAATGCCGCTCGCCACGAGCAGCCGCGCGAGAAGGGATTCCCTTCTAGAAGTTAGAAGTTAGAGGTTAGGGGTTGGAAGGGGATCCTCTAGCCACGGTCATACTCTCCGCTGGCTGGCGATTTCCGAATCCGCCAACGAGGTCGCTGGCCCGTTTCGGGAAAAAGGGTTTCCCGAAGCAACCGAACAAGCTTTCGGAGTTAAGCTGCCGCTGGCGCATCCCGACTAACGACTGACGACTTTCGTGACTGACGACTGACAACCATTCCGATGACTTTCGTTACTGCATTCATAGCTCTGTTTACGATCACGAACCCGGTCGGCAACATCCCGTTGTTTCTCACGCCGACGGCGGTCAGACTTCACGCCAGCAGCGGTCCACGGCGTGGAGGGCGTCACTCTTCATAGTGCGGGATCACCTTGCCCCTGGGGTTGCCCTCTCATATCGCTTAGGAAAATGTCGCGTTCCAATACGCGACTCTCTCGTCTAAAGCGGACAGCTTTCTTAGGAGTCATGCGGCAACGTCTTTGAAGACATCGGGATGCCGAATGCTGATGAGATTAGAGTGTTCGCCCGATCAAGGGAGCCGGTGAAGCGAGCCCCAGCGGGCGGAGCAGTTTCACCAGTGAAAAGCTGCACTCCCGGCCCTCTGCTCTCCGCTCTCAGCTATCTCCGGCACCTGGCCTTGATCGCGGTCTTGATGATCTCGACTGCGTCGTCGGGGGTGAAATCGTCCATCCAGATCGTGAGATCATAATGAAACAACATAGCCCGCTCTCTGCCGAAAACCTTGTCGATGAAATGCTCGCGCTCTCTATCCGACTCGTGAATCTTCGCCTCGGCTTGCTCGCGGGTGTAGCTTTCGTAGCCCATCATGTTCTGGATGCGGCGCTCATCGCAAGCATCGATGCGAACGTTCAGCGTGTGTCGCAAAATGAAGTTCGCGCCCCGACCGAGGATGATCGCATTGCCCAGCTTGTCGATCGCCCCCAAAGCCCGAGCAAGGTGCAGCGGGTAGAGGAAGCCCGCCATGTCGTAATCCCCGAGCGCGCCCCGCGCGAAAAGCTCGATCTCTGAAATGGTCTTCTCGTCGAATGCTTCAACTACCTTGCGCGAGACATCGGCATCCGCGGCAATCGCATCCAGCAGTTCCCTGTCCCAAAGGCTCCAGCCGAGGTCGCGGGCTAACTTGCCCGCTATGATCCGCGCCCCGCTTCCCATCCGCCGCGATATCGTGACCACCGAGTTGTCGCACGGCTGCCCGGACTCGATTTCTTTTCGCCTTGCCAGCTCGGACCTGCGCACCTGCTGGCTGACCAGTTCCTCGATATATCTTGCCATCCCTCGCCCTCCGATCTATTATTAGTATCTTACAACTGAAATCCTATACAAGTTGTAATCTGAATTTTGATATGTCACCTCGGATTTCAGTTGTAAGATACGTAAGAAGAAACCACCGACCTTCCGAATTACGAAAAGGCCGTATTGATTTTCCGGCGATGGCCTTCTTGGTTGCGGCTGCGCCGCTTTAGGGGTGCTGGGTTATGAGTTGTGGATGATGGAAGGGACCGCGGTCCCTTCCCAACACCCAACAGCCAACACCAGAGGTTTTGGGTGATAGGTCATAGGTGATGGCGAAGGGAGGGATGTCCCTTCCCATCACCCAACACCCAATACCCAGCACCTGCCTTCAGCTATTCCCGGGCCGCCAGCGTGTGCTGGGCCATCATAACTCCACAAATGGTCTTTGCATCCTTGATCTCACCGCTGAGAATCTTTTCCACAGCCTCTCGCATCGGGACCTGGACCACTTCCACGAACTCGTCGGGGTCCAGGTCGGTGTGGGTCTTTTCCAGATCTTCCGCAAGAAACGTATACAACATCTCGCTCGAATAGCCGGGCGCGAGGTACGACCTGAACATCGGCGTCAGCTTGTTGGAGTGATATCCGGTTTCCTCTCTTAACTCCCTGGCGACGCAGGCGAACTGGTCCTCGCCGGGCTCCAGCGTTCCCGCCGGCGAGCTCCAGCAGGGTTTCCCCCGCCGCCTGTCTGAACTGTCGCACCATTACGATGTTCTCATGGTCAATGAGCGGTACCGCGCAAATCGCCCCACGGTGCACTACAATCTCCCGCGTGGCCTCGTTTCCGTTTGGCAGCCTCACCCGGTCGACGCGGAGCCTGACCAGCTTGCCGGAGAAAACTTCCGTGCTCTCTATGGTTTCTTCTCTAAGTTCCATGTGCCTTTCCTATTAGCCGCAGCCGGATTTAATCGCGAAAACGCAAAAAGGGGCCGAAGTCGGAACTGATGCCCTTCGCCGTACAAGCATTTGAGTTATTATAGCCCAAAGCAGACAATGGTAAAAGATGGTTTGGGCGTAGTATCTTACAACTGAAATCCTATACAAGTTGTACCTGAATTTTGATATGTCACCTCGGATTTCAGTTGTAAGATACGTAAGAAGAAACCACCGACCTTCCGAATTACGAAAAGGCCGTATTGATTTTCCGGCGATGGCCTTCTTGGTTGCGGCTGCGCCGCTTTAGGGTTAGGAGGTAACATCTCACGAAACGTAAGTGCATGACACCCCCTTATGCGGCGGGAACGGCAAGGCGAGACAATCCTTGGTAACAAGCCTTTCGAGTTCCCGCTGCACGCGTGGCGCCTTCTGCCCGCGAGAGAAGGCATGGTCTGCATCTGCCCAGGTTCAGTGCTATGCGTGCAGCGGGAACTCGAAGGCGCCGGGTTAAAGCGGACGCTCTATTTGTCGTTCCCGCCGCATAGTGGAGGGAGCTCCAACTTCCGGTCCTTTCGCGTTTTCGCGATTGAATTCCCTTCAAGCCTCCACCGTCCCTAAGTCCTGGCCCGCGATGCCGGGGTGGGTCATTTCGGTTGTCGAGAGGATGATATCGATCTGCTTGGGGGTGAACGACTTTATATCCAGCGCGGCTTGGCGGATGGTCTTGCCCTGGGCAGCCGCCTCGCGCGCAAGCTCGGATGCGGCCTCGTAGCCGATGTGGGCGCCAGCGCCGTCACCATCGCGAAGCTGTTCTCGACCAGGTCCAGGCAGCGCTGCTCGTTCGCCTGAATCCCCCGGATGCACCTGTCAGCCAAAAGCACAGCCGCCCCCTTCAGGAGCTGGAGCGATTGGAAAAGGTTGTGCGAAAGCATCGGCAGAAAAGCGTTCAATTCGAGCTGCCCGCTCATCGCCGCGGTGGTGATCGCCTGGTCGTTCGCCATTATCTGGAAAGCCGATTGGCTCACAGCTTCGGTAACGACCGGGTTAACCTTTCCCGGCATTATCGAGCTGCCCGCCTGGAGGGCGGGGAGGCGAATCTCGCCGATGCCGGCCTTTGGTCCGGAACTCAGGATTCGCAGGTCTGATGCGATCTTCGCCAGGTTTACCGCGGCGGCCTTTATCAGCCCCGAAACCTCCGCAAAAACATCGCAGTTTTGTGTAACGTCCATCATATTCTCGGCCCGCGATAGAGGTAAGTCCGTGATGTCCCGAAGGATGTCTACAACCACGTATACGTATCGCCTGTCTGCGTTGAGGCCCGTGCCGACCGCGGTCCCGCCGAGGTTCACCTGCCGCAGCCGCTCCTCGACCTTGTACAGCCGCCACCAGTCGCGCTGCACGGCCTGCGCCCACGCGGCAAACTCCTGGCCCAGGGTCACCGGAACCGCGTCCTGCATCTCGGTGCGCCCGATCTTCAAGACGTGGTCGAACTCGCTTTCCTTTTCCTGCAGAGCGCGCTGCAACTGGGCCGCGGCCTGACTTGCCGGGACGAGCAGCCTGATCGCAGCCACCCGGACAGCGGTCGGAAAAACATCGTTAGTCGACTGCGAAAGATTGACGTGGTCCAGCGGATGCACGAGGTCGTAGTCGCCTTTGGCGCCGCCGAGAAGCTCGATCGCACGGTTAGCGATGACCTCGTTTGCATTCATATTGGCCGACGTTCCCGCCCCGCCTTGAAAGACATCGGTGATAAACTGATCGTGGAGTTTTCCGGCGCTGATCTCCTCGCAGGCGGACGCGATTGCGCCCGCGGTACGCTCATCGAGATACCCCGTTCGCAAGTTCGCGAGCGCGCAGGCTTTCTTCACATCGGCAAGTGCCCGGACAAGCTCTGGGTGAAGTCCGATTCCGCTGAGATCGAAGCTTGCGTGCGAGCGCAAGGTGTGAATGCCGTAGTAGGCTTGCGCCGGCACCTCCATCTCGCCTAAGAGGTCGTGTTCGATTCTATGAGCCATGGGCATATTATAGCAGAGATAGGGTTGGTAGGGTATGCGGGGACGAATTGTAAATTTTGAAATTTGAATTTTGAATTGGGGAAGGGATCCAGCGATCAGGCACAGGTCCCTCAATTCAAAATTCAGAATTTCGATGGTCCGGCGTTTCCGAACCCCGGACCATCGGCACTTCGGACCCTTTCGCGTTTTCGCCCCTTCGCGCTTTCGCGATTAAGTCCGGTTGCCCGGAAGTGTGAGCCGCTTGCCGGTGGAGAGGGTCCGAACCCCTGCCAACCCTAATCTTCCAACCGGCACACTGGGGCCGGCTCATTGAGGATAAGCCAGTAGAGGCCGAGTTGCCGCACTGCCTCCGCGAACTGGGTGAAGTCGACCGGCTTACGGACGTAGCTGTTTGCACCCAGGCTGTAGCTTTCCACGAGGTCGGTTTGCTCCCTGGACGAATAGAACGTCGCGCCATTTTCCACCGCTCCCTCGGCCCAAATCCGTCCGCCGTGGCGTGAAATGACCCTCTGCACGATGGCGAGCCCGTCCGGGGCTGACTCAACGAGGTTACGAAACGTCGCTTCAAGGGCGGTGACGCCCGTGCGCGGGACTTGCTCTTCCATTATGCAGGACCTGTCAGATAATTGATAATCGACAATTGACAATTGACAATGGGCCATGCATTATCATCTGTCAGTATCAATGATCAATCGCCCATGTGTCGGGGAGTATTTTAGCCGATAGGCTGGCCGCTGGCTCCTGGAACATCTTCATGAGTATCAGTGTAGTGCCCCACTGATCGGTCTTGAGGCGAATGCGGTCGGATACGTCGAGCATGATCGAATAGCCCAGCCCCAGTGAGGGTTTGGTGGAGAACCACCGACCCAGCGTGGCCCGCGGCAAGATAAGCGAGTTGATTCCGGCGCCTTTGTCCTCGACCCCGACCCACACGCCCGCTTCGATGGTCCCGGCGTACACCGTGCCGCGAACTCCGTGCTTGACGGCGTTTGCAATCGCCTCGCCGAAGCCCAGGGTGAACGTTTCCAGGCGCTCGCCTTGCAGACCCTGGTCCGCGCAAAAGCGTTCGGCCTGGCGTCTAGCGTCCCCAGCCTCCATTGGAGTCCCAACCTCCGTTCTGAGCCTGGCGACGCTAATATACGGCATAACCTGAGTTTCGTCGACGACGTCGAGCTTGCCTCCAGTGACCGACCGAATGGTGTCTCGGTAGAACTGCCACTTCTGGTTTTCGAGGTCCTTCTCGAGCTTTCGTTTGTAGTCCTCGGCGCGCTTCCGCTCGGTGACGTCGCGAACTATTGCTTGCAAGGTAACCTGGTCGTCTTCCGCATAGGCGACGATGCTCACCTCGCAGTCGAGCAGCGCCCCTCCTTTATGGCGGAAGACCCATTCGAACGCTCTCGGCCCGGTCTCGACGTGGCGGCCCATTAGCCAGGGCGCCGTCTCCGCGGACGCGCGCCCGTCAGGCTGGAACTTGGGGTTGATGCCATCGATGGACCGTCCCACGAGCCAGCCCGGTTCATAGCCGAACACGCGCTTGACCGCGGGGTTCGCCGCGGATATTCTGCCTTCTCTTATAAGCAGGATCGCGTCGGGACTGTGTTGGAAAAGCAGCCTGTAGCGCTCCTCGCCTACGCGCCGGCGTTCGGCGATTTCGTGTGTGAGCCGCTTGTTGGCTTCGGTGAGTTCCCGCGTGCGTTCGCGGACCATCTCCTCCAGGCGCCCGTCACAGGCGCTGGGCTGCTGCTCGCCCACTTCGGGGGCGGACTCCTGGTTTTGGACGGCGACTTCCTCGCCGGGCGGCTGTTCGCGGCGCGTGCTCATAGGTTACCCCTGGAGACTTTTGCGGATTCGGCGCCGCGGACCGAACGCCTACCTGCTTGCGGCGCGCAAACAAATGCCGATGTTGCGAGCCCACGAATCCCGGGTCCCGATATAGTCTCGATTCTAACGTCCATCCGCGCCTGCCGTGCCCCTAAATAGGAGGGTTCAAGGTTAAAGGTTAGGCGCTTATCGCGCCCTGTTAGAAACAATTTGTTGTCGCTAAGGCGGATTCGACGGCGCACCGCCTTTGGGTTTTCCGCTTTATGGTTGTTAAGGGATGGCGGATGAGCTATACTTGCTTTGCCTGGGTGGAGGGTAGGGCAACGCTGGGGAGCTTCTCCGAGCCGACTCAGGTGTTGTTCAAATCCCTTAACAACCGAAAAGCGAAAAACCCGACCGCCTGCCTTGGTCAACTGCCACCGTAAGGTGGCCACTTTTCCCCGGCCAAGTCCGGGGAGAGGCCTAGCCCGCATTATTCACGAATTGATAGGCCAGTCTTTTGGCTTGGGTACCCACGTGCTCCCTCTCCTGGATGGGAGAGGGCTGGGGTGGGGGAAACGCCGTAATTGGGCACAAGCTCATCGACCGCGGCGTTCCACCCTCACCCCCAACCCCTCTCCCGTGAGGGCGAGGGGAGCACAAAGTGCCAGGCCAACACGCGTTACGTGAATAATGCGGGCTAGTGCCTACTTGCATAAATGGCTGATAGTATTCTTGCCGGTGTATCGGGAATCTTGTTCCCGATACGCACTTAGTTTCGGGAACAAGATTCCCGAAACACCTGCTACAGCGTTATGTCGATCGATTATGCAACTAAGCACTAGTATCTTACAACTGAAATCCTATACAAGCTGTACTGAACTTTGATATGTCACCTCGGATTTCAGTTGTAAGATACGCCAGAAGAAACCACCGACCTTCCGAATTATGGAAAGGCCGTATTGATTTTCCGGCGATGGCCTTCTTGGTTGTGGCTACGCGGCTTTAGGGAAGAGAAGGTAAGTGCTCAGGAATCGCGAATACCGAGCGCATGGCTGTCATTCCGAACGAATTGAGGAATCTCGACCTCTCGGACGAGTCTCAAGCACCGGAACAAGAATGCAGGCGCGGCGTTGAGATTCCTCGCTACCCGCTCCTAAGAAACTCCCCAGTTTCGGGAACAAGATTCCCGAAACACCGGGGGTCGGTTTCTTGCAGATGTTTCGGGATTTTGGCCTAGCCCGGCTCGTCGGACCTGATCACCCGAAATCCCGAAACACCGGGGGTGGGTCTCTTTCCAATGTAACGGCGACAGCGTCGCCGTCACTTGCTCGGAATGACATATGCCGTGACTTGTACCCATAATCCGTGAGCTGTTACAAGAGAAGGCGTGTCCCAACCTTTAACCCTCCCAACCTTCAACCGTATGTTCCGTGACCGCAATGCCTTGGAATCCACCAATCACGAGGAGTTTACCCGTTTCGGGGCGGCATTAAGCTTCGCACGCAGAATCTTTGCGATATCCGGCGCGGGCTTGATTGAAGAGTCGACATCCACCAGCTTGCCGGTGAAGGCGCTCACCCGGTACCATGGCCCGCGGCCAGGCGGACGGTCAAATCCAGCCTGCCGACGCACTTTCCCCACTCGCCGTCCTGGCAGACGATCGTGCCTCCGACCCACCAATTCGGTCGCGATGGGCCCCCGGTCCATCCGGATTTGACCAGCGTCGGCTGAAAAATCCACGTGTGAGAGTGGCCGCCAATGATCACGTCAATCCCGGGCGCCGACATGGCCAGTTCGAGGTCGTTCGGGTAACCCAGGTGAGTCAGCGCGATTATCACATCGGCCTTGCCCTCGAGTTCCGCGATCGTATGCCGTGCCGTCGCGACCGGGTCCGCGATCTCCAGGCCTGCTGCCTCTTTGTAGCTGTTCACCACCTGAGTCGTCAGGCCGAAAACCGCCACCTTAAGGCCCTTGCAGTCGAAGATGTGATAAGGCGCGGCGATGGGCTTGTTGGTGGACTTGTCGAGGGTGTTCGCGGAGACTACGGGAAAAGCGGCCTGCTTCAACCGCCGCGAGAGCACATCGAGTCCGCCGAAGCCTTTGATATCTTCGTTTCCCAGAGTCATACAATTGTATGGCACGGCGTTCATGATCGCCATATCGGGCTCGCCTTTGAACTCCTCCAGCGGCCCACGGGTGAAGAAATCGCCTGCGTCCATCACGAGCACCGCATTTCGTGTCGAGGACCTTAGCGTGCGGATCAAAGCCACCCGCCGCGCCGCGCCGCCGACAGCCTTCTCGTCCTTTCCGAGTTTGTCGTAGTCGAATGGGAACTGGTGGCCGTGGATATCGTTGGTGTAGAGGATGGTGAGCTCCGCCGTGCGCGGTTGAGCGCGGCAGCCAGCCGCCGCAAAGCAAACGGCCAGAGCCGTGACGGCAATTGCGACGCCGAGTCTGAGTTGAAAGTTAGGAGTTCTTGTCACGCCCAAATTATATCATAGCCGGGGGTTGGAAAGAATCCTGGATTATTACCCCCCAGGAACGAAGTTCTGTGCAAGACGCAACTGAATTCTCATCACGAAAACACGAAAGTTGTTTCGGTAAACCCTTCAGGCTGTCTCAAAACAGGCAACATCTCACGAGTCGCGACCCTTCAGCCCCGCGCATGTCATTCCGAAGCGCAGCGAGGAATCTCAACGTTGCGCCTGGATACTTGTCGCGGTGCATGAGATTCACCCGATAGGTTGAGATTCCTCATATTCGTTCGGAATGACAGCCACGCAGTGGATAGTGTTGAGACAGCCCGACCCTTTTCCCGAAACGTTGCGCGGTCGGAGTATGGGGAAATGGGTTTCCCGATACAACAGGGATCTGAAATCCTTTTCGCGCTTTCGCACTTTCGCGTTTTCGCGATTAAATTCCCTTCCGGCCCCGCATGGTCAGGGAAGGGTGGCCTTGTCCGGCAGGAAATCCCTTAAATTCAAAATTTACAATTCGAAATTCAAAATTGCCTACTCCGCCACCGCTACTCGCACGCGCGACGGCCTGAGCACCTTGCCGTTGAGGGTGTAGCCTTTCTCAAGTTCGTCGATGATGGTGTTCTCGGGATATTCGTCCGTCACCACCCGCATCATTGCCTCGTGAAACTCGGGGTTGAACTCCTGGCCGACGGCTTCGATAGGTTCCAGGCCCTCTCTGTGCAGGAGATCGCCTATCTGCCGGAGCGTGAGCGACACTCCCTCCACCAGCGTGTCGTAGCTGTGCTGCGTCTGGGCCGCGTCGATCGTGCGCTGGAAATTGTCCAATATCGGGAGCAGCTTGAATATCAGTTCCTCGCGCACGAGGTTCGTATGTCGAGCCATTTCATCTCGCTGGCGCCTTCGATAGTTGTCGAAATCCGCCAGCGTTCGCAGGTAGTGTTCGTGAGTCTTGTTGGTATCCTCCTGCAGTCTCTCCAGCTCTTCCTGCATCGATGCCAAATCAGCGGCCAGCTTCTGCGGGTCCTCTTCTTCGAGCCGCGTCTGCTCTTCGTTTTCTTGATCTTTGTGCTGTTCTCGCGTCATATTTATTCCTTTTGGGGTTGATAGGGTTAACAGGTTTTTAAGGTTGATAGGGGAAGGGAAGGGCCTGGCTCGCACGGACCCTATCAGCCCTACCAACCCTTCCTAGTAGATACCCAGGGGCGAAACAATTCAGCGCGTCACCGCCCGGACTTATTATTGCATGTTCGGGCGGACTAGTAAAGTGACTATCTCCCCGGCGCAATAGAATCGCTGAGACGCGGAAGAAGGCATGATTGCGCTGAAGGGAGCCCCCTCCCTTCAGCGTTCTCATAACATTCAGCGTCTCGGCGGTTCAAAATGCGCACGGATTTGACATTTCGACCCGCCGAAAGGTATGATTCTGTAACATTCACGCCTGAGCGTCCGGCCCGTTGTTCCGCCCGTTGTTTCGGGAAACCCCTTTCCCGAAACTGGGAAACCCTTGTTCCGAAACAGGCCGCACCTGAAGGAGTGGATGGAATTCTGAATCGACGGGTGATCGCTACGGAAAAGCTTAAAGTCGAGAACTTCGCGGGCATTCAGTCTATCGAACTGGAACTGCGCGGGATCAATGTGCTGATCGGGCCGCAGGCCGCCGGCAAGAGTATTTGTGCGAAGCTGCTGTACTTCTTTAAGGACTTTCCGTTGGTAATGCCCAGTACGGCAGCCGCGGAACTGAGCAACAGCGACATGGACAGCATCCTCTTAGAGAGGTTCGAGGAGTTATTTCCGGCGGCAGCGCTCGCGGAAGGAGCGTTTTGTGTGGAATACGGTGTGGGAGATGTGTTTATCCGGGTTTCCCGCGATTCCATTGCTGGCTCCAAGCCGGAGTTGTCCTATTCCGATTATTTTCGCAATGAGTTGGACGGTCTCCGCCGGGATCGCGCGGCAGCGCTAGCAGGCGCCGAAACGCCGTTTCTAGCCCAAGGCCCGGATGCCGGCCGTGAGTTCCTTACGAAGGTTAACAGAGATCTTGGCGGAGCGATCGGCTTTCGAAACGTGTTTATACCGGCAGGCCGATCGTTCTTCGCATACTTGCAGAGCAGCATCTTTACGGTCCTCCAAGCCAAAGTGCCAATCGACCCATTCCTCACCGAGTTTGGTGCGCTTTACGAGAGGTGGAAGAACTGGCCTAGTCTCGGCACAGTTAGTAATGGCGAAGGATCGACAGCGGGCGAGATAGGCTCGATAGTCCAAGACATTTTGCGCGGGGAGTACGTTTGTGACAAGGGCGAAGATTTCCTGAAACATGCCGACGGACGCACGGTCAGAATCGTGAATTCATCTTCCGGTCAGCAGGAAATGCTTCCGCTGGCGGTTATTCTGGGCATAGTTCCCTTTCTTCGCCTCGGCGCGTTGGGATACAGTGTATTCATAGAAGAGCCGGAGGCCCATCTCTTCCCTACAGCTCAGAAACAAGTTGTGGAACTCATTGCCACGGTATTCAACTCCGCTAACGCGCAGTTCACGATCACCACCCACAGCCCGTACATCCTCACCGCGCTTAATAACCTGCTCCAGGCGGGATCGCTTGCAAAGAGACTCACAGGTGAGAAAAAGGCTGAACTGGATTCGATCGTGCCGCCCAGGCAGGCGCTGGACCCGGACAAGATAACGACGTATTACCTTGCGGACGGGGGTGCAGAGTCGATATGCGATGAGGAGTCCGGCCTCATATCCCCTGACGCCATAGATGATGTGTCCGACGAGCCTGTCGATCGAGTTCGGGCGCTTGCTTGACCTGGAGTGAAAATGACGAATTTCGGCGAATGTGAGCGCACGGTGACCGATCCTCTCATCGTTCTCGAGGATAAGCGATGCAAGTGCAAACTGACCTTTCTGAACCCGAACCGGCTGAAGGTGCGCCGCGTACATCTCGATGACGTCATTAAAGATGGGCTGCGTTGCGACCACCTGTTGATCGACCAGAAACGCGTCGAACACTATGTGGAGTTGAAGGGCTGCGACGTCAGACACGCTCTGCTGCAGATTGAGGCCACCATCTCGGCTACGCAAGTGCGACAAGTGCTCGGTGATTCAGGTGAGCGAAGAGCATTCCTAATCAGCACCCGCTACCCGCGCGCCAGCGGCAGGGTTCAGAAACACCAGATCCGCTTCAAGGAGGATCTTCGGACGACGCTGGTGGTGTGCAAGAGGCAGCACAGAGAGAATATCTGAATTTGCTGCCATTGTCTCCGTGCGTGCAGCGGGAACTCGAAGGATTCGTGCCGGACATGGCCTCGGGTTGTCGTTCCCGCCGCATAGCAGGTGGTCGCTCCGGCCGCATAGTAGGCTGCAACCCCATTATCAATTTCCCCTCGAAAAGGGGTCTTGCGCAACCGTTGAGTTTGTGGCATAATAGCCAGAGCTTGAGAAAAAGTTACAGTTTTACGACTTGTTCCTTTCCTCGGGGGCGTCGGGCATGCATTACTGGAATAAAGAAGCTGAGTGTATGGAACCGGGCAAGCTGCGCGATCTGCAGAGCGCCCGGCTGGTCCGGAGCGTGAGGCACGCTTACGAAAATGTGCCCGCATACAAGAAGAAGCTCGACGATATCGGCCTCCGGCCAGAAGATATCAAAGACATCGAAGACCTCCACAAGATTCCCTTCACCACCAAATCCGACTTCCGCGACAACTATCCGTTCGGCATGTTCGCCGTGCCGATGGACCACGTGGTCCGCGTGCACGCAAGCTCCGGCACTACGGGCAAGTCGACAGTCGTGGGCTATACCCGGGCGGACATCGCCGCGTGGGCGGAGATGATGGCCAGAACCCTGGGGGCCGGCGGGACCACTCACGGGGATATCGTCCAGAACGCCTACGGTTACGGCCTTTTTACCGGCGGCCTGGGAGCGCACTACGGTGCGGAGCTGATCGGAGCCTCGGTGGTGCCGATTTCCGGCGGCAACAGCAAGCGCCAAATACAGTTGATGGAAGATTTCGGAAGCACAGTCCTGTGCTGCACTCCGAGCTACGCCCTGCTTCTCGGCGAGACGGCCGTGGAGATGGGTGTCGATATGAGCAAACTCCCGCTTCGGGTCGCGTTCCTGGGCGCCGAGCCCTGGACGGAGAGCATGCGCGCGGAGATCGAGCAGTCGCTGGCGATCGATGCCCTGGATATCTACGGGCTAAGTGAAGTGATGGGTCCGGGAGTGTCCTATGAGTGTTTGGAAAAAGGCGGGCTTCACGTCAATGAGGACCATTTCATCGCCGAGATTGTCGACCCCGACAGCGGCGCCGTGCTGCCGCCGGGCGAGAAAGGCGAACTGGTCTTTACCTCGCTTGCCAAGGAAGCCCTGCCTCTGCTAAGATACCGCACGAGGGATATCACCTACCTCGATGATGGCAAGTGTTCCTGCGGCCGCTCATTTGTCCGCATGCACCGCGTTATGGGCAGGAGCGACGACATGCTCATTATCCGAGGGGTCAACGTGTTCCCCTCGCAGATCGAGACGGTCCTCATGCAGGTGGAGGGCACCGAGCCGCATTATCTCATCGTCGTGGACCGCGAGCATGGCGCGATGGACGAGATGGAAGTCTGGGTGGAAGTCTCACCGGATACGGTTTCGGACGAAGTTCGGGCGATGGAGGTCTTGCAGCGCAAGATCGGCGCCGAGCTTCATTCGATGTTGGGGATCACGGTCAAGGTGAAGCTGGTGGAACCCAAAACTATCGCGCGCAGCGAAGGCAAAGCCAAGAGAGTGATTGACAGGAGGGAACTCTACAAGTGAAAGTCAACCAGCTTTCGGTATTTCTGGAGAACAAGAGTGGGCGACTGTCCGACGTGACCAACGCGCTGGCCGCCGCACGTATCAACATACGGGCGCTTTCGATCGCCGACACTATCGACTACGGGCTGCTGCGGCTGATCGTCAACGACCCGGTCGCGGCCAAGAAGGCGCTTACCGATGCGGGTTTCACCGTCGCTCTGACGGAGGTCCTCGCGATAGAAGTGCCCGACAGGCCGGGAGGGTTGGCGGGGATCATCGAGATACTCGCCGATGCCGGGACCAATATCGAGTATATGTACGCATTCGTCGGCTCATCGGGCGAGAACGCGATCGTCATTTTCAGGATAGAGAAGGTGGACGAGGCGATACCGATCCTTCAGCAAAGGGGCGTTCGCATCCTCACGGGAGACCGGCTGCACTCACTCTAGTGTCTACTTGCATAAATAACTGATAGCATTCTTGCCGGTGTATCGGGAATCTTGTTCCCGATACGCACTTAGTTTCGGGAACAAGATTCCCGAAACACCCGGTAAATAACTGATAGCATTCTTGCCGGTGTATCGGGAATCTTGTTCCCGATACGCACTTAGTTTTGGGAACAAGATTCCCGAAGCACCCGGTACAGCGTTCTATCAATCAATTATGCAACTAAGCACTAGGACGGGTTAAAGGTTGAAGGTTGGGAAGGGAAGCCTCCGCTTTCCACGTTCAGCTTTGCCCGATGTTTCGGGATTTCGGGCTGATCGGGTCCGACGAGCCAGGCTAGGTCAAAATCCCGAAACATCCGTAACGTTCTGCGGGTCCTCCGGACCCGCCTTCGGCCGCGGAGCGAAGCGCCGCGACCGAAGCAACATGCCACCGGTTGGGGGGTATGGATTCTAACTCCTAACTCCTAACTTCTATTTTCGAAAGGAGGGTTTGTTACACATGCGACTTTTGACATTTGGGATTGTGCTCGCGGTAGTTTGCGGTCTGCTCGCACCAGCCAGCGTGGGCGGGCCCGCTGGCGCGAGGAAGGCTTACGTTGTCGGCGCGATATTCTCCACCACCGGAGATAACGCGCCTCTGGGCGTGCCGGAACGCGCGACGGCGGAGATGCTGGAGAAGCAGATTAATGCCGCCGGCGGAGTAAACGGTCATCCGATCAGGGTGGAGATCTATGACGACGCAGGCAAGCCGGAGCTCTCTGTCGAGGCATGCCAGAGGCTGCTGGCAAACAAAGACGTGGTGGCGATTATCGGTCCAACCCTTACCGGCCCGAGTCTGGCGATCACCCGGATGTGCCAGAAGGCGAGGATGCCGCTCATTTCCTGCGCGGCGAGTATTAAGATAGTCAGCCCCGTACAGCCTTACGTCTTCAAGACCGCCCAGACCGACTCACTGGCGGTGGCTAAACTTATCGATTACCTTAAGAGAACAGAAATCAAGAGCGTCGGCTTCCTTAATGACTCGAATGCGTTTGGGGCAAGCGGCCGCGAGCAGTGGCTGAAATTATCGAGAGGGGCGGGCATCAGGACCGTCGATGTGGAATCGTTCGGCACCAGCGACACGGACATGACCAGCCAGCTCACGAAGATTCGCGGAGCAAATCCGCAGGCCGTGATCTGCTGGGGCACCAATCCCGGCCCGGCGATAGTAGCCCGCAACATGAGGACCCTTCGGATGAAGCAGCCGCTGCTGATGAGTCACGGCATAGCCAATATGGATTTCATCAAGCTCGCGGGACCGGCCGCTGATGGGGTGGTATTCCCCGCAGGCAAGCTCGTAGTGGGGGCTTCGATTCCCGCAAGCGATCCGCAGAGGCATGTGCTGCTCAAGTTCGCGGCAGACTATCAGAGGGCTTATGGCAAGCCGGCGAACTCTTTTGGGGGTTATGCGCAGGATTCGTTGATGCTCGTGGTGAACGCTTTAAGGAAAGTCGGTCCGGACCACGCCAGGATACGCGACACGATCGAGAAGACCAGGCGCTATGTGGGAATCAGCGGCGTTTTCAATATGAGCCCGATGGATCACAACGGACTCACCAAGGACGCCTTCGCGCTGGTCGTGATCGTGAACGGTAGATGGAAGTTGGTGAAGTAGGCGGCCGGCCTGGGTCATTTACGAGTCGAGTGCTGAGTAACGAGGAACGAGTAACGAGTGTCGACCTCGTCCGTTCGGGCAGATTTGTAATCTGGCCCGCAAAGAACAATCTGGGCATCTCCGATGCCGTGGACAGTGTGGTAACTCGAGTGGTTGTTTCGGGGGATTGCAGATCCGCCCCAATGTGTGCCGTAATCGCCACTCAGCGTTGATTTTCGGGATAGAACGTTTTGGTTGAAGTTTCTAACTTCTAATTTCTAATTTCCAATTTCTAACTTCGGGGGTGTATGACGGTGAAACGAGTATTTGTAGTCCTCATTGCCGCGGTGGTCCTGATCGGCCTGATTGGGTCGACAGGCTTCGCGGCCAAGGCGACGAAGTCGCCGTATGTCATTGGCGCGATCTTCTCGACAACGGGCGATAATGCCCCGCTCGGTGTTCCGGAGCGTCAGACTGCCGAGATGCTGGAAAAGCAGATCAACGCCTGGGGTGGAATCAAAGGCCATCCGCTCAAGATCGAGTTCTACGACGATGCCGGCAAGCCCGAGCAGGCCGTTCAGGCCTGTCAGAGACTGCTGGCGGACAAGGCTGTTCTGGCCATCATCGGCCCGACGCTGACCGGCCCGAGCCTGGCGATAGCGGGCATGTGCAACAATGCCGGCATGCCACTGATCTCTTGCGCCGCCAGCGTCAAGATCGTCAGCCCGGTGAAGCCCTACGTGTTCAAGACCGCTCAGACCGACTCGCTTGCGGTGGACAAGCTGATCGATTACTGCAAAAGTCACAAGATCAGCCGGGTGGCATTTATTAACGACTCCAACGCATTTGGCGCGAGCGGCCGAGACCAGTGGAAAGACCTTGCCTCTCGCGCGGGAATCAACACGGTTGCCTGGGAGTCGTTCGGCTCGTCGGACACCGACATGACCGCGCAGCTTACGAAGATTCGGGCCGCGAAGCCGCAGGCGATAGTCTGCTGGGGCACCAATCCGGGACCGGCTATTGTAGCCAAGGACGCGAAGATGCTGGGGCTGAAACTGCCGCTGCTCATGTCCCACGGCATTGCGAACTCGGAATTTCTGAGGCTGGCTGGAACCGCGGCGGACGGTGTCGTGTTTCCGTCCGGCAAGATAATCGTCGCTAAAGACATCCCGGCAAGCGATCCGCAGAAGAAAGTGCTGCTCAAGTACCGCTTCGGATTTTCAAAAGATGTACGGCAAGCCGGCGATCCATTTCGGAGGACACGCGTGGGACGCGGTCGAGATTGTCTCGGCGGCCATAAACAAGGTCGGGCCGAACCGCGAGAAGATCAGGCAGACCATCGAGAACACTCGGAACTTCGTGGGAATCGACGGTGTGTTCAACATGAGTCCTCGCGACCACAACGGTCTCGACAAGAGCGCATTTGTTATGATCAAAATCGAAAATGGCAAGTGGACGTTGATGGGAGCTCACGGCAAAGGCCAGAAAGCCGGAGGTCGAAAGTCGGGAATGCCCGATCTGAAGGCGAGTGCTCGAGCCGTGGTTCGCATCCTGACCCCGGGAAAGCAGCCGCGGACAGATCTAGGGGGGTAATGGGTGACAGGTATTGGGTGAGGGAAGGGACCAGGTGTCAGGTGATGGGTGACAGGTGTAGGGAAGGGATCGCTCCCTTCCAATACCCCCATCGCCTAACACCCGAGTGCGTCGTTCCCGCCGCATAGAGGCGTCATTCCCTTCGAACACCCAACACCCATCACCTGACACCCAATCATGGCTCAGAGTACTACAATTGATAGTTTCGGGGATAACCAATGGCTGCATATACGCGATTGTGGCCATTGGTTTCTCCATAATCTATAACAGCACGCAGATCATCAACTTTGCTCAGGGCGAGTTCGTGATGATTGGGGCGATGGTCGCGGCCGTGACGCTCGCCAGGTTCAGCCTGGCTGTGGCGTTTCCTCTGGCGGTGCTGGCGGGCTGCGGTGTCGGCGCACTGGTTGCGCTTTTGGTCCTGATCCCCTTCAAACGGGCTTCGATGGTAACTCTTATCATAATCACGGTGGGAGCGTCGATAATGTTTCGGGGCCTCGCCCAGGCTCTTTGGGGCGAGTCCGCCATACCGGTGCCGCCCTTTACGGGGGTTATCAGGGCTGGCGGCGTCGAAGACCGGACTTTCCATTGCCTTGGGGCAGTGGTCCAGGCCCAGCAGTTGTGGGTTGTGGCGATTACAGCTCTGCTGGTGATCGGGATGCAGCTCTCTTCCGCCGCACCCTCACCGGCCAGGCGATGCGGGCGTGCGCAATGAATCCCATTGGAGCCAAGCTTTCGGGGATCAGCGTGCGAAAGATGATCGCGCTTTCATTCGTGATGGCGGCGGGGCTGGCGGCGGTCGCGGGAGTCAGTGTGGCGCCGGTGTCGTACGCGAAATGCAACATGGGGGTGGCGCTTGGACTGACAGGCTTCTGCGCGGCGGTTCTTGGTGGACTGGGCAACTTCGGCGGTGGAGTGATTGCCGGAATCCTGCTGGGCATCGTCGAGAACCTGGTCGGGGGGCTCTTCTACAGCGATTACAAAGACGCGATTGCTTTCGTGATACTGCTAATGATTCTCATCGTTCGACCGGAGGGGCTGCTCTCGCGACGAAAGGCGGAGGCTTGACCCGATGTCCACGCACACTATGGCGGCCAAGTCGATCACGTCGAAAGTAGCTGAGAGCCCAGACCGGAGGGCAGAGATCCCGGAACTTCCGCCCCGCATAAGTTGCCGGGTCCGAGGGACCCGCACAACGTCACGCTGGGCTCGTCTTCACGCGATAGCGGCGACGGTAAGGACTTCATTCTTGGTTCCCCCAAAAGTGCCCCATGCCGGACGAGAGACTTACGTCGCCGAACGCGACACTTGTGATAGTGATAAGGGTGGACGATCCCCAGCGGGGGATCATCCGCTGAGGGTGTTCAATCCGTGGAGCGTGCTGCCTTTTGTCGTGTTCCTGATCGTCTACGCTCTGCTTCCGAGGTGGCTTCAGGAGCGGGACCTGATGACACTGATCTACATAGGAATCTATGTGCTGTTGGCGATCGGACTTAATCTGCTGATGGGCTATGCGGGACAGATTTCGCTGGGTCACGCTGCATTCTTCGGGATAGGGGCTTACGCCTCCGCCATTCTCACCGTGAGGCCGATTCCCGCGGAGGTCATTCCGGGCTTTGCCGTGGGGGTGGGGGTGATGGTCGGGTGCGCGGCGATAATCTCGCTGGCGAGAGCGGCGGGGGAGAAGGCCCCATGGCTGGAAGTTCGGCTGCGCGGGAGCGGGCGCCGTGCTGGTTGCCTTTATCACGCAGCGGTTCCTCGCACGGGTGCTTGCGGCCGGGAGCGCTTCGCCCTGGACGGCGATGTTCGCGGGGGTATTATTCACGTCGCTGATTGCTTACCTCGTAGGGGGACAGGTCCTGCGCTTGAAAGGACACTACCTCGCCATGGGGACTCTCGGCTTCGGAGTCATCGTGCAGATCATCTTCAAGCAGTGGACGGCTGTCACCGGCGGCTCCAGTGATGGTATCTTCGGTATTCCGACGATCCAGTTTATGGCCAGCATTCCCGCACCGCTGAGATGGGTCTATCGAATGGCGGCAGGCGGCAAAATCGGGATGCAGCAGGACTACTACTACCTGGTATGGGGATTCGTCTTCATCGCGCTGGTGCTCGCGGCGAATATCGTGAAATCGCGCGTGGGCCGGGCATTCAGGGCGGTCCACGGCAGCCAGATGGCGGCCGAATCGCTCGGGGTGGATACCCAGCGTTACAAAGTGCAGGTTTTCGTGTTGAGCGCGGCGCTCGCGTCTATTGCCGGCAGCCTTTACGCGCACAACGCGGGAGTGGGTTATATCAACCCCAGCGAGTTCGATTTTTCGGTTTCGGTGATGCTTGTCGTCATGGTGGTCCTGGGCGGTATGGCGAGTATCTGGGGGGCATTACTGGGAGCCGGCGCGATACAATTGCTCAAGGACTATATGCTCACCATCGAGAAGAGTCAGCCGCAGTTCTTGGGACTATCGTTGAAGGGTCTTCGATCCTATCGTCTTCGGGGCGGTGCTGATCCTCGTGATGATAGTGCTGCCGCAGGGTCTGGCGCGTGGTCTGAGCGACCTGGCCTCCGCGTCGTGGTGGAACGGAATTCGAGCACGGCGCAAGCAGGGGTCGTGAGATGGCGGTTTTGATCGATGCCCGGGCAGTGACGCGAGTTTTCGGCGGGCTGACGGCTGTCGGCGGCGTGGAGATGACCCTCGAGAGTGGGGAGACGCGGGCGCTCATCGGGCCCAACGGCGCCGGGAAGAGCACGCTCTTGAATCTGCTCACCGGCTTGTTGCCCGTGAGCAGCGGCGATATCTCGGTGAATGGGGTGTCGATTGTGGGGCGATCGTGCTTCGAGGTGGCTGCGCTGGGCCTCGCGCGGACGTTCCAAAATGTGCAGGTCTTTCAGAATATGACCGTGCTGGAGAACGTGATGGTCGGCACGCATTCCTGGACCAGGCAGGGTCTGGTATCGGGGGCGCTGAGATGGCTGGGCCATTGGCGCGAGGAGCGGGCGATCTACTGCGAGTCTATGCGTCAGTTAGATAGGGTGGGTCTGAGCGATCTGGCCGGCGACGACGCGGGGAGCCTGCCGTTCGGCAAGCAGCGAATGCTGGAGATCGCACGGGCTCTGGCCGGCAGGCCGAAGGTGCTTCTTCTTGACGAGCCGGCATCCGGCCTTTCGACGCGCGAGACCGCCGAGCTGTCGAGCCTGCTTCGCGATATCGCCTCGGAAGGGATAACCGTGCTGCTGGTCGATCACGATATGCAGTTTGTGATGGAGATATCCGATAAGGTGATGGTGCTCGATCAGGGCCGCAAGATTTCGGAAGGGACTCCCGATGAAGTCCAGAGCGACCCGAAGGTCATCGCGGCCTACCTGGGAACGGAGGCCAGGTAGTGCTCAAGCTGGCTAGCGTGGTTACGTATTACGGCAATGTGCTGGCCCTGAGAGGGATTTCGCTTCACGTGGACCCGTGCGAGATCGTCGCGCTGATCGGTCCCAACGGAGCCGGAAAAACGACCGCTCTGAATACCATTTCCGGCGTGTTAGGGGCAAGATCGGGCCGGATCATTTTCGATGGGCAGGATGTTACGGGCAAGCCCTCGGAGGCGCTCGTTGAGAGGGGCCTGGTGCAGGTCCCGGAGGGTCGGCAGTTGTTCGCGAGCATGACGGTATATGAAAACCTGCTCCTGGGCACGTATCGACGAAGCCGGGCCGCCAGAAAGAAAGACCTAGCCGGAGACCTGGATCGCGTATACGCGATTTTTCCGATCTTGAAAGACAGGTCGGGCCAAATGGCGGGCACGCTCTCGGGCGGCGAGCAGCAGATGCTGGCTATAGGCAGGGCGCTTATGGCCAGGCCCAGAATGCTGCTTCTGGATGAGCCTTCGATGGGGCTTGCGCCGCTGGTCGTCAAGGAGATTTTCAAGGTCATATCCGAGGTGAGGAAAGAGGGGACCACGGTGCTCGATTGTCGAGCAGAACGCGAAGGCGGCCCTGGGCATTGCCAAGAGGGCTTATGTAATGGAGACAGGCCGGGTCGTGATGGAGGGGCCGGCCTCGGAGCTATCCAAGAATCCGGAGATCCAGCGTGCGTACCTGGGCAAAGGCTATAAGCAGATAGGTCAATAGAGGGGCTAGGGCTGGTAGTATCTTACAACTGAAATCCTATACAAGTTTATCTAATTTTGATATGTCACCTCGGATTTCAGTTGTAAGATACGTAAGAAGAAACCACCGACCTTCCGAATTACGAAAAGGCCGTATTGATTTTCCGGCGATGGCCTTCTTGGTTGCGGCTACGCCGCTTTAGGGTTGATAGGGTTCCCGCTGTTCGGGCGTTGGCGGCGAGAACGCAATGGGTTTCCGATTCAAACAGTTTCGCGTTTTCGCGATTAAATCCGGGGCACACTCTTATGCCAATCTGGAATCGCAAATCTGAAAGTATGGAGCGTTGCGAAATCGAGCAGCTTCAGCTCGAGCGGCTGCAGGCGACGGTCAACAGGGCCTATCGGAACGTGCCGTTTTATCACAGGAGGTTCGAGCAGTCAACGTGGCGCCGGAGGATGTTCAGTCGCTGGAGGATATCTCCAAGCTTCCGTTCACCACGAAAGACGACCTCAGGGACGGTTATCCCTACGAAATGTTCGCGGTGCCGCTTAGGGAGATCGTGCGGATACACTCCTCATCGGGGGGAGCGTCGAAGTCGGTGGTTGTGGGCTACACGGCCAACGATATCAAGCACTGGTCGGAGCTTGTGGCGAGGATCATGAGCGCGGCTGGCCTGACGAAAGACGATGTCGTGCAGATTGCCTTCGACTACGGCCTGCTGACGGGCGGTTTCGGAATGCACTACGGGGCGGAGAAGTTGGGCGCGTCCGTAATTCCGGCGTCATCGGGCAACACCGAGCGTCAAATTCAGATCATGCAGGACTTCCGCAGCACTGCGCTTGTGAGCACGCCGAGCTATGCCATCTATATGATCGAGGTGATGCGCAAGATGGGGATCAGCTCGGGGGCGCTCCGCCTGCGGGTGGGTCTGTTTGGCGGCGAGCCGATGAGCGAGAAGACCAGGTCACAAATCGAGTCTCAACTCGGCATCATTGCAACCGATAATTATGGCATCAGCGCGGTGATGGGGCCGGGAATAGCCGGCGAGTGTGAGCTTCGCCGCGGTCTGCACGCGCAGGAGGACCATTTTATAGTCGAGCTGGTCGATCCCGAGACCCTCGAAGTTCTGCCCGAGGGCGAGCAGGGGGAATTGGTGATCACCACTCTTACGCGCGAGGGCGTGCCGATGATCCGGTATCGAACCAGGGATGTCACACGGATTATGCGCGAGCCCTGCAAATGCGGGCGGACAACCGCGCGGTTGGCCCCGGTCCGCAAGCGAACCGACGATATGATAATCGTGCGAGGGGTTAACGTATACCCTTCTGAAATCGAGAAGCTGCTCTACGATGTGGAGCATGTCCAGCCGCACTACCAGATGGTGGTGGGCCGCGAGAACGGCCTGGACTATCTTACTCTGAAGGTGGAACTGGCGCCTCAGATGATAACCGACCAGATGTTGCGCCTTATCGAGCTTGAGGAGACGATCAAACACAGCGTGCACGCGGCGATCGGGCTTACTCCCAGGGTCAAGCTCGTCGAGCCAAGGACCCTGCAGGGCTTGGAACCGCCGAAGAGAGTGATCGATAACAGGGACTAGGGGTGGGGGCTAGGGGAAGGGAACGCAACTTCCAACCTCTAATTTCTAATTTGGTGTATCGGGAATCTTGTTCCCGATACGCAATCAGTTTCGGGAACAAGATTCCCGAAACACCGGCCTCTAATTTCTAATCTCTAACTTCCAAACGGGGAAGGAATACCAACTTCCAACCTCTAACTTTTAGATATCCCGGCCAGGTTGGAATCAGAGGTTCTAATCTCTAACTTCTAAACGGGAGATTCTAATCTCTAATTTCCAACCTCTAATTTCTAAACGGGGGGGGTGATATCCACAGACCTGTACTTGTATCTAACGTATCGGAACTTAGGAGGAAAGAATTGAAAGGGAAATTTGCAATTGGATTAACAGGGGTTCTATCTATGTGCATTATTGCCGTTTGTGCGGCAATAAGCGCGGATGAACCCGAATTCAAACCGAGCGTTGAAGTGCATGGTTACATGCTCAATCGCCTGTACACTCCCCCGGGTAATACCCCAAGGTTTGATACCGAGAGAGTGTCGCTGTCTGCTATTGGCCACATCGCGCCGGCCATAACCGGCTACGTGGAAGTTTACTTCCACCCGTGGGTACCCGACGTGATCCTTCCCAACAATTCCGGTGAGACCATCACCGCTGAGGAGGGCCGCGTTTATCTGGAAAGCGCGTACCTCGATCTTCCATTGGGCGCGGGCAATATGAGGATCGGCAAAGGCAGGCAGTTGAACTTCGGCCTGACCCCGACCTATCCGAACAGGAAGACCACTCAGTACGGCATCCTGTCCGAGCTATTCACCCAGGACAGGACTCAGGGCTTCCAGTATACCTGTAAGCAGAAAACGTTCGACGGCGGCGCGTCGGTTTTCACCGATAATCGCTTGGAGTCCAGGTTCATAGGTTATTACCCCAACCCGGACGTGTACCAGTTCGTCGGCCTGCCGCCGTTCCCGCCTCCGGTCGCAAGACCCCGTGCGATTCAGCATTTCGCGATGCGAGACGACACCGCCGAGAACAGCGGCCTGATGGCCGGAAGCATCCGGGTCGGCATCTCGACCCCATGCCTGCAGGCGCATCTCTCCGGAATGGCAGGCTCTCTGCTCCAGACCGATGCGGACTTCATCGCCGCTCAGTACGGGATCACGACTACCAGAACCACTCACTACCAGTACCGGCTTCGACGGAGTCTACTCTCGCGGGCCATTTGTCTTTCAGACCGAGGCCTACAAGGGGCAATTCAGCTTCCTGGGGATCTCGGGCTACAGCCTTTTAGGCGGATATCAGCCGCCCGGAAAGCGGAGCCGGCGATACTATGTCCGCTGGGAAGCCCTCAATAATGACAGGTCTCCCATAGGCAATTTCACGCAGGCCGGTTATACCTCAGCGTATAATCCTACCCTGCCACCCACTACTGAGGGAATGGCGCCTGCGACATTCAACCCGCAGGCTCACGTGGAACACGCAGCAGTTGACGTTTGGCATAGTCCAGCCCATCGCCAATGGTGTGTGGGTCGAGTCGAATTACGAGCACAACATGTGCTCGCCGCCTCGTGGATTCATCGGGCCGGACGGCACCAGCTACTTACCGAATAACCCCGACCTCTTGTTCCTGGAGTTCTTCACGGGCTTTTAGAACGAAAAGGTTGGGAGCTTTCTTGCGGCCCGCGGGGGATTCTCCTCCGCGGGCCGTATCGCGGGTTCTGAACGGGGCATGGGAATCTTCAACCCAGAGAGTTCAGTTCTCCGGGAGCGACTTGTCATACTGAACTTGATTCAGCATCTCCCGCAGGCGCCAGACCCTGAATCGAGTTCAGGGTGACACGAGGCCGCCCGTAAGACCGAGTTCCCTCCGACAACCAGGCGTCCGGCGCCGATGCGGTACCCCTTCCTTAAACTTTTCTGACTGCCAAAAGCTGTCGGAGAAATTTATTTTCATATTTGTCAAATAAGGGGTTGACAAGCGATCTTGAACCTAGTAATATTACTAGTGCTTCTTTTTCTCCTTTCACTACCTCTAATGGCTTGGCTGGACGCCCAACAGCCAAGCCCCTTTTTTTTGTCACAAATTCATCCGTCCAGGCAGGTGTAACGCGACTTTCCGACGTCATCGCTCTCGAGTCATCCCACATAATGCGGCCGGAACGACAAATAGAGTGTCCGCTTCAATCCGGCGCCTTCGAGTTCCGCTGCACTCATAGGACTTGCGCTGGGCAGATGCGGACCATGCTTTCTTTCGCGGGCGGAAGGCGCCACGTATGCAGGGAACTCGAATGGCTTCGTGCCTCGTGAAGAATGTGTGGCCTTTCTGGACGCCGTATTTGAAGATATCTAAAATGCTTGAGACTTGTCTTTCGGCGTGGGTTGGAGATGCGCCAAATTCGAGGTCAGACCTCCGCCTTTATCGCTTCCTCCAATTGGGCGATAAACTCGACAAATGGAACGCCTATTTCCTGGCAGAAGACTCTCGAGCTCTATGACATCAATCCTTCGCTCGCCCCGCTCACACCGGCTGACAAACGACTGGGTCTCCTTTATCCTGTCGGCCATTTCCACCTGAGTGATCCCGGCGTCTTCCCTCGCTCTGCGCAGGTGCTTGAGAAAGGTCAGATACTCTTTGCTGTAGATGGTCTTTTCCACTGTGTTCGTCAACTCCGTGTATTTGGCTAGGCAGGCTTGCATTGTCAGCAAAAAGCATGCTATACTTCGGATATCAATAGACCAATAGTAGATAACACGCTATTAGCTCAAACCAAGGGGGTGAGAACACGTCTATGCCGACCATCGGTGGGAATCCTTACCCGCCGATTCTTCCGATTCAAGAAGGGAAACGCAAATGAGGATCAGCACAATAAGACTCTCGTGGGTGTGTGCATCCACGCTCCGGCTCTGCAGGGACAGAGGCAGCATCGAGAATGGAACAATCTGGCGTTAATATGAGTCTCAATAAACAAGAAAGCAAAGGGGGTTACTGACTCGAAACCCCGGACTGGCTTGCGAGGTCTATGCGTTCTGAAGGGGCAGTATAGTGACGTGGCCGGAGCTGCACTACTCCTTTCTTCTCATTTCTTGCGCTTGGTGACGGGTGTTTTCCGAGCTATGTGCCAATTGTCTTCACACACAGCCACAATCAGTGTCGAAAAACTGGCAGTTATACAATGGACTTCGGAAGGGTTGCATGGTAGACTCCAGATAGCCTTTATATACAGAGGAAGGGCGGGCTAGACAGTGACCCGACGGGGAGATGCGGGAGCCTCGGAAAACGTCCTGCTGCCTATCCAGCGGTGAACGGCGGAGTAGGCGATAAACGTGGCCGGGCTGAACCGGTGGCGAAAGCCGAACCTTTCATTAACTGGAAACAATCCGCAAAAAAGAGTGAAGGCGCTGTGCGCCTGGCGGACAGTGTGGTTGTCGCAAGGCAAAAGGCGTAGGGCCACTTCGCGATAGCAAACGGGAAGAAAGTAATGGACGTCGACAACAATCATTCTTTTGGTGGCCTGGCGGGCTTAAACGGCGGGGAGAATTCACCCGATCCGTTCGCACTTGCGGCGGACGCTCAGGCGGTCCTGCGAGCGGTGCGCGGCGGGAAAGTATACCCTGACGAGGACCAGCGGCGAATTCTGATACGATATTTGTCATCCTTGCTCTGGGTAGATATTTCGGATATTGTGAAATGTCCGCCCGTTTTTTATTTCCGCCTGGCCTCTGGGAGGGAAATCGAATTCCCCGGGGTCAACGATGTTCTCGATTTCCGGCGCTTCTGCCTGCGATGGGCCAATTCGGTCGGAGATGTGCCCGACGGGATTTCGGTGTTTCGGGATTTGAGGAGCGGCTACGGCGTGATGATGAGGATGCGTACTTACCGTCCGCTCCGGAAATCCCGAAACGAGGCGACGTAACGCACAGGGAAAACACCAGACCGACGTGAGGCTGCACATGCCATGAAATGGAAGAACGTCGACATAGGGCCGGGGTATTACTACATAACCGGGACGATCACCCAATGGCTGCCGCTGCTGAATAGGCCGGATATCCGTCAGATGGTATATGACGATATCGCCGCAACGGCGCGGGTCCGCGGCGCGTCGATCACGGCCTTTGTGATAATGCCGGAGCATCCGCATCTGCTCGCGAATCTGCCCGAAAGTGGTCCGCCGCACAGGTTCAACAAACTGTGGCGTGGCCGCTCGGGCAGGCACATCCCAGCGCTACTGGAGAAACAGGGCGATACCCACACGCTCGAAATCCTTGTCGCACATGTTAACGGCGGCTGCAAGTATGCTGCGTGGAAGGAACAAGTGCGGGCGCTGGCGATATGGAGCGAGCCGAAGCTCTATGCCAAGATCGACTGCATCCACGCCAATCCCGTGAGGCGCAACCTGGTCGCGCATCCCGGAGACTGGGAGCATTCGAGTTGGCGGTTCTACGAGCGTGGGGAACCGGTCGGGCTAGGCTTGGAGCCTTTGATCCTGTAGTGGAAGGTCGCTTCGTTTCGGGATTTCCGAAGCGACTGAGGTGCTTGCGCCCTCTTCGAACGATTGTGCTCGCTTCTCAAATCCCGAAACACCGAAAACTCAGCCGGGGCGAATGGCTGCGATTGTCTCGTCTTGTCGTTCCCGCCGCATAGTGGTGGCTGCCGCTCTCACGAAGACCGAGCCGTTACTGTTTCGCGCCATCCATTTCTTAACGGGTGTTTCGGGAATCTTGTTCCCGAAACTAAGTGCGTATCGGGAACAAGATTCCCGATACACCGGCTATTTTTCAAATAAGGGGTTGACAAGCGATCTTGAACCTAGTAATATTACTAGTGCTTCTTTTTCTCCTTTCACTACCTCTACTGGCTTGGCTGGACGCCCAACAGCCAAGTCCCCTTTTTTTGTCAAAAATGCGTCCGGCCCAGCAGCCGGAACGCCAGCTTCCCGAGAAACCCACGCTTGAGCCGCACGGCGGAATAGTTGCATACTTCGTGGCAGCAGTAGCACCGGATGCAGCGGTCGAGATCGATCGTTGGCGGGTTTCCGGGTTGGATTGCGCGCACCGGGCACACCCTGGCACAATCTCCGCATCCGGCGCAAAGACGCGGGCTGATCGCCGGCGAGGCCAGCAACTGGCGCTCCAGTAGCGGGCGAACAGGGGAATCCTCTCCCAATCATTTCTGCCGGAACTCATCTTGAAGCCGGCCTGTTGGGTTGGGGACCGAGACGACGTCTTCTTCGAAGCGCACAATCGGCAATTGCATTTCTCGCGCATCGAAACAATGACGCACTTCAATGGTTAAAGGTTGGTGGACCTTCCGTTCGGGCGGATTTGCAATCCCTCTCGAACCGCGCTCCCAACCCCGACGGTCAAGGAATCAGAGATTCCCGGATTGCTCTTGACGGGCCAGATTGCAAATCTGCCCGAACAGGGTCTGTACATAAGGAAGCCCCGAGAGGATTCGGGGCTTTGGGGGGTTTGGACCCCCCGGAGAATAGTATGTTTGTGCCAGTGAGTATAGTGCAAGATTTATGCCAAAGGGGAAGTCGAAAGTGGGAATGTCGGAAAGTCGAAAGTCGGGAAGGGAGCCTGCCTGCCGGACGCGGGGTTCCGGGACTTTAGACTTTAGACCTTAGACTTTCGACTGTAACAGCTCAGTCTTCCTAGTTTTTTTGGGGTGCGGAGAAAAATCAGCAAAAAAGATAGAAGGATTTTGCTTCAGTTGTCTAAGTGGGATATATGGACGAGCGAACCCGCGAGGAACTGATAGCGCAAAACAGAGCGTTGTGTGCAGAGAATACAGATCTCAAGAGGCAGTTGGTTGATTTGTCTGCTGAGATCGAGATGCTGCGAGATAAGCTTTCTGGCGGTGGTGGGGGTAGCAGTGCTGCTCCATTCGTCAAGCCGAGTCGCCAGCAGCGCCGTGCGGCGGAGCGTGCCGAGCGCAAGAAGCGTAAGCAGTCTTTTGCGCGCAGGCGCGATGTGGCGACTGAGGAAGTATTCCACGCTGTAGAGCATTGTCCTGATTGCGGCAAGAAGCTCTCTGGAGGTTATGAGCAGAGCCGCCACCAGGTATTAGAGATACCGCGTGCGCCCGTGAGGATAATCGATCACGTGATCATCGCTCGCAGATGCGGCTACTGCGGTAAGGTTCACGTTCCAAAGCTTGCGATATCCGACGGTGTGGTGGGGAAAATGCGGCTTGGCGTAGGGCTAATGAGTCTAATCACAACGCTCTCAGTTGCCAAGCGGATGCCTCAGCGTGCGATTCAGAAGCTCTTGGAAGGGCTTTACGGCCTGCATATATCGATTGGCGAGATAAACGAGGTGCTTCACCGGGTTTGCGAATGGGCGAAGCCGACTGTTCTCGGGATTTTGGGAAAGATTCGGGGAAGCCCCGATGCGAACGCGGACGAAACCGGTTGGCGTGAGGACGGAATTAATGGCTATTTGTGGAGCGTGTCGACGGGAGCAGAGCGGTTCTACTACTTCCATCGCCGCCGCGAGGGTCGCATCATCCGGCACATCTTGGGCGGTAAGTTCGAGGGCGTGCTTGGCTGCGACTTCTACGCCGGCTATGATTGGTATTTGGGTCCCAAGCAGCGCTGCTGGGTACATCTATTTCGCCTCATAGACAAGGTTGTGCAAACGCATCCGAGTGTGAAAGTGTGGGCTGACAAGGTACACGATATTTATAAGGCGGCCAAGAAAGCTAGTCGGCGTGAGGCCAACAGGTCGACTCGTGTGCTTTTGCGGGAGGCACTGCAAGAGAAGTTGCTGCCCATTGCCGAGCCTTATCTAAAGGATAAGAATGCGCCCGAGCACAGGCCGGCGAAATTGATATGCCGGTATTTGCCGGAGCTATTCACATTCGTTGAGCATCCCAACGTTGCGTCCAGCAACAACGCGGCGGAGCGGGCTATAAGGCCAGCGGTGATATCGCGCAAGATAAGCGGCGGAACTCGCTCAGCAAGAGGCAGCCAAACAAAGACCAGACTGATGAGTGTCTTTGCTACCTGGAAACTCCAGGGTAAGGAGTCGATTGCGGCTTGCGCAGATATGATAGTCGCGGCAAACACGCCGGTCGCAACCTGCCCTCAGTAAGTCATACCAGGAAGAGTGAGCACTTACTTTCGACTTCCCTATTTGACACCCGTGCATAATATCCTTAGAATTGATGAGTCCCAGCGGCGGGTTGACGAGAGGGAGTATGACCCATTGGTAGTGACCGTTACGCCCAATGTGGCGGTGGATAAAACTTATGTTGTCGAGGAGTTTCGACTGGACCGGATGCACAGGCCCTCGGAAGTGCGCACGGTCGCCGGAGGCAAGGGAATCAACGTTGCGCGGGTTCTGAGCGAATTGGGCCGGCCCGCGCTGGCGACGGGCTTTGTGGGCGGGCGCAGCGCGGACGAGATAGTCTCGCGCCTCGATGCGGAGGGTCTCGGACATGACTTCGTTCGCGTGCGGGAGGAGTCCAGGCTTTGCATAAAGATCATGGACCCCGTGAACGGCACCCAGACCGAGATAAACGAGAATGGCCCGACGATAACCGAAGACGAGATCGAGGCCCTGTTCCAGAAGCTAAGTTCTCTGGTGACAGGGGCGGAGTTTGTGACGCTGTGTGGCAACTGCCCTCCGGGGGTCCCGGCGACTTTTTACGCTAAGGTCATCGGGATTGCGAAGAAGGCTGGGTCCAGGGTGATCCTCGATGCCAGTGGCGACGATCTGGCCGCGGCGATCAAGGCAGGGCCTTATATGGTCAAGCCCAATCTGAATGAGCTTTCCGAGCTGGCGGGCCGGGAACTGGTAACGATAGAGGAGATCACCCAGGCCGCCAAGAGCCTGAAGCAGTTCGGGGTGAGCGTCACCGCGGTTACCGTCGGCAGAAGCGGGGCAATAATAACCGATGGAGTGCGAGTCTGGCTGGCGACTCCGCCGGAAATAGAGTTTGCAAGCGCTGTAGGCTCGGGCGATGCGTTTCTGGCCGCATTTATCGATTCCGCTATGCGCGGCGAGGAGGTGCCACATGCCCTGGTGTGGGCGGTGGCGGCGGGAGCGGCGAATGCGACGACATTTACCGCCGGATCTTGCTCAAAAGAGCGTATAATGGATATGGTGCAGGGCGTGACCCTGACAAAAACGAGTTAGTTATGAGGGGCAGTAAAGTTGATAGGGTTCCAATCGCGCAGCGTTTCGGGAAAAGGGTTTCCCGAAACAACTGAAAGGCGCAGACCCGGCCGAGGCGTCACCCCCTCATACGGCCCTTCGGGGCATACGCCCGCGAAGTATCAGACCGATCAGTGTTTTAAGGACGGTCCCGCGGGGCTCCGGATTCTAACTCCTAAAGCGGCATAGCCGCAACCAAAAAGACCATCGCCGGAAAATCAATACGGCCTTTCCATAATTCGGAAGGTCGGTGGTTTCTTCTTACGTATCTTACAACTGAAATCCGAGGTCACATATCAAAGTTCAGTACAGCTTGTATAGGATTTCAGTTGTGAGATACTGAAACCCTTCCGGGGGGTCCGTGTCATGGGTTTATTAACACCGATGCATCTGATTATCATCCTGATAGTGGCCCTTGTGGTCTTCGGGCCGAAGAGGCTCCCGGAGATCGGAAGATCGTTGGGGCAGGGGCTGCGCGAGCTGAAGAAGGCATCGAGGGAGATAACCGAGTCTTTGAGCCTCGACGACCAGGAGCCGGAATCTTCACCGGCAAAGGAGGTCAAGCTGGATCATGTTAATAGCAAACATCTGGGGTCTTAACGACATCGGGGTGGTGCTTATTGTCGTCATCGTTCTTTTCGGCGCGAGCAGGCTGCCGCAGATTGCCAAGAACCTGGCCGAAGGCATCCACGAGTTCAAGAAAGCCTCCAAGAAGCTCTCCGAAGACGAGAAACCCGAAGGGACCGAAGACCAAAAGTAGCCCCGGGCAACTAAATGGTTGTCGGTTTACAGTTGACGATTCCGTTGTATCGGGAAATCCCTTTCTCGGTGTTCCATGGCGCAGCGTTTCGGGAAAAGGGTTTCCCGAAACAACTGAAAGGCGCAGACCCGGCCGAGGCGTCACCCCCTCATACGGCCCTTCGGGGCATACGCCCGCGAAGTATCAGACCGATCAGTGTTTTAAAGACGGTCCCGCGGGGCTCCGGATTCTAACTCCTAAAGCGGCGCAGCCGCAACCAAGAAGGCCATCGCCGGAAAATCAATACGGCCTTTTCGTAATTCGGAAGGTCGGTGGTTTCTTCTTACGTATCTTACAACTGAAATCCGAGGTGACATATCAAAATTCAGTACAACTTGTATAGGATTTCAGTTGTAAGATACTAACTCCTATCTCCCACATCTCATATCCCCGCCAAATCCTCGAACAGCGCGGTGCTCATGTACCGCTCGGCGGCGTCGGGCATGATGGCGACGATAGTCTTGCCCGCGAACTCGTCGAGCCGGGCCAGCCTGTCGGCGACCGCCATCGCGGCCCCGCATGAAATTCCCACTAAGATGCCTTCCTCTCGCGGCAGCCGCCGGGCATAATCGATAGCTTCGTCGCTTGTTACAGTCTCCACCCGGTCCACCAGCGACAAATCCAGCACATCCGGCACGAATCCCGCGCCTATGCCCTGAATCTTGTGCGGGCCGGGCTTGATCTCCTGGCCGGTGATGGTCTGTGTGAGCACCGGCGACTCCGCCGGCTCGACCGCGACCGAAATAATCTGCTTGTCCTGCTTGCACTTGATGAAGCGCGAGACGCCCGTGATCGTGCCGCCCGTTCCCACGCCTGAGACCAGCACATCGACCGCCCCGTCGGTATCGTTCCAGATCTCGGGACCGGTGGTTTCCTCGTGGATTGCGGGGTTGGCCTCGTTCTTGAACTGCTGGGGCATGAAGATTTTCCGGGGTCGGAATCGACCATCTCCTGCGCCTTTTCGATTGCCCCGCGCATGCCTTTAGGCCCCTCGGTGAGGACCACCTTGGCGCCGAGAGCCACAAGCACCTTGCGCCGCTCGATGCTCATGGTCTCGGGCATCGTCAGAATGACCGGGTAACCCCTGGCCGCGCCGACATACGCAAGCGCAATCCCGGTGTTGCCGTGGTCGGCTCCACGATTTCTCTGCCGGGGCGCAAGGCTCCCCGCATCTCCGCGTCCCAGATCATGGACGCCCCGATTCGGCACTTGACCGAGTAGGCGGGGTTGCGGCCTTCGATCTTGGCCAGAACAGTCGCCTTAGCGCCCTGAGTTATTCGGTTGATCCTGATGAGCGGAGTCCGCCCAATGCTGTATGAATTATCTTCGTACCAATCCGGCATAGTAGTCTCCTCCGAGAGAAGTCGAAAGTCGAAAGTCGGCACCGCTGGCAGCCAAAGGCCCCTTCTCTGGGTGGCGATTTCCGAATCGCCACCCGCCATCCCGCCGGATTTCCGAATCCGGCATGGCATGTCTCCACTGCTCGAAAAAAGCTGTTGTACGAGATCATACCCAGCAATCCGCTCCAACAAACTGGCCGCCTGCTCAAGTTTAGCCGGGCGCCGCGCTGATGTCAAGTCGAAGGGGAAGCCAGTAAGAGTTCAGCTTTGGTGTCATCCTGAACTTGATTCAGGATCTGCTTACTGCAAAGGAGATGCTGAATCGAGTTCAGCATGACAGGTACTCATCAAGAGTGAACTCTTACGGAAGCCGAAAGTCAGAAAGTCCAAAGTCAAGAGTCGACCCACTTATGCGGCGGGAACGACAAATAGAGCGTCCGCTTTAACCCGGCGCCTTCGAGTTGTCGTTCCCGCCGCATAGTGGATGGATTTCGTGCTTTCGTGATGAAAATCCCAGGATTGCAGGCCGGCTTCGGCGAACTCATTACGTTAATGATATTGGGCGAGGCTGTTGATGAGTGTGATCGAAGATGGGTGCACCGGTTTTCCGGTGGGAAATTTTGGAATCTCCGCTGAGGTCGCGCCGGATGGGCGCATATTTCCGACGGTTATGTATAATCCTCCCGTTCTGGGGGCGTGGCTGGAAAAGCTCGGGGCGGGAGGTTTTCGCTTTGGATGTGATGGTGTTTGGATTAGGGATTGCGAGTTCGAGTGCCGCCAAGTGGACCGGCTCTTTCCGGAGGCATCGGCCAGGTACTCGGACCCGCGCTTAGGATGCGTGAGCGTCGCGGTAAAGATTCTGGCGCCGATCAAGGCCCAGGACGCGAGTATTAGCAGCATTCCCGCGCTGTGCATGGATATCGAGTTCGCCAACTCCAGTGGAAGCAGCAAAGAGGTCTGCGCGGCATTCGATTTCGCGTTCGGCGCCGGCGAAGAGCAGATCAGGCTCCTATCGAGCGGCGGTTTCTGGCTGCTTGGCGACCAGCACGTCAAGTTCGGTTTCGACAGGCCCATAAAATGGCACGGGATCGAGGACGGCGCGAGGGTGTCGGCGAGCGAGCGCGTGCCGGGTAAGGGCGCCGTCACGCTGCGCTTCTTGCTTCTCTGTCACGACCAACGAGGGTTTTACGCCGAGCGCTATCCGGATATGACCGGCCTGGCGGGCTATGTTTCCACGCATTGGAGGCAACTCGCCGAGGATAGAGACCAACTGCTCGATCTGCTTCCGCGGACTCACGACGACGAAATCGACCGCTATAACCGCTGGTATCTGCAAGCCGGGGTACTGCTTACGCGCATCACGGCAGAGGGCGTGCTCACCATGGGCTACAGCGAAATGAACCAGCGCGACAGTTTCTGGACTTCGTGGCTGCATCTTGTCCTGTGGACCGATCTGGAGCGCGCGATGATCGAGGAAAGCGCGCGGTTCCAGAGGCCGAACGGCAAGATTCCAACCACTATCCTCCCGGTCATCGAGCGCGGCGACGATATCGACATCAACGAGTATTTCAACTTGCGCATCGCTCGCTACTGCCAGTGGACTCACGACCTGGAGTTTGTTCGCAAGATGTGGCCGAGTTTCAAGCTCAGCATCGAGTATCTAAAGGGCATGGACAACGACGGTGACGGTCTTCTCGATCAGGGTTCATATTGGGGCGATTGGAAGGATGTCCGCGGAGTGGAGGGCCGAAAGGCCGCCCCGCATTTCGAGTTTCTGTGGCTTGCGGTGCTCAAGTATGGTAAAGAATATGGCTCAATGTTAGACGATGCCAGCGCATTCGAGGAGTACTCGTCGCTATACGATCGCTCCTATAAGGCAATTCACGCGCCAGTGGAGGAGGGGGGACTTTGGAATGGCAGGTGCTACACCTCGCTGTGGTACGACGGGCGCAATGACCAACACGTGCAGGAAGACCAGTGCGTGGGGCCGCTCTACGGCGTGGTACCCGATGACCGGCAGGCGAGCGTATATTGTGAGCTGGCTGGGAATATGTCGCCCTGGGGCATGCGGGATACTTATCCGTATCGGGAAAAGTTCTCGCACGAGGGAGGGGATTACCACAACGGCGGGGTTTGGGTCTTCTTGAACTTCGCGGATGCCTTGTCGCGGTTCGTATCGGGACATCCGGCTGGCGCCGAGGAGATCATGCGCCGGGTGGGGCGCTATGACCTCGAAGACTACATGCCGGCGGAATACCTCGACGGCAATACCGGAGCCACCGCGGGCAAGCCGATCCAGGCATGGGATGCGGATTTCTTCGCCGCGGTATTTTTCGGCATACTGGGCGTGAAGATGCCCTCGGCGGAAGAGGCGTCGATCTCGCCCCGCATCGCCGATACCGAAAGCTTCGAGACGAATATAGTCTTGCCTCTCGGAGTGCTGCACATCAGGCAAATGGCGCTTGCCGATAGGCTTGAGATCGAGATAACCTCGAAAGCCGACCGGAAGATCAGGCTGCGCTACGGGGCGATGACATCCAAGTCGATCGACGGCGGCCGCGAGGAACGCATCGGCGAGTGCGTATTCAAAGTGGTGGAACTGGTCCTGGGCGCGGGAGAGAAGCAAAAGGTGATAACAGATCAGTCTTCATCAGGACGGCAGCCACCACTATGCGGCGGGAACGACAAGGCGAGGTAATCCTTGGCGTGAAGCCGTAACAGCTCGAGTCTTTGGGAATTCGGAACCCGCCAGCCCTGAGTGCCGAGCGCAAGCGAGGCGTATCGAAGGGCGGTCTCCGATGCGGCCATTTCGACCCGGTCCACAAACCGGACCTACTCAGCATTGGCGGAGTTTCGTTCTCGGAAGAGTGAGCACTTACGTGAAGCCCTTCGAGTTCCCGCCGCATACGTGATTCTGGTATAATAGTCGTAGAAGTTGCAACTGTCTAAGCACGCTGTTCGACTATATCCCGGCGAGTAGTATGCTCCGTACGTGCTGAATGAATATCATGGCGCCGGGGGATAGCCAGATGACAGATGACGGACGGCTGACAGCCGGATAGCCCGCATTGCAGGGGGTCTCCCTTCGCCATCCGACTATCTGCCATCGAACTATCAGACTAATCGAACCATCTGACTATACGAGGGAAATGACCAAGTATCCCTTTCACCTGATGATCAAGCCCGCGGGACCTGACTGCAACATGGCCGGCGAGTACCGCCATTACCTAGGCAAAGCCGAATACTATCCCGAAAAAGGCGCACCGGATGGACGATGCCACTCTGGAGCGGGTCACCATCGCCTATCTGAGCAGCCATCCGGGTCCGGAGGTGCAATTCGCCTGGCAGGGCGGCGAGCCGCTGCTTATGGGTATAGAGTTCTTCAAGAGGGCGATGGCTTTCCAGGCCAGGCACTCGCGCCCGGATATCCGGATCACAAACGCGCTTCAGACCAACGCGATCCTGATAGATGACGAGTGGGCCGAATCCTGGCCCGAAACTCGTTTCTGGTGGGCGTCAGCATCGATGGGCCGCCGGATGTGCACGACAAATACCGGCGCGATGGAGGGGGCGGGCCGAGCCACGCGAGGGTCGTGAGAGGTATCGAGCTGCTGCGCAAGCACGGGGTGGAACATAATGCCCTGGTGACCGTCAACAGAGGCAACGTTGAGCATGCGCTGCGCGTATACAAGCACCTAACCGGTCTTGGGCTGGCTCACCTTCAGTTCATTCCGATTGTGGAGCGAAGGTCGCGGGACTCGCGCAAGGTGACGCATTGGAGCGTGCGCCCCGAGTCTTACGGGGCGTTTCTCTGCGATATATTCGATTATTGGGCGGCCCACGACATCGGGCGCGTTTTCGTGCAGCTCTTCGAGTCCGCCCTGGCGGTGTTTCTGGGAGGGCCTCCGAGTGTTTGTGTGTACTCCCACGTGTGCGGCAGGGCGCTAGTCGCCGAGTATAACGGCGATCTATATGCCTGCGACCATTTTGTGTATCCCGAGTGTCTGCGCGGAAATGTGCATCGCCACGCGCTTGCCGAGATCGTTGAAGGCCCGGAGCAGCGTGCTTTCGGCGAGTCCAAGGCCGATGATCTCGCTTCCGAGTGCCGTGGATGCCAGGCGCTTGCTCTTTGTGGCGGCGACTGCCCCAAGCACCGAATTCGTTATACCGAAGAGGACGAACTGATCAGCTATTTGTGCCCGGCGTATCGGAGGTTTTTCAGGCACGGCGCGCCGCTGTTGGGCAGAATGGCGTCTAAGATAGTGTCCACTTTGGACGGAAGAATCTCGTAATGGAACGGGACAGTTTCTTAATCGATACAAGCGGGCAACCCCCACTGGGGACTCACTTTGGTTAAGCGTCCCATAGTCGCGGTTTCGGCCGTTATAGTGCGGAGGATGGGCGCATTCTGCTCGTGAAGCGTGGGCACGAGCCGGGCAGGGGGCTTTGGTCGCTTCCGGGCGGGATTGCAAATCCGCCCGAACGGATTCTTTGCTTGGCGCATGTGCTGTGCTTGCAGCGGAAACTCGAAGGCGCCGAGTTCGAAACAGACGCTCTATTTATCATTCCCGCCGCATAGGTGGGGGAACTCTTCCCTTCTAATCTCTAATTTCTACTTTCTAACTTCTAAACCGGGGGACGGATTGGAGCGAATAACCTACCGCGACGCAAAAAGATGGTTCTGGCTGAGGACTTGGGTCTGGAGTGCGCCGGCGGCAATCGTGACCGTGATATCGGTCTTTCTCTACGCCGGGGATTGGGTCAAATCCCCGGTGTCGCAAGTTGAATTGGCGGTCTTCGTCGGGATATTCGCGGTCTTGTCGGCAATTTTGGGAGCGTGGATGTCGCTGGCAGTCGCCATGGATGCGCACGGGCTGGCGGTTTGCTTTTATCTTGAACGGGCCCGCGGTCGCGGTGATTGCGGCGCTTGCCGGCGCGTTCATCTACGCGGTGGCAGTCGGCCAGCAGGAGAGCATTGCCTCTCACCAGGTGCTTTCAATCGTCGAGCGTCAGGTGATAGATAACTATGGGCAGGCCGGCGTGGTCGCGGCCGCGCTGTGGGGATTTATCTTTGGAAGCTGGTTCGCTATGCGGCGGGACAAGTATTTCGTCGAGTCGATATGATCGAGGATCAGATGGCGGGACGGCGTGGTGGCGAATGGCCTGATGGTCTGATGGCAGATGGCCGGATCGCCCGCGTTGGGGGAGGGTTCCCCTTCGCCATCGAACCGTCTGCTATCGAACTATCTGACCATGCCGGCCATGAGACCATTCGGCGACTGGAGTAACGCAACGTGACAGAAAAAACGATTCTAACGGCGCTGCCGACCGTATACGATCCCACCGACGTCGAGGGCAAGTGGTATGCGTTCTGGCTGGACAGGGGCTACTTCCATGCCCAAGTCGACCCCGGCAGGCCGGATTACTGCGTCACCATTCCGCCTCCGAACGTGACTGGGTCGCTGCATATCGGCCACGCGCTCTGCTATACCATTCAGGATGTGCTGATCCGCTGGAAGCGGATGCTGGGCTTCAATACCCTGTGCCTGCCGGGGACCGACCACGCCGGGATCGGGACCCAAAATAAGGTCGAGCAGGCGCTTGCCGAGGAGGGCCTTACCCGCCACGACCTCGGCAGGGAAGAGTTCCTCAAGCGGGTTTGGGCCTGGAAAGAGCAGTATGGCGGGCAGATCCTGCATCAGTTCAAGAAGATGGGGTTCTCGTTCGACTGGGAACGCGAGCGCTTCACGATGGACGCGGGATATACCGACGCGGTGTTGGAGGCGTTCGTCCGGCTGTTCGACAAGGGTTACATCTACCGCGGCGCTCGCGTGATCAACTGGTGTCCCCGCTGCCATACAGCGATCAGCGATATCGAGGTGGAGTACGTGGAGCAGAGGAGCAGCCTCTGGTATCTGCGCTATCCGCTCGAGGAGGGCTCGGGATTTGTTGTGGTTGCGACCACCCGGCCTGAGACGATGCTCGGCGACACCGCCGTCACCGTGAACCCCAACGACGATCGCTACAAGCATTTGATCGCTAAAAGGGTGAAACTCCCGCTTACTGATCGGGTGATACCCATCATAGCCGATGAATTCGTCGATATGGAGTTCGGGACCGGCGCGGTGAAAGCCACGCCCGCGCACGACCCCAACGACTTCGAGATCGGCCTGCGTCACAACTTGCCGCAGGTCGTGGTACTCGGGCCTGACGGCTCGATGACCCAGGAAGCCGGCACGCGGTACGAGGGGCTGGACCGCTACGAGGCGCGGCAGCGCGTCGTCGACGACCTCCAGGCGCGGGGCCTGGTCGAGAAGATCGATGATTACAGTCACTCCGTCGGCGCCTGCGAGCGCTGCCATACGGTAATAGAGCCGCTTCTCTCGGAGCAGTGGTTCTGCAAAATGAAGGATCTCGCCGGCCCGGCGATAGATGCCGTGCGAAACGGCAAAATCAAGTTCTGCCCCGATAGATACGAGCGGACTTATATAGAGTGGATGGAGAACGTGCGCGACTGGTGCATCTCCCGCCAGCTTTGGTGGGGTCACCGGATTCCCGTATGGAAATGCGGTGAGTGCGGCGAGTACCACGGCCGCCAAGACCAGGCTGGATGCCTGCGCCAAGTGCGGCAGCTCCAGCGTCACGCAGGACGAGGACGTCCTGGATACCTGGTTCTCGTCGGCCCTCTGGCCTTTTGCCACACTCGGCTGGCCGCAAGACACGCCCGAGTTGGACTATTTCTACCCGACCGATGTGCTCGTGACCTCGCGTGAGATCATCTACCTGTGGGTCGCGCGAATGATATTTTCGAGCCTCGAATATTTGGACAAGGTCCCGTTCCACGAGGTCTATATCTACGCCACCGTGTTGAACGAAGAGGGCAAGCGGATGAGCAAGTCGCTCGGGACCGGAGTGGACCCGCTGGAGTTGATCGAGACGCTCGGGGCGGACGCGCTTCGTTTTGCCCTGATCCAGCAGACCGGCAAAAACCAGGACATTAGGTTCTCCGACAAACGCGTGGAGAACATCCGAAACTTCGGCAACAAGATTTGGAACGCTTCGCGATTCGTTATCATGAACCTGGAGGGCTTCGACCCCGCGACCGAGATCGACCGGGGCTCGCTGAGGCTGGAAGATCGCTGGATTCTCTCTCGCCTGAACCGGACCATCGATGCCGTCAACACCGGTTTCACCAACTACGATATGGACGATTCCGCCCGGGCGCTTTACGAATTCATGTGGAGCGAGTTCTGCGACTGGTATATCGAGCTAGCCAAACCGAGGCTTCGTGGAAAGGCCGCCGAGCGGGCCCAGGTGCAGGCGGTGTTGAGCCACGTGCTGGAAACCACGCTGCGCCTCTTGCACCCGGTGATGCCGTTTATCACCGAGGAGATTTGGCAGGTCTTGCCTCACGAGGGCGAGAGCATTATGATTGCGCCGTTCCCCGACAGCGATGCGAGTCTTTTCGACGATGAGGCCGAGGCCGGGATGAGCGCTGTGATGGACGCGGTGCGGGCCGTGCGAAATTTGCGTTCCGAACTCAACATTCCTCCGAGCAAATCGATCGATCTTACGGTGGTGGCCGATGGCGAAATCCGCCGGCGGATACAGCGCAGCGCCGAGGCCTTAAAGTTCCTCGCGAGGGTGGGGGATCTCAGTTTTGCCGAGTCTATCGAGGAGGGCGACAAGTCCGGGTACATGAGCGCCCACCTTCCGGGGCTGGACCTGTCCGTCGAGGTTGGGGGCCTGGTGGACATCGAAAAGGAACTCGCCCGGATCGACTTCGAGCTTGCGTCAATCGAAAAAGACCTCGCCCGGTCGAAGAATAAACTGGCAAGCGAACAATTCACTTCCCGCGCCCCCGCGCAAATCGTCGACCGCGAGCGAAAGATCGCCGCCGAGCTTGAGGAAAAGAAGGCAAAGCTGGAGGAGCGCAAAGCCGCGATGGCTGGAGTATGATAACCCGCGCCAGGGTATGACCCCGGCGCGTCGCGGATAGGCAGTCCCGCAGTCGAGTATGCATCCATATCACCGAATGCCGGCAGTGTCACAGGTACCGAGTTATTAATGACAGGGTATGTAGGCGCTTAGCGCCCTGTTAGAAACAATTTGTTGTCGCTAAGGCGGATTCGACGGCGCACCGCCTTTGGGTTTTCCGCTTTATGGTTGTTAAGGGATGGCGGATGAGCTATACTTGCTTTGCCTGGGCGGAGGGTAGGGCAACGCTGGGGAGCTCTCCCGAGCCGACTCAGGTGTTGTTCAAATCCCTTAACAACCGAAAAGCGAAAAACCCGACCGCCTGCCTTGGTCAACTGCCACCGTAAGGTGGCCACTTTTCCCCAGCGAAGTCTGGGGAAAAGCGTAGACTCTTTTGACGCCTCATGACTGATGCATTCACGCTCGTTTGGTATGCCGCACGGAGTTTCCCCAGGTGGGTATTTTTTCTTTTTTTGGTAAGAGCTCGGTCTTTGGGAATTCGGAACCCGCCAGCCCTGAGTGCCGAGCGCAAGCGAGGCGTATCGAAGGGCGGTCTCCGATGCGGCCATTTCGACCCGGTCCACAAACCGGACCTACTCAGCATTGGCGGAGTTTCGTTCTCGGAAGAGTGAGCACTTACTTTCTGAAAACCCACTTGACACTGCACTGATCACATGGTAAGTTAAGTGCAAGCGACCGCGGGGAAGCGGTTGCACTTAATCTCGCTAATGCAAAAGGATATACAGGAGAGTGATATGACAGATAAGATTCATCGCACCGACTGGCTTATGCAAGCGCGTTGGGGAGTGATGACGCACTATTTGGCTGAAGCTATAGACGAAACCACGGGCATTCAGCTTACCCCAGAAAAGTGGAATGAACTAGTCGACGGTTTCGACGTGGAGGGTCTGGTGAAACAGCTTGACTCCATTCGGCCCGGATTCTACATGATCACACTTGGGCAGAACACGGGGTTCTATTGCACCCCCAACGCAACATACGACCAATATGTTGGAATCCACCCCAGCAAGTGCTCACGCCGCGATATTGTTGCAGACCTTTTTGAGGTGCTTGAACCGCGGGGGATTCCCTTGATGATCTATTTTCCATCGTCTGCTCCTTGCTTCGATCAGACTGCGATGGATAAGTTGGAATGGCGAGATGGAGATTTCCGGAATGCAGAGTTTCAGCGCAAGTGGGAAGAGATCCTCCGGGAGGACTCTGAGCGCTGGGGCAAGCACGTTAAAGGCTGGTGGTTTGACGGCTGCTACTATGGAGACGCCATGTATTTCCAGCCGGACGAGCCCAACCTCCACAGTTTTGCAAGAGCCGCGCGTGCCGGAAACCCGGACGCAGTAGTTGCTTTCAATCCCGGAGTTATGATCAAAGCTTACGGGGCAGAAGAAGATTACACAGCCGGCGAGACAAACGAGCCTGAGACGGTGGAGTGCCGTGGCCGTTGGTTGGACGGCGAACAGTGGCACATGATGACTTATCTTGGTCGCACGTGGGGGCGCCAGCCTCTTAGATTTACATCCGGGCAAGTTGCCGGGATTACTCGAAACGCAGTTGCCGACGGTGGGGTGGTGACATATGATGTGCCGCTTAGACCAAACGGCCTGATCCATGCCGAGTTTATCGACGCGCTGAGCACTCTAAACGATGATCCTGCGCAGCCGTGGCGAGAGAAGATATCGATCGCTGTGACTAGTCAGCCGACTATCTCGGAGGCTGGGGCGTCGAAACCCGGCCGTGCCCGCTTCAGGGTGAAGAACGTCTCGGATGGGCATCTCACAGGCTCGCTCGCGCCTCGGTCCTTGCCCGCTGGAACCGCGCATTTCGGTTACATCGCATAATACTGAAGATGGTTATGTTCTAACCGCTCTTATTCCTCTTGAACTAATGGGGATCGACCCCGCGGTTCGCAAGTTTTTGTTGGAGATTTCAGTCGGGACGACAGCGGTTCGCGAGTACGGAGTTGCAAGAGAGAAGCTCTTCGGCGCTCCCGAGCCTTGGGTTAATACGCATGGCTACGGAGTGATTGTTGAGATTTGAACTGTCCACCTGTGGCAGCAGGGCGAACAAAGCCGGGCGAAGAACGCATGGGCAGAACAAGATGAAAGGATTCATCGGAAATGAAAATCAACTCCCTGCCGCGTTTCTGGAGCGAGAGCATATTCTCAGGGAACGGTAAGATCGGCCACCTGTTCTACGCCCGTGGCAACAGGTACTCTCGAGGGAACGCTCGATCATCATCTCCTTTGGGAGTGGCGTTCGCAGCATTCGGACGAAATCGCTCCGAGCCAGTTCAGCGAACACATTGTGGCGGGCGAGGATCTTCCACCTGAATTGTTCATGCACGACAATCCGTCGGAGCCGTACCGCACGAAGCTCCCGTCTCTTGCGTTTCGCTGGAGTTTCGGATCGAGCGTAACCTCATTCGAGGCTGAGCTTGATAAGAGGAATGCACGTTTGTCGATTTTGCTCGGTTTAGCAAGCGGTTGCGGGTGGCGTGTGCAAAGCCTGCTCAATTCGTGCTGCAACGTGCTGGCCTATTCTTTCAAGCAAGATGAATCATCAAACAGGCAGGACGAGAGCGAAAAGCTCGAACTCATCGGCTGGGATCGGTCTTTGCCCGACATATCGAAGCTTGATTTGTGGGGAGTTCCGGCCGGGTTGGTCAATTCCGCGCGGGATGTATCCGTTCTAATTCAGCCATTCAGTGGTTCCTATGCAGCAGTAATGAGCGCCCTTACATGCAAAGGCGCTTCGGATTGCAGTTACTATTTTACCCTTGCTACATGCGGGGCTGGCGAAACCGCGGTGACGGCGTCAGCCAATGAAGCACTATTGCGGAATTATGCGGCAAATGAAGACAAGTGGATCGTGGCTCACGAAGAAGACTGGCAGCGATTCTGGGCCTGTTCGAGCGTGAGTTTACCGGATCGTGAGTTGCAGGACGCTTACACCATCGAGGAGTACAAGATGTACTGCAACCTGCGTTCGGATTCCACGCCGGTCGTGCTGCAGGGCGTGTTCAACAACGCGCAGTCCCTGCCGCCATGGTTCGGGCGATCTGCATAATGATCTCAACGTCCAGGCGTGTTACTGGGGGGCACACCGGACGAACCGATCCGATCTTTCGATTCCTTATGCGAGGCTGTATGGCAGCCTGCCTGGAGCATTTCCGCGGGCGCGCGCAAGAGTTTTGCGGGGTCGATGGCGGTGTCTTCATTCCGACCTGTATGGATGTGCGTGGGCATTCGGTTCCCAATCAATACGGCTACTGGAACTCACTGCTTGGCCCGGAGATATTCGCAGCGGTCGATATGTGCTGGATTCATGATTATCTTCAGGATGTTGGTCTGCTCAGGGATTGTGTTTATCCGCTTGTGGAAGGCTGTGTGAAGCTCTACCGAGGGCTTGGGGTGAATGGCGTGGATGGCCGCCTGCATTTCCCGCATACACACTCGCCCGAGGTCTTCAGGTCGGATGGAAAAGGCCTCCTGTTCGGGATGGACAGCACATTCATAGTGGAATCAGTCAAGTATTTGTGCGGCCGGATGGATGAGCTTGAGGACGCGCTGGAAATCCCAGCATCGAATCGCGAGGACTGGCGCGGATTCGCCGCCAGGCTTCCCGATCGCCCGGTAAGTGAGAATGGAATTCAGGTCTTTCCAGGAGTCGATCCGCCGGAGAGTCACCGTCATTTCTGTCATCTGTTTCCGATCTTTCCGTTGAACCGGCTTTCAAGATTAGATCCTGATGATTGGGATGCGCATGTACAAATCGATGCAGCATCTGCGCCGTCTCGGGTTCGGGGGTTTCGCTGCGTGGTCGTTTCCCTATATGGCAATACTCGCGGCGCGAATGGGCTACGGCACAATGGCGCACCTTATGCTCGATTTATATCTGAAATACTTCCGCTCTCCGAATACTTTTACAATGAACGGCGACGCTCACAATTGCGGCCTGCTTCCAATCGGCTCCAGCGCGGGCGAAGACCCGCGGGCGTTCACTCTGGAAGCCGGGTTGATGGTGGTTGCGGCCGTAGCCGAGATGCTCGTTCATAAGGCCGGAGGCGTGATATTCGTTTTTCCTGCCCTGCCGCCTGGATGGGATGATGTTTCATTCGAAAACCTCGCTATCGAAGGCGGGCATAAAGTGTCGGCAAGAAGGAAGAATGGCTGCAATACTTATCTCAGTGTAAAGGCAGGTTCGCACGAAAAGCTGAAGATATCGACGGATTTTATGGACAGCAGCGACGGTTGGAAGATAAACTGTATGAACCGCGGTGGCCCATCAGAAATCCCTGTTCCGTTATCCGATAGAGTCCTAAAGGTAAGTGTCGACGCAGGCGATGAGATTTGCCTTCAGTCAATCGATCTATAGAGTAGAGTCTCCTGTTGTGGTAAGGTTTGTTGTCCAAACCACCGCCCAAAGGGTATCAGCTCACAAACAATGAGAATACGTCACCCTGAACTCGATTCAGCGTCGGGGCGACGTGTTGCCAGCGCCGATCACATCAAGAATGAGCTCTCACTTGCCAAACCTTAAGGTCCGGGTTCATATCAGAACCCGGACCTTAACCTAGCGAGTTTGGGTCAGTTATTTCGTTAATTTTACTGTGTATGCATCCGTATCACCGAACGCGGGAAGTGTCACAAGTACCGAATTGTTAATGACAGGGTACGTGGCATTGATAGACGGCGAAGGCGCGCTTACGGCATTCCACCCCGAATCTTGAATTGGGGTTGCAACCACGTTCACCGTTGTTGCTCCCGACAGGAACGCCAGGCTGCTCAGGTTGTTGAAAGTCACATCCACACCGGAATTATTGTAGCACGCGTCAATCTGGGCGATGTTCATAGTCCCACTCGAGAATCCGCTGTTATATGGACCGATCCATATCTGAGTGACCGGAGTATGAATTACTCCATCGTTAGCTCCACCCCAATGAGATTGGTCTGTGCCGCCCAGCATTTGCACGGAGATTTGGCTCCAGTAACCAACTGTCGAAGGGAGGATCCATTGGTGAGTCTGCCCCGTGGCGTCCACCATTCGGACGAGGCACTGTGACCCCACAGTGTCCTCCATCCAGAACTTGAGATACGTCTCATTTCCATTCAGGAGACCAGTGGTGTTGACCGCGTATGCGGAGTAGACCGAGCCTGTCGGGAACTGGTAGGCTATGCTGAGATATGTGCCGATATTGTAAGGAGGTGTAAAGGCTGGGTTTTGCATCCAGGAATACGTGGCTGTAGCTCCCCCTGAATCGGTCTGCGAGTAAGGCGCCTGGTTGGTGCTGAAGTTCTGCAAGATGATGTGATTACCTTCGGGAAGGTTTCTTCCCAGCACCACGTTGACCGCGCCGGCGGATGGGTCCTGTCCGGCAATAGCGACAACGCTGGCGCCGTTGGTGGCAGCGCCCACAAGACGGCCGGTGACGTTAGCATATCCCTGGTACGCGTACCACACAGACCTCGGGTTATAAGTTCCATCTGCCAATCGCCCTCCCAGCGAATCATTGTTGCAGTTATCATGCCCTGGAAGTTGGTCGTGCCAACATGTCTTGCATCCCATGTCTATCTGGGCCTGTTCTCCCATAGCCAGATACCAGACATTCGGACCGGGAGCGGTCTGATCCCATGGTCCAACCATCTCGTTCATGCCGATGCGAGGGATGTTGATCCCATTGGCGGACATCCAAGACCGCATAAGGGCAACGTGGTTCGGGATCAAGTTGTAGCCGCCTCCCTCGTGCCAATTGAGTATATCGGGCAGACAGTTGTTGGCTTGGCAAAACAGGAGGAAGTCCTGGATCGACGTTGGAACGAACCAGGACCAAGTCGGGCCGATAATCGTTGCAGTTTTCCCGTATGATTGATACGTGCTCCTGATCATATTGTAGGTCGTGAGCCACATCTGATAGAACTGATTTATGCTCGGAGTCCAGGTGTTATCGGGCTCATTCCATATGTCCCATTCAAATTTATCTGGGCTATACGTAGTAAGAGCGGTCGTGAGCGTACCTGCTCACGTAATTGTCCCAGGCCGTCCAGTCTCCGTTGTCGCCGGGCCAGGGTGGGCAGTTGCCGAAATTGTCATTTAGCGACACCTGGATGCGCATACCCAATCCGGTAAGTCGAGCGGCGGCGGGGAACATTCCTTGCCCAGTGAAGCAATTCATAGCCCCTCTGGCCGTCGTCATTTTGAGCGGGGTGACCATTGAATTAGGCGGATAACTTGTGTTCGAGTTGAAGTTCAGTACACCCGATGCTCGGTATGTGGCAGCTCCTCGATCTAAGGAAAGGTCTATGTTGACAGCTTCATTTCCGTTGTAAGCGTACAAATCATCGATACACATAACACCAGATGCAGCAGTCGCCGTCAATGGGCCTATGCCAATACTAGATACCGGAGGGTGAACAAGCCCATCATTTGCTCCGCCATAGAAATTACCTGTCGACCCGCCGACGAGCGGAATCTGGATATTCCGCCAATTGGTACTTGTGTAAGGGAAATCGTATTGCAGCGTTTGTCCCGTGGAATCGACCAGGCTTACCATGCACGTAGTGCCCACGGTATCCTTTACCCAGAAGCTCACCGATGTTTCCTTTCCTGTCAGCGCGGGAGAAGGAGTGTAGTTCCACTGCGAGTACCGATGAACCGAGCGGGAACGCGTATTGGATCTGCAGCGCTCCTCCACTGTTTATGCCTCCTGAAGGCAGCCAGGAATAGGTTGTTGTGGCGCCGCCTCCATTAGTGTGTGAGTAAGGCGCCTCGTTTGTCGAGAAGCTCTCTAATGCGTCCGTGTTAGTGTAGGCATATACTGCACTCAAGTACATAGTGCCGGAGGTGTTGTTGGCTTTGCATGCGCCGATATCGATTTCAGATACTGGAGTATGGATTATCCCATCGTTGGCGCCGCCGAAGTGATATTGTGTGTTGCTTCCTTGCAGTGGGACCTGTATGTTCTGCCATACGGAGCTATTGATATTGTAAAAAAAACAATGGTATTGGCCGGTACCTGTCTACGATGCGAACGTAACACTGAGACCCCGACGCATCCTTGACCATGAAGCTCAAACCAGTTACTGACGCGCTAAGCGATGGTGAAGGTATTTCGCGCCACACGGTGTAATCTGAACCGCTGGGGAATGAGTATTGGATCTGCAGCGCCCCACCTCCGCCGTAGCCTCCTGTACGCACCCAAGAATACGTGGCTGTAGCTCCCCCTGAATCGACATTCAAGTAAGGCGCCTGGTTTGTGGTAAAGTAATCGAGTATAGTTTTTGTGGCATAGGAACTGACGCTGAGTGAGAGCAGTGCTATTGACCACAAAGTGAAGCATAAAACTCGAATTCCCAGTTGAGACATTGACATACCTGCTTTCATTTCATACCCCTTTCGCGTTTTCCTAATTTCGCGCTTTCGCGATTAGATTCCCTCCGTTACCTTTTCCCTTCGGACGTTCGTTGGCCTCCGAGCTATCTTAATTATGAAATTGGTAGCCATTGCCCCGCCAATACAGCCTAATTGAAATATACCCCAGTTATTACGCGGTTGTCAATGGGTTTTTGCAGCAATTTCAGAATAAACACATCTGAGAATGGGAAACGAGCACGGGTAGACACAAAAAAAGTTGCTGAGCATGCCGCGGAAGATCCCCGACATTCACCAATTATTTCTTGCATTGCCTCAAAATTACCCCTTGACAGGCCATAATTAGTGGGGTATACTCCGAATAGGTGGTGAGATAACCACCAATTGTTGATTGGAAGGTCCTTATAGTTATGAGCGAGGTTATTCTAAAGCCGCCGGTTCCCTTGTATTTCAGCGTTTGCGAGCACCTTCTAGACCAGATATCGAGCTCGCGGATCGGCGATAAGCTCAAACCGGAACGCATACTCTCGGAAGAACTTGGTGTCGACAGGGAAACAGTGCGCCGCGCAATGCAGGATCTGGAGCGAGAAGGCTTCGTCATCCGGCAAAGGGGCAGAGGCACATTCGTTGCGAAGACGATAGATCCGCGCGTCGATAACACGGATAAATCCCAGTTGATAGGTCTGGTCCTTCATACCCTTGACGTGATGAGCACATTGAATATTTTCAAAGAGGTACAAAGGGCTGCCGCGTTGCAAGGGAGTTTGGTAGTAGTAAGCAGCAGCGAATTTAGCAATGAGCGAGAAAGGCAGATCATCCGTGAATTGATGAAGCAAGACTTGGCGGGAGTACTTGATTATGCCATTCGATCAGGATTCATTCGACCCGGAATACATTGGCCTTATAAGGCAGCTTCGTGACACCGGGACGAAAGTAGTACTCCTCGACATATACTACCCGGAGTTGGATGTTCCGTGTGTTACGTGCAACAAGGTGCGGATGGGATACATGGCCACTGAACACCTTATCATGCTGGGACACGAGCGAATATGTTTCGCATGTACCGCGAGCTACGACATTTCCGGGCGCGATTGTCTCCGGGGCTACAAGATGGCTCTAAAGGACCACGGCATCGACTTTAACGAGGAATTGCTAATCGATATTCCTATTGGCAACAGCGCCGTTCCGGTGCACGATGCGATCGTCGGGAAACTGACTGACAACCCCCGCGCTTTCACGGGTCTTGTAACACCCTGGTTATCGTTTACCTATGGCGCCGTCAAGGCTCTTAATGATTTGGGAGTAAGAGTTCCTGACGAAATAGCGCTTGTTGGTGGTGGCGCCGATGAAAGCGCGTTACTGTCGCACATTACCTACGTCGCGCAACCTTGGGCAGAAATAGGTCGTGAGGCATTTTCGCTGCTTATGCGAGACGATAAGGATGACGAGTCTATGAGTCGCAACACCCTTTTGCAGCCGCGCCTCGTCATAGGAACCACTTGCGGAGCAAAGGTTTAGTGTGACATTCTTGCTACCTTGCTGAATGCTCAACTGAAAGGAGGAATACGACTTGGATTGTTAACACACTGACAACCGCTTGTTGCGGTTGTAAAAGCCGGACTTTGTTTATGCCGCTGAAAGTCCGGCAATGCCGTAAGATCGAGGCTTATGACCGGCAGCGGCACAATCAAAGCCGTCTTCCGGAAAACTGGTGACGGTATGCCAAACACTCTTTAGGAGGAAAAGGAAATGTCTAAGTTAGTGAATCTGATTCTTGTAGTATCTCTGTTACTCGCAATTGGCGGCGCCGCCGGCGCCTCAACGTTGTTGTTTTCCGACAACTTCAGCAGCGGCAACCTTAGCACTCCCACCTACTCGCCCAACGGCGCGACGTGGAACTACATCGACAGCTCATGGCAGATTCAGAGTCAGAAGTTGGTCACCGGCCCCTGGGGTGACGACCCGATATCGGTCATTTTCGGGGCCACCACGTCCGGAACACCGGTTGAGGTGGACTTCGAGCTGCAACAGTATGATCAGTCCGCTAGCAGTACCCTGTTTGATTTTGGCTTGTCGAACTCCGTCACCGGACAATCATACATCGAGAAGGCCAGTACCCTACTCTAGCTACTTCGGCGGTTCCGGTTTCAGCCAGCAATATGACGCCGCCGGCGATCTCGGTTACGGGTTGGCCGGCGCATCGCTCGCCGTAAATACCAGCACTCCCCAATGGAACTACCTGAAGTTCATTTTTACACCCGGCGGCGGCTTTTACGCCGTCCAAGTCTTACAAGCGAGCAGCGGCAATGCGAGCCTGGCTTTCAACGACGCCTCGCTAACATACCAAACGGCTGCCTATTTCGCCAACTTCAACAATGTCCAAAGCATGAACACGTTCACTATGCTCGCGGCCGGTGAGTGGTGGTATATCAAGAACGCAAGCATTTATGGAACTCTCGCTGTTCCGGAGCCTGGCAGCCTCTTGGCTGTGGCCGTGGGACTCGTCGGCTTGTTCGGTATCCGAAGAAGAAAAGGCTAGCGGCGTGGGGCGCATCCGCCCGGAACCGCCACGGGTTGTATGGCTGTTCGGTGGCATCGCGGGCTTGCCTGTGCGCATTGCTAATGGCAGGCAAGCCCGCACGATAAACATAAGCGCGGCGCCAGCGAGTGAAGGCTCGGTGGCAAGGTTTCGGAGGCTGGTGCGAGTCACCGGCATTTTGAAAGGAGAATTCGTAATGAAAGAAAATCGGACACGAATGAGAGAGAATGGGATGCGCCTGGAGAATCATGCTCTTTGTCTGCGGTGCGATCGTATTCAGCGGGGCAGCCAATGCACAGACGATCAGCGCGCCGTTGGTCTTCAGCGACAACTTCAGCAGCGGCAACCTTAACACTCCCACTTACTCGCCCACCGGCGCGGCGTGGAACAACCCCTACGGTTGGGCCATTCAAGGCAGTGACGTTGACCAGCTGGTTTACAGCCCGAACCAACAACCCCTTATCGGTCAATTTCGGGGCCACCACGCCCGGAACACCGGTTGAGGTGGACTTCGAGCTGCAACAGAGCGATCAGTCCGTTTCCACTACCCTGTTTGAATTCGGCTTGACGAACTCCGTCACCGGACCATCATACGCATACATTGAGAACGCCAGGTACCTACTCTAGCTACTTCGGACAGTCCGGTTTCAGCCAGCAATATGACGCCGCCGGCGATCTCGGTTACGGGCTGGCAGGCGCAGCGCTCGCTGTAAATGCCACCACTCCCCAATGGAACTACCTGAAGTTCGTTTTTACACCTAACGGCGGATTCACTGCTATCGAGGTCTTCCAGGCGAGTAGCGCTACTCCGGACCTGGCTTACAACGACCCCTCGCTAACATACGTAAGTGAGGCCAGTTGGGCAAACTTCAACAATGTCCAAAGCATGGACACGTTCACTATGCAGACGGCTGGCGAGGCGTGGGGCGTTAAGGACGTAAACATTTACGGCACGCAGCCGGCGCTTGCTGCTGCTGCTACCCCGACATTCAGCCCGGACGACCACGGTTCCGCCACGCAGAACGCTTACCCGATAAGCGTAACGATCAGTTGCGCGACCGCGGGCGCGACAATCTACTACACAACCGGCGGAAGCCAGCCTTCCAGTTCTAACGGAACTCGGATTGCTTCGGGCGCATCCGTCCTAGTGTCTGACAATACGACTCTCAAGGCTATAGCATACGCGGCCGGATACGCCCCCAGTGCAACGAAAACCGCGTCCTATGTGGGCCTAATCTTCTCCGACAACTTCGCGAATTTTCCCACTCCCACCTACTCGTATAACGGCGCGGCGTGGAACAACCCCTACGGTTGGGCCATTCAAGGCAGTATGTTGACCAGCTGGTTTACAACCCGAACCAACAACCCCTTATCGGTCAATTTCGGGGCCACCACGCCCGGAACACCGGTTGAGGTGGACTTCCAACTGCAGGTTGGTGATCAGTCCGTTTCCACTACCCTGTTTGAATTCGGCTTGACGAACTCCGTCACCGGACCATCATACGCCTACATTGAGAATGCCAGTACCTACTCTAGCTACTTCGGACAGTCCGGTTTCAGCCAGCAGTATGACGCCGCCGGCGATCTCGGTTACGGGTTGGTAGGCGCAGCGATCGATATAAATGCCACCACTCCCCAATGGAACTACCTGAAGTTCGTTTTTACACCTAACGGCGGATTCACTGCTGTCCAAGTCTTCCAAGCGGGTAGCGCTACTCCGGGCCTTGCTTACAACGACCCCTCGCTGACATACCAAATGGCTGCCAATTGGCAGAACTGGTGGAATATCCAAAGCATGGACACGTTCACTATGCAGACGGCTGGTGAGGCGTGGGACGTCAAGAACGTAAACATTTACGGCACGGAGCCGCCGCCTGCTGCTACCCCGACATTCAGCCCGGACGGCGGCTCCTTTACAAGTGCGCGGAACGTCGTGATAAACTGCGCCACACCCGGCGCGACAATCAATTACACGACGGACGGCACGGTTCCGACAAGCAGCAATGGGACCACTATCACGGCGGGATCATCGGTGCTGATAAACCACGATCTGACACTGAAAGCAGTGGCTTTCGCCACGGGATACAACCAAAGCCCAGTGGCTGCCGCGAGCTATTACTTCGATATGTTCTTCATGGACAACTGGAGTGACAAGACCGTGCTCGGCCCCACGCTTGCTCCCGCCGGAGTGGACTGGAATGTGGAGAGCGGTCTGTTCTGTGCGGACAGGACTGTCGCGGTAAACGGATTCAGTTTCTTGCAGCCGTCTGCCAATGCGTTGATGTTCTGTCCCGTTACAGGCAACGCGCCGCCCGGGTCGCGCATTTCTGTTGACTTCAGCCCGGCAGTGGTTGGCACTCCGATAGAAGCGCATCTCAAGCTGGCGCAGACCAACAACGCCGCGGCAAGTACAGTCTTCATATTTGGCTTGGCGGACACGGCAGCCGGTTACTCTTTTGAGGAGGACGCGTCCCCGGATCCCACAAACTAAACTAGTGCCGGTTTCATGATCATGAATCCCACCAACTTCCAGTGCACCGGCTGGCTTCCGGTAGCCACGGATGCGCCGGGCTGCGCGTTGACCTCCACACCCGGTCTGTGGAACTTCCTGAAGCTGAGCTACGACGATAGTCGCCCCGACGGCTATCAGGTCGAAGTTTGGCAGGCGATTGACGAGGATTATACCAAGTCTTACGGAGATTCATCGCTCAACTACAAGCTAGTTGCGCATTGGAATGACTTTTACTTCGACAACCTGGGTTATCATTGCCTGATGAGCCAGTTCTACATGGACAATAATGGTTCGTCTTCCAGTTGGGCAGTGAAAGACGTGGAGATCTGTGCCACGCTGAGCTCAGCCGCCGTTGCGGTGGCAACGCCTGTGTTCGCTCCCGATGGCCGCGCGTTCACTCCCGGCACGGTGAGTTCCGATTCCGCCGCCAACGTGGTTGTAAGCTGTACCGCGTCGGGAGCGCATATCGTTTATACGACTGATGGCTCCGTTCCGACCAGCACCAATGGAACCGTGATTGCGTCCGGCGGCTCTGTCAGGATCAGCAGCTCAACGGTATTGACCGCCATAGCGTTCAAGAGTGGGATGGCCGAGAGCACGTCGAAGAGTTCGTACTATTGGTTCCCGGTCCTCAACAGACCGCAGGTGATTCAGTATAGCAGTAGCATCACCCTCCCCGGCGACCTCTCCGATTGGCCTGCTTTCCCCGGCAGCGATTGGACTCCTCTGGACCAGACCTACGAGGGTGATCCGGTCGATGTTCCTCAGGCGTACTATGACGCGAGGTGGGGAGCAGACGGGCAGAAACTATACGTCGCGGTCAGGGTCAATGACACTGCCCATGTCCTGGTGGACGCCTGGAACGGTTGGAACACCAGCGACCACGTGGAAATTTACGTCCACACCACCGGCGAGATAGGTGATTACGATCCGGACCAGGAGACTGCGCAGCAGGTCCTCCGTGGGCGTCATGAATAGCAACAACTCGGAAGCGTGGGCCACATTGGAAAACGGCGTGTCCATCCCGGCTGATGCCGGCTTTGAGGCTGCGACGAGCGTGTCCGGAAACTGGCTCAACTACGAAGTTGCGCTTACGCCGTACCAGGTATTCTCACTCACGGGCAACGGGCTTGTCGTCTCGCCTCTTCAGGCCGGGCAGATCATCGGTCTTGATGTGGTGGACGTATCTAATAACGGTCTCTCGACACCCAGCACGGGTGGGACTTTTGGCTACACCGGTGGGCTGTCGGAAAACTTGATGCCTAACAAGTGGAGCACTATAGCGAGCATAGGCTTGCATCAGCTTGAGATCTCAGCGGCCAACGTAACCATAGGGGGAGCTAAGCAGGCTGTCGAGAACTCCATGGTGCAGGCAAGCGGAATCGTCAGCGCGGCGTTCCCGAACTTCTTCTACATCGAGTCCTCCGACAGAGACTACGGAATCAGGGTCGACATGACTGCCAACGGCCTGACTCCCGGCCAGACCGTCACTGTCACCGGCCCGGTTCAGACTCTTTCTTCCGGGGAACGATGCATTGCCGCTGTCTCGGCGAGTGTGACGCCAGGCGCCGGAAGCGTCACTCCGCTTGGCCTCACTAACAAGGCGCTTGGCGGCGGTCCACTCGGTCTGCAGCCAGGTATTGCCAGTGCGACCGGATTGAACAACATCGGCCTGCTGGTCAAGACAACGGGACTAGTCGGCTCAAACGGTTCGACAAACGGCGCAACGTGGTTCATGGTGAACGACGGGTCCGGTGTCAGCGTCAAGGTATACGGGGCGGTGCCGACTGGCACTCCGTATGTCGCCGTAACCGGAGCAAGTTCCTGTGAAAAGGACAGCTCCAGTAACATCCAACGTGTGATTCAGGCAACTGCCGTGCAGGTCCTGTAATTCACGGTCGAGAGAATGGCCGCGCGTTGCTGGAGTCGGTTGATGGCTCCGGCAATGTGCGGCGCGCAATACAGGCGAGTGCTGTGCGGACGGACCTGTAATTAGCGGGCGCGAGAGTGGCCGCGGCAACGCGTAGCCACTCTCGTTTCAGCCGAAAGCCTGGAGAATGCAAGATGGCTATGGACTGCGACAACATCTCACTGCTTATGAGCACAGCGTCTCGATTTATGTCATTCCGAACGTATGTGAGGAATCTCAACCTATCGGATGAGTCTCATCGATGGGAACAAGCGTCCAACCGCAAGGTTGAGATTCCTCGCTACGCTCTTAAGAAACTCCCCAGTTTCGGGAACAAGATTCCCGAAACACCGGGGGGTGGGTTTCTTTCCAATGTAACGGCGACAGCGTCGCCGTCAATTGCTCCTAAGAAACTCCCCAGTTTCGGGAACAAGATTCCCGAAACACCGGGGGGTGGGTTTCTTTCCAATGTAACGGCGACAGCGTCGCCGTCACTTGCTCGGAATGACATATGCGGTGACATGTACCTCACCACTCCCGCCGAGTTTCCGAATCCGGTACACCTGCGGTTGGAGGATTCGGAAGTCCCCTCGACCCGTTGCGGTGGCGATTCCCGAAATAATCGGGACAGGTCAGAAATCGCCACCGAGAACAGGGCCGCGGAAGTCCGCACACAGGAGGATCACATTGAGAAAAGACGGTTTTACACTGATAGAACTATTGGTTGTCATCGCGATAATCGCAATCCTGGCGGCGATCTTGTTCCCTGTCTTCATTACCGCGAAGGAGAAAGGGAAGGCTGCGTCGTGCCTGAGCAACATTGGGCAGCTTTCAGAAGCCATGATGATGTATCTTCAGGACAATTCAGACGGATTTGCCAAGGGGATCGATGGTGGAATATTCCAGGTTCCTTCGACATATCGACATGCAAAGGCAGGGTTGCCAAGCTCCGTGTTCGCCGTTTCGGACGGGGGAACTCCTGGCTTCTATGCGAACTGGTTGGATGCTCTCTATCCGTACATTAGGAACCTCAAGCTGATGATTTGCCCCTCTGCCGTCGGAAAGAACTTATCCTGGGGAAACTACGAACAGCCGATAAGCTATGGCTATAACCCGATGCTCAACGGCATGATCTGGACTGGCAATGGCAAACCCATAATCCCGGCGAAAGCGTCAGCTATCCGGCAGACATCGGGTTTCATCATGTTATTTGACAACAACAACTATATGAGTGTGGCGACGACTGGCTACTGGGAATGGCAATACCTGCAGGGCCTGCCGGGCCTCCCGAATGGCGCTTGGGCAACGCCGGGAACCGATTGGGCATCACCACACAATAAGGGGATAAACGTAGGATTTGCAGATGGCCACGCCAGGTGGTTCCATTATGATGATGCATATATCAACCAAGGCGCTGCTGACTACACCGGAAACGGCTCCAGCCCGCATTGGTATCTTTACCCACTGGCGCCTTCAGGAGGTGGTAATTTGAAGTGGGGCGGATAACACCAAGTGAGCCAAGGTGCATCTCCGACGCGGCGTGTTCCGCGGGATGGGATGCTCTTGGCACGGCTGTCATTTCAAGCATAAGACTTCGGCGCTGCCGCAGCTACATTGAAAAAACACGCACCCCGATCATGTCATCGTGAGTAAATGCCCCCGCGTTTTGCGGGGTTACATTGGAAAGAAACCGGCCAGTTTCAGAGGTGGCGTACCCGCCGGGTGTGTCCCACGTCATGCCGAACTTGATTCAGCACCCATTCCCACGGGTGTGGACCCTGAAACGAGTTCGGGGTGACGTGTTGCCGGGTCGCGATCACATCAAGAGTGAAATCTTACCTCTCAGGGGAAGCTTCTTAGGAATCGCCCACGAAGCCTTCGGCCCCATCACTATATACCACGGAAGCTCTGGGCCTTGCGCTCTCCGCTTTCCGCTATTCTCCAGTAACAGCTCACTCTTGATAGGGTACTTTGTCATGCTGAACTCGATTCACTACCATCCCACAGTGAGGCGCGGTGCTGGTTCTGCCACAGCCGTCGTAAATCATGTCATTCCGAGCAAGTGACGGCGACGCTGTCGCCGTTAGATTGGAAAGAAACCCACCCCCGGTGTTTCGGGAATCTTGTTCCCGAAACTGGGGAGTTTCTTAGGAGCAAGTGACCTCGGCGTTGCCGCGGTTACATTAGAAAGAAACCAGCCCCGTTGTTTCGGGAATCTTGTTCCCGAAACTGGGGGAGTTTCTTAGGAGCGTCGGACCCCGCGCTGCGGAGTCACGTTATAAAGAAACTCACCCCGGCAGGCTATGCTTCGCGGGCGACTGCCCCGAAGCCGCGGCATGGAAGGTTTCTTAGGAGGAACGAAGAATCTGCTTTTAGCTCCCGCATGGATCTATGCCGTAATCTAAAAGCAGATCCTTCGACTTCGCTGCTCAGGATGACGTAATCGTTGTGCTAGTGCCCTCTGCATTAAGCAGCTTCCGCGCTCTTCCGAAGAGAGTTTCTTAGGAGCAACTGACGGCGACGCTGTCGCCGTTACATTGGAAAGAAACCCACCCCCGGTGTTTCGGAGCAATACGTAACTGTGAGTCGAAGGCATGCACA
>CAWGNL010000090.1:0-4250 GCA_963823885.1 uncultured bacterium
TACCCCGCGAAGCGCCGTTTGACTGCCCGCGCGTTTCTTTATATAATGCCGAAGGGGGCGGTTCGGAATGAAAGATGATTTGACCCACCGGGAAAAGGAGGTGTTCATCGAACGCCTTTTCTCTTCGATTGCGCCCAAGTATGACTTGCTGAACTGGGTCTTGAGCCTCTCGCGGCATAAGGCGTGGTGGCGGTTCGCCGCGTCCAATAGCGGCCTTAAACCCGGTGGATGCGCGCTGGATGTCTGCTGCGGGACCGGGGATTTCGCTTTCGAGCTGATGGGTATAGTTGGAAGTGCGGAATGCTTTCGGGCCGCGGGACTGCGCGATGTGAGTTTCTATGATCTTATGTTCGGCGCCGTGTGCGTGCACGCCGCTCGAAGCCGGTTTGATAGGGTTGATAAGGTTGATAGGGTTAATAGGGTTCTAGCCCGCATTATTCATGAACAGATAGACTAGCCTTTTGCTTCAGGCACTCACGTGCTCCCTCTCCCGGCTGGGAGAGGGCTGGGGGGGGAAACGCTGTAATCAGGCACAAGCCCATCGGGCGCGGCGTTCCACCCTTACCCCCAACCCCTGTCCCGTGAGGGCGAGGGGAGCACAAAGTGCTGGGCAAACACGCGCTACATGAATAATGCGGGCTAGGGTTCCTTGGTGCGACGTATCGCTCCGTCCGCGATGCCCTACCAACCCTAAAACCCTATAGCCCTAAGAAGGCGAGGTAATATGACCGCCCACATTCTCCAAATCAGGCAGGAAGGATCCCCCGCGAGGCAGGCGCCATGGGCCGAATGCATCTGCCGCCAGCTCGAGGAAGTCGAGGGGCGGCTTGCCGAGGCGGTCATCTCGGACGTGGTGGAGGCCTTCGACCTTTCATTTGAGCTCCGTGGGCCGCCGGCGGAAAGCGGATTCGCCCGGCCCTGGTGATTCTTTGCGCGTGGCCTGCGGCGGCGCACCCGAAGATGGCCGGGCCGCCAACCTCGCCGCCGTGACGGAACTCGTGCATACGGCCTCGCTTCTGCACGACGATGTCGTCGACGAGACCCGCGAACGGCGCGGCGTCGCAACGGCCAATGCAAAGTGGGGCAACAAGCTCAGCGTGCTTGGCGGAGATTTCTTGCTCTCGAAAGGGTTTTCTCTGCTCTCGTCGGATGCCGACTCCGAGGTGATTCGAGTGCTATCCGCCACTGCGGTCGCAATGAGCGAGAGCGAGGTCTTGCAGGCCACAAGCGAGGCAAGCCTGCCGGCATGGGAAGCACATTACTGGCGGATAATCAGAGGCAAGACCGTCAGCTGATGTCCGCGTGCTGCGAGTGCGGCGCGCTGATCGGCGGAGCAAGCAGCCGGCTCCGCCTCGCGCTTGCCGAGTATGGCCGGGAGGCGGGTTTGGCGTTTCAGATAACCGACGATATCCTCGACATTGAGGGAGACCCGGCTGTAACCGGCAAGGACGTCGGTTTGGACCTGATGCACGGCAAGTTCACGCTTCCGGTGCTGCTGGCCGCGAGTGGAGATGACCCGCGCGTGCGGCGATCGATAATCGAGTCCGCGGCCGGGTCCCTTACGCGAGAGCAGGCTTTGGATGTAGCGGGGCTTGTAGTCCGTTCGGGGGCTGTGGATGCCGCGCGCGAGGTGGCGCTGGGTCATGCCAAAACGGCCTGCGCGGGAGCTGGATTGCCTCGCCCCGAGCGAATACGTGGACTCGTTGCGCGCGCTGGCGTCCTTTGTGGTTGGAAGGGAAGCGTAATCCTAATTGATAATGGATAATTGATAATTAGCTTCGCTATGGGCGATGGTTTCCTTTCCCAGGGGCAAGCCTGGGCTGGTTGGCGGTGGGCTTCTCTGGGTGGCGATTTCCGAATCGCCACCCAACCCTCCCGCCGGATTTCCGAATCCGGCGACGCCGCGCGTAGCCCCATTTCGGTGTTTCGGGATTTGAGGAGCGGGCACGGCGTGATGATGAGGATGCGCATTCACCGTCCGCTCCGGAAATCCCGAAACGAAGCGACGTAACGCACAGGGAACACCAGGCCGAGCCAAGGCTGCGACATACGATACTCTTACGATTCGGTGTTTCGGGATTTGAGGAGCGGCCATGGCGTGATGATGAGGATGCGCATTCACAGTCCGCTCCGGAAATCCCGAAACGAGGCGACGTAACGCACAGGGAACGCTAGACGAAGCCAAGGCTGCGACATACGATACTCTTACGACCCGGCGGGCAACGGAACCAGCATAACCTATCACAACGGCGTGTCCACCAGCTACGCCTGTGACAACGACCCGCGATATCGGTTCACCGGGACAACCGACTCCGGAGGAAACATGGGAACCGTGCAAATCGGCTATACGGTCGATAGCGTCGGCAATCCGCTCGCGATGTCGGATTGGGTCGGAACATCGTCATACGCCTACGACGCCAATAACAGGCTCGCCTCTGCCGTGATACCAAGTCCCGTTCCGGGTCAGCCTGCCATACGGGCGCTCGGCAAAGCCCATGAACTGCTCGCCGGGCGAAGCGTTCAGATATCGGTCTCGCATTCGGGCGATTACGCCGTGGCAGTGGTGCTGATCGAAAATAGCTAAAAGCCCGGACCGTTCGGATCGGCGACAACCTGGATTTGGAGTGCGGCGGTCTCGACGCCGCTTTTCCCTTCACGCCGCTACCAGTCGAGAATGCGAGATCAGCAGCCCGTGCGTAAAACTTCCCCACTAAAAATTCACCAAACAGGAAGGATGTTGCCGGGCGGACGGCGGAGGCGAATAGGACAGGTCGCAAAAATTGTGAGAGCGAGGTAGCGGTAAAATGAATAGAGCGAGCGTCTTGCCCGCGGTACTATTGGTTTTGGGAGTGCTGTTTGGCGCTTGCGGCGTTGCGGCGGCGGATGACGGGGTGGCGCCTTGGAATGAGCGGCCAGGCACAGTGGCTTGGGCCAGGGCTCTGCCACTATTTAGTCATAGTTATCTTGACGCGGAAAATATCGTCAAGATACGGGCGCAATGTTTGCAGCCCTACATTCTAATCGCGGAGCCATTCGCCAGAGTGACCGCTGCATTGTGTTCACAAATCCTATATATTTTGTTAAGATTGTGGCAGATATGTGATATAGAGGGTGATACGACCGTGACCGCTTCGGGTGATTTCGCGGTTCAAAATGTTCGAGTGCTAGGCTATGGGGAGCCGGAGGACCCCAATCGCCTCCTCTGCCATGCTCCCCTGGCAAAGGGCCTCATAGAACCCATATCTGGGTCGCCGATGATCGACCTTACGGTTACCGACACAACAAATGCCGTCAGCGCGGCATCCGTTCCCGCGTCTAGCTCGCCCAATGAGCCTAACAAAAATCTCCTACCGCCGCCGCAATTTTACCAAAGCGTGGCAAGCGTTGTCAACCCATCCTCGGGTGCATCCGCGCAGGGCGTGCATATCCAGGACGACACCCCGAGCCCACTAAGCGGTGGGACGCCATTGTCCGGATCCTGGTGGAATTTGAATGCAAACAAATTACCTCCGTAGGCTCGGCAGTCATAGACGGGTCCTCCTATAACTACCTCGATGTCTCGAACGACTCGCCAGGAACGGGGACTATAAGGGCGCTCTATACCGGCGCTCTAGCAAGCAGCCTTTCGGTGTTTCGGGAACTTGTTCCCGAAACGAACAGGCCCGACGTCGAGCGGGGATAGCCGGCAAGTGCGGCTAATGTGATACCGTGAAATGGAAGAACATCGACATAGGGGCAAGCTACTACTGCATAACGGGAACGTTCTGGAGTGGCTGCCCTTGCTCAACAATGCAACTGTGCGGGATATCGTTTGCGATGAGATCGGCAGGGCGCTGCTCGAATGCGGTGGGTACGTGTCGGCGTTCTGGTGCTGATGCCGGATCACGTTCACCTGCTGGTGACCTGCCTGACGGCGGTCAACTGCACCGGTTCAACAGGCTATGGCGCGGAAGGTCTGCTCAGAGGATAATAGCGCACGCAAAGGACGTGAACGCGACAAGGGTCTTGGAGACCATGGCGGTCACGCCAACGGCAAGGCCCGCTTCGCCGTATGGAAAGAGCAGGTGCGAGCCCTTGCAATCTACAGCGAGAAGAAGCTCTACGCGATGGTGAACTATATCCATGCCGATCCCGTTCCGAAGGGGCTGGTCATGCTGCCAGAGGAGTGGTCATTCTCCAGTCGGCGTTTCTACGAGTGCGGTGAAAAGGTCGGGCTTGATGTGCAGCCTTTGATCCTCTAAGGTGAGTGA
>CAWGNL010000091.1:0-16752 GCA_963823885.1 uncultured bacterium
CTTACAACTCTCGGCCCGGCTTGACATCATAGCCCTTACGTGGTATCTTCATAGGTACCGGAGCCGGATACGGAGCCGCATACATCCCCAACTACGTAGTTCATCGGAGGCAAGCAACGTGACCAATGCACATGCCCAATCGGCGAGTCGGCTGACGAGCGATTCACAAGGTCAAAGAGTATCCGAGTTGCAGAAAGTGGCTGCGAGATTCGAGGATCGGTTGCGCGCCGCGCAACAAGCCAATCCGCCGACAAGGGAAATGGTCAAGCAGGCCATCAAAAGGCAGTGGAACGGACGCTGTCCGTCCTGGGCCAAGCGGCTGTCCGTGGATGTGATCCTGCGCTACGGCGACGATCTGGCCGAGTTGTTTTGCCAATACCCGGATAACGTCGTCAGATTAGCGCCCTACGAATTATCGATCGGTCACCAATCGGACCGCAAGGACAGGATAAACCCGATCGAGGTTCTCACTCAGGATGCCCAGTGGACCGACGAGTGGGGAACGCGTTGGGCGCATTCCACGCGCGGGACCGGACCCATCAGATGTGCTACCGAATCGAGGATTGGTCACACTCGACGACTACATAGCCCATAAGCTTCCCAAGGCGGATGCGCCCGGGCGGTTCGATGCGGTCCTGTCCGAATTGGAGATGTTCAAAGAAACTAAGTACTGCATGCCGCATCGGACTTCTGCTTTACGAACGTCTGAATTGCCTCAGAGGCGTGCAGAATGTCCTGCTTGATGTGTATACCAACGAGGATGAACTCCGCACCTTGTGCGACGCCATCTTTGCGTACGATATGGATATGATCCGGCAGTGGGCGAAGCTGGGCGTGGACGGACTATTCATGACCGAAGACTGGGGCACGCAGAACTCATTGATCGTATCCCCCGAGATGTGGCGGCGGATATTCAAGCCCTATTACGCGGCGATGATTGCCGAAGCCCACAAGCTCGGTCTGGACGTGATTTTGCATAGCTGCGGCAATGTGATGGAGATTGTCGGAGATTTCATAGATATGGGCTTGGACGTGCTGGATCCTATCCAACCGACCGCAATGGACATAGCGGCGGTAGCGCGAGAGTTTGGCGGGCATATCTCTTTCTGCGGGGCGATCGATGCGCGGGAGATGTCGAGCGCCTATTCACCCGGGCAAGTCAAGGATATGGTGCGCGGGACAATCGACACCATGGCTCGCCCGTTTGGCGGCGGTCTGATCGTCTCTCCGGACAACGTTCTCACGCCAGAGCTGCCATTGGAGAACATTGAGGCCATGGTGGAGGCATGCCACGAGTAAGGTTGAGATGAAACTACGGGGACAGCCAGCTATCGTCACCGGCGGCGGCGGCGGAATCGGCGCGGGAATCTGTCGAGCTTTTGCGGACGAAGGCGCCCTCGTGGCCGTGTGCGATATTAGAATCAACGCAGCTCGGGCGGTGGCGGAAGACATCCGCAAGCGGGGTGGAACCGCGGATGCATGGGCATTCGATGTTTCCGACAGGATTCAGGTGGAAGAAGCGGCCGATTCAGTCGAAGAAGCTTTCGGAAGCCTGGAAATATGGGTGAATAACGCGGGCGTGTCCGGAATAGTCCCGTTTCTCGAATGTTCCGAGGACACCTGGGACCTGACGATGAAGGTCAATCTCAAAGGCGCGTTTATCGGATGCCAAGCGGCTATCCGGCGCATGCTGCCGCGAAACCGGGGTGCGATCATAAATATGTCTTCGCAGTCCGGAAAAGTCGGCAACAGCCATTACGGGGCCTACTGCGCGAGCAAGTTCGGGATTATCGGGCTTACACAGTCGCTGGCTGTCGAGTTTGCGCCCAGTGGGATACGGATTAACGCCATCTGCCCCGGCGTGGTTTTTACTTCGCTATGGGAGGGGATGGTCGATGACTACGCGCGCAAGAGAGGTATGTCACCGGAGGAGGTCAAGCCGTATATCGAGTCCAAAATCCCGTTGGGCAGGCTATGCACTCCCGAGGACGTGGCTCGAACAGCGGTGTTTCTGGCGAGCGACGAAGCCGCCTATATCACCGGGCAGGCGCTGAATGTCTCCGGCGGCTCAGTGATGCACTGACGCTGGCAAATACGCGACGAGCCCTTCCCCGATGCTTCGGGATTTCGGGCTGATTAGGCCCGACAAGCCAGGCTAGGACAAAATCCCGAAACATCCTAGCCTGCATTATTCGTGAATTGATAGACAAGCCTCTTGATTGCCGGTGTATCGGGAATCTTGTTCCCGATACGCACTTAGTTTCGGGAACAAGATTCCCGAAACACCCGTTACAGCATTCTATCAATCAATTATGCAACTAAGCACTAGCCTGCATTATTCGTGAATTGATAGACAAGCCTCTTGATTCAGGCACCCACGCGCTCCCTCTCCCGTGAGGGCGAGGGGAGCACAAAGTGCTGGGCAAACACGCGCTACATGAATAATGCGGGCTAGAGTGGCAATGACGCCGTGTGCTCGCGGGTTGCAAACCCGGGGAACTTGGTCCGGCGTTCGGAAACGCCGGACCATCGGCAATCTTGTTCCCGATACGCACTTAGTTTCGGGAACAAGATTCCCGAAACACCCGTTACAGCATTCTATCAATCAATTATGCAACTAAGCACTAGCCTGCATTATTCGTGAATTGATAGACAAGCCTCTTGATTCAGGCACTCACGCGCTCCCTCTCCCGTGAGGGCGAGGGGAGCACAAAGTGCTGGGCAAACACGCGCTACATGAATAATGCGGGCTAGAGTGGCAATGACGCCGTGTGCTCGCGGGTTGCAAACCCGGGGAACTTGGTCCGGCGTTCGGAAACGCCGGACCATCGGGGATCCGCAAGTCAAGTTCAGGATGACGGCAAGGGTGGGCTGTCACGTAGAATCGCTTCGGCGGCAGCTATGGTCGATGCATAACCGCTCGGATTAAGACCAGCCCGCAATATGTAATCCACTCCGCCTCGAAGCCGTTCTCCCGGGGCCAGTTTTTCGGCGGCGCCGCGCACGCCCCGCGCTACGGTGTCATTGAAATACGGGTTGTAAAACCGTTCGAGCAGGTCCAGGGCGCGGGACTCGATAACCTCCGCGCTCACGTCGGGGTGTGTGCGCGCAATCGCGGGCGCGACCTCCGTCAAGGCTATTTCTCTCGCCCGGTTTCTAATCTCAAGTGGCACATCCGCGAAGAGTTTCACGTTTTCCAGGAAAGCATGATAGGAGACGAACGCATGCATTCCGTTATGCAGGTATAGTTTAATGTCCTCCCAGCACAGGAAATTCTTCGTGACTAACCAGGGTGAACTTAGGGCTAAAAGGTCCGTTTTGAGCCTTGTCGATATCTAACGGCAGAAAATCGTAATCCTCCACCACAAGCGCGCTCTCATATCCGGGCCATACAGGTTTGTATGCTTGCTCGTCATTATCCGCAAATCGGCACATGCGAGACATTACGGTGTCCATTGGAACTACCGATGAATCGAATCGCGACGCATAAGATGCCGCCATATTAAGGCCGTTCTCACAGAACAACAGCCATTGTTTGTTGCTCCGGCTGTTCATAGCCCCAGATGCAAACTCGACCACGCGATCCAGGACATTTCGCCCTGTCACGGTCAGCACGACATCCGATTCCCGGAGAGCGCGTTCATACCTGTCACGGTCCGATTCATCGTCCGCGAGAATAGTCTCGAATCAGCCGGCCACATTTACGGTCTTTATCCCACCCAGCCCGCGGACATTGACCGTGAACTCTCCTCTTGCATCGATGTGGCGCAGCAATTCCTTCCTGGCGCTGGTATCCACCAGGCACAGATCGTAGTCGCCGGCCATGCGCTCGGCGAGAAATCCGAGCCCCAGCGCGCCCGCGCCTATAATGACGGCCTTGTATCTCATTATCCGCCATCCCCAGTCATCCACAGTGCCGGCTTGAGACCGCCGGCATCCGTGGTCAGGAACTCATTGGGATCGTCGTCGAGTGTAAATTTCGTGCGCGATATGAAGCCGTTAAGGTCGAGTCGATCGGTCTCGAGCCACTTTAGTACCGTTTTCATACAGTCTGTCGAGCATCCGCTTGTTCCGATGGTCTTGGCAGCCCGGTAATGGTTCGCGTCGATATCGGCGGCATCGACCAAACGATGCGTGCCTCCAAAGCAGGCGCCGACGGCGTATCCCTCCCTGGTATAGAGTTTCAGCATCAGGCGCTGCGCTCCTGTCGATGCACAGGCCGCGACCACGTCATCGAACAGGTAGCCTCCCGTCAGGTCGGAGAGGTCCCCGACGAGGGCGTCCTCGGCTGCAATGCCCTCCGGCGTGGCATCATCTCCGAGGCCGGCTGCGAGATAGGTCTCGACCTTTTCCCCTAAAAGACGCTTCACGAGCGACGCCTTTGCTCCGGACCGGACAACCATGATTACCCGCCCGGCGCCTTCCGCCAGAGCTAACGCGGTGTAGATGATGCCGACCGTGCCGGACCCGATGATGCAAACATTTCCTCCGGGTCGAACTCCCGCGTGAAAGATGTGCCTGCCTTCGCCATCGACCCCAATGGCATGTGGAGTCGCAAATATCGACTCGAGCGCGCATGCCGACGGTTCGACCAGGCAGGCTTCCTCGTCGCTGACGTTATCGGGAACGCGGATTACCGAATCGCTGGCTATCATCGTCTCCGGCGCATTCATATACTGGGAGTAGCCCCCGTTTATCTGGAACGACAGATTGGCTATCGGATTTGGGATCAGCATAAGTCCCTGTCTATACCGCGCGATCCGCGATTGAAATACCACCCGTTCGCCTTCCTGGAAGTTCAGGTACTCATCGGACAGCACATCCCCGTCTCTATATCCTATGCCCGTCTTCAGACCGCGAACTTCGCTGCCGACTTCGACAATCCTTCCGACGAGTTCATGCCCGAGGACCACCGGCGCATAGGGGTCCACGCTCGTGTGCCCGTACAGGTATATGGTCTTGTCCGTCCCGCAGCGAGCGCACATGATGACTTCGATGACAAGGTCACGCGGACCGCACTCTATCGAGATCGTGTCCGTGATTACATCTTTAGGCCGGCCCCGATATACGAAAGCCTTGGACTTGTAAGTGCTCATAAATGGTTCTCCTCTGAAAGTAGCTGAGGGCAGAGATCCCGGAACTTCCGCCCCCGCACCGATGGTCCGGCGTTTCCGAACGCCGGACCCAGTTCCCCGGGTTTGCAACCCGCGAGCACACGCTGTCATTTTGGTAACAGACTCACGGATCGTGAGTACATGTCACGGCATATGTCATTCCGAGCAACTGACTGCGACGCTGTCGCCGTTACATTGGAAAGAAACCCACCCCCGGTGAACCAGCAGTTTCTTAGGAGGAACGAAGAATCTGCTTTTAGCAGGTGTTTCGGGAATCTTGTTCCCGAAACTAAGTGCGTATCGGGAACAAGATTCCCGATACACCGGCAAGAATACTATCAGCCATTTATGCAAGTAGGCACTAGTGCCCTCTGCATTAAGCAGCTTCCGCGCTCTTAAGTGCGTATCGGGAACAAGATTCCCGATACACCGGCAAGAATACTATCAGCCATTTATGCAAGTAGGCACTAGTGCCCTCTGCATTAAGCAGCTTCCGCGCTCTTCCGAAGAGAGTTTCTTAGGAGCGTCGGACCCCGCGCCGCGGGGTCACATTAAAAAGAAACTCACCCCGGCAGGCTATGCTTCGCGGGCGACTGCCCCGAAGCCGGCGGCATGCAAGGTTTCTTAGGAGGAACGAAGAATCTGCTTTTAGCTCCCGCATGCATCTATGCCGTAATGTAAAAGCAGATCCTTCGACTTCGCTCCTAAGAAACTGCTGGTTTCGGGAACAAGATTCCCGATACACCGGCAAGAATACTATCAGCCATTTATGCAAGTAGGCACTAGTGCCCTCTGCATTAAGCAGCTTCCGCGCTCTTCCGAAGAGAGTTTCTTAGGAGCGTCGGACCCCGCGCCGCGGGGTCACATTAAAAAGAAACTCACCCCGGCAGGCTATGCTTCGCGGGCGACTGCCCCGAAGCCGGCGGCATGCAAGGTTTCTTAGGAGGAACGAAGAATCTGCTTTTAGCTCCCGCATGCATCTATGCCGTAATGTAAAAGCAGATCCTTCGACTTCGCTCCTAAGAAACTGCTGGTTTCGGGAACAAGATTCCCGAAACACCGGGGGTGGGTTTCTGCAGGTGTTTCGGGAATCTTGTTCCCGAAACTAAGTGCGTATCGGGAACAAGATTCCCGATACACCGGCAAGAATACTATCAGCTATTTATGCAAGTAGACACTAGTGCCCTCTGCATTAAGCAGCTTCCGCGCTCTTCCGAAGAGAGTTTCTTAGGAGCGGGTAGCGAGGAATCTCAACCCCGCGCCTGGATTCTTGTTCCGGTGCGTGAGACTCATCCGAAAAGTTGAGATTCCTCACATTCGTTCCTAAGAAACTCCCCCGTTTCGGGAACAAGATTCCCGAAACACCGGGGGTGGGTTTCTTTCCAATGTGACTGCGACAGCGTCGCCGTCAGTTGCTCGGAATGACAGCCAAGCGCTGGGTAATCATGACTCGTGAGCACTTACCTCGATTCCCCATATAATCAGGGCCTGCCGAAATCTTCGATGGCCTTGACGATTACCGGGAAGCTCTTGCGCCACACATCCGGCGGCACATTCTCTGAAATCTGTATTTGAAGTTGACCGCTGTGTCCCGCTTCCTCAAGGATCCGCGATGCGGTCTCATATATTTCCTGGGGTGCGCCAAGATGCGCTGGAGAAGGAAAATTAAGCAGTAAACGCATATGCGGCCACATCGATAGCGCCTCTTTCGCGGTGGTGTCGTTGCTGGGAGGGGGTGAGAATGATTCCAAACCACCCACTTTGGACTCGCCGATTGCTTTCCACAGCGGCTTCAAATCGCCATCCATGTGCACAAGCACGGGAATGTTCCGGGTCGCCAGCATATCAGCAAGCTCGTCATAGAGGGGCACGCAGTATTTGCGGAAATACTTCTCGCCGATGACCGGCGCCGTGATATTGTCGGGAAACAGGGCGTATGGAATTGGGGCTTTACGGATTATCTCGAAGAGCTTCCGAAAGTTGCGGACCATAAGGGAGATACATTCCTCGACGAGGTCCGGACAGTCGGCCAAATGCCAGGCAAGGTGTTCAATGGATACCCACTCGATCCATAATTGTTGATACGGTGTTCGGCCGACCCAGAGACTGCGCCACGCCATCTTCCCCGACTTCGTCTTGGACGGCGAGATAGTCTTCGATGCTCTTCAGGACTACGATATCTTTCAGGTACGCGGCGAGTATCCTGTAGTCACCGGGTTCTTTGACATAATGCTTTCTGATTGCCGGGGAATCGAATACGGGTTCGTAAAACCGCTCTTCGGTGAGATCGCCCACGGGAGTGTGAAGGACAGTGCGCTTTCCCTCGAAGCCATCTTCAAAAATCTCTTCGCTATGGAACGAGCAGTTCGGGTGCTCAAGCCGGTGCACACGGCCCCATCGCAGGATGCCCATATTCTCTCGCCCAACCACCGACCATATCTCCTCGTTGGGCGCGGCAAGCCCCGAGACTACCGACGGGTCCTTGTCACTTCTGATGTTGTACTGGGCGAAGGGCACTCGGTCGTGCCCCCGCCCTTGAATAACTGCAAGCATTCTATCGCGCATGCACATGTCTTGACTCATAAGGGTGCTCCAATCCTAACGCGGCGCAGCCGCAACCCAAAAGGGCTATCGCCGAAAATCAATACTGCCTTTGCGCAACTCGGAAGGTCGGTGATTTCTTCTCAGTATCTTACAACTGAAATCCGGGGTGGCCTTTGAAATTCGATTACAACTTGCATAGGATTTCAGTTGTAAGATACTACAGACTGATGGGGTATCTCCCGTATTCGAAAACAGCTTCTCTCATTGCGTTGAAATTCTCCAGCGGCACGTAGCGCGTGATCCCCGGGCTTGCGCCCGCCAGATATCCACCTCCCGGCGCCAGGTCCTTGATTCGCTGCCGGACCTCGGCCTTGACCTCTTCGGGCGTGCCGCGGGTAAGCGTGTAGCCCAGATCAATGTTCCCCACGAGGGCCAGTTTGCGGCCGTACTTCGCCTTGACCTCGTTTATATCCATCGCCTTGGGTTCTATTGGGTGAAGCGCGTTGAGCCCCAGCGAAATCAGATCGGGAATTACTTCCCAGAGCTTCCCGTCGGAATGCATCATGAACGGCATCCCCGCCGTATGGGTGATATTCGAAAGCTCCTCCATCCAGGGAAACAGATACTTGCGATACACCCACGGCGAGACCATCAGGGCTTCAGTGTATCCCAGATCGTCTCCGTACCAGACGGCAAAGACCTTATCCATTTTGACTATCCTGCGCAGCACCTCGCACTGGATAGAGCCTACTCGTTCGAATATCTTCGCTATCAATTCCGTGTTCTCGGTGAGCGCAAAACAAAACCGCTCAAGCCCCAGCAACATCCAGGTTCTTGTGAAAATCCCGCCGACCCCCGATATGATGCCCATGCCACTCGGAAGACAGGCCGCCGCCCGTGCGATATTCGAATAATCGATGGTGTCCGGATTCGGCCACGGATAGCTTTCGAAGTCCCGCATGCCGGCGATGACTCCCCCTTCGGTATCGCTTACGCTCTCGGAGACGATCTCGTCCGCCGCAAGGTCCAGACCGGTCCCCGTGGTTACGTTGGCGGGCATGGTGTAGGGAAACTCGTAAGCCGCGCGGTAATAGGCGTAGTCATAACCTGTCCTGCACCAGAACTCGATATCCGTAGCGACATCCCTTACAGGCTTTCCCATGAATTGGTCCTTGATCGCACGATCGTGCCCCATCTCAGCAATCGGCACCCGGTCCGGCTCGGCCAGCCCGATGGCCGTCAAGACGCGATTGTAGTCCGGGTTAAGAACTAAGGCTGAGGACTGGGTCTCGATCTTCCGGTTCAATATGCGGCCACCTTTGTGTATTCGTCGAGCATGGCCATGAAGTTGTCGTATTTGGTTCCGACAGCTATCGAATGCGATGAGCCAAAGATATACCGTCCGTTAGGTTTTCCAGCCTGGGCGGCCTTGCGGACGGACTGCCTCACCTGATCCATATTTCCGGCCTGCAATATCTCCAAAGGCACTCCACCCCAAAGAACGATCTGGTCTCCGCAGGCTTCCTTGACCTTGGCAAGGTCCATTCCAGCGCTTGCCTGAACGGACTGATAGACATCGAAACCGGCTTCGATATACATATCGAGCAGCGACCAGATTATTACCGCAGGCATGCTTGAATACATAGACGCCCATTGCGGCCTTCACATTCCGGACTCGCGACTTATACACCGGCAGGGCCAGATCACGGAACATGGACGGGCTTACCATCGGCCCCGACTTATAAGAGTGGTCCTGCCCCCAGAGTATGGCATGGATGCCCTCTCGGAAATAATAGCGGTCCATCTCATTTGCGACGGTCATCTCATATTTAGCCGCGGCCTCAGCCAATTCCGGCTCGAGTGCATATCGAAGTAGGGTCTGCTCCGTGTTGCCGAGCGCTACGAGTCCGACTTCGGAAGCGGAGTGCCCTATGACAAACTTGTCTTTGAACTCGTCTATTAGCGCGTCATACACCTCGAAACAGCTTGGATCAGGAGGACTGACAACCGGTTCAGACCGGTAATCTTCGATGTGAAACTCAGGAGCCTGTGCGGATTTCACCAGGGTCAGATCGCGTGTTATATCGGAATATCTGTAGAGATCTCCATTCCCCAACTGATATGTTACTTCGTCCGGTTTCGCATACTTCGTTTTTGGGGTATCCGCCAGGCGGCAGAATGGACGCTGATTCAGCGGCCAGGTTTATGATATCGAAGACAGGCAGTTTCCTGTGCAGTTCGATCGTATCCTCTTTCCAACTTTGTGCAACTTCGTCGCGGCGACCTTCCCAAAACGCTATCCGGCACTTGGCTTTCGCCCGGAGATAGGTCTCGTGCCCGATTACCCGCTCGACCGTATCGGAGTCGATAGCATATTCGCCGATCGGAACCCGATCGGGTATCTCGCCCTTTAGAACGCTCGATACTCGCAGCCTGGAGTTCATTTTTCCTCGCGGGCAGCCATTACCACTCTGAGTGACTTAGCCCCTTCAGTGAGATCGCACTTGATGGGCGAGCCTGATGCCACCGCGCCCAGAAAATCCCTGTCTTCATCCCGAAACATGTCGTCCCGGTCCGTAATCAAGCTCCGGGTCGTCCAATTTCGGCTTTCGAGATCGTAGACGGACACCGTGCACTTATCCCAGGCGGCAAATTCCACGGTCACGGTGCCGCGCGTTCCCATCAACTCGATCTGGCGCCGCCTGGGAAGCTGGAAGAAGTCCAGATGCACGCTTGCCGCGCAGCTCCGCGAAAACTCCATCAGAATCTCGACCACATCCGGCGCCTCGATGCCGATATCGCTGAAGCTGCCGCTGATGCTCCGCACGCTTTTCACATCCCGGCCCGCATACCATATCGCGAGGTCGATATCGTGCATCAACTCGAATGCGCCATTGGATTTCGCGAGGTACAGGTCGCGATAATCAGGTCGGATATCGGGCAGATGCTCGCCCATGAGCGCGCGAATGGAAATAATGCGACCGATTCGTCCCTCATCGAGCATTCGCTTCGCCTCGAGCAGTCCCTTATGGTAACGGAAGCACAACCCGACCGTGAACTTGCGATGTGTGCGAGCGATAAGGCCCCGCAACCCCTCCACACCTTTAAGGTCCACCGACAGAGGCTTTTCCGTGAACACGTGACAGCCGCACTCGATGGCCCGGACCGCCTGCGGAATGTGCAGCGCCGGAGGGGTGCACAAAAAGACAACATCCGGCTTGAGAGCTAATCCGTCATCGAAGCTGCCGGCTGTGCCGTCGAAGCCGGCATCTTTCGCCGCTGCCTCAAGCTGCTCCGGAACGGGATCGCACGCATACAACGTCTTTATCCCCAATTCCCGCAGCACGCGGCTGTGCCTCTTGCCTATGGAGCCGCAGCCCACGACGAGAGAGCTGAGTTCTTGCCAATTCCGCGACATTAAAGCAAATCCTCCTACCACGCGGTAAGGCCGCCATCGACGACCAGGTTGTGCCCGGTGCAATATGAAGACGCTTCCGATGCGAGGAAGACCACGGCGCCTTTCAGTTCCTTACCGTCCTGGCCCATGCGACCCATCGGGATCGTCTCACTGAATGCCTTTACGAATGGCTCGGGTTGGTTGCGCCAGAACCCTCCGGGGCTGATGCAGTTGACTCTGATATTATCAGGCGCGAGGTAGACGGCCATATCCCGTGTCATGCTGATGACACCGCCCTTGGCGGCGTGGTAATCGAGCGTCGGCGCGACCCATCGACGTGCCCCTGTACACACGCCGGTCTTTGCCGATCAGCCCGGTTATCGAGGCTATGTTGACGATAACTCCGGACTTTTGGGGTTTCATCGCCTTGGCGACAACGTGCTTGCTGCAAAGAAACACGCCAGTCAGATTTGCATCGATCGTCTCCCGCCAATCAGAAAGGCTGCGCTTCTCGAACGGCGCGGTCTCAGGTGTGCTTACGACGTTGCCGGCGTTATTTACGAGGATATCGATCCTGCCAAACTTTGCAAGTATAGCGTCGACGACAGTTTCTACCTGCCGTTCATTCGATACCTCAAGTTCAAGCGGCAGAATCGTGCGTCCGGTGGCATCCGCGATTTTCCTGGCTGATGCTTGGCCTCTATCCAGCCCGCGGGCGGTAATGGCCACGTCGGCTCCCGCCTCCGCCAGCGCAAGAGCCATATCATAGCCAAGGTTCCTGGCGCCGCCTGTGACAAAAGCAACCTTGCCGTCGAGTTTGAAGAGATCCCATACGTTCATTCTTTCCTCCCGTTAGCTGCCAAACCAGCACCGGCTTCGGACGCAACCGGCCTTACCGGGTGGTGAGGATTATGCCGTTCAGACGAATCAATGTATCCGTCTCCGTATCCGGCTCCGGCCATACTACATTTGGACCACACCCCGCCCCGATTGTCAACCGCTAACGTAAGTTCAGTGTTCGTGAGCACGACCGACCTATGCGGCGGAACGAGGCTCGAAGATCACGCCGGGGTTACGCGGTCGGAGTATCGGGAAAGGGGTTTCCCGATACAACGGAAAGGCAGAGCAATTATCCAACTGCTCTGCCTCAAACTTCAAATATTCTGGCTCCCCTGGCTGGACTCATATCGAACTTTTCTGGCTCAGGTGGCTTAGTTCGTTGTACGCTTGACACACAACCTGTGGTCACGGCTTCGGCTGCGCGCAACCGAAAGGGTAAAAGGACCAAAACGCTGTGCCTTATGCCTTGCGTCTCCCGCGGAGCAGCAGACCCGCCACGCCCGCGCCCAGCATCGTTATCGTCGCCGGTCTGGGACGACGGTCGCCACGACCCAAGGGTAAACGTTTCCTAGCCCGTCCGCAGCCGCGAAAAGGGGACCAGATCCCTTGCTGCCTACAGTCCCCATATAGCCCGCATAGTTATAACTGCCCGGAACCCATGGGTTGCCGGGCGTGTACCATTCCAAAGCGGCGGAGCTGTTGGGATCACTCAACCCGGTCGAGCCTGACAAGCGAAGGTCCCCAAAGCCATAGTAGTTAGAGGGATTAGTCTGAGTCAGTGTGATTTGTGTGGGCGTGATGTGGACGTAATAAGGGTCGATCGTGGCCGAGGCAACGGTGTAGGACTGCGCCCCCCCCGTGATGGTGAATGAGGCGGAACTGATGACACCCGTCGTCGGATCGGCGGTGATAGTGCCCGACACATCGTCCGTAAGACCCGTCTGCCCATCGAGCTGATAGGCAGGGTAGTCGACTATGGAGTAAGTTTGCGTTGTCGCCTGCGCTGCCCAACCGATCGCCAGCAGCGCGATTGCCGCCACTGCCACAGTGAGTCTCTTCATGCTTTTTCTCCTTGCCTTGTAGGGGTTGTGTATATAACCAGTTGATCTTCTTGCGTGCAAGCCCGATGAGGGCTGACACATTGAGACCCTGTATGAAGTTTACCTCACGTTTCTTGTTTTGTCAAGACCATTTTGGGAGTTTCCGGTGTTTCGGGATTTGAGGAGCGAGCACAATCGTTCGAGTATGGCACAGTCGTATTAGTCGCTCCGGAAATCCCGAAACGAACCAGCCTTTCGCTGCAGCATCAAAGGCTGCTATTCCAGTCCCACTTGTGGTGTTGGTGTTTCGGGAATCTTGTTCCCGAAACCCCCCCAGCCGCACGAAACGCAGAGCAATTATACAACTGCTCTGTCTCAAACTTCAAATATGCTGGCTCCCCTGGGTGGACTCATATCGAACTTTTCTGGCGAAGGCGGCCTAGAGATATATAAGTGACCCGGAATGTCATATCAGATACGCTTGCATGCAGCGATTGAGAGTTCCTCCGGTCATTGCGTTCGGACGTCGTGACCCGGTTCGTCGCTGGATAGCCCTCCTAGTAGATTTCAATGGCCTTTTCGTAAGCAACCTTTAATGATCCCCACCTGTCACAATACGGTTTGACACTAAATCTGCCCTTGGCACTCACTTCACTCAATGTTGGCCGCTTGCCAAGCTCTTGCCTCAAGCGGACCAGTTCTTGCAAGAGTGCCTCATCAGTGATAATACATCTGGTACGATGGTGTCCTGACTTGATAGGTTGCAAGCCCGCTGCTTTAACAGCTTGATTCCACGTGCCAAAATGATACCGAACAGTTGTTAAGCCAATCGCTCCACGAGTTTCATATTCTCTTTTACTGAGGCTCTCAGCGCCGTTCGCAACGGCAACAATGTCATCTATTATCTGCTGCTTGGTATAGCCATAGACCATATCATTCCCCTCTCATTGGTGTTTCGGGAATCTTGTTCCCGAAACCTGACGTCGTATCGGGAACAAGATTCCCGATACACCGAAGGGACCGCCGCTCCCTTCGGTCACCCAGCACTCATCGCTCATCCTCGTCCAAAGCGCGCCGCCTACTGCCTGCCGCCCACCCCTCCCTTCCAACACCCAACACCCACTCACCAACACCCAGAATCCCCGATTCCGGTGTTTCGGGATTTGAGGAGCGAGCACAATCGTTCGAGTATGGCACAGTCGTATTAGTCGCTCCGGAAATCCCGAAACGAACCAGCCTTTCGCCTGCAGCATCAGAGGCTGCTATTTTGGTGTTTCGGGAATCTTGTTCCCGAAACCTGACGTCGTATCGGGAACAAGATTCCCGATACACCGAAATGTCATCTATTATCTGCTGCTTGGTATAGCCATAGACCATATCATTTTGGTGTTTCGGGAAATCTTGTTCCCGAAACCTGACGTCGTATCGGGAACAAGATTCCCGATACACCGAAGGGACCGCCGCTCCCTTCGGTCACCCAGCACTCATCGCTCATCCTCGTCCAAAGCGCGCCGCCTACTGCCTGCCGCCCACCCCTCCCTTCCAACACCCAACACCCACTCACCAACACCCAGAATCCCCGATTAAATATATTTTTCCGGTGTTTCGGGATTTGAGGAGCGAGCACAATCGTTCGAGTATGGCACAGTCGTATTAGTTGGTGTTTCGGGAATCTTGTTCCCGAAACCTGACGTCGTATCGGGAACAAGATTCCCGATACACCGAAGTCAAGGTAGTGCGAAGCGCTTGGGCTCGCCTTCTTGATGCGTAAATCCGCCGAAAACGCTGCCTCGGGGCCAAACATGTGTTTCGCAAAGCCGCTATGCCTAGCTTACACACTGTTGTGCGCCTCTTTATACGTGGCGGATTTGCTCATAACGCAACAACCTCGACTTCGAGGTCTCTTGTAAGATCACCTGCAGCCAGTGATATAATGGCCTACACAGGTAGGGGGTATATCTATGAAGCGCACATACCAACCAAAGAACCGTGCACGGAAGCGCGTACAGGCTTTATGGCTCGTATGTTCTCCAAGGGGGGACGAAGGGTCCTGAAGTCAAGGCGAGAAAAGGGCCGCTGGGAACTGACAGTGTAAGCGATGCTGCCTTCGGCTTCCAGGTTACGCAAGAGATCGCTCTTCGGAAGAGTGTACGGGCAAGGGGAGGTCCTATGCAACGGACCTCGCCGTGCTGTACGCGCTTCCCAAGAGGGATCCACAGGTGCGAGTAGGCTTTTCCGTAAGCAAGAAGCTGGGCAAAGCGGTCGCCAGAAACAGGGTCAAGAGACTCTTTAGAGAGGCCGTGCGCCGGATGATGCCGGAGGTCCGGGAGGGCTATGACCTGGTAATTGTGGCCCGAGTGCGAGCCTCCAAAGCGACTCTGGAGGAAATATCCGCCGCCGTCGCCGACCTCCTGCGAAAATCCGGACTGATGAACGCACAAAAGTGATGAGCGCATTAGTGCATCAGCAAAGAAGTTCCGCGCAAGACGCGGAGGAATTTCCATCACGAAAGCACGAAAATACGAAAACACGAAAGTCGTTTCCGGGATTTCTTTTCGTGTTTTCCCAATTTCGTGTTTTGGTGACTGCATTTGGTTGCGGCTATGCCGGACTGGGCGCGTTGTGGTATTCCTTATAAGGGGTGTTTACCAGCGGGCATCAGGGCGACTCCGGCCCAGGACATGCTAGTTCAGCCCCACGTGCAGCGAATATACCGCCCAGGCGGTCGAGAAATATGGCCTCATCAGGGGCGCGGGATCGGCGTCTGGAGAATCCTGCGCTGCAACCCCTGGTCGGCCGGCGGAGAAGACCCGATCAACTAACAACAGAGATAATTTAACAGCTTATGAAATCACACAAGATTCCAGATAGCGTTCTTCCTATCCTTAATTATGTGCCTGGCGGCCACCGCCGGGTTTGCATCCAATGCCGGAGAGTTGCTCCAGAAGGCGTACACGAAATTGGCGATTGCCCAGAAGCCCGATGCGGGGCTTTGCGGCGCGCCGAGCAGCCTATCAGGACGCGTGTGGACGCATTCAACGAGATAGCGAACAAGGACGGAATATAAAGACACGCCCGAGGCCGCCGGGATGCTATGACTCGGTGGCGCGTTGATCGAGGAAACTCGCCGGGAATGACAAGCACTACGATCCCTACTCCGCCTTATACCACGTTAAACGGCCTTATAGGTGCCTCGACAGCCGTGCGAGCGAGTGGAGACAGACCTTGAAACGACGACGAGGTCCCACGGGTTAATGAAGACCGTGGCCGACGCGAAAGCCTTGAAGGAGCAGATTGCCGCGGGCTCTGGACAAGAAAAACTCCAAGAGTATCCAATATAAGATTCTGGACTTCTTCGTCAAGCTTACAGGAAGCGGCCGTGCGTTCAGCTATTGGTTCGCCATTGTGCTGCTGACGCTGATCGTCAAGACTATCATCAGCCCGCTCACCCACGCGCAGTTCAAGGCGATGAAGGAGATGCAGAAGTAGTCGCGCCCCTGATTAAGGAAATTCAGGAGAAATACAAGGGCGTGACCAGGAACAAGGCCATCGGCGAGAAAACGATGGCGCTTTACAAGGACCATAATATCAATCCCTTCGCTGAGCTGGCCTTTGCCGCTGCTGGTGCAGATGCCGATACTAATGGGGCTGTACTATACCATCAGGAGCTACCAGTTCCAGTTCAAAAGGCGACGTTCCTGTGGATCGGGAGTTCTCTGATGCACCTTTGGGGCATCCGCACACCATTGGTACGGTCACTCGATGGTGTGGGTTACGGCGAGAAACCTGGCGGAGCCGGACCTGATACTGGTCGTGC
>CAWGNL010000092.1:0-8763 GCA_963823885.1 uncultured bacterium
GGATTGTAGGCCCGGCTTCACTTCCCGCCGCCGGTACTTGTCGTACGCCGTCTTCGTCAATTCCTGCAGCTCCTTGTAGAGATCAGCGGGGCTTTTGCAGTACTCGAGGTCGCTGGCGGGGTGGCCGGGGAAGCCGTACGTCTCCACGCCATATCTTTCTCCCTCCCTCCGGGTGAGATATGGGCATACGTAACAGTCGCCTCCGTTCGCGTCATTGAACACCACTACCGGCGGGACCTCGTTGCCGTAGTCCATGACCCAGATGGCGTTGCACGTAAAGGTCTTGAACGACATGTCGTACGCGATCGGACTGGGCCCCGCCCCAGACGGCATCTTGGATTCATCGAAGACCTCCAGAGTCACCGGAAGGCATCTCGGCGGGACCAGCCATACGCAGCCGAACTTGGCCTCGGCGCTTCCCACGTGTCCCGATCCGACCTCTACCGCCCATGCGGCCCTCGGGTCGAGGCAGTCGATAATATCCTTGCACTTGGCTATCAGCGCCTGGCCCTCCTTGGAATCCACAGGCACCCAGTGCGGATCGCTGTGCCGGAGTTTGATCTCCAGAGCACTGACGCTAAAATCGCCGATCCGGGAATCCAGCGAAGCTGCTTTCGCGTCCTTCTCGACTTCCTGAAGCGGTTCCCAGAGATCGTCGGAAAGATACCTGTCAGAAATGAACGCGCAGTGCTCGTCTGGAAAAGGGTCGCTGGCAGTAACCCAGCCGCATCGTCCTGCCGTCGGAGAGCGTCAGACCATGGGGCCGCACCATCGTGGCCACCACATGACGTTGCCGACCCTCGCTGAGTCGAGCCCACGATATATTCGCTTGATCAGGGTGGGAGAGTCTTGCGCGGTCACCTTGTACGCGATCCTCCCCGGGCCATGGAACGCGGTTACCGACCGGATCTGCTTGTAGGACTTGACCCCCGCGTCAGACATGATATGCACCACGGAGCCGATATCCGCCGGGCGGGGACCGCGCCGGCTCTCCGTGTTCTGGCTTCCCCCTGCCGTTAAGCAGGAGAGGATCGCCACGCCGCATGCCGCGGCTGCAAGCAAAGGCAACTTCATTGCGAACACCTCCCTAAAACAACCTCACGCTATTGTTGCCCCAAAATCGCCAGTTGAAGAAGGACGAAATGTACGTAGTCTCCCCCTTCTTGTAGTGCGGAATATCGGGCTTCGTTTCCCTGTAGCTCGGCCTGTTGTCTTGTATCCACTGCCGGGCAAACTCAAACGATACCCCTGGCCCGGGTTTCCGGCTGCGAGTTGGGCGAACGTGTCGCAGATTATACCGGCGTAGACGCTGCTGCCGGTGTAATCCTCCGCATTTTTCCAGCCATTGCCGTACCATCCCACGTACCCGCAGCCGTTCTGCGAGGCTGCGTCTGCGGTGATGCCAAGGGCGGTCGCCATGTCGTTCCACCCGCTGGTCTCGTAGCAGCTATCCAGGCCGTAGTTGCCGTAATAGGCGTCGGTCGGCGAACAATTGGCTCCCGGGCGGACCGCTCCAGCGGCTCCGCTGTAGCAGCAATTCATCCAGACGAATGTCAGACCGGCGTTCTGCCTGTCGAGATCGGTCGCGAAGGCGTACTCTGAATGGCGCGTTTGCTGGGATCGGATCGTTCTCTTGCGGACCGTTTGGCGAGTCGCTCCAGTGGTGGCTGTACAGCCAGTAGTTGCTGTCCCCGCCCGTAATCACGACGAACGTCAGGGCGTTGGATCCCCCGCCCTCCATGCCGTGGCAGTTCATATAGAGGTACTTGCAACCCGTGTTCTGGAGGGCGGATTTGATGTTCGCCCACGTAGCCTTGCTACCCGTGAGCACTTTGTAAGACAGGCCCCTCCGGTTTGCGATGTCGATGAGGGCTGGAATGACGCGCGTCTCCCCCTGCTCGGGTACGCAGGACACCATGAGGAACTGGGCAGTCTGCGTCGGGTTGCAGACCACGGCCTCCGCGGCGCTGTTTCCGGTAGCCGTTGCGACGGCGGCGATCGTGAAGTAACCATCCGTGGTGGGTCCCGGCCAGGTCGCCGAGATGGTCGTTCCGGTGCCCGACGTGGTCCACACGGTATTGTTGTCGGTATCCGTGACGACAATGGACCATCCGCCTGGGACCGCCAGCCCCGATATCGCCACCGGCTGGTTTAGCCCAACGGAGTCCGCCGGCGTCACCGAGAAGGCTGAGATGTCGTTCTGGCTCGTAACGGTCACGACACCCGACCTCACGACATTGCCGTCAATATCCGTGGCGGTGGCCGTCACTTGGTGCGCGCCGTTTGCAAACAGGTAGGTGCGCCATGGACTCTCGCAGATCGACGGGGGGCCCACGTCGATCTCTGTGCCGTCCACGTACACCCAGACGGTGAGGATTCCGTCAATCGACCCGGAGCACTCGCAAAAATTGGTAATGATATCCACATCCCCGCTGACCACCGCGCCCGCGCTGGGCTGGACCACCCATATCATCGGGTCCACCGCATTGCCAAACTGGACGTAAGCGTTTCCGGTCACGCCGCCGGATGTCGCCGAGACGGCTGCCATGACGTGGGTGGTGCTCGAAGTAAGAATCGCGGTCGCCTCTCTCGCGCTGTTCGTAGTGGTTTGCGCTGGAAAGATACTGCCATCGCTTGCCGCCCAGCTAACCGTTGCGTTTTGGACCGGGTTTCCGCTGCTGTCGATCACCACGGCGGTGACCATTGTCTCGCTCATCCCGTCCGCCGGGAGAAGCGTCTCCCCCGCAACGACATCGATGACCGCTTGCAGATCCGTCCAGTTTTCATAAGCGCCCATATCCGTCGTGCCGTCCGGGCCGGGTCTGGGGTTGCCGGCTATGTCCTGATACAGCAGCCATGGAACGTCGAAGTAACCGGTCGAGCCAGCTCCGTGAAGAGGCGAACCAGCCCGCCTCACTTGATCGGCGTCAGCAGAAACGCGCGCCTCTGGCCCTTATAGGAGGCGTTGCCCACTATCTGGCCCCGGTCGTTGATGCCCGTCGCGTCCACGAGCACCCAGCCGGAATCGGGCGGGATCAAATCGTTGAGGCCAATCATTTTCCCGTTCTGCCAAAGGAACGCACCCCCGGCTTTGCCTTGCACGGTGCGGGACGCCCCAACGACCTGCCCTCGGTTGTTGATCGCACGCGCAAAGCTCGGGTCCGCGCCGAGGTTGCCGAGAGCCACGACCGTTCCGTCACGCTCCCATAGGCAGGCGCGGTTGATTGAGTTGCCCACAGCCACGCCATGGTCGTTTATGGCCTTGGCGACGCTGTCCCCCCAACCCGGCAGCGGGTGGAGTTCGGACAGCGTGCCGTCCTGCCAAATGAACGCCTTGTAATAGGACTCCCCCACGACCTGGCCCTTGTTGTTCACCCCATAAGCGTCGCTCTGGGTCGCCGGCCAGATCGGAGCCCAGGTCACGCATTCCCTTGGCGCTGTCCCATAGAAATGCCCGGCCATTCATCGACCCACCATAGGACCAGCCGACCGCCTGTCCGGCGTTGTTAAGCGCGTAGGCCTCGGTGCCGGGCCACAACAGGTACCCTATAGACTTGGCCGTCCCACCGCGCCAGAGGAATGTAACGGGTGGGCTCTCCGGATACTCACCGAAGACCGTAAAGACCACCATGCCTTTATCGTTGATAGACAGCGCGGTGCTCCACTGGCCCCCCGCCGTACCAAGATCGATGCGCCGTCCCCGCCGCCAGAGGGTAGCCCGGTAGCCCACCTGTCCAACCACGTCCCCGCGGCGATTGACCCCCATCGCCTGACTGTCCTTGCCCTCGGGTGTGGCGAGGCTCGGTAATGCGATAGCGCGCGGCCTCCCCGTACGAGATCGCCGATAGCGAAAGAATGGTTACGGCGAATACTAAAATACGTCTGTTCATTCGGGCCTCCCTTAGCACGTGTGCGCCCAGCGGCGGCCCTGTGTCCGGTCCAAAAACGGCCCCTCAGAGGAGCAGCCGGCGCGGACGCCGTGAAACCGGCCAAATCAGCGTCACTGGAACAATGAGTCCATCTCGGTCCCCCAAAACCGCCAGTTGGCGGCTGGGGGCAGCATGTCGCCCAGCAGGTTCCCATTTTTGTCGTACACGGGGTAGTCTTGATGAGGCTGGAAATAGTCCCCGTGCCACTGCTGCATCAACCCCGGGATGTAGTAGAAGGGGAATCCATCCCCACTTCCCGACGCAAGGTAGCCGAACGTGTCGGCGCAAAGCCCGTTGCACGTGTCGTCGCCGTTGTAGGCCCCGGAATCCCAGTCGCCCGCCTCTGCCCCGCCGAACCAGCCGTAGTCGTACCAGCCGACATAGCCGCAGGCATAAAACCCGAAGTTGGCGGTGCAAATGCCGAAACATGTTGCCATGTCGTTGTCGTAGTAGGTTTCGTAGCAACTGTACAGACCGTACCTGCCCCAGTAGAAATCGTTGGCGTCGGAATCCCCAGGAAGTGGCCGGTAGGCGTTATTGTAACCATTGAAACAAGCGTTGTTCCAGACGAACGTCAACGGCGTGCTTGCCCGGTTAATAGAGGCGACGTAGGCTACCTTGCAGCCAGACATGTTCGGGTCCGGAGCCCCTGCCCGGCAGAAATGTCCCAGGGCTGGCACTGTCAGGAATCTGCTGCGCGTAGGCCATCGTCTTGTCAGCCGGGAGCCAGATGCGGGTTATCTCTCCGCCCGCGCCCTTGTGGTTACCGTGGCAGTCCAGAAAGAGATAGTGGCACCCGGTATTGGACAGGATGGTGCTGATGTTGCTCCAGGTCGCGTCGTCGTACCAGAGGACCTGGAATGCCAAGCCGCGTCTCCTTGCCGTGGCAACCAGATTCTTAATGATATTCCGCGGCCCTGCCGCGTCGAGCGTCTCCACCAGCAGGAACGCCGGCGTGTCGGTTGTGTTGACGGCCACCGGCAGGGCGGCGCTGTCACCCGTCGCCGTGGCGACGGCCGCGACCGTGTACACGTCCCCCTCACTCGGCGCAGTCCAGTCCGCGGAGATTGCTGTTCCCGATCCGGACGTCGACCAGACCAGGCTATTGGAGATGTCGGTCACGGTCACGTACCAGTCACCAGGAACCGCTAGCTGGGCGGATACATAAACCTGCTGGCCCGGTGCGGCGGTCGCCGGAATGACCGAAAATGCCTCGATGCCATTCTGGCTGACGAGATTGACCACGTTAGAGCGGCCCATGTTGCCCTCGTAGTCGGTTGCGGTGGCCGTTATTTGATGGGGACCATTGGGCAGTCTGTAAGACCCCCACTGGGCATCACACAGGGGGCCGGGCGTGGAGTCAAGTTCGGCGCCATCCACAAACACATATACCGAACATACCCCCGGTCCCCCTCCCACCCCATCGCAGGCCTCCACGGTAACCTCCACGTCTCCGCTCACCGTGGCGCCCGCGCCCGGCTGCCCTATCCATGCCGTCGGGTCCGTCGCATCGCCGAACTGGACATAAGCGCTTCCAACCACGCCGCCGGAGGTCGCCGAGACGGTTGCCATAACGTGATCGGTGCTCGAAATGAGAATCGCGGTCGCCTGCCCCGCGCTGTTCGTGGTGGTTTGCCCTGGAAAGACATCGCCGTCGCTTGGCGCCCAGTTGACCGCTGCGTTTTGGACTGGATTTCCGCTGCTGTCGAGCACGACGGCGGTGACCATCGTCTCGCTCAGCCCGTCCGCCGGCAGGAGCGTCTCCCCCGCAACGACATCGATGACCGCTTGAAGATCCGTCCAGTTTTCATAAGCGCCCATATCCGTGGTGCCGTCCGGGCCGGGCCTGGGATTACCGGCTATATCCTGATACAGGAGCCAGGGAATTCCGAAGAAATCGGTCGAGCCGGCTCCGTGAAGACTCGAACCCGGCGGAAGGATGTACCGCGCGCCCGGAGAATTGGGGATTAACATACTGACAAGTCGAGTCGGGCGTGACGAGATTCTCCTCATCGTAATACTCGACCGCGTCGGGCTGACCCGGGTTGTACGCATCGCAGTAGGAAATCGTTCCCGTCGCGCCATTGTCGAATTCCACGCTGTCGCCACCCTCGCCCAGGTTGCCGTAGAAGATGTTATTGGCGATGGTGGTCATCGGGACAACCGGGGAGTACCAATCAACGTCCGTGAGGACGGCCCCTCCGTACCCTACCGTTTCGAAACCGGCCGAGTCTGTGGTTCCGCTCCCATTGCTGACGAAGGTATTGTTCACGATGGAGAGGTTCGTGTTCCCGGCCGCGTAGATAGCGCCCCCGCCTTGCCTGCCGCCCATCCCGAACTCGACGGTGGAGTTGGTCACGTTGTTGGCGAAAATGTTGTTCGTGATGGCCGAAGAGTCCGAGTCCCAGATCGACAGACCAGCGCCCCAGGTTCCGTACGGCGAGTCAGCGATGTCGCATGAGTTGTTCTCGATCAGGTTTGCATCAACGGTGGCCGTGACGTACTCGCACAGGATTCCCGCGCCTTCGTAGCTACCGGTGTTTCCGCTGATTGTGTTGTGTGATATGCCGGCTGTGGCGCCGGACATGCCTCCATCACAAAAAACGCCGACACCCCAGTCGACGCCGGTTAGCAGGCTGTTTGCCGTAATCGTGTTGTCCACGATGGTAACCGTGGGGCAGTAGGAACAGGAGATACCGGGGGACAGATTATTGGTGACCACATTGTTTGCTATGGTAGCTGTGACAGAGCAAAAATTCGTGCTGGGCGCGTCCGTGCCCGCTCTCGTAACGGTGAACCCGTCGAATACAACATTTCCTCCCATCTCGGCATCCACGACGGGATATGTCATGCCGCCACCATCCAGGATCGTTTGGTTCGTTTGCCAATTGCGATCGCAGACGGAGCTTTCGTTCCCGGCGAAGCCGCCGTAGAGGCTGACAAAGGGGCTCAGTTCCACCGGCGAGGAAATGCTGTACGTTCCCGCGGCGACCCAGACCTCGCCTCCGCCGGCATTCCATGCGAGATCGACACCCCTTTGCGGGGTCGCCACTGCACTGCTCCAGCTCGTGCCGGCGCTGCTGTCGCAGCCGGCGGTATCGACGTAGATCGTGATCGGCGGGCCTACGGTGGGATTCGTTCCGCCGGACTCTTCCGCGCCGATATCCGCGCAAGAGTCGATTTCCCGCGGGTTCCCGTCGATGTCCCACTCTGTCACTACTGCCCCGGTTGCGCCCGCCGCGCGGCAGGGAGAAGTCGGAGCTATGTGCCAGTCTCCCCATTGGATGTTGGGAATTTGCGGGTCGGCCTGAATATCATTCGGTGGAAGCTGCGCGAAGCCGTAGTAATCGCCGCCGCCAACGGAGTTGACGATGCTCGGATCCGGCAGGTACCGATCGTTTCCATAGACGTCATTGTTCGTAAGAGCGGGAGGAACGGCGGAGCCGTAAGGATCGTAATCATAGAAGACTCCGCCGCCGACGTTGAACGCGATGATGTTGTTGGACACGGTCACGCCCTCGCAGCCCAACTCCAGGTAGACGCCGCCGCCGTCGAGGCCCCAGTTGCATATGATTGTATTATTGGCTATCTGCCCGCTCGTTGTGGATGACGAGTAATCGTAGTATATGCCGCCGGCGACCGGACAGCCCTCTTCCAGCCAGGGGTCGATGTCGGCCCCGTTGGCCGCAAAGACGTTGCCGGCAACGCTAAGGGTTGGACCGAGGTAGCCGCTCGGATCACAGGAATAAAGGCCGCCCCCGAGGTTCCCTCGGATGACGTTGTTTTCTACTGTGGTAGAGCCGCCACCACTGTACCAGCAGCAGATGCCGCTGGGGGGTCCGTACCATGACCATCCATTTTCGATCGTGAAACCGTCTACGGCGGCCGCCCTCCGTCCACTGTGACCACGGTTCCCTCATAATTACCGTCGATAATCGTCTTATTCACGGCCCAGTCGCGTTGCTCCCGGGCCGTTTCCGTGCCGGTTCCGCTGAACCCACCGTAAAGCGCCACGCCCGACCCGAGGGTGTCGCATTCCTGGTAGACTCCCGCCGCTACCCAGACCTCGCCGGAACTAATGGCGCCAGCCGAGTCGATGCCCGCCTGTACAGTTGGAACGCTTGACTCCAGCTCGTGCCTGTGTTGCTGTCGTTCCCGCTCGAATCGACGTAGAAAACGGTCGCGGCGTTGGATACCGTGACGGTCTCATACGTAGCGGCTGCCGCGCCCCAACTGTTTGTCGCCCGTGCCCATATCGTATACGTGTTTCCCGCAGTGACGCCGGTGCGGTTTGCCGTCCAGGCGGGCGATGCGCCGCGCGTGAAGCTCGCCTCCGCCCAGCCCTCGCTCGGCGCCTGCGTGCCGCCCGTGGAGTCGATGGCTACCTCGACATCGTTCACCCTCGGGTAACCCGACGCGGTCCCCGAAATCGTTATCGAACTCGCAAGCGGGTCCTTGTGAAGCGCGCCGCCCGGAGGCGAGCTGATATCGACCGCGACCGAAGGGGCCATATACTGAGTGAAACCGGCCGAACTCGGCCTGAGTACCCGATACCAATTTCCCTCGACGATCTCCGCCGAGCTTTCCCCTACCACCGCGACCACGGAACCGGCCTGTGGCGGGGCAATCACGGTCGATCCCCAAACCAGCGATACCTTGATCCCCGAGCACCCACTGCCGCTGGAGTTGCCCACCGAACTACTGCCCGAACCATCGTCGAGGAGAAAATACTGGGGAGTCGCCGAGGAGTCGATGTAAGTCACGTGGCCCCAGCACCGAACAAGCAGCCCAACGTTCAGTGCTCCAGGGCTGAAATTTTGCCCGGCCAGGTGGT
>CAWGNL010000093.1:0-7533 GCA_963823885.1 uncultured bacterium
CCAAATCGCGTTGCACGTAAAGGTCTTGAACGACATGTCGTACGCGATCGGACTGGAATCCCTAAGCGGGGACTCGGACTTGTCTAGACCCCCAGAGTCACCGTTAGCCATTTCCCGTAGGGCAGGACCAGGCATACGCAGCCGAACTTGGCCTCGGCGCTTCCCACGTGTCCCGATCCGACCTCTACCGCCCATGCGACTCTCGGGTCGAGGCAGTCGATGATATCCTTGCACTTGGCTATCAGCGCCTGGCCCTCCTTGGAATCCACGGGCGGCCAATGCGGATCGCTGTGCCGGAGTTTGATCTCCAGAAGATTGACGCTAAAATCGCCGATCCGGGAATCCAGCGAAGCTGCTTTCGCGTCCTTCTCGAGTTCCTGAAGCGGTTCCCAGAGATCGTCGGAAAGGTACTTGTCCGGATGTACGCCCAGTGCTCACCTGCACGAAGGTCACTGCAGTAATCCAGTCGCATCGTCCTGCCGTCGGAGAGCGTCAGGAGCATGGGCCCCGCCATCGTGGCCGCCACATGACGTTGCCGACCCTCGCTGATTCGAGCCCCTGATATATACGCTTGATTAGGGCGGGAGAGTCTTGCGCGGTCACTTTGTACGCGATCCTCCCCGGGCCATGGAACGCGGTTACCGACCGGATCTGCCTGTAAGACTTGACCCCCGCGTCAGACATGATATGCACCGCGGACCCAATATCCGCCGGGCGGGGATCGCGCCGGCTCTCCGTGTTCTGGCTTCCCCCTGCCGTTAAGCAGGAGAGAATCGCCACGCCGCATGCCGCGGCTGCAAGCAAAGGCAACTTCATTGCGAACACCTCCCTAGAACAACCTCACGCCGTTGTTGCCCCAAAACCGCCAGTTGAAGAAGGACGAGATATACGGAGCATCTCCTTTATGGTAGCGCTGGATGTCGGGCTTCGTTTCCCTGTAGCTCGGCCTGTTGTCCTGTATCCACTGCCGGGCAAACTCAAACCAGTACCCCTGGCCCGGGTTTCCCGCCGCCAGTTGCGCAAACGTGTCGCAGATTATACCGGCGTAGATGCTGCTGCCGGTGTACTCCTCCGCATTTCCCCAGCCAGTGCCGTACCATCCCACGTACCCGCAGCCGTTCTGCGAGGCTGCGTCTGCGGTGATGCCTAGAGCGGTCGCCATGTCGTTCCACCCGCTGGTCTCGTAGCAGCTATCCAGGCCGTAGCTGCCGTGTACGGGTCGGTCGGCGAACAATTGACGCCGGGGCGGACCGCTCCCGCGGCTCCGCTGTAGCACGCATTCATCCAAACGAATGTCAGACCAGCGTTCTGCCTGTTGAGATCGGTTGCGAAGGCGTACCTGAATGGCGCGTTTGCTGGGATCGGATCGTTCTCTTGCGGACCGTTTGGCGAGTCGCTCCAGTGGTGGCTGTACAGCCAGTAGTTGCTGTCCCCGCCCGTAATCACGACGAACGTCAGGGCGTTGGATCCCCCGCCCTCCATGCCGTGGCAGTTCATATAGAGGTACTTGCAACCCGTGTTCTGAAGGGCGGACTTGATGTTCCGCCATGATGCTTCGCTGCCGGTTAGAACCTCGTAAGACAGGCCCCTCCGGTTTGCGATGTCGATGAGGGCTGGAATGACGCGCGTCTCCCCCTGCTCGGGTACGCAGGACACCATGAGGAACTGGGCAGTCTGCGTCGGGTTGCAGACCACGGCCTCCGCGGCGCTGTTTCCGGTAGCCGTTGCGACGGCGGCGATCGTGAAGTAACCATCCGTGGTGGGTCCCGGCCAGGTCGCCGAGATGGTCGTTCCGGTGCCCGACGTGGTCCACACGGTATTGTTGCCGGTATCCGTGACGACAATGGACCATCCGCCTGGGACCGCCAGCCCCGATATCGCCACCGGCTGGTTTAGCCCAACGGAGTCCGCCGGCGTCACCGAATAACCATATTGGACCTCCTTGCTCTGGCGGCAGGGCGGCTGTCTACGAGCCCTTCATCGCAGAGATCATTTGGTTGAACAGATCAGGGCCATAGACCGGACCCCTCCGGGATACCGGCCGAGAGACCTTCAGGGGCGTCACTGATATTACCGGATTGGTAAACAAGCACTTGTTGCTCTTGCTGTCCGTGAAGGCGAAGAGCGCGTATCCCTCGTACTGGCGGAATATAGTAATCGTGTCGAAGCTGACCCGCTGCAGCCGCAAGCTTGTGTCGAAAGTCTTGGTCTCCCAGTCGGTCTTTTTCTGAGCAACAATCGCGTCGAATTCATCTGCTTTAGTCAGCTTTACGACCAAGAAGATAGGTACCCGTCGGGCGAACTTCTGCACGTCCTCTGACTTACACAGCTCGTTTCCCTTGAGCGCGAGCGGACTATAGCAGCCGAGCAGGTCCTGCAGCAACCGCCGGTTTTTTCGGGAAACCGAGGGAGTCACATCCCTGCTGCCGCGTAAGTCGTGGTAGGCCACGCTTTGCACGGGGGAGTTCAGTGCGAGCTTGGGCACCAGCGCCCGCGCCTCCGCCGCCCGCAGTGTTGGGCCGAGCTTCTTCGATGACCGATCGAACGTGATAGCCGAGCCGAGTATACTGGGGGTCGTAATGACGAACATTGCGACGTCGCCGTTCTGCCCTACGAACGCAAGGCAGTGGTTTCGCCAAAAGATACTCATTCCCTTGTTATCTGGATGGTTTACGGCGTCATATATTGCCGCCACATCTCTCTGGTCGGTTATCCGAAACGGAAGCCAGCGTAGGGGGGTCTTCGGCGAGATAGGCAGGCACCCCAGCCCGACACTCTGGTATACGACCATTCGTTACAGCCGACGGGCCGACGATACCCGCGCTGCCAAGCAGTCCGCTCTTGTGGGCGCAACCGGAGCACGTTGCACCAAGAAGTGTTATCGCCAGTGTCCAACTAAGGAATTTCATAGCTACAGACTCTCCCTCCTACGGACTCAGGTAGGTATCGTACGGATTTCCGTGCACGCGCAGGTTATGGTACGGCGGCATCGGCACCCGCCAATTGAAGCACCAGTTCTCGACGTCGTCATTATTGGAGTAAACGGACGGCCCAAAGTTCATGTCGATCCCCTCAGGATACCGCGCCGTGTATTCCGGGTTGTTCCAGGCGTCACGAGTCACAGCCTGGTCGAGGCTGTAGCCGACCTTGATGGACCCGAATACCTGGCCGAGAAAGTCCGCGTACCTGTCCTGCGTGATGGGGTAGGGCGGGACGGGCTCTGGTTCATAATAGCCGCAGAAGCTCGCTCCTATGCTCCAGGCGTTGTTGTAGATTCCGAACTCACTGGCTAGGTCGTTGGCACCGCTCACGGCGTACGGATTGAGCTGGTCCGTCAGGTTACCCACGTCTGCGCCTATCCGTCCGTCCAGGCAGGCATCCATCCAGACTAGCCTGAGTGGGGAATAGCTCATAAAGTTAAGCTCGCTGACGTAGTGAGCCGCCTTGTTCGGCCAGAAGTAGTTTGGCGGGTTGACTGGGATGCTAGCGTAGGCTGGCTGACCAGGCGCGGGATACTGCTCGAAATAGTTGCCAGAGGAATCCTGAGGACGGTAGGCGTACACGACGCTGTCATTCAGGAGGAACTCGGAAACCTGGGGCAGGTTCGTCGGAATGCAATCGTACCCGTCCCGAATCTCGTAATGCCCATGGGTCCTCACATAAAGTATGCTGGGCTGGTAGACCATCATGTAATAACTAAAGTTTTCCCAGGTCGCGTCGTCGTACGGCAGTGTGATAACCTGGAAGTTGCGGTATCTGCAGGCGCTCTCGACGATTTGGAGCAGATTGGAGTTGTCGTTGAATTGCGACCCCTTAACCAGTAGCGCAGTTATGGGCCCCGCATGAGCGTTGAGGTACTCGAGCCAGCCGCTGGCCGAGCCGCTGGCGCTGGATATTGTGTAGGTGTACTGGCCCGGCGGAGCCGCGTTCCCGGTGCTGTCTGTCCCATCCCAAGTGACCGAGATCGCCGTTCCAGTTCCGGTAAATACACGCGTGGGGGTCGACGCTCCCTCCTCCGTGAGGCTGATCTGCCATGCGCAGGACTGGTCCTGCAAGGCGGATATCGTCGTTGTCCGATTGCTGGGGTTGGGGTCGTTGACGTTGAAGAGGGCTTTGCTCACTGACAGGTTGTGGATGTCGTTGGAGACTGTCACCGTCACTGGCGGCGAGTAGGCTATGTCCCCGCTGTCGTCGCTGACAGCCGCCCTAATAGTGTGCGTGCCGTTGGACAGCGAGTAGGTCGTCCACGCCATCCGCGGCATGGACGGCAGCGCATTACCCAGCGGCTGGCCGTCCACAACGACGGCCGTTTGGACGATGCCGGTACCCGGGCACCGGGGACCATGCTTGCAGGCTGACCGTCACTGTACCGGACACTGTCTCGCCACTTCCCGGTGTCAGAATCCATATCATCGGATCCGTCGGATCGCCGAACTGGACATAAGCGCTTCCAACCACGCCGCCGGAGGTCGCCGAGACGGTTGCCATAACGTGATCGGTGCTCGAAATGAGAATCGCGGTCGCCTGCCCCGCGCTGTTCGTGGTGGTTTGCCCTGGAAAGACATCGCCGTCGCTTGGCGCCCAGTTGACCGCTGCGTTTTGGACTGGATTTCCGCTGCTGTCGAGCACGACGGCGGTGACCATCGTCTCGCTCAGCCCGTCCGCCGGGAGGAGCGTCTCCCCCGCAACGACATCGATGACCGCCTGAAGATCCGTCCAGTTTTCATAAGCGCCCATATCGGTCGTGCCGTCCGGGCCGGGCCTGGGATTGCCGGCGATATCCTGATACAGGAGCCAGGGAATTCCAAAGTAATCAGTCGAGCCGGCTCCGTGAAGGCTCGAACCCGGCGGAAGGAATTAACGGCGGCCCGGAGAATTGGGGATTAACATACTGACAAGTCGAGTCGGGCGTGACGAGATTCTCCTCATCGTAATACTCGACCGCGTCGGGCTGACCCGGGTTGTACGCATCGCAGTAGGAAATCGTTCCCGTCGCGCCATTGTCGAATTCCACGCTGTCGCCACCCTCGCCCAGGTTGCCGTAGAAGATGTTATTGGCGATGGTGGTCATCGGGACAACCGGGGATGACCAATCAACGTCCGTGAGGACGGCCCCTCCTGTACCGTACCGTTTCGAAACCGGCCGAGTCTGTGGTTCCGCTCCCATTGCTGACGAAGGTATTGTTCACGATGGAGAGGTTCGTGTTCCCGGCCGTGTAAATAGCGCCCCCGCCTTGCCTGCCGCCCATCCCGAACTCGACGGTGGAGTTGGTCACGTTGTTGGCGAAAATGTTGTTCGTGATGGCCGAAGAGTCCGAGTCCCAGATCGACAGACCAGCGCCCCAGGTTCTGTACGGCGAGTCAGCGATGTCGCATGAGTTGTTCTCGATCAGGTTTGCATCAACGGTGGCCGTGACGTACCCGCACAGGATTCCCGCGCCTTCGTAGCTACCGGTGTTTCCGCTGATTGTGTTGTGTGATATGCCGGCTGCGGCGCCGGACATGCCTCCATCACAAAAAACGCCGACACCCCAGTCGACGCCGGTTAGCAGGCTGTTTGCCGTAATCGTGTTGTCCACGATGGTAACCGTGGGGCAGTAGGAACAGGAGATACCGGGGGACAGATTATTGGTGACCACATTGTTTGCTATGGTAGCTGTGACAGAGCAAAAATTTCGTGCTGGGCGCGTCCGTGCCCGCTCTCGTAACGGTGAACCCGTCGAATACAACATTTCCTCCCATCTCGGCATCCACGACGGGATATGTCATGCCGCCACCATCCAGGATCGTTTGGTTCGTTTGCCAATTGCGATTGCAGACGGAGCTTTCGTTCCCGGCGAAGCCGCCGTAGAGGCTGACAAAGGGGCTCAGTTCCACCGGCGAGGAAATGCTATACGTTCCCGCGGCGACCCAGACCCGCCTCCGCCGGGTATTCCATGCGAGATCCACACCCCTTTGCGGGGTCGCCACTGCACTGCTCCGGTCGTGCCTGCGCCGCTGTCGCAGCCGGCGGTATTGACGTAGATCGTGATCGGCGGGCCTACGGTGGGATTCGTTCCGCCGGACTCTTCCGCGCCGATATCCGCGCAAGAGTCGATTTCCCTCTGGGTTCCCGTCGATGTCCCACTCTGTCACTACTGCCCCGGTTGCGCCCGCCGCGCGGCAGGGAGAAGTCGGAGCTATGTGCCAGTCTCCCCATTGGATGTTGGGAATTTGCGGTCGGCCTGAATATCATTCGGTGGAAGCTGCGCGAAGCCGTAGTAATCGCCGCCGCCAACGGAGTTGACGATGCTCGGATCCGGCAGGTACCGATCGTTTCCATAGACGTCATTGTTCGTAAGAGCGGGAGGAACGGCGGAGCCGTAAGGATCGTAATGATAGAAGACTCCGCCGCCGACGTTGAACGCGATGATGTTGTTGGACACGGTCACGCCCTCGCAGCCCAACTCCAGGTAGACCCGCCGCCGTCGAGGCCCCAGTTGCATATGATTGTATTATTGGCTATCTGCCCGCTCGTTGTGGATGACGAGTAATGGTCTATACCGCCGGCGACCGGACAGCCCTCTTCCAGCCAGGGGTCGATGTCGGCCCCGTTGGCCGCAAAGACGTTGCCGGCAACGCTAAGGGTTGGACCGAGGTAGCCGCTCGGATCACAGGAATAAAGGCCGCCCCCGAGGTTCCCTCGGATGACGTTGTTTTCTACTGTGGTAGAGCCGCCACCACTGTACCAGCAGCAGATGCCGCTGGGGGGTCCGTCCCATGACCATCCATTTTCGATCGTGAAACCGTCTACGGCGGCCGGCCCTCCGTCCACTGTGACCACGGTTCCCTCATAATTACCGTCGATAATCGTCTTATTCACGGCCCAGTCGCGTTGCTCCCGGGCCGTTTCCGTGCCGTTTCCGCTGAACCCACCGTAAAGCGCCACGCCCGACCCGAGGGTGTCGCATTCCTGGTAGACTCCCGCCGCTAGCCGGACCTCGCCGAACTAATGGCGCCAGCCGAGTCGATGCCCGCCTGTACAGTTGGAACGCTTGACTCCAAAAGGTGCTTTCGCGTTGCTGTCGTTCCCGCTCGAATCGACGTAGAAAACGGTCGCGGCGTTGGATACCGTGACGGTCTCATACGTAGCGGCTGCCGCGCCCCAACTGTTTGTCGCCCGTGCCCATATCGTATACGTGTTTCCCGCAGTGACGCCGGTGCGGTTTGCCGTCCAGGTGGGCGATGCGCCGCGCGTGAAGCTCGCCTCCGCCCAGCCCTCGCTCGGCGCCTGCGTGCCGCCCGTGGAGTCGATGGCTACCTCGACATCGTTCACCCTCGGGTAACCCGACGCGGTCCCCGAAATCGTTATCGAACTCGCAAGCGGGTCCTTGTGAAGCGCGCCGCCCGGAGGCGAGTCGATATCGACCGCGACCGAATAGGCCATATACTGAGTGAAACCGGCCGAACTCGGCCTGATACCCGATACCAATTTCCCTCGACGATCTCCGCCGAGCTTTCCCCTACCACCGCGACCACGGAACCGGCCTGTGG
>CAWGNL010000094.1:0-18746 GCA_963823885.1 uncultured bacterium
GCTCTATTGCTAAAAGCCGCAAGCCAGAATCATCAGTATGGGCAGCAGCAGCATCTTCATCACGAACGCCGCCGTCAACGCGGCCGGGAATTCTTCAAGGGGCCGGAACTCAATACCAACCCAATCGATATCATTGCCAGAGGGACCGACCCGCCGCCAAATATCCGAGCGTTTTCATTACCGTCGGCGGCATATCGACCCGCCGGAGACACAGCGCGGCGACCGTCGCCGCAAACGGCGGCTGCTTCAGCATTCCGAGAAGGCCGCCACCATCGCCTTTCAATCTAGCCACCCGCATTGCTATCGCCACGCCGAGCGTTACGAGTATTAAGTTCATGCCGAACTCATCGAGTATCACCGCGGAGAGCATTGCCCTGTTTCGACCATCGAATGCGGCGCTCACCACCGGATATCCCATAAAGCCCGTGTTGCCGAACGCCGCCGCCAGCATCATCCCGGCGATTGTGCACCGGTCCAGCTTCATTAGCCGGCCTATCGCGTAAGCCAGCCCCATCACCAGGAGTTCCGCCGCAATGCACAGAGCAGTCGCCTTGTACATATCCGGCATGATCGTCTTGCCGTGGATCGAGACGAATATCAGCGCGGGAAACGTCAGGTAGATAACGATATTGTTCACTACCTCAACGTCGTTTGTCTTCAGGACCCGCCCGCGCCTCAGCCCATAGCCGAGCAGCATCAGTATGAAGATCGACCCAACGGTAGCAAGAGTTGTCTTTACTTCCACATCAGTCCTTAAGTCGAAAGTCCCCGGCGATGCCCAACCACTATGCGGCGGAACGACAGGTCGAGATAATCCTCGGCGTAAGACTTTCGAGTTCCCGCTGCACGCACAGCACTCACGCTGGGCAGAGGCAGACCAAGTCCTCTCTCGCGGCGGAAGGCGCGACCTGTGCAGCGGGAACTCGAAGGTTTCCATTATGGGGATCGGGTGTCGGGTGTTAGGTTACGGGTGTTGGAGGACCCCGTTCCCTTCCAACACCTGTCACCCGCTACCTATCACCTTACCCGCCAGGGTCTGCCTCGGCTTGTCGTTCCCGCCGCATAGTGAACGCTTCCCTTCTCGTTACTCGTTACTCCTGACTCGTTACTCTCTCTCTACTCGTTACTCGTTGTTTGACTTTACCGTCCGGTTTGACCGCCTGATACTTGAGCGCCGCTTCGATCAGCCCGGCGAAGATCGGATGCGGGCGGTTTGGCCTCGACCTGAACTCCGGATGGAACTGTGTCGCTATGAAGAACGGATGGTCCTTCATCTCGACTATCTCGACCAGCCTGTAGTCGGGCGATACTCCCGAGCAGATCAGCCCGCCTCTTTCAAGCTGGGCGCGATAAAAATTATTGACCTCGAACCGGTGCCGGTGCCGTTCGTAGACAAGGTCCGCGTCATAGAGCCGGCTCGCCAGGCTGCCGTCGAGTATGCGGCACGGATACAAGCCGAGCCTCATGGTCGCGCCCTTCTCCGACACCCCTTCCTGCTCGGGCAGAATATGAATCACCGGATGCGGGGTCTCGGCGTCGACCTCTTCGGTATTAGCCCCCGCCAGCTTGCACTTGTGCCGCGCCACCTCGACTACCGCCCAGTGCAAACCATAGCAGATGCCCAGAAAAGGCACCCCGTTTTCCCGCGCGTAACGGATGGCCGCCACTTTTCCTTCGACGCCCCTCGATCCGAACCCTCCCGGCACGATAATCGCGTCGGTGTGGCCGACCTTGGCCGCTGCGTTCTCATCGGTGATCTCCTCTGAATCGATCCAGTCGATCACGATACCCGTATCGTTCGCGATCCCGCCGTGCCTGACTGCCTCGCCCAGGCTCAAGTAGGCGTCCCCGTTGCCTGTATACTTTCCGACTATCCCGACCACAGCCTTGTGCTTGGGTCTCTTGATTGTCTCGACGATTTTGCGCCACTCGGCGAGGTCCGGTTTTCCATTTTTCAGGCTGAACCTCTTCAACACCTGATCGGAAAGACCGTCGTCCTCAAACTTCATAGGTATCTCGTAGATGCTGTCAGCATCCCTGGCCTCGATTATGGCCTCCTTGTCCACGTCGCAGAACAGGGATATTTTTTCTTTCATATCCTTGCTCATCGCCTTTCGAGTGCGGCAGATGAGCACGTCCGGCTGGATGCCGATCTCTCGAAGCTTGATGACCGAATGCTGTGTGGGCTTGGTCTTCTGCTCGCCCCACGGCCCCACCGATGCAATCAAGGTAACGTGGACGTACATCACATTCTGAAGGCCCACATCCTTCCGAAACTGCCTGATCGCCTCAAGAAACGGCAGCCCCTCGATATCGCCGACGGTCCCGCCGATCTCCACTATCGCGATGTCGGCGCCGCTCTGCTCGGCGTTGACCTTGATGCGGCTCTTGATCTCGTCGGTGATGTGGGGAATAACCTGGACCGTGCCGCCGAGATAGTCGCCCCGGCGCTCCTTGCGAATCACGGCGTCATAAATGCGACCTGTGGTGACGTTGGAGAGTTGGCTGAGGTTTTCGTCGACGAATCTTTCGTAGTGCCCGAGGTCCAGATCGGTTTCGGCGCCATCATCAGTGACAAAGACTTCTCCGTGCTGATACGGGTTCATGGTCCCGGCATCGACGTTGATGTACGGATCGAGCTTCTGGACCGTCACCTTGAAACCGCGGTTCTTTAAGAGGCGCCCCAGGCAGGCGGTCGTGATCCCCTTGCCCACCGATGACACCACGCCACCCGTTACAAAAACATACTTCGTGCTCATCGTTACGCCACCCCTTTCGTTGATTTGAATTTTGAATTGAAGGGATATCCGATGGTCCGGGGTTTCCACTCAAATCCCGAAACACCGGGGCGTGGGTTTCTTTCGCTCACGATGACACGACCACGGCGTTTATGTCATAACCACACCGTTCTCCCCAGCCGCGCCACAGGTCGGGTTCCCCAATTTAGAAATTCAAAATTCAAAATTTCGAAGCTAACGTGTCCCTTCCCCAGCGTGACCGAGCCTTCGATCGCCGTGGAAACATAACCCTTGGCGACCTCGATTGCCGCCGGCAGCGGATCACCCAGCGCCAGCCTCGCGGCGATGGCCGCGCTGAGCACGCAGCCCGTGCCGTGCATGGGTCTTCCCGGACCGCTTGCCCGCAAACTCCGTAAACTCGCGCCCATCGAAGAGCACGTCCACCGGCTCTCCCTCGAGGTGGCCGCCCTTTACAAGCACAGCCTTTGCCCCCATATCGTTCAGCGACCTCGCCGCCTCGCGGGCGGATTTTACGTCCGTGACCGCAATTCCGGTAAGCGCTTCGGCTTCATCGGCATTTGGGGTCACCAGAGGTCACCACTTGAAGCAGGCGCCGCTTCATTCGCTTTACAGCGGGCAGACTCAACAGTTCCTGACCGCCTTTGGCTTTCATCACCGGGTCCAGCACCACGTTGGGTATCTCTCGCCGGACGATTCTCTCCGCCACCAAATCCACGATCCGCGGTGAGTACAACATCCCGACCTTGCACGCCCGGACCTGGAAATCGCGCGTCACTGCGTCTATTTGCGCGGCCACTATCCTCGGCGGCGTCTTGCAAATCTTATGCACCCCAAGCGAGTTCTGAGCGGTAACGTTGGTGACGGCGCAAACCCCGTAGACTCCGATGTCGCGAAACACGGCAAGGTCCGCCTGGACCCCCGCACCGCTGCTCGAATCGGAAGCCGCTATGGTAAGCGCCACGTTCACGAGATCAACTCCGCCAGGGTGTCTATGATCCGATCCGGCCTGCATTCTCCCAGAGCGCTCTCGCCGTCCTCTCGGGAGGAAATGCCGGTGCATACCAGCACCGTCTGTGCGCCGCTCCTGTTGCCCACGACTATATCGGTGTCCAGTCGGTCTCCGATCACGATACAGCGCTCGGGCGCAACTCCGGCAATATCGAGGATCTTGTGGAATGCATAAGTCTCGGGTTTGCCCACCACGAAGGGCGTCACCGATGTCGCCGTCTTCACCGCGGCCACTATGGACCCCGCGCCCGGAGCCACCCTATCACCCTCCAGGGGAAATGTAGCGTCTTCGTTCGTGGCGACGAACCGAGCGCCCCCCAGGATCGCGTCCTGCGCGCGCGCCAGTTTATCGTAGGTAAAGCTGCGATCCAAGCCCACCACGACCGCGTCGATGTGCGCATCGGGTTGCTCATCTCCCGATAGGACCGCGAGCCCCGCGCCTTCGAGTTCTTCAGCCAGACCCCGTTCGCCTATGCGATAGACGGTCTGCCCGCGGGCGCCGTTCTCATGGAAAGGTACAGCGCGGTCGCGTAGGCGGAGGTCATGATCTCATCGACTGAAGCTGGAATGCCCATGCAACCGAGCCTGGTCGAGTAGGACTGCCTTGACTTTGTGGCGTTATTGGTGAAGAACCAGACAAGGTCACCCCGGCTCCTGAGAGCAGCGATAACTTCGCGGGCATGGGAAGCAGCCCATCGCCGCGATAGACCACCCCGTCAAGATCAAAAACATAGATCGATCGGTCGTTGTTCTTAGAATCCATAACGGGTACTTAGTATAGCAGTTTGCTCGGGGGAAGTAAATGTACGGGGAAGTCGAAAGTCACTTTGCGGCGGGAACGACAAGCCGAGGCAGACCCTGGCGGGTCAGGTGATAGGTAGCGGGTGACAGGTGTTGGAAGGGGAACGGGTCCCTTCCAACACCGGTAACCTAACGCGGCGCAGCCGCAACCAAAAAGGGCTATCGCCGGAGGATCAATACGGCCTCCCCGTAACTCGGAAGGTCGGTGGTGTCTTCTTACGTATCTTACAACTGAAATCCGAGGTCACATATTAGAGTTCAGTACAGCTTGTATAGGATTTCAGTTGTAAGATACTAACACCCGACACCCGATCCCCATAATGGAAACCTTCGAGTTCCCGCCGCACGCGTGGCATCTTCCGCCCGCGAGAGCGGGCATGGTCTGCATCTGCCCAGCGTGAGTGCTCTGCGTGCGGCGTGAACTCGAATGCACCGGGTTGAAGCAGACGCTCTATTTGCCGTTCCCGCCGCATAGTGTACGGGGCTAAGGGTTGAATGTTGAGAAGGGACTCCACCAGCCTTTAACATTTAACCTTACAACCTTTTAACCCTCCGTTCTCCAGATTGCCTTACACGCAGCCAATAATCAAAGGCAGGAAATCGCCACCGAGAGTTGACGAATGCCGTTTCGGGAAAGGGGTTTCCCGAAACAACGGAACGGAACACCGGACCATCGGAGGGTTCCCGACTGACGACTGACGACTATTCGCGAAGGAGGCGCCAATGCAGGCAGTTATTCTGGCGGGAGGTAGGGGGATCAGACTTCATCCTCTTATGACTAACGTGCCCAAGCCGCTGGTTCCTCTGTTCGATTCGCCGGTGATGGAACACAGCGTCAGGCTGCTCGCCCGACACGGCATCAAGGATATCTTCGTAACTCTCTCGCACCTAGCTAAAGATGTGATCGATTACTTCGGAGACGGTTCCCGCTGGGGAGTGAGAATCCGCTACTGCGTGGAAGACGAGCCGATGGGGACCGCGGGCGGCGTGAAGCTGCTGCAAAATATGATCGAGGATACTTTCGTGGTCGTATCGGGCGACGTCGTCACCGATCTCGACCTCTCCGCCGCCCTGGATGCGCACAAATCCAACTCGGCGATGGCAAGCATCCTTCTGCATGCGGCCGCCGACCCCGGCGAATTCGGGATCGTCGCGACGGATTCCTTCAGCAAAGTTACCAGGTTTATCGAAAAGCCCAGGTCCAGCGAAATCTTCGGCGATACGGTGAACACGGGGATTTACATCCTCGAGCCGGAGGCCCTGAGTTCGATTCCATACCATCAGCCGTTCGATTTTTCGATGGGCTTGTTTCCGCTGATGCTCAATAACCGCGAGCCGGTCTACGGGTTCTCCCTGCCCGGCTACTGGTGCGATGTGGGGAACCTGCTGCAATACCGCGGCGCGCACTTCGACGCGCTCGAAGGCAGGCTCAAGGTCGACATTCCCGCCGCGCACATCGGCGACGGGATATGGCTCGGCGAGCGTGTCACCGTGCACCCGAGTGCGCGTGTGTCGCCCCCGATCTACCTCGGCGACGGGGTCACCGTGCTGCGCGACGCCTCCATCGGGCCGAGAACGGTGATCGGAGCCGAGTGCGTGATAGATCAGTCGGCCAATATCTCACACAGCGTCATCGGATCGAGGTCTTATGTGGGACAGGACGCGTGTGTGACCAACTGTATAATCGGCAGCGAATACGGCATCGCCGTCGGCGAGGTGGTGAGTGACCAGACCGCCGTCTCGCACGCCCGTTATCGCGTGCCGGCGAAAGAAGCCGCGCCCGTCGACTACGCTCCGGCCCGCGAAGAACTCGCGCTGCGCCGGGAATAAGAATTGTCTGTTCCTCTCCTTTCTTAGATGCGGCTGAACCGGCGCCCGAATACCTTCGGGGCGCCGATTCAGCGGTCACGCTACATCGAGCTTGCGTTTTAGAGCCTCCGTAAGCAATTGCGAGAAGTTAACGCCCTCTTCCATCGCTTTTCTGTTAAGCCATTCAGGAATGCTGAGGGTCTTCTTTACCGTCTTGAGCGACCGCACGCCCTTTCTTGCGCGTTCGGAGTCCGTGTCGATTAGCACCGCGCGCTGATCGTCTCCGACTTTCAACTGCAGAAGCGGTGTTGGCTCGGGTATAGACTCCCCCTCCATCTCCGCACTGGCAACCCATAGTTCCAAAGCCTCGCGGGCCATCCGAACGGCTTCATCCTCCGTGCCGCCACAGGAGAAACAACCGGCCAGATCAGGAAACGATATACATATACCTTCGTCCTCATAACTGAATATCGCAGGGAACACATATTGTTTTACTGTCATAGCAATGGTGCGACGGCAGCTACGGCGCGATCTGGACTTGGCCGAACGATCCCAGCATGTCCTTGGAAGGCACCGGTAGCGCGTATGTCCCGTCGTCGCTGACGTAAACATAGACCGCCTGCGGGCTGATAAGCGCTCTCTGCTCGCCGGAAAGCGTGGTCAGGGTTGCTCCCACTATATCTATGGTTGCTGCTCCCAGATTTCGGGTCACGGGAGAGTTCAACGCCAGCACAAGGGCGGGCGGGTCGCTAGCGAACCCGAACCATTCGCGGAGCGCTATCGTGCAACCATCCGTGGAAACCGACTGGACGCCCTCGCCCGCCAAGCTGATGACCGTGGAGTCGGGCTGTGCCAACGCCCAGCCGAGGTTGCCCTGCGCATTCCAGATAGCCTGGAAATCGGGGCTGGCTATGACCTCCGCGGGCGTCGGGCTGGTGTCGGTCGGCCAGGGCGCAGCGTCCTCGTTCAGGGTCAGCCCCGCGACCCTCGCCACCCGGGTCTGTGCGACCTCAGAAAGGGACTGGCAGGCAACAAGCGCCGCCATGTTCCCCACGGCGGGGGTGGTGGACAGTATCTGGAAGCTGTCCGGCTCGATCTGCTCGCCCTGAGCGCCCGCCGAGGTCGTGCCCGTGACCGTTACGAACGCATGGATCGGCAGGGCAAACTGCGTGTCGATGAGCGACCACGTCCCCGGCGTGTCCAGATACAGCCGGTTGCCCGCCGAGTCGACGTATTGTGCGGCGCTGTCCTGGCCGTAGGTATGCACCACTTTCACGATCGGGCCGGCGTCCGGCACCACCAGCGCGTTCTTCAGGCGGACCGTCGAGCCGAGCGGGATGACCGTCCCGGTGGAGTCCACGAAATGCCGGTCGCTCGGGGCCGGGGCGGGCAAGGGTTTGTAGCAGGCCACGTAGCCGTCCAGCTGCGGGCCGGGGCCGAGGACCGGCGTAAACAGGTCCGCCTCCGACCTCAGGCGCAGGCACGGGCGGATTATGGAGGTGTTCCCATCCTGCATGACCTCCATCCCGCTGGCTATGCCGGTCGCCTGCACGTAGTCGCCGGCACACGGCATCGACGCCGGGTCCACTCCCAGGCAGCTTACCAGCACGCCTTTACGCGAAGAGTTGGTGGTAGGCGTCAGGTCGCCCGTCGCCGGGTCCACGATCGGGCGGCTCACCGAGCTCGCCGTCATCCAGGCCCGATCCGTCGTCCAGGTAGAAGAAATCGCCGCCACAGAACGTCACACTGCCATACAGCTTAACCAGCAGCCCGAGGTCGTACGCGCCCGAAGCATTCGTAACTCCCGCCATGCCGTCCGGAACATAGCCGCCTACGGCGCGGCAGCCCATCGCCAGCGGAGCCGGTGTGGAACTCGCGGCCCCGAAATCCCAGACGTTGGAGGCGTCGATGTAGCGTTCGACGACGCTCGACGCGTCGTTTCGCATGGTTCCCGCCATGGTAACCAGCCGGCCCAGTCGACGGGGCCGGACCACGCCACCCGGATCCCCGCCGCGCGCGACGCATCTTCCACGTAGAAAGCATTGCCCATCGCCGGAGACGTCCCCGCCACCACCGGCACGTTCACCAGGTACACGAAAGTTCCATCCGTCACGGAGGACATCCCGGCCACGCTCGTAAACACGGGGCTACTGTTCACGATGGCGACCTGCAGCGGCGGGCTGTACGACATCGAATCTCCCTCGTACGCCGCCGCCTGCAGGCTGTAAACCCCGTCCGGCGCGGCGGTCGAGTCGATGGTGCAATAATAAGGACCCGCCTGGGTTATGCCTATCGGGTCGGAGGAACCGGAAAATAGCCAGAACTTCACGTAATCCGGGTTGTCGCTCGGCTGAGCGGTCACCGGCGCGGCCGCCGTAACCAGAGGCAACTGCGCCGTCGGCTGGGTCACAGCGACCGTGTAGCCGGTCGTGTTGTTGACCGTAACGTTCAGCGAGGACGTTCCCGTTCCGCCGGGATTTGTTTGACAGGCTGCGGCCTGGATGGTATGATTCCCATCGGGGTAGACAGCCCCGGCGCTGTCGGCCAGCGTGGTATTCCACACGCACTGGTACGGCGGCTGCGTGACGAGCGCGATCTGCTGATCGTTGACCATAAAGCGCACGTAACTGATCTGCCCGGCGGAGTCGGACGGCGAGGCGTCGACATTGAGGGCGACCTCTCCGGTGACGGTGTCGCCGTCGGAGGGAGAGGCGGCAATAAAGTTAACGGATGGGGTTTGACTGAAGGGTGACATCAGTGGATCTCCGACGACCGTTTCCATCCAGCCAAGCTTAGGCATGCCCATCATAGCGCTCTCTCCCCAGCACATTCCTTGACTATATTGGTATAAGATTGCTTCAGGATCCGGACAAAAGGTTCCGAACGGCTCGTTAACGTTTCCCGTCGTTGCGCTCGCGCCCTCCGCGATCATCTCCGAAGCCAGGGACTGCCCAATCCAGGCCGTGTACGTCGCCCCGCCTCCTCCGCCGAGGGCGTTACACTCGGCGTACACCTGATTGTTGAGATACGGCGTAAGACTCCAGCCCGGCCCCGGATACACGCCTATCGCCTGGCCGCCATAATACTGGTCTCCCGAAGAGCAGATGACGGCAAAGTAGGTAATGTGGTTGGACGGCCAGTTCACGCCGCTCAGGTCGATCCTGGCTGTCGGTACCGTGAGAGTGCAGCCGTCGTTGGTGATCGACCCCGTATTGCCGAAATACGCTTGACCCAGTTGATTGCCGTTCGAGCCGTAGAGCACCAGGCTGTAATTCGACCAAAGGCCGCAGTCCCAAGTAACCTCGCCCGTGCTGAGCACGTGGTCCGCTAGATAAGGCCACAGATACACCTTCAGCGTGTGCGGCTCGGGGTTCGCCGCGGTATCCAGGTTCATCTCGATGTACACCGGCTCCCTCAGCGACCTGCCGTCCGTCGATACCTTGTGCGTAATCGCCACCGCGCCCGGGACGTAGGTGTTGAACGGGCGGAAGAGGGTCGTGTCCTCCCACGACGCGTAATTGTAGGACTCGCTCGAGCTATACCCGATCAGCGGAGCGCCGTTTATGCCGTCCACGTGGAAAGTCTCATCCGCCCAGCCCGCGCTGTCTCCACAGTGGAGAATGCTCGCGACCCCCGCATTTTGCATGGCCGTTATGAACCCGGGGTCGAACGACGATGCCGGGGAGTCTTCGAGGACCCAATTCCCCGCCAGCGCTCCGGCCCGCCCCAGCGAATCCGAAGCGACGCTGTTGGAGATAAGGTCCATCACATACGCGGGCCGCCCCGCCGAATCCAGCGGAAAAGCCGGACCGTCCAGCCTGCTAACCAGGTAGCGAAGAACCACTTTGCCGTCCCCCGGCGCGAAAGCCCGCCCGTTCCAGGCGACTGAGCCGGAGGAATACACGCCGCTCTGCACGCTGGTGCCTTCGGCCGCCACGACCGCCGACCCCGCCCACGCCACCGACGTGCCGAAAGCCTGCGTCGATACCGCGTTCCAGCCCGAACCGTCAAAAAGCTGCGTCTGGAACATATCGGTGACCGCCACGTGGGACGTGTCATAGACGGCGAGGTCGGCGTCGCCCATAAGCTGTGTCACCTGCGCCCACGAGCCGTTCGGCTGCAGCGCGACTACCGCGCCCGTGGCGTTGTCCACCGCCCAGCCAACATAACTGGAACCGGTGTTCTTGACCCAAATCTTGCCCATGCCCCAGCTGGCTGTACACCGGGCTCACCACCAGGTTCCCGCTGGAATCCGTACCGCCGTTGGTGAAATAGATTCCGGTATTCCCGGAAATCCAGATGTGGCTCGCATCCGCCGCCGCGATGCCGGTTGGGACAAAGCCTGCGGGAAGCGGGTACGACTGCCCGGGCCCCCCGTTAACGAACGGTTGCGCGTAGGGACCACCAGCTCGCTACGTATGTGTTTCCGAGCAACCATCCGTCACCGGAATCGAAAAAGGACGAGGCTATGGCGACCGGGATGGGCGGAAGGTTCCCGCTGCCGGGCACAGATAGGCTCCAGCTTGCTCCTCCTTCGGTCGTCGCGATCACCGACCCCGCGGCGGTGCACACCCATGCGTGCGTCGAATCCAGCACGAATATGTCATTTATCGGGGACGCTATGAACTGCTTCGACAGGTCCGGCACCGGAGTCCATGTCCAGTTGACTCCATCCGAGGTCGATCCCGTGTACAACACGCCGTTGTTTCCCCCAGCTATCGCCGTCGATTGGCTGAGCATGCGCACTATCGTAAACCCTGGAAACGGCACCGAGATATCGCCCAGGCCCCTCGCCCTGAACTCCGTGAAGTCAGTGGGGGGTGGATTCAAGGCGTTGTACGCCGCAGTACGGATTGTTCAGCCCCTGGCTCCAATAATCCCCCATCGGAGTCCAGCCCCAAGAGGTCTGTACCGAAGAGGGTGGCCAACGCTTCATCCATACTGCCCATCCGCTCTTCGCCATCCAGGTTGCCGTCAAGCGTCAGCGGAATTCCGAACACGGGGACTATGCAGCGCGTGGGATCCGTGCCGGCGCTGTCGATGTTGAAGCCCGGGCGGCTCGCGAGCTGGGAAAGCAGGCCGGGGTGTCCGGGTCGGTCGTAGAGGATGTACTGAGCGAAGTAGTCAGGACGTGTGAATTCGCCGCCGTACGGCCAACAGACACCGATCTCTTGGACACCCGGCCCGGGCCGCAGCGTAAGCATCCGCGATCTCGCGGCTCACACTCCAGTCCCACCCGTCAGAATCGACCGAGCTATTAAATAGCACGACCACGTCCGAGCTCTGGAGGGAGGCGTTCGCCTGCACGCCGAGGGCGGTCAGAACGCATCCAAGGAGGAGCGCTTGGGCTATCCGTGGCCCTGACGACCTCCTTAGCGTAACCGCAACGGTTACCGCCAGGGCTGCGACGAGGCACACGAACGCCGACGGCTCCGGGACCACGGTCACAAGGAAGTAGTAGCTGAAGTCGATAACAGGTAGGTCCAGCGTCGTCGTGTACGCCTGCGCCCCGCTTTGCGTCTGGGACCAGATGCAGGTAGAGGCGCCCCCCCCGTAGGGATTCTCCCATAGGCTGACATACATCTGCGACGCATCATAATCTGTCTGCCAATTGAACTCCATGGAAGCGTATCTGTAGCCGGGCTGCACGTACCCCACAGTGAATGGTAGAGTGAGGCTGTCCGACGGGCTAGCCTGAACCGTGTTGGGAACGGAGACCCACCGTTCGAGGTACGGAATCGAATCCGGGGATCGCCACCTGGAACGGGCCGTACGCGCCCGCCGGCGTGGAGAACTCGCCGCTGGCTCCCCCCAAGTCGCCGAACACGTCCTCCCACCAAAACATCCCACCCGAGACGTCAACGTACCACCCGGCCTGAAGCGTGGCCGGATGCGCTTGCGCCTGGAAGCCGAGGATTGCAACGGCTGCCAGCAAAACCGGAATTACCTTTCTCATTTTCGCTTTCTCCCCCTAAGTGTTGTGCAAGAAACGTGCCGAAAGGTTAGTTCGCCCGCCGGCTCGCTTCCTGCTGGTTCGACGCACTCCTCGCTCCGCCGACTGCGAATTGGGGACTACGGCGAGCACAGATCTGCATTACCTCCCGTCTTTGGCCCATTGTCAAGGCCCTCTAGCTTACATTTCGCTTACACCGGCCTCGGCGGGCAGGTGCCCCTGGCTCGCGGGCACGGACCCCAATTTGTACGTCGGCCAGGCACGTTCATTATACCATGCACTTACCGATCAGTCAATCCCGGTAATTATGGGCACTGGCACTGTTGGCGTTCATGCCCTACGCTTTACCTGTGATGACTAGACAGGAAAGAAAGGAACTGCTTCAGTCAACCGCCGCACGTATAAAGGCATTGCGCAGGGCAGCCGGGATTACCCAGGAGCAGTTGTCCGAGAAGGCGAACGTCGGAACGCATTACATATCGCGTCTGGAGAACGCTCACCAGGTTCCGTCATTGTACGTCATCGCGGATTTGGCTAAAGCGCTCGGCACCACGCCGTCTGTCCTGATGGGAGACGCGCTGCGAGACAAGCAGGCGGGCCGACTGAAAAGGCTGGAAGGCATGCCCAGCACTCTCAGTGACGAAGACGCCGCGTTTGTCGAATCCGAAATCGAGGGGTGGATTGCCCACCTGGCGCAGCGCGGGTAGGCCGCGCCCGCGCGGCCAGACCTCGGGGGGCGCAAGGCGGGCCGGGAGGTATGTCCCCCGCTGTGGATCGCTTCTTCGCGGTCGCGCTTCGGGGCATACGCCCGCGAAGTATCCGGGCGGGGCGGTGGTTGAGGTGGATTCCATGTCGAAAAGGCCCGGAATGCGGCGCATTCCGGGCCATCAGCTATCTGCCGTCTCCGGATTGCAAATCCGCCCGAACGGGGGCCATCTACGATACCTTGACTTCCACCGTCTGGCTTGCGGAGTTGCCTGCCTTGTCGATGGCCTCGACCTCTACCTTGTGCTTTCCGGTCGAGAGGCTTCCGGTCGTGATGGTGAACGACTCTTCCGGCGAGTCGAACACGCCGTCATCGGCGGCGGCCGCGTTCCAGGGTCCGCCATCCACCCGATACTGCACGCCGGTTATCTCCACCAGCTTGCTGGAGGCTATGCCCGTGAGCGTCGCCGAGCCGTTGGCCTTGACATCGATGCCGTGCTTGCCGACCGCCAGATCCGGCTTCGAGTTGCAGATGACGAACGGATCCGAAATCGCTTCCTTGGTCAGCCAGCCGACGGCGTTGCTCGTCCGGTCGCTGGCAACCACTTTGACCAGGTAGGTCCCGTCGGCAACTTTGCGGGTGTCCCAGTTGTAGGAAGTCCGGGTCGAGGCCGGTCCCGTGGCCACCGGTGAAGGCCCAGACGCTTCACCAAGCACCTCGCGGGATGCGCGACCCGGCTCGGATGGCGCGTCCTTCGGCACATCCTCGGGGTCCTTGAGTATCTGCTTTTTCATCTCGGCCGGGACGTCCGGCGACTTGCCCAGTTCGGAGGTGACCTTGCCCACTATCTCGCTCTCGGAGCGCTTGATCTTCTCGGGGGCAGCCGGACCGCTCAAGTCGCTCGTGAGCGGCTTCCACTCTCGGCCTCCGTCCGTGGAATAGTACACATCGTAAGTGAGCGTGTCCTTGTCCGGGTCGGAGCCTACCCATTTGATCGTCTCGTTGCGCGCCAGCACATCGCCGCCGGTCGGCGACGTAATCTTGACATCCGGCGGCTGGTCGGGCGGGAGATAAGAAATGCTCACCAAAGAGACCTTCGGCGTGACATTATACTTGCCGGTCTTCAGCGTCATCTGATACTGAATGTATCTGCCCTCTTTGCTGGTAATCAGTCGCCGGAGCTCTGCTCGTAGGCTTGAGACCAACCGGTCCACGTGCTGTCCGGCACGGCCACATTGCCCGTCCGGGTGCGCAGCTCGATCACGGTCCCGCTGGGCGCGTCCACGTTCCACTTTACCCGGCCCCACCTGCTGACCATCTTCGCGTCATGCACCGGCGACTCGTAGGCGCCGGTCACATCGCAGCACTTGCTGACGTAGATCGAGCCGATGTTGCCAGTGCCGGCGTAGAGCGTGGAGTTCTGATCGTTGAAGGCCAGCGCCAGGAACTGCACCTTGTCCTTGCCGGAGTTGAGCGTGGTGACGGCGCCGGTCGGCGATATCTTCGCCAGCGACCCGTCGGATACCGCATAGATGCTGTTCCGGGCATCGCTCACCATCGACAGCACGCGTTCCGCCTTGCTATAGACTGTCTCAGACCGGCCGTCCGGTTTTATCTTGAAGACTACTCCCTTCGGAGAAGTCCCCGCGTAGACATTGCCGTCGCCATCGCTCACCACGGCGGTAATCGAGTTCTCAGGCGCGTCGAATATCGGAGATGCCTTCCCGCCGGAGTCGACACGATAGACCACGCCGTTGATCCCCGTGCCCGCGATCAGCGATCCATGGGGGTCCCAGCTCAGGCTGAGGATTTGCTGCTCGTTTATCGTGGAAAAGAGCTTCAATTCCCCGCCCGGTACCGCGCGATATATCTTTCCGGCATCACCCACACCCGCGTAGAGGTCGTCCTTGCCGTCGATTGCGAGACCCAGCACATAGCGCTCCTCGGTCTTGCCCAGAAGCGCGCCCTTGCCGTCGGGGGATATCTTGAATACGCGGCCGTGCGGCGAAGTGCCGGCGTAGATGTTGCCCTGGGAGTCGCGCGCCAGCGAATTGACCTCGAGTTCTCCGGTATCATAAAACAGCTTGCTGTCGCCGGTGTCGGTTATATGATATATCTTGCCCGCGTTGCCGGTCCCCGCGTAAACGCCGTCCTTGCCGAGCGCCAGGCACCAGACATACTGCTCGGGTGTTTCGACCAGTTTCTTGAGGGTCGGGGCCAACTCGAGCTTGTTCTCACTTGACGCCGAAACGCCCGAGAATATTCCCTTGGCGAAATCGGCCTGGGTCCTCTGTATCCAGACCTGTGGCTGGCGGACGACGGTCTTCGTCTGCATATCCGGGCCGCCCGGCCCAGCCGGGAAGTCGGCGGGCTTGGCGCCCGAAGCCGGCGCGTTCGCATCCGATCCGGCTGCCGGCTGATCGGAAGACGATGCGTCCCCAGACTTGCTGTTCTTGGATGCGCGCGAGGCCCTCTCCGGAATAACACCCGTCCGCGAGATCATCGCGCTATCGGGAGCGAACTCGGGCGGCTCGTCACCGCCCGGGGTCGGACCCGGCCCGGAATCCGGCTCGTCACCGCTATCTGACACGGCGAGCACGGCTTTGGGAGTTTGGTCATCTTCCCTGATTGCGTTGTGCTTCACGTTGATCGTGAGGCGCGCTGCTCCGGTGACTATCATGTCCATCGGGAACGTTGTCTTGACCTGGTCTCTTTCGAGCTTGAGGCCGGAGTTAGAGGACGACTTCATCACCTCGGCGATAGCACTGGGCAAGCCCGTTAGCTTCTCCCCAGCGACATTGACCGCCATATTGTGCGTCATGATCTCCACGACCAGCTCGTTATTCTTCGCCCGTTCCATGGACTTGTCCACAAGCTGATGGACATCATCAGCCGTCGCCATGGAGCTTGTCGTTCATCGGAGGCGCCATCATGCCTTCCATCTCGTCGGGACCCGGTTCCGCCGGAGGTTCGGCCGCGGCCGGGACCATCCCGAAAAAGGCCACCGCTGCTCGCGCCGCCGCGCACCTGCAGAGTCACTTTGCCATCAGCCGTCGTCGCGGGAATCTTCACCTTGAGCGTCTTGGTGATGCGGTCCTTCTTGTAGGGGCGCAGGACCACTCCCACCTCGATGGTGTCGCCCGGCTCGAACTGGTTCTGTTTGACGAATATCCGGTCGATATTCGCGGTGTTGCGCTTGTCTTGGATCTTGACTTTGATATTGACCGACTTGACATCCAGCGAGTAGAATCGGTTCGTGCTCAGCACCTGAAGCAGCCCCGCGAGGTCGGCGGTGGAAGCCGTTTCTATCGAGACCGGATCGTAAAAGACGTTGTTGCGCTCGATCTTGCCGACCTGATCCGCCATCACGGAGTAGCTGACCTCGGCGGTCACATCTCCGGGAATCGGATGCATCTCGGCGATGGACTCTCCCGCAACCAGAGAGATCAGCTTGGCGGCCAGAAGCGGATGGTTAATCACGTTGACGTGATAGGTCTTCGTGCGCTTATCCGACTGGTCGTCGATCTGAACGGTGACGGGAATCGTCTTCGGAAGCGGGCCGACTGCTCCCGCGATCGACCACGGCCTATCCTGGAATATCCGACCGACCGTCTTGATGGGCGAGGCCATCTTGGTCGAAGCCTGATAGCTCGACATAACATCGTAGACATAGGCGGTGGTCAGGGGCGCGTCGATGGCGCCGATGCCCAGGAACGGGTGGCCGAACGCCACGATCTTGTCCCCGCGCCGGTAGGTAACGGTACCAACCGCGGTGACGTCCACATCACCAGTGGCAAGCGACATTCCAACCGACGCTCCCGGCTCCAGCGTGGCGTTTGCTCCCAAAGCTTCAGCGCCGCCCATTCCGGCCATCGGCTCGATGCCGTAAGGGCGAAGTATATCGCCGAGCCTGGCCATGCCCTTTGTGGTCAATCCGCTGACCATCATCGGCGTCATAAGCGGCTGCATGTGAAGCGTGCCGTCGTTTTGGCCGGCGTCCGGGGTCCCGGGAGGGTCCATCTCGACACTGGTGGCCTTGCGACCGTCCACGGTAACCGACTCCGGCAGCGTCTGCGGCGAAGAGTAGCCGCTCGCGACTTTCGGCAGGTTCTGGTCCCACGCCTCCAGCATATCGGTAATGGGCGTGATCATCCCCACCGGTTCCTTGGCAAAGACCATGCCGGCGGAGATTGCCCCGACCAGTTTGCCGTCGATGTAGACCGGGCTTCCACTCATTCCCTGGATAATGCCGGTATTGCGGCTGTTGATGAGCGGGCAACTGACCCGGACAAGAATCCAGTCCCTGCCGGTGTTCATTTGCTTCATTACTCCCAGCACCTCGACGTCGAACTTTTCGATCTTGGTGCCGTGAAAGACCGTGAGGCCGTAGCCTTTCATGCCCCGATGAAGCTGCGAAGCGGGCATAATCTGCTTCACATCCTCCGCGGTCATACCCGGCGGCGGCGCGGCGGGACTGATTTTGGCTGGCAGCATAAGCGCCGCCATCAGCGCCATTACAAGCAAGCCCGTATGTTTCTTTAGCAAGGAAAATCCTCCAGAAATAGCATTTAGCATAAAGCGGAAAGACCGGAGATCTCGCCCGCACACGCAACCCCCCGCTGGGTGGATTCCCATCAGCACTCTACAGAAATGGTATCACACGGTTTGATCGCGCTGCAAGCTGAACAGCGGCGAAAAATCGGTCCCGCGCCTTTCCACTATCCCCTGATATCCGGCTCGAACCCGGCAACTCTGCCGCGCCTACCTACTATACGAACAAAACGGACTCGGCGTTTCATTGGGTGATGGGTGTTGGAAGGGACTTGCCTCTTCCCTTCCAACACCCATCACCTGTCACCTGTCACCGCTTCCGCGCGATCTCGATGAGCTCGGGTACGGTTACGAACCGGTAGCCTTTTTTCTTTAGACGTTGGATAATCAGGGGAGTTGCGCGGACGTCCTTCCAGCGGATGGGCAGCGTGCCATCGTGGGCGAGGATTATGCCGCCCGGCTCAACCAGCCGAACCACCCGATCCGCCATCTCTTCCGGGGTCGGTGTGTCGTGATGGTCCGCGCAGACCGACCACATTATCGTCGTGTAGCCCCTCCGGGCCGCCGCCGAAAGCGGTACGTCGCTCAGCTCTCCCTCTCGGTGCGCGGAAGAGAGTGGCATGCCTGCCCGTAATCTTGCGGATTTCCCGATCGCACATATCCAGTTCGCGCGCAAGCTGGCTCGGCGTCTGCCGCGTGATAAAAGGATGGGTATAGGTGTGGTTCCCGATGACATGGCCCGCCCTCGCGACCGCCTTCACGATCTCCGGGTGCTTCGACATCTCCTCGCCAATCATAAAGAACGTCGCCTTTACCTTGTATCGGGAAAGGATCTTGAGAATCCGGGGAGTAAAAGCCGAGCTGGGGCCGTCGTCATAGGTGAGCGCCACCACTTTCTCGCGCGCCGGAACGCTATAGATCGGCCGAGTCAGCCGCCCTGCCGCGGCGTGAGCGTGCTGCACGGCCAGCACCGCCATCATCGCAAGGGCCAGCGCAAGCGCGGCCGCGGATAGTCTGATGAGGTGTTTCTTCATCACTAAAACACGAGACATGAAGATCATGCCTTCCCTAAGCCGGCAAAGCCGCAACCAAATTTAATCGCGAAAGTGTCCGAATGGGAACTCGTGGTAGTGCTTAGTTGCATAATTGATTGATAGAA
>CAWGNL010000095.1:0-10758 GCA_963823885.1 uncultured bacterium
TTACCCGCGCCGTTCTGAAGCAATACGGTCTGCTGAGTTACAGACGTATTCGCCGCCATTCCATATACCGACTGTAAACGCTATGCCTGAGTTGCTTGTGGCATCGCATCTTATGCGAGCATAGCAGTGCCAGAGACCGGCGAGACTCGATGGGATAGGGTATTGAACCTGCCAGTCGGAATAATCGGCCGGCATCTTCGCGGCCAGAAGGTCGGAGGCAAGCGGATCATATACAATCGTCACCCAGGCGCCCGTTCCATAGAGAGTGAATAGATTCTGTTGCACATCTACCCAATCGCCCGCCGGAAGACCAACGCATTCCGGAGGCGTGGTGGCTGCGGCATGCGCGACAATCGGCGAAAGAACAAGTGCCAACGTCAGTGTTATCAACGACATTCGTTTCATCATTCTATTCACTCCTTGCGGATGTTTCGGGGTTTTGGCCTAGCCTGGCCCGTCGGACCTGATCAGCCCAAATCCCGAAACATCGGGCAAACTGCATTAGAAATGTGTCAGGCTCGCCGATACCTGAAAATAGGAAACATGTACAGACCCGGAAAAGTGCTCCAAGCTCCCTGCTCGAGCCCGGTTGTTGAATTCGTACCACTTCAACCACGCCACCTTGCGTTTTCCGCCGACTGGACCTTTGTGGTTCCGTTTCCGCCAGCGACGACATGTCCATCGCAAAAACATACGTTAGCAAAACCATTGTGCCTGTATGCGATATGACAGGCATCCGGTGTCAGCGTCTTGCTTGGTACAGCATTTGTGCCGCTTGGGAAGGGATACGGCGGTTCGTTCCAACTGATTCCTGTGTACACATAGGTGCCGCTGCCGTTACTTGCAGTGCCTGTCCTCTCGGCAAGACTTAGCCAGTTGACTTCCACTACATCGGCCAGAAACACCGTGCCGGTGAGCTTGTATATGTCGCTTTGTTTCACCGGAAACAAGCTTGTGTAATTGAACAAGGTCGCGTTCCAGCCATACGAAAGATAGCCATCATAATCGACCTGCGCAGTGCACAAGAATTGCACCGACGACGCAGGCACAATCCCACTTGACGGGCAACCGAACACCGCGCAATTGTTGACATAAGGCATTAATTCCTCCGGCCAACTCAGGCAAGCTATATCGTTCCAAAGAGAAGGACACAGACCTGAATTGTCGTCGGTTACATAGTCCACGCGGAACCTATCTGGCGCATGTTGTTGATACATGCGGACTTCTGCGCGGTGGCCTTGGCCGCCGTAAACACCGGAAAGAGTATCGCGGCCAGTATCGCGATGATTGCGATGACTACAAGCAGTTCGATCAGTGTAAAACCCTTCGACGATCTTTTCATCATTTAGCTCCACCAACCCCGGTCCCTTAGGATAATAATATGTCCCGAGAAAGCCGTCCGCTTTGGACGAGAGAGTTAATTGCCGTCCTGTCATTTGAGAAAGCTTCCCCGCCGCTCGCGGCGGGGAAGAGATTAGCTCACCTAACCCATCGAATAATGACAAACATCAGCGATGCTCATCATTTGCATCATCCGCCGTTAGTCTTGCGTAAGTGTAATACTGTCCACATACACGTTCGGACTGCCTGAATTCCCAATGGGCGCGAACCAGAAGTAATCGCCAACTTTCAGTTGTTGATCTCCAAGATCATACGTGTGGTACTTGCCGTCACCCGCACCATTTTCGAGATCGATCGTCTCGGAAAGCGGATAGGTCAAGTTACCAACACTGGGATCGTAAATGCCCAGCTCGAATGCGGGGCCGGTACCGGTTTCGGCATCGCACGCCACGCAAGCGTAACAGTGCCACCATCCGGCAAGAGTGGATGTAATCGGGTACTGAACGCACCATAGCGTAGTGTCGCCAAGGATCATTGCAACCGTACCGTCCGGCGAGTTAGGATCGCTCTCGGCAATTGCGGTACTGGTTCAGGTAATATATCGTGAACTGGGGCTCGAGAATCTTCACCGTGCAATCGATGGCTTGCAAGACCGGCACGACCACATTTGAGGTGCCGCTTTGAAGGGCGGCCTTCGACACAACACCCGTCATCGTCACATACTGGCCGACAGCCGGAATGTTCGTGACCGAAGTAGCCAAACCGCCGAGTTGCACTCGAAGGCCGGCAGCCACTCCGCTGGAATCGGTGACGCTGGAACCGTCGTTAATGTAGTAGAACATATTGTCCGGCGACACATAGGTTACTTTACCCCAGGCGCGTGCCAAAAGGCCATACATATCCGGCTTTGCCTGATTGACACTCTTTGCGCCTGCTCCCAGCGCGCCAACAGGAATTCCGCCGCTGTCGGCAAGAACCGAAGTGACGTTGATATACCGCTGCCCCGCGGCGTCGGTGGCCATAGTTCCGTTGAACGTTACTCTGTCGCCGGCGCCCGGCTGCTGGACTCCGGAATTAAAGACACATCGGATGCCGGAGCTCCCTGTTAGGCTCTTCGATGAACGCGCTCCCATCAGTGAAGGCGCCCTGTGACGTTGTCACAACAGCCGCCGAGTCCAACTGGATTTCGCGGTTATCGGGGAGGCCCGACAAGCCGGGTAGACTATTTGCCGTTACAACACTCCTAAGAACTATCCTGTCCACGTATACCGCCGAAACCGAAGGATTGTCCACAGTCGAGAACCAGAAATACGCACCCGGAGTCAGTTGCTGAACACCGAGGTCATACGCGTGGTATTGGCCGTCACTCGCGCCATTTTGAAGCAGGACATTGTCTTGAGTCGCAAGTATTCCCACGGCGAATGCCAGGCCGGAAGTTGCGGTAGTATCGACTCTTACGTGAGCGTAGCAGTGCCACGTTCCATCCTGGCTTGCCGGAACGGGATACTGCACAAGCCAGTTTGCAGTGTTGCCCGGCATCTCGGCGGCGTAACCGTCGGAAGCTGAATAGTCGGTCACTGACGAACATCCATAGAGAGTGAACGCGCCCTGCTGCACGTCTATCCATTCGTTTGATGGAAGACCTACGCACTCGGGAGGTGTCGCGATTCCCACCAGGACTATCCTGTCCACGTACACTGCCTGAACCGAAGGATTGTTCACGGTAGAGAACCAGAAATACGCGCCCGGCGTCAACTGCTGAACACCGAGGTCATACACGTGATATTGGCCGTCACTTGCGCCATTTTCAAGCATTACATTGTCTCGAGCACCTGGGGACGCATTAGCTGTTGCCACGACGAATGCCAGGCCGGAAGTTGCGGTAGTATCGACTCTTACATGAGCGTAGCAGTGCCACGTTCCATCCTGACTTGCCGGAATGGGATACTGCACAAGCCAGCTTGATGTGTTGCCCGGCATCTTGGCGGCGTAACCGTCGGAAGCTGAATAGTCGGTCACTGACGAACAACCATAGAGAGTGAAGGCGCTCTGTTGCACGTCTATCCATTGGTTCGACGGAAGACCCACACACTCGACAGGCGTGGAGGTCCCCACCAGAACTACCCTGTCCACGTACAATCCCTGAACTGCTGAAAGATTGTCCGGAGTAGCGAACCAGAAATACGAACTCGACGTCAGTTGCTGAATACCGAGGTCGTATACATGATACAGTCCGTCACCTGCGCCGTTTTCAAGCATTGCATTGACTTGATTACCTGGGGACGCATTATATACCCCCACGGCGAATGCGAAGCCGGAAGTTGCAGTAGCTTCGACTCTTACATGAGCGTAGCAGTGCCAAGTTCCTGCCTGACTTGCCGAAACAGGACACTGAAGGGTCCAGCCCGTAGCGTTGCCCGGCATATACGCGGCGTAATCATCAGAAGCCAAAGGATCGACTACCGTGCCTCCGCCGGACCAGTTGTTAAAACTACCCTGCTCTATATCTATCCAGTCGCTGGTTGGAAGACCTATGCATTCCACGGCCGTTGTCGGCGCCAGGACTATCCTGTCCACGTACAATCCTTGGGCCGCGGAGTCATCAATCGCAAACCAGAAGTACATACTCGACGTCAGATTCTGAACACCGAGGTCGCACATTTGATAGAGGCCGTCGCTTGCGCCATCTTCAAGCGCTATATTGACTTGAACCACCCCTCCCGCCGCGGAATCACATATTCCCACGCTGAATGCCAGGCCGGAAGTTGACATGGTATCGATTCTTGCATGAGCGTAGCAGTGCCACGTTCCCGCCTGACTTGCCGGAACAGGATACTGAATGCTCCAAGGCGTAGCGTCGCCCGGCATATATGCCGCGTAACCGTCCGAAGCGGTGGAATCGGCTACCGTGCCTCCGCCGGACCAGTTCTCAAAACTACCCTGTTGCACATCTATCCAGTCACTAGCTGGAAGACCCGCACACTCCGGAGGCGTCGTCGCCTGAGCAAAAACACATGCGGGCATAGCAGCAAGTGCTAATACCAGCGCCATTAACGATACTGTTCTTTGCATATCATCTACCTCCCAAGAAACAGCAAGAAGTGCTGTTTTTTCGCTCCTTTCTAAACACAAAGACCCTTAAAGTCAAGTTCAGGATGACAGCGAGACGAAAGCTCTCACCTTTCGGGGTCCGGGTCCCGTGAGAGATTGTCCCACGGAACCCAGGCCCGAACTCGCTGCCGGGCAATCAGGATTAAGCCCCTGATTCTTATAGTCCGATGATGTACACATCGTCCAGGTAACAGACATGCGACGACGACGCGCTGCCGCCGACTCCGAAACGAATCTGGAAGTTCGCATTGTTGTCAGCCGAGCCCGAACCCGTCGGCAGGGAGATCGTCTTCACCGTGAACGAGTTACTGGTGCTCGTAACGTTGCTTTCCAGGGTGGTCCAGGGTCCTGCCGCCGTCAAGGGAGGTACTGGGCGTAGAAATAGTAGGTACTGGTAATCAAAGTGCGTGGCTCCCGCGCGTACCGACACTATGATACCCGTATAGCCGGCGGTGCTGAACTTTTCGACGATAGAGCCGCCCGCGTATAACTCGGCCGCATACGTGCCGGAGTTCTTATACGTGGTTTGGATGGCGGGCTTGCCGGTGCCGCTGGTAGGGCTGAGCACCCAGTTATTGGCGGTGAAGGTGTTGCTCTCAAAGCCATCATAGAACAACTCTTGGGAGATCGTGGGGCCGGTTCCGGTGCCCGAAGCCGCACTCGAAGAGTTTCCGGCATTGTCCGTGGCGACAAGAGTGAAGTAGTACCATCCATCGCTTGAGGGGGTGAAAGTGAACGAGCCGGACGCGCCTGTCTGATGCAGACCGGAGTCTGTCCACGTCCCACTGGTCCCAGGGCCGGTCGACGAGTATCTGTACCATAACTCCACCTTCGCGAGCCCGCTGCCAGCGTCGGATGCGCCGGTGTAGGGCACAGTAATGGTAGAGGTGTTGACACTGGCCGGAGGCGTGCACGTCCCGGCTGTTGGAGCTGTCGTGTCGTATATTATCGAGGCCGATACCGTTGACACGTTTCCGACGTTGTCCGAGAACTGAGCATAAACGGTTTTCGTGCCCGTTCCCGTACTCAGCGTCCAGGAACTGCTCGTGGAGTAAGCTACCCACGAACTCCAGGTCGAGTCGTCGTTGCTGAAACGCATCTGGTAAACGCCGCTGGTTGCGTCCGAAGCAGACAGGGTAAGCGTTACGCTAGTCGTATTGCAACCTATAGCCCCGTTGTCGATCGATATACTTGCGGTCGGAGCAGTGGTGTCCAGGATTATCGAGGCCGATGCCGTCGTCACGTTTCCGGCGTAGTCCTCGAATTGTGCATAGACGGTTTTCGTGCCATCTCCCGAAGACAGCACCCAGGGAGCCATCGTGGAGTAGGCCGACCACGAACTCCAAGTCGAGTCATCGCTGCTGAAACGCATCTGGTACACTCCGCTGGTGTCCGCCGCGGAAACAATGAGCACCACGCCCGTCGAATTGCAGGTACGGGGCCCCGGAGTTGATCGATATAGTCGCCGTCGGGTTCGGTATTCGCAAGTTCGGCACGACTAATGTTGAACTGCCCTGAGTCACGGATAACATCGAGGCGATGCCTGTGAGTGTGACATAGTTTCCGAGGGTAGGGACCGCCGTAGCGGGTGTCACCCGGAGGCCTTTGGCAACTCCGCTGCTGTCGATGACCCCGGACCCATCGTCAACGTAGAAGAAAGTGCCGCTGGAGTCGACATAAGTCACCTCGCCCCAGGCCCGCACAAGAAGTCCGGACATAGTGGGTTGTCCATCGTTAACACTGGCAACCCCTGTACCAAGTGGGCCTATGGACTGCCCGGGAGTATCCGCGGTCATCGAACTGACGTTAACGTCGCGCTGACCCGCGGAGTCGGTAGCCATGGTCCCAATGAAAGTTACACCATCCCAGAGGTTCGGCTTCTGGACTCCGGAGTTAAACAAACATCGGATGCCCGCGGTCCTGTCGGCGTCTTCGATGTACATGCTTCCATCAGAGAAAGCGCCCGGTGGTGTCGTGACAACTTCCGACGATTCCAACTGGATGTCGCGGTTATCGGGGAGGCCGGACAAGCCGGATAGACTATTTGCCGATGCAACGCTCCTAAGAACAATTCTGTCCACGTACACCGCCGAAACGGAAGGATTGTCCACAGTCGAGAACCAGAAATACGCACCCGGCGTCAGTTGCTGAATACCGAGGTCATACGCGTGGTATTGGCCGTCACTCGCGCCATTTTGAAGCGGTACATTGTCTTGAGTCGCAAGTATTCCCACGGCGAATGCCAGGCCGGAAGTTGCGGTAGTATCGACTCTTACGTGAGCGTAGCAGTGCCACGTTCCATCCTGACTTGTCGGAACGGGATACTGCACGAGCCAGCTTGAAGTATCGCCCGGCATCTCGGCGGCGTAACCGTCGGAAGCTGTATAGTCGGTCACTATCGATGATCCATAGAGAGTGAATGCGCCCTCTTGCACGTCTACCCATTCGTTTGATGGAAGGCCTACGCATTCGGCGGGTGTCGCGATTCCCACCAGAACTATTCTGTCCACGTACACTGCCTGAACCGAAGGATTGTTTACAGTAGAGAACCAGAAATACGCGCCCGGCGTCAACTGCTGAACACCGAGGTCATACACGTGATATTGGCCGTCACTTGCGCCATTTTCAAGCATTACATTGTCTCGAGCGCCTGGGGACGCATTAGCTGTTGCCACGACGAATGCCAGGCCGGAAGTTGCGGTAGTATCGACTCTTGCATGAGCGTAGCAGTGCCACGTTCCATCCTGACTTCCCGGCACGGGATACTGCACAAGCCAGCTTGATGTGTCGCCCGGCATATCCGCGGCGTAACCGTCGGAAGCTGAATAGTCGGTCACTATCGATGATCCATAGAGAGTGAATGCGCCCTGTTGCACGTCTACCCATTGGCTGGTTGGAAGACCCACGCACTCGACAGGCGTGGAGGTCCCCACCAGAACTATCCTGTCCACGTACAGCCCCTGAACTGTTGAGAGATCGCCCGCGGGCGAAAACCAGAAATACGAACTCGATGTCAGTTGCTGAATGCCGAGGTCGTATACATGATACAGGCCGTCACTTGCGCCATCTTCAAGCATGACGTTGTCTTGAGCACCTGGGGACGCATTATATGTTCCCACGGCGAATGCGAAGCCGGAAGTCGCAGTGGTATCGACTCTTACATGAGCGTAGCAGTGCCACGTTCCTGCCTGACCTGCCGAAACAGGACACTGAAGGGTCCAGGGCGTGGCGTCGCCCGGCATGTACGCGGCGTAATCATCAGAAGCCAAAGGATCGACTAGCGTGCCTCCGCCGGACCAGTTATTGAAACTACCCTGCTCTATATCTATCCAGTCGCTGGTTGGAAGACCTATGCATTCCACGGCCGTTGTCGGCGCCAGGACTATCCTGTCCACGTACAATCCTTGGGCCGCGGAGTCATCAATCGCAAACCAGAAGTACATACTCGACGTCAGATTCTGAACACCGAGGTCGCACATTTGATAGAGGCCGTCGCTTGCGCCATCTTCAAGCGCTATATTGACTTGAACCACCCCTCCCGCCGCGGAATCATATATTCCCACGCTGAATGCCAGGCCGGAAGTTGACGTGGTATCGATTCTTGCATGAGCGTAGCAGTGCCACGTTCCCGCCTGACTTGCCGGAACAGGATACTGAATGCTCCAAGGCGTAGCGTCGCCCGGCATATATGCCGCGTAACCGTCCGAAGCGGTGGAATCGGCTACCGTGCCTCCGCCGGACCAGTTCTCAAAACTACCCTGTTGCACATCTATCCAGTCACTAGCTGGAAGACCCGCACACTCCGGAGGCGTCGTCGCCTGAGCAAAAACACATGCGGGCATAGCAGCAAGTGCTAATACCAGCGCCATTAACGATACTGTTCTTTGCATATCATCTACCTCCCAAGAAACAGCAAGAAATGCTGTTTTTCGCTCCTTTCTAAACACAAACTGAGAGTACGGCGGCATAATCAGCTCTTTTACATATTATCCTCCGATCTCGCAATATAGCGCGTCTTCCGCGCCGCACGGCTCTAACGCCAGTCAAAGCAGTGAAGCCTTACTTGCGGCTCATAGCCCCGCACGAGGACCCGACAACGAGTTCCGGTTTGATGAGCTTGTGGCGCTGCATGCACTCGTCGTCTTCATCTCGAAGCAGCATCTTCATACTCTCCGAGCCAACCAGGGCTCTTGGCGAGTGGGTGTAGGTCAGGTATTCGTAGTCCGGATTCCCGCCGGCTTCTCCGCCTACCAAGGCAAGATCTTCGGGTATTCGTATGCCCAACTGATTCGCGGCCTTGATGATCCCGTAAGACATCGAAAAATACGGCGTTGCGATAGCTGTAAACGCCTTTGGGTCCTGGCTGAGTTTTGCAACAACAGCGTCCTGCACAGGCGCCGCGCAGTTTCTTGCGGAAACATCGATTATGAGGTCTTGCCTAAACTCGATATCATTGTCCTTGAGCGCCATCTTGAAGCCGCGCAAATGGTCCCTTCCGGCGAGGTCATAGCTCATCGAACTGGCGTACGCTATCCGCTGGTGCCCCAGCGTAATGAGGTGCTCGGCGGCAATATATCCCGTCCGAACCTTGTCCACCGTAACGGATGGGATATCCTGACCGTACAGAGAACTGATCGACCAAAACGACTTTAATGCCGCTGTCGATAATACGCCGAATCAGTTCCGCATACTCCGGGTCGACTGAATCAGTGAAGAAGGGAAAAACCAGCAGGCGTGAAATCGACTGCCGGCTCATGTGTTCCAGAAGCGTTCTTTCTCGCTCGGTGCTAAACAAAGAGTCGCACACAATAATGCTGTATCCGCGATTAGCAGCCTCCGCCTGGAAGCCCTGCACCATCTCCGTGTAGTAGTTTATTTCTATGCCCGGAACAACAGCACCAACCATTTTGCTGTCCGCTTCAGCGGAAGCCTTGGGCGTAACAGCTTTGTGTATGTATGTGCCTCTGCCTTGTTGGCGCACCACATAGCCTTCACTCTGAAGCTCCTGCATGGCTCGCCTGATGGTAACTCTGTCCACGCCAAAGAGCGTCGAGAGCTCTCTTTCGGATGGCAACTTTGAACCCTTTTCCAATGCGGAATATCTGCTGGAGCAGTTCATCTCGCACGCGAATATATATAGGACCACTGCCTTCGATAACCCTGCTACTCATCCTGAACGAAGACCTTTCTAAACAACCAATGCTACCATTACAACCACATAATGTAATATACCACCATATTGTCGGGTTGTCAAGGGGCATTTTTGTATTTTTTGCTGATTTTTCTCCGCACCCCAAAAAAACTAGGAAGACTGACTGTTACTTTTGTATTGTTTCGACTGTGCATTCGCGATTTGTATCCGTTTTTACCCGAAACGCAGTCAGCATTCAGCGAGTTGCCGACCAGTGGGCACATGCATTACCACCAATACAAATTACGCTTCAAACGACCTGCACCGCGGAAGTGCTCGGCGCAAGCATAGACAGCAAGTTTGCCCACCGTGCATGGACCCACAGGATAGACGAGCCTCTTGATTCAGGCACTCACGTGCTCCCTATCCCGGATGGAGAGGGTTGGGGTGAGGGGGAAACGCTGTAATCAGGCACAAGCTCATCAAGCGCGGCGTTCCACCCTCACCCCCAGCCCCTCTCCCGTGAGGGCGAGGGGAGCACAAAGCGCTGGGCAAACACGCGCTACATGAATAATGCGGGCTAGGGGCTAGGGAAGGGAAACACAGCCTCGGGTTGGGGCGGATTTGCGATCGCGTCCTGCAGCGACTCGATTCCAGGGTTGTCTGGGGCATCGGGAGATGCCCGGGTTGTCCTTACGGGCGAGATCGCAAATCTGCCCGAACAGAGTCCTTCCCTTCCACAGCCCCTAGCCCCTGCCTGTGATCCGGCAGAATGCTCTCCTGGTCCCAGCGGATGCCGTCGGGGGCGGGCGGGTTTGGGCTTGGCGGAGACGTGCTTGACCACAGGGCGCGGAGGCGCGGAGCGCACTTCGACCAGGCGCAGGTTCTTCCTGGCGGCGAAGCGCTCGCGGGCCTCGGGCGTAAAGGCCGGCGCGGCGATGGCTTCTACAAAGAGCTTGGCGATCTCTTCGGCCGCGGCTCTGTCAACCTCGCGGTTGATGCCGATGACGCCGCCGTAGGCCGAGACCGGATCGCACGCCAGCGCCTTTTGATAGGCCTCCAGCAGCGTGGCTCTGGTGGCTGCGCCGCAGGGATTGGTGTGCTTGACGATGACGACGGCGGGCTCGTCGAACTCCTGGGCCAGCTCCCAGCAGGCGTCCAGATCGACGAGGTTG
>CAWGNL010000096.1:0-103645 GCA_963823885.1 uncultured bacterium
CCATAAATCCGATTCCCTGGACAGGTCTTACGGGCGCGGCTAAGGGCGTCTTCGACCCGCTGGATATCGATTCGTCGGGCAGCCTCGCGCGCCTGGACGCGGCGACGGGGAACTACATAACCTGGAGCAGTTCCAGCCCCACCAGTTTCGGAAACATCCTGCTGGGCGCGGGCTACTGGCTCGATCAGCCGTCCGCCGGCAGCGTCAATTACGCCGGCTATCCGGACGGGCTTCCTTACGGCAGCCGGCAGACCGACATGGTGATTCCCCTGCCCGTCATCACGTCCGCCGGGAACCTGATAGGCACTCCGTTCGGTCACGACGTCGCCGTGGACAGCGGAAGCCTCACGGGAGATTTGCTTCTCTTCACCAACGGCGCATGCGCGCTCGACTGGAGCGACGCCGCCAACGCGAACTGGTGCGACCCGGTCATCACCGGGTGCGATCAGAACGGGAGCTACACGGTAGCCTACGACGGCTCGGGCGATGACGATTACCTGCGCTCCGGCCAGGGCTACAATATCCGCGCCCATGCCCCGAACATCGCGATGATAATCCCGGCGCAAACCGCCGCGTATAACGGGCCGTCAGACGTTCAAGTCACGATAAACAAGGCCGAGGAGCAGCTCGACCCCACCGCCTGGACCCCGATCCGCTTTACGGCCGTCTTCGACCGGCCCGTGACCGGCTTCTATGGCGCCAAAGTGGTAATCGGCGGCGCCGCCGGGGCGACATCGGCCTCGGTGATGGACTCAGGCGATGCCAAATCGTTTGTGGTCTACGTGGGAGGAATGACCTCCGCCGGCACGGTCACGGCGAGCATCCCCGCGGGCGCCGTCACGGACTCCGCGGGCATCCCCAACGACGCGAGTACAAGCGCGGATAACCGCGTCACCTATAACGGCCCCGCGCCCAAAATACTCTACGTTTCCGACTCCTCGGGTTCGGACAGCAACGACGGCCTCACGTGGGGCAGCGCGATGCTCACCATAGGCAACGCGATGACTCAAGCGCGGTGGGGCGACCAGGTATGGGTATCGGCGGGGTCTTATACCGACTGCGTAGAGATACCGCTGGGCGTGGGGCTCTACGGCGGATTCGCGGGAACCGAAAGCCAGCTAGAAGCGCGACGGCCCAGAGTCAACGTCACCACCATAGTCGACGCCGGCTGGGGAGGCTCCGTGGTAACGTTCGCCGCCGGCGCCGGGCAATCGACCGTGGTGGATGGATTCACCCTCAAAAGCCCTTACTGCGGAATAGACGCCTACCTGTCTTCACCGACGATCTCCAACAACATCATCACCTGCACCGCAGACACTATGTGCGTGAGCTACGGAATCGCTGTGGACGCAATGGACTATGACACGGACGCATACCCCGTGATCGAGAACAACGTCGTTTCGGGGTTCGGCTTCGGCATTTGTGCAGCCGCGGGACGTTCACCGTGGTCAATAACCTCTGCTACAACAACACGACCGGCATCCAGTGCGATAACGGGAACGGCATCATCGCGGACAACACTGTGGCCGATAACAACATGGGCGTCAATTTCGGCTTCTGGGCTCCATCCGGAGGGGGCGTCTACACTATCTCTAACAACATAGTGGCATTCAACACGACCTGGGGTCTCTGGAAGGGAGACTACACTGCCGATCCTATCCTTAGCAACAATGATATCTACAACCCCGGCGTGCAGAGCATCAGCAACAATATTACCTACACCGTCGGGGTAGACGGCAATATCGAGTCGGACCCGCTATTTATGAACGCGTCCGGGTCCAACTATCACCTGCAAGGCGGCTCGCCCTGTATCGACGCCGGCGACGACAGCGCCGGTGGGCTGGTTTCCACCGACCTCGATGGCCATCCGCGCATAATAGGCGCGCACGTCGATATTGGGGCCTATGAGTACGATAACCCCGGCGTGACGATCTCGCCGGCCACGGGCCAGTCCGTCCCTGCCGCGAGTTCTCCGATAAACTTCACGGTCACCTTCACCCAGATCGTTACCGGCTTCACAAGCGCCGGGGTCACCCTGAGCGGCACCGCCGGCGCGACCACAACCACCGTCACCGACTCCGGTGACCACATGAACTACAGTGTCGGGGTGACCGGGATGGCCAACAACGGCACGGTCATTCTGAGTGTCACCTCCGGCGCGGCGCACAATTCCTATGGGGACGGCAACGCGCCGTCCTCCTACACGATCGTTTACCTGGGATTCGCGACCTCGACGATATACGTGAATCAGAACGCGACCGGTACCGGGGACGGCTCATCGTGGACCAACGCGGCGCCGACGATCACGGACGGCCTCAGTGCCGCGCACATGGGCGACCAGGTATGGGTCGAAGCGGGGACCTACGCTGAGAACGTCACCGTGCCGGATGGGGTCGCTCTCTACGGCGGGTTCGCGGGCGGCGAGACCTCGCTTAGCCAGAGAAATGTGAGGGCCAACGTCACCACTATCAGCGACAGCGCGGGCGCGGCCGTGTACATGAACACGAGCATGGCCGCCGCCATTGTCGACGGGTTCACCATCACGACAAACTGCCAGGGGATCTTCTGCACGGGCACGGGCATCGCCACCATTTCAAACAATGTCGTCGTGCTGAGCAGCGGGCAGGTAGGAATCTATGCTTATTGCTGTTCGCAGGCGAATATTCTCGCCAACTCGATTTCCGGCGCTTCGTCGGAGGGCATCTACTGTCTCGATTCCGGGATCACGGTCGAGAACAACCTGGTCACCGGCGCCAGCATCGGCATGTATGTCAGAGGCAGCTACGGCCCGGTCGCCAACAACACCCTCACCGCCAACGTCACGGGGCTGAGGACAACGGTGTCGTCGAACACGATCTCGAACAACATAATCGCCTTCAACAGCTCCTACGGAGTACTATGTAACCGCATCATGTCCGGCCAGACCTTGAGCCATAACGATGTCTACGGCAATCCGCACAACTACCAGGGCCCAAGTCCCGGCGCGACGGACATCTCCGCCGACCCGCTCTTCGTGGACTCCGCCGGCAGCGATTATCATCTGCAAGCCGGCTCGCCCTGCATCGACGCCGGCGACGACACCGCCGTGGACTCCTCCGGCCTGGAGAGGGACCTCGACGGGAATCCGAGGATAATCGGCTCCCATGTGGATATCGGGGCGTATGAGTATGATCCCCCGTCTGCGACAGTCGCAAAGGCAGCGAATCAGCCTGACCCGACGAATACGTCCCCGATAAACTTCACGGTTATATTCAGCCAGCCTGTATTCGGGTTAGACAGTTCCGGTGTGGCGATCAGTGGCAGCGCTGGCGCAACCACGGCTTTAATAACAGACTCCGGCGACCACGCGACATATAACGTGGCTGTTAGCGGGATGGTCGACGACGGAACTGTCTCAGTGTCGGTTCCCGCCAGCGCGGCGCACGATGCCGACGGCTACAGCAATACGGCATCTACGGACACAAATAACAGTGTTACCTATAATTGCACTTTCAGCGCCATAAGTGATGTCATACAGAATGCTGATGGCATCCGCGTTCGTTTATATGGCCGGGTGGTAACCGCCGTATTTACAGACAGCCTGTATGTCGAAGATGTCGATTCGGCTATCAATCTGGGGGTTAGAGGCATCCAGGTGGTGTATTCTGGTGCGTCAAGCGTCACGGAAGTCGGAGAATCCGTTGACGTTTACGGTGTTCTCGCCACCACTGGCGGTCAGAGATGCATAACAAACGCAAGCATAACGACGTCCAGCGACGACATACAGCCGCTTTGGGTCTACGCTATGTCAAATCGCTCCGTTGGCGGAGGCGATTGGCTGTATAACTCGACAAGCGGCGCGGGCCAACAAGGCATCACCGGCGCTTACGGCTGGAACAACATAGGTCTTCTGATAAAGAGCTGGGGGGTGGTCACCGCCGTAGACTCAAGCGGTTTTTCGATAGATGATGGTTCGGCGATCAACATAAGAGTGATTGCTCCCGACAGCGCAGGCATTCCCGACGTAGACGCTTACGTGTCGGTCGTGGGCATCAGTTCGTGTCAGCAGTCCGGCTCCAATCTCAACCCCCTGATCCGTGCGAGATCTGACGATGACATTGTGGTGCTTCAGCCTGAGGCGAATCCTGTGACAGTGCAGCTAGCAGCCGGACAGAACTTGATCGGGTTGCCTCTTGTTCCTGTCAGTCCAGATCCTGCTGTCTTGTTTGCAGATATCCCAGGCGGTCTTGGCAGCAATAGCCTTATCAGAACTGATCCAGCATCTGGGGGCAATATTGCGGTACGATCCGACCGAAACTCCTCCTGGGGCGTCGTTCGGCAACATGCTGCTTGGCGAGGGCTACTGGGTTGATTTAGGCACTACTTACACATTGAGTTACTCTGCCTACAATAATGGCATATCGACCACGCCCGGATACAAGACTGCAATGGTTATCTCCTTGCCCGGTAGTCAAGTTGGCGTGGGAGGGTGGCATGTTTTTGCTGATCCATTCAACTACAGTGTTCCTGTCGACGACGGCAGCTATACGGGTGATATGATTTTCTTTACCGATGGAATTTCAGCCAAGTGTTGGGGAGATGCCTATACCTCAGGTTGGTGCGAAGCGGATGCGTTTGGCTGGGACGAGACTGATCAGTGCTCTTATACTCTCGGCTACGATGGGACAACGGACGAAAGCGGTCTGAGCGTTGGCCGGGCCTATCAGTTCTGCACCAACAGAGACAATTTAGCTTTGATAATACCTGAGATTTCCACGACCTGCCCTTCGGTGACGGTTAGCAAGGCGGCGACTCAGGCAGATCCAACAAGTGCCTCGCCTATAAACTTCACGGTTACCTTCAGCGAGCCGGTCTTTGGTTTCAGCAACTCCGGAGTGACTATGGACGGAACTGCTGGTGCAACTACAGCGTTAATAACAGACTCCGGAGACCATGCAACCTACAATGTGGCCGTGACCGGAATGACCGCCAGTGGAACAGTAGTTCTTTCAATTCTTGCCGGTGCCGCAACCAATGCAAATGACAACGCCAATACGGCTTCCTCTGGCACGGACAATACGGTCACGTATAACCTGGTACCGATATTCAATGCCACGCTCGTAGCAAATGCACTCAGCTATGACGTGTCCACAACATTGAACGTTGGTGGCTCTCAGGGTTTAGTGGTAACAGTTGGCACAGACGAACTCTCGGGGTGCTTTTATATGCAAGATCCAGGCACGGGAATACCCCTACGCCATTCGCGTGAACTATTCGGGGCCGTTGCCGGTGACTGGTGGAGACATGGTTACTGTCCAGGGATCACTGCTGATTGACACCAACGGGGAAGCATATCTGGATGCGGGCGGTACCGGTGTCACCGTGGATAGCACAGGCAGTCCCATGCCCGACGTCTGGATGATGGTCACCAACAGATATCTAGGCGGGCAGGCCTGCGGTGATTACCCAGGTGTCAACACGCCCGCCGCGTTTGGACCGTACAACAAAGGTCGTCTGGTGAAGTGCGTTGGTAGTGTGACAGGGGTTTACCCAGCGGAGCAGTGTTTTTATATCAACGATGGATCGAACTTAAACGATGGCACAAACCACTCGCTTGGCATACGAGTCAGTTGGGCTTGGCAGAATAGTTCGGCCATCCCCATAGCGCCGCCTGCCACGGGCTGGTATGTCAGCATTACCGGCATAAGCAGCAGCGACGCGAGTTCCGGAACGCAAATCTATCGAGTGCTGCGGCCACGCAGCCAAGGCGATATTGACGTCTATGTTCCGTCAGATTCCACGTCTCCGGCAGTTGCAATCACCAGCCCTTCTACTGGAACTATCCAACTCGCTTCGGGTCAGACTACCGTGCAATTGGCGGGAACCGCATCTGATGCGGACGCAGGTGTGACCTCAGTGCAGGTGGGATTCACTGCCACGGGTTCACAAACGCCACCTGCGACGTGGTACATTGCCAGCTACAACACCACCACGGACGTCTGGACGTATAACTGGCAAAACCCACAGACGCAGAGGATATGGGCGATGGCCACTAACTTTGCCGGAGACACGACAACGACCGATATGGACGTGACCGTTAGCAGCGCGACTCTTCCCACATGTACAGGTAACGGGGCCTTCGAGTCCGACTAATGCGAACCCGATCAACTTCACGATCACTTTCTCTGAGTCAGTGACAGGTCTTTCCGCTTCAGGGATCACGGTCACAAACGGAAACAAGGGGACGTTAAGCGGCAGTGGAACTACGTATACGCTTCCGGTTGCTCCAAGCGGACAGGTGGCTGTGACGTGCCAAGTGCCTGCGAATGCGGCGCACGATACCGGTGGCAACGGGAACACCGTTTCAAATGAAGTGACGATTACCTATGACAGCGTTGTCCCCACTTGCACGGTAACGGGGCCTTCGAGTCCGACTAATGCAAACCCGATCAATTTCACTCTGACTTTCTCTGAGTCAGTGTCAGACTCTTAATGCTTCAGGGACCACGGTTACGAACGGAACCAAGGGAACGTTAAGCGGCAGTGGAACCACATACACGCTGCCTGTTTCGCCAAGCGGACAGGGGGCAGTGACATGCCAGGTAACTGCTGGCGCGGTACATGACCCGGCGGGAAACAATAACACGGCTTCAAACAACTTGTCCATCAACTATGATAGTGTAGCTCCCACCTGTCCGGTGACCGGGCCTTCGAGTCCAACTAATGCGAACCCGATCAACTTCACGCTCACTTTCTCTGAGTCAGTGACCGGTCTTACTGTTTCAGGAATCTCAATTACGAACGGAACTGTGGGAACGTTAACCGGCAGTGGAACCACATACACGCTGCCCGTTACCCCAGGTGGTCAGGGAGCGGTGACATGCCAGGTAAACGCAAGTGCGGCACATGACTCGGCGAGCAACAACAGCACCGTTTCAAACAACTTGTCCATCACCTTTGATAGCGTAGCGCCAACTTGCACGGTAACCGGACCTTCAAGCCCTACTGACACCAATCCGATCAACTTTACGCTGACATTCTCCGAATCGGTAACAGGTCTTACCGCTTCAGGAATCACGGTTACGAACGGAACCAAGGGAACGTTGAGTGGCAGTGGGACCACATATACTCTGCCGGTTACCCCAAGCGGACAGGGAGCGGTGACATGCCAGGTAAACGCAAGTGCGGCACATGACTCAGCGAGCAACAACGGTCCGGTTTCAAACAACTTGTCCATCACTTTTGATAGCGTGGCCCCTACATGCACGGTATCCGGCCCTCAAGTCCGACCAGCTCGTCACCGATCACCTTCACTATCACGTTCTCTGAGTCAGTGACAGGTCTTACCGCTTCAGGGATCACGGTTACGAACGGAACCAAGGGGACGTTAAGCGGCAGTGGGACCACATACACACTGCCGGTTACTCCAAGCGGACAGGGAGCCAACGTCTCCTGCCAGGTGCCGGCGGGAGCCGCACACGATGCGGCGCAAAATGGTAATAGCGCGTCCAATAACCTGGCCGTCACGTACCTCCAGACACCTCAATGGACAACAGACCTTGGACAGTCAAGTCCTGTCGCGGACCCCACTGGCACCGTGTCGTTGGCATGGAGTTACACTGCTGGGAGTTTGGATCATGCTGACCTGGTCTATTACACCAAGCCCGGCACACCGCTGGCTTACAACCTGTTTCCACTAACAGGAACAACATATTCCGATTATCGCCTATGGGGCCTGCCATCCGGCACGTGGTATTTCAAGGTTGTGATCTACAGCACGCCCACTACGGAGCTTGTAGAGTCGCCGGAAGTGTCGGCAAACGTGCCGGGAAATACAATTCTGCCAGGTTGGTTTGCAGAATACCTGACCCCTGCTCAATATGGAGGAAGCTATGCGCCGCAATACTAGAATGCCAGATAAGCTCACCCAAGATAGAAATGAGGCCACGAGAGTGATGTTTTCAAGGAAACGTTCCGTAACGCAGAATTTGGCAGCAATGTTGTTTTCAATAGGGCTGTCGCTGGCCACTATGCCAACCAATGCCCAGAGCTTTGCTACTCCTGCGGACCTGGCACAGGCGACTCATCAGAAAACTGTTCCGGCGGGGCCGTATTCAATGGTTAACACAGGTACGGGAAGCTTGATAACCAACATTCCCATCGTCTCATGGAAAACCTGCGGCGGCATGGAGATCAACTTTGCCCTCTCGACCATCAGCGGCGACAGTACGCCCTGGTATGGCATGCCCGCGCACGGCTGGCGTCACAGCTATCACAGTTGGGTCGGCTATTCGACCATGCTGGGTCGCTACCAATGGTGCACCCCGACCGAAAGCAGCGACTGGGACTATGTTACTTCAGCGGGAACATATCAGCGATGGACGGGCAATCCGAACAATCTCAGTGGGAATCATACCAGCGGTCCCTTTGCAGTCACAGCCAAAGACCAGACAAGTTACAACTTCAGTCAGTCAAGCGGCGGCTACCAATTCCTGACATCTATCGTGGACACACACTACAACACGATCAATTTGAGTTACGGCAGTTCCAACACCAATCTCGTCACGCGGGTCACCGACCCCACAGGCAGGTATCTGGACTTTGCCTGGGAAACTGGCGGTTCGGATTGGCGGCTGGACTCGATTACCGTCAGAAACTCCAATGGGTCTGCTGTCGCGATCAATGGTGTTGACCAGACCTACAGATTCGTCTATAACAACAGCGGAATATGGGATCAGCTATTGGAGATCGATTTTCCTTCGCCCAACGGGTCCAGCGCATGTCCTAAGATCAAGTTCACGTATGGCATCGGAGAGGTTCAGGTCTATTGCATAACGAGTCTCACGGTCTACAAGGACAGCGACGCAACGCCCCTTGTCTGGACTTACAGCTACGATTCCCTCACCAACAGAGTGACTGAGGTCGATGGACCAAACGCGGACGAAGGCCAGAACTCGTCAAGCCCAACCATGACCAAGACGATGTTCGACTATCCGAACATGATGACCATCGGCAGCCACGGGTATACGGTTTGCAGAGTGCTCGATGCGGAATACACCGGCAATAAAAACCTTGGCTCATATGCTGAGAACTGGAACGATCCAACGTATCGGCGCGACAGCCTGCACCGTGAAGTCCATCTCTATAGTAACTCGTCCGGGGATTTTTACGACAAGTTCGGACCGTCAATTGCGTGTGCCGTCGGTGCCAGAAGCAACAGCGATGCTACCGGTTCGAGTTACGATTCCGCTATGTCAGCCAAATTTCCCGGATGCTATTATGCGGAGTATGCCTGGAATGACAGCGCGGGGAGCGCCGAATATGATGGCACCTTGAAATCGTATACCGACCAGGATGGTGACGCATGGTCTTACAAGTGGCACAACGGCACTACTACGGACAACCGTCTCAACATCTGGAGCATCACCAGCCCCAGGGGCACGACTTCGTATCAATACAACGCTCAAAACCGGCTCACCCAGACGCAGGACGCGAGCGGGCATACAGTGAATAACGACTACTACGCCACTACTTACGATCTGTACCACACTTACGTCGATTCATCGGGAGCCGATTTGATAACCACTTACGGTTACGATTCTTACGGCAACCGGACGGACGTCACAGACCCTTATGGACATCACATACAGACAGCGTATGATACAACCTATCACAGCTATCCCATCAAGAAGACGGATATACAGACCGGCATTTATTCCGAAATAAGTGGATACGATGCACTCGGTAAACCCGGTTCGAGCACGGCCCCTCGCGGCTCATCGGCCGCCGTTCTTACGACGCAATACATATACGACGGTCTGGACAGACTTACGACGACTACAAATCCGGATAACACGACGACCATAACGACCTATGATCTCAGTTGTGATAATGTCAGCCAGGTTCAAGATGAGAACGGGAAGATCAAGACTTTCGCCTACGACAACCTCGGCCATGTCAAGCAGGAAACCAGTTCCATGCAAAACGGTAGCTCCACCGCTGATACAGCGGTGACCATCACGCATTGCTACGATGAGCTTGGGCTGCTCAAATACGTACACTGGAACCGAAGCGGTAGCCAGAAAGCTATCACATACGCTTACGATGAGCGCAACCGGCTGATCCAGGAGACATTCCCTGGCAGCAATCCCAGTTGGTTCCAGTACAAGTATGACGGCAGAGGACATGTGACGCAACGCAAGGAACAGGGCACAGTAAATGGCACTAACAATACCCTCACGCTGAGTTTTTCGTTCTATTCAGACGGCCTGCCTTATACCGATTCAGATGGAACAAATACGCTTGCGAACCGAGCGTATTTCCCAAATGGTCAACTTCAGCAAGTTTCCGGAGTGAATGGCAACGTCCAATATACGTATGACAATGCTGGCAGGACTTCGACTGATTATCAGTCGTATGCCAACAAGACGATTCAATATGTTTACTCAACCTCTCCTCACAACCTTACCACCAACATCCGCGATGGAAACGGCACATCAGGCACAATCCTGGGCACGTACTTCAGCCAGTACGCGTCGGACGATAGCCTGCAGTACTTAACCAGTCCAGGCGGCTCTAAGACTCAGTATGTCTATGACACTTCGTCTGCCGGTTATGGCTTGCTTTCTCAGGTCAACTACAACACCCTGGCACCTGCTCCTTATGCCCAGTATCAGTATGATAACTCCAATAAGAAGCGCTTGTGGCTATCGAATGTGAGCAACTATCGCAGCGATGGCAGCACGATCTCCTCATTTGCGTATTCGTTCGACAATGCTGGTAACCGCACTCAGATTACCGAGGCAAACGGCAGCTACACGACGTATACCTACGACGGTTCGTACCGGCTGCGCCGCGAAACGCGCTGCGATTCGTCTGCCAACTGCATATACTCTGACGAATACCAGTATGACGAAATAGGCAACCGTACCGCGAAACTTTGGGGCCAGGTTGTAGGAAATCCATCGAAGACTTATAACTACGGGTACGCCGACAACAATCTATTGACGAGCGTGACCGGAACCGCCAGTGGCTCTTTCGGCTACGATAGCTTCGGCAATATGAACTCGAAGTCGATAGGTGGCTGGACCTACGGGTACGATTCGCTCAATCACTTGACCAGCGCCAACAGCATCAGCATCAAGTATGACCCGCTCGGCAGGCGGTTGGAGAAAACCGGAGGAGCGTCTGGCACAACTCGCTACGTCTACGATGGCGGCAACATGATCGCCGAAGCCAACGGCAACAATGCAATTACAGCATGGTATACTGATGGTATATGCGAGACTCAGAATGTCGGATTGAGCAACCAGCAGACGTTTTACTACGCCTCTGACGGTCTGGGCAGCACCCGCCAGCTGACCGATTCGATGCAGCGAGTAACCGACGCCTACGCCTTCAACGCCTGGGGCGAGAATCACGGTCAGCTTCGTGCATCGTCCGATGCGAACAAGCCTGTAAATCCGCTGCGCTTCGTTGGGAAGTCGGGTTACTACTCCGACGACGATCTTGGGCTGGATTTATTGGAAGCTCGATACTACGATCCGCTGTTGGGTCGGTTTATCACGCAGGATCCGAAACGGGATGGGCTGAACTGGTACGCGTACGCTGGGGATAATCCGGTCAACGCCGTGGACCCGACGGGGCTAGACCCTGTTGATCTAAGTGCAACTCAATATGAGTTCGTGCAAAGAGCGATTATCGACATCGCCCATACCCCGTACTACGGAGGCTATGCCCGCGATTTGCAGCATATGCTGAACTCCGGTCACATAAATTACGACACCGATGTCACTGCAGGGTTCACGGCCTTCGGACTTGCAGACATGATTAATAACATTGAAATAGGAACCCTCTACAGTGATGCGAATCTTGGAAATGGGACGATATTCCGTAATACACTTCGTTTGGCATCAACCTTGGTGCACGAGCAAACACATGACATGCAAGGTGGTAATACGAATTTCTGGTCCCATGCAGACTGTGAGCTATTGGTGTACGGTAAGCAGGAGAATTTCCTATGGGCCGTTGGACAAGCAATAGATCAAGCGATAGAAAGTGGCGGGGCTCTTTTGGGGCACAGGATATACATTGGAACAGAGAAAAAGAGGACTCATCGATGTCCACAGCGACGTACTCGTTAACGGTCGCGACGACCTCAGGCAGTGGGGATTACAAGACAGATTAATGCCCTGGGGCATCAAATGATGAAAAGGAGGCGGGATGAATAATGCTGTCACACAATGCCTAGTGCTCATCATTGTGTTATCGATTGCAATAGCAGTGGCTATTGTGCAACAAGGGAATAGAGTGGGATTCGTGGGACATGTGGCAAAATATGTCTTTCTGATTATTGCCCTGTTTATTGGAGCGGCATTGGTCATCATGCCTACATTGGTAAGGTTCCATCATTCCAGGTGACACGTATGAGTAAATCTACGCCACGTATCGCAATCGCAGTCGTGGCGATCTCAGTATTCGGTTTCCTAGGCTATAGCACCATAATCCCGGCGATCTATACAGGTCCACCCGTCAGCTAAGTGATTGACTGCGAGTACAACTTAAGAAGCCTATCGAGGCTGTTGCTGTTTTACGCGGTCGAGGAGAAGCGATTTCCTGACTCGAGGCACATGGGTTCAGACTCTTGATCGCTACTATCACGGAACACCGGATGGGGTAACACTCAGACGGTCGCTGAAGTGCCCGGCGGATAAAATGCCCTCGGATTGCAGTTACGTAATGAATCCCGACTTGTCCGGGAAGCGACTCTCCGATTTTCCTGAGAAATACCGTAAGTATATTGTTATGCTTAGGGAAAGGGAGTTTTCAGGCTCACATCATTGGATTATATTTCTTGATGGTCATCCTTGGGCATTCCATTGATACGACTTGCGGGTCACCACAACCCGAAATTCTGTGGTGACCCCCTGAAACATGGTATACTGATGGTATATGCGAGACTCGCAACGGACAGACATTCTACTATACCTGCGATGGCCTCGGCAGCACTCATGAGCTGTCCGATACCATGCAGCGGGTAACTGACGCCTACGCCTATAATGCGTGGGGCGAGAACCAGGGCCAGCTTCGCTCGTCGACCGACACAAACAAGCCCCCGAACCCGCTGAGGTTCGTCGGCAAGTCGGGTTATTATTCCGATGACGACCTTGGGCTGGATTTGCTGGAAGCGAGATACTACGATCCGCTGCTGGGGCGTTTTATCACGCAGGACCCCGATGGAGAAGGATTAAATTGGTACGAGTATGCCGATAATGATCCAGTTAACATAATCGATCCCACAGGAACGAGCGGTATTCTGCAATGGATGTGGAACTTACCGAGCACGATCTTTCACGCGATATACCACGTCAAAAGGTCGGCCGGTACTCCCGGTCTTCAAGACGCTGGTCGTGGAAACGCAGAGCTACTTAAGAGCTTTCCCGAACTCAAGGATTATTACGGAGGTGTGCGCCAATGGGGTGGTGCAGTATGCTCAACTTTAGACGAGGTCATCAACCAGGCTGGGTGGACATTAGGCGCTGAAGCCGCCGGACCGATTGTCGAGGAAGTCGGTGGCTCACTAAGTGGGGTGCTTAATGCAAGAGTAGCGGCGGCCGTCAGACGAGGGCTTGAGGCTCACGAGAATTACTATGCATGGGCAGCATCAAGAGGTTTTGCGGTCAGAACGGCCATTAAAGGGACGCGTTTGATTCCCGATGCCATTGATTTTTCCAGAGGCGTTATCTATGAGCTGAAGCCAAACAATGCAAGGGCAATTGAGAAGGGATGGAGTCAGCTGGACCGGTACATAAAAGCGGCCCGAAAGGCATGGCCGAACGTGGATTGGAAACCAGTATTGCACGTTTACTGAGCGGAAAGGGCCCTATATATAATGATGTGCAAGACTGATCATATGGGGGCGATCATACATGCCAGAAGCCCTGGCCAGTATCTGCCAGGTTTACTGCGGGCATTGCTGATTGAGTCGGCAGGGGAAGCTGCGAATGTGCAGATGCGGTATATTCAGACGATGCCGCCTGGCTCAAACAAGTTCAGTCGCCAACACAAAATCACGCAACCTACGCTAGCGCAATTGCTCGCAGCATGTGTGTCTGGTGCGGTAGACTGTATCCTCATGGGGAGCGGCTCATTATCTGCATACTCCGATGAGCCAATAGTCCTCCTGAAGCTTTCGACCACGTCAGATGATATGTTGTCGCTGAGCATGGACGGGCCTTTCGAGTTATTGGACTACAAAAAAACCGTCCACTACTTACGATGGATAGTATCGCAATTTCAATGTGATTATGGACAAGTAGTAGCTGGAGATAGAAACTACGTTATGTCGCTCCTGAGCTATATACCCATTCTTAACGTGGAAGGGATATATGAAGCAACGCGAACCGGTCACATCGACTCCCAAATGAGCCAGTTCGAGAGCGAAATGCACTTTTACTATGGCCGACAAGGAGATCTGTGCAGGTTCATACCCCGAGCAACGTGGGGCAATATACTATCAACTGAGCATATTTCCGGCCTCGGCGGCGAGGAGCGCATCAGGAATGAATGCGACTGTTTCCTTGTTGAACGCTGGGGGAGCAATCTATACCTACAATTGACTGAGTCCCCGTCGAGCTGCTCCAAGGCTGATCTTGTCAAACTTAACCGGTACTTTGAGCCGATACGGTTTCCCAATGCACCGGAACCCATTTATCTTTGAAATGAGGGTGCTAACGGAACTTCGGTGTTTCGGTGCGCCAAGGTAGGCTTGGCTCATTCGGTGTTTCGGGAACTTGTTCCCGAAACGGATAAGCACCACCTCCAGCAGGGATATCCGGCAAGTGCGGCTAATATGACGTTGTGAAATGGAAGAACATCGACGTTGGGGCAAGTTGCGACAACAACTGCGTCTATAACCCAGGCGCGGCGCCTGGCTACTACTGGCCGGGACCGCATGACGTCACGGCCGATCCCGACCTCGACAGCACCTACCACCTGCAGTCAGGCTCGCCCTGCATCGGCAAGGGCGACCCCACCACGGATCTGGCTTTACTGTGCTTGTTTGATGCCGACGGGCATCCACGGCTCAGCGAGGGGCTCACGGACATGGGAGCCTATGAGTGCTCCGTGCCATGCACCGTGGGAATCCCGACCATCAGTCCCGTCACCGGCAGCAGCCTCAGCCCGCGGATATCCTGGAGCCTTACCACCCCGTACAGCCGCTACGAGGTGCAACTTACGGACGTCACCGCCTCGTCCCTGGTGTGGGATTCGGGCGAAATGCTGGGCGCCTCACCCGCCCAAGTCCCCATGCTGCTCAGCAACGGCCACACGTACTCCGTAATCGTGAGGGTCGGCCAGGACTGCGGCTGGGGCGGCGGGAGCGCCCCGGTCACATTCACCATAAACTTCACCGAACCACCGCTGCCGACTAGCGTTACCTATTGCCAGTAGGCGCGCATTAGACTATATTATGGAGGGTTAAGAAAAGATGATATCCATTGTTAAGAGGCTCGTTCCACTCATTTCTCCTATGGTTCTGCTTGTCTTGGGCCTGACGGCCTGCGCGAGTGGCGCCACGCCCTATATCGGGCCGGCCCTGCCAGCCTGGTTTGCCACGGGCGACGGCGTGCCGCCATCCATAACCTGCCAGATAAACGGGTTAACCGACGCGCAACTGTCCGACACGCTACTGGACATATGGAGCACGCTAGCGGTGAACCCGGTCAGAGACTCCCCGGGTGAGCACCTCTATCAAACGGCGACCGATGGCGCCAACACCTGGGGCATGCCCGCTCCCGCTTACCCGGGAATCTACCTGGTGGACCTTATGATGGACTCACCGTGGGGCGAGGTGTGGGTCAACGGCGGCCTAGGTGGCAATGCTTCCAGCGGGGCTCCGACGATCTGCCTGGAAGACTGGGCAAGCGGCCTAATCCTGGACAGCGCGGCAGGCGCGTTCGAAACTCGACTATTTCCTCGAATATGCCACGCTCGACAGCGCTGACGGCGTCACATGGGCGATTCTCGATCCAGCGTACAAGACGATCAAGAGCGGCTCCGGCAAGGAAATCCCCATAACGCCGAGCGAAATCCCCATAACGCCGCAGGGAGGATGGGGCATCTACTACGCCGTCTTTGAGGTAGCTCGGCCGATAGCACTCTGGGCCCCTTTCACTCCCATTACGTTGTCGCAGTCCCCGTGATACCAGGGTTTTGGGCCTGGGCGTCAGACGAGCTTCCGTCCGGCGTCGTGCAAACCCCATGGTATGACGCAGAGGGCAACGTCAACCGCAACTCGGTCGGGTACGCTGAGATAGAACCCACGCCGGACGATGGCGGCGACCATTATGTCACCTTCTACTGGTACACTCCCCTGTTCACATGGGCGACTAGCATAGTCCTTGTGCGTCAGGACGACGCCAACGGCACCATCCCGTGGGGAGGCCACAACTACACCCTTGTCGATGCCTGGCCCCTATCCCAGCAGCCGACCACCACTTACACGCCGGCGACGACGGTGACTTATCTGTTAGACGACCCCATGTATTACGGCGGGTACTACAACCAACCATGCTACGGCGGCAAAATTAACATGGCCCTCCACGCCGGGGTATTACCCCGCCGGCACCTACTACTTCGGCACGGAAAACGCCGCCGGCCAAGTGATACTGGACTCCTGGGCCTACTCGACCGAGACCCGCCCCCAGAACTGGCAGGGAGACGGGCATGGCTTTGTCATCCCCACGCCCATCGGCAACGCCTACGGCGACCCGTCGACCATCGAGCCCGCCCTCTGCGACACCTCCACCATAACCTGGACCTGCACGGAGCCCGACGTAAGCTCCATCCTCATACAGGACTCAAGCGGCAACGCTTACGCGACGCTGCCGGTCGGCTCCAGCACTCTCAGCGGCGACATCTACACCGGCACGGTCGTTTGGGATCCGCCGAGCACAACACCCATTGGGAAGTACACGCTGGTCGTGCAGTTCTACAACGCGTCACCGGAGAGCAGGGGTACATCACCGTCGCCCCCACGGTCAACAACGTCTACTCCACCCCCCGCGTCGGCATAGACCCCGGTTCAAACGATAGCGACTCCGCGGGGCAAATCTGTTATACCCTCAGCTATCCCGTCAATAGCTGCAGCATCCAAGTGGGTGGCAATAAGCTTACCGGACCCACCACCTCGGGCGGGGACAGCGTCGCGTGGAACGGCACGGACTCTACCGGCAACTATGTCGACGGGGGAACCTATCCGTCACCATCACAACAACTCCGCCGGCCGGGCCAAATCTGTTGATTAACGTGAATGACTTATCGTATACATCTGGCAGTTCCGCCCCGCTAACGATTCCATTTACCGTAGCTGAGCCGGTTGAGAGGCCGCAGGCCCTTAACGCGTACCTGACGGGCATTATTTATGATTCCGATGGGGATCTCGTAAGGGTTTTGGCCGATGGAACACAAGCCTTTGATATCGACAATCTGACGGGGACCGATAGCGGCGTTGTCGATTCCGTTGGGTGGGATGGCACCGACGACGACAATGGTCCGGTTGATGCCGATACCTACACCCTCGCATTTCGGTGTTTCGGGAACTTGTTCCCGAAACGAGCAGGCGTACCGTCGAGCAGGGATATCCGGCAAGTGCGGCTAACATGATACCGTGAAATGGAAAAACATCGACATAGGGGCAAGCTACTACTACATAGCGGGAACGTTTGTGGAGTGGCTGCCCCTGCTCAACAATGCGATCGTGCGGGATATCGTGCGCGACGAGATCGCCAGGGCGCTGGCCGAGTGCGGCGGGTACGTGTCGGCGTTTGTGCTGATGCCGGATCACGTTCACCTGCTGGTGTACCTGCCAGACGGCGGTCAACTGCACCGGTTCAACAGGCTATGGCGCGGACGGTCTGCTCAGAGGATAATAGCGCAGGCCAAGGATGTGAACGCGGCAAGGGTCTTGGAGACCATGGCGCGTCACGCCAACGGCAAGGCCCGCTTCGCCGTATGGAAAGAGCAGGTGCGAGCCCTTGCAATCTACAGCGAGAAGAAGCTCTACGCGATGGTGAACTATATCCATGCCAATCCCGTTTCGAAGGGGGCTGGTCATGCTGCCAGAGGAGTGGTCATTCTCCAGTTGGCGTTTCTACGAGTGCGGTGAAAAGGCTGGGCTTGATGTGCAGCCTTTGATCCTCTAAGGTGAGGTAGTTCGTTTCGGGAACAAGTTCCCGAAACACCGGAAGTATACCGGCGCTGAAGCCCGACACGGCGTATGGCTATTCGGTCGCTCGCCCAGGATGCCGCGGGAAATAGCACGGTCTCGTCAAGCCAGACGTTTACAACCGGCGACGGAGAAGCTTACGACGATCTGAGAGCAACCTACGTCAGCGATACGGCCATGGATATAAGCTGGACAAGCGCCACATCCGGGTACGGCCGCGTCGGTACGCTCCCATAGGGCCCGCGATCAGTTCTCTTACATCGCTGAGTTGGAGCAAGCTCGATGAGTCCGCTACCGCTACGGCGCACCTGCTGCACCTTACCAATCTCACCCCCAACTGCGAGGACGTCTTCCGAGCCTCGACAGCCGCCGACCTCACATTCGCCGGGGCTTCTTGCTCGGCATACAGCGGCTTCGTCACCAAATTCACCAGACCATCAGTGGTAATAACCAGCCCAGCGGAATACGCCACGGTAAGCGGAGTCATGGCCGTCACGGTTCAGGCTAGCGATCCGGTCCAGCGATTCTCATCCATAAACAGCCTCGACAACGGCGTAACAAATGTGCAGTTGGAGGTGGATGGAGTGCCCTGGACGGCGCCGACCCATACACCTGGAACGAATGACTACGTTTTTCAGGTCAATACGAGCCAACTCGGTCTTCGACCCCACTATCTGAGCGTAACGGGAACAGACGACTTCGGCAACCAGTCGAATTACATGACAGACTTTAGCGTCGGTTCGGAAACTGGCACGAGTCTAGCCGACGCGGCGGCAAGCCCACAAGGTGCCTCCCCGGCCGCGCGTAAAAGGGGCGGGGCACGAGAGGCTTGCAGGGTGCGTGACTATGACTCCCTCGCCGACACCGCACCGAGCACACAGGTTATGATAGTGAAGGGGCCTATGAGCTACGAAGGCATATCGGAAGCGGGATCATAGCCGCAGAAATAGGAAACTACGGGAAGTACTTTCCGTCGTGGGCCACCCACGTGAAGGATTTTACCAGTTGCACGGACATGACCCATCTGAAACGGGCTGTAATCAGAAGGGGCATGTTGGGTGGGTACGCGGGCTTCACTTTTGTGGGCCACGGGGACGCTGATAACACCCGCACCCCCCCTATCCCTGGAGATGGTGGGCTAGAGGTGTCGAGTACATACAGCACCGACGGGTCGGTCCAGCCAATTACTGTCGCTCAAGACGACGCTGGCAAGTACATAGCTGCCCTGAAAAGTGAAGGCTGCGACCTACACAAGCACACACCCATAGCCCTGCACCTCTTCGCGTGCGATTCCGGCCAACCGTATCCCAGCTACGGCACTTGGCCAACAGTGGTGAACCCCGTCTTGTGGTGGGGATACACCCATTCCGCAACTTTCGGAGAGATGCTTGAAGATGCAGACGGGGGCAAACACGGATGGTAGCAAAAGCGACGGTCGCGCAGTTGCGTAAACTAGCAGCGGTCGCCACGGTAGTGGGCGTCTTGGTGGGGGGGGTTCCAGCTGTTCGTCTACTATGCACGCAACGTTGTGGATGACAGTTACAGATGGAGCACGGACTATAAATTATCACGATGGATCATGTTGGACATAGCTGACGTCTTCGACCGTACGGGGGTGTTATTGGGCAGCAACGTTCAATACTTGAGCAGCGAGTTCGGTGCGCCGCTCCGCCGACTCTGCAAGCACGGGGTATTCCTTGTCCACGGCTGGCGCATGACGCAGTTCGACATGAAAGTCGCCCCTGAAGGTGTCCGACAGAGGTCGCTCTACGTCGAAGTTGGGGCCGCTGGACGCGACTCGTCGCACTGTTCGGCCTCCTTGGATATCCCCTATCAGCCCCTAGATGTAACAACTCGTGTTCTGAGATCAAGTAGTGCGGGAACCGACTATTGGCGGATACTGCTGGAGTCCTCAAGGGTACGTGCATATCTTGGCGGCGGCGCCGACATCGGGCGGCCTTCAATTCGCGCATTGCCCAGTTCGCGGCAGGAGTTGGCGGTCTACTTGCGATGGCTGGCGGTCGTTGTGGGTTCGCAGGATCGGCTGGTTGACGGCTGGGGGCATCCAATCAGATTAACTATAAGCGGCAAGGCGCATCATCCGCTTCTCATCGCGAGCAGTGCTGGACCTGACGGCAGGTGGGGGACTAAGGATGACGTGATCGTTGAGCGCGATACGAAGACCGGAAGGATCGTGAAGGAGGTCGGCTTTTGAGCCAGGTGTTGGGGGAGTTCGGTGTTTCCGGGCTGTGGTGGGGTTATCCGGGTGTGGCGGGTATGGACACCATGCGGGACGATGCCAAAGAAGGCAAGAATGGATGGTAGCATCTTGAAAACCCTCCCGATTTCGGTGTTTGTCGCGGTAGGAATCGGGGTTACCCCCGACCCCCCGCACAGATCCCGGCGAGCGGAACTACCGCACCGGGCTCCTGCATCAGGTAGTGACGCACGGGCTGCTCACGGGATAGGGATGCACGATCCACGGGTTAGGTAGATAGAAAGAGATGAGCTTGTCAAAGTCCCGCCAGGGGCATCGCCCTTTCTGGCTGCGTCGCATAAGCGTGCGCCGCCAGTGGACTATGACCCGGAACCGAAACGCTTCCGGTGTTTCGGGATTTGAGGAGCGGCCACGGCGTGATGATGAGGATGCGTACTTACCGTCCGCTCCGGAAATCCCGAAACGAGGCGACGTAACGCACAGGGATCACCGGGCCGAGGTGAGGCTGCGGCATACGATGAAGTGGAGGAACGTCGACACTATGGCCGGCACTCACGCCAATCCCGTTAGCCGTAGCCTGGTCGCGCATCCCGGAGACTGGGAGCATTCGAGTTGGCGGTTCTACGAGCGTGGGGAACCGGTCGGGCCCGTGCTGTGGTGGGGTTATTCGGGCGTGACGAGCACGGGTACCATGCGGGACGATGCGAAAGAGGGCAAGAATGGGTGGTAGTATCTTGAAAGCCGTCCCGATTTGGACTCTAATCATACTGTCACTCGCGATCGCGATTTGGATTACCCCAGTTCTCTTGCCTAGGCACGTTCGGGATATCAACAGTGGCATACCAAGCTGGAGGGTATCTATGATCGCTGCCACCGACATTTACAGGATTTACGCTCATTCAGGAGTTCGTTACTCGTCACTGACGTATGTGAGCAGTTCTTTCGGTCGCCCGTTTGCCCCGATATCGGCATCCGGAATCACGCGCATGGGCGCCCTGCTGTCTCACCTTAAGATCATACCCGTGAGGGATGCGACCGGGGAGGCTGGCGCACGCGTTAGCGTGAAGTGGGGAGGACTGGCCCATCACGTGATGCAGCCTCTAACGGATGCGAGTCCGAAGGTAACCCGTCGGCTACTTGTCTCATCCTCCGCCGGTATCGCGTTTTGGAGAAATCAGGTTGAGACGTCACGAGTTTACAGCTATATGAGGACCAAGCTGCAGTTACCGGGTTTGCGCCTCGCATCGATGCTTCCGACAACCGAAGGCGAACTGACCAGGTATAGGCAATGGCTGGCACAGGTACTCGGCTCACCAAGAATGCTGGTGGACGGCTGGGGACACCCCGTAAGGCTGTCCCTCGATCATGGGCAACGACGACGCTACTCGTTGCCAGCAGCGCGGGTCCCGATGGCAAGTGGGGAACTAAGGATGATATGGTAGTTGAGCGTGACACGAAGACGGGAAAGATCGTGAAGGAGATTGGCTTTTGAATCGGAGGCTCCCACGGCGGGCGGCGGCGAAAACATACCCATTTCCGGTGTTTCGGGATTTGAGGAGCGGGCACGGCGTGATGATGAGGACGCGCATTCACCGTCCGCTCCGGAAATCCCGAAACGAGGCGACGTAACGCACAGGGATCACCGGGCCGAGGTAAGGCTGCACATACGATGAAATGGAAGAACGTCGACATAGGACCGGGGTATTATTACATGACCGGGACCATCACCCAATGGCTGCCGCTGCTGAGCAGGCCGGATATCCGGCAGATGGTGTACGAGGATATCGCCGCGGCGGCGCGGGTTTGCGGCGCGTCGATCACGGCCTTTGTGATAATGCCGGAGCATCCGCATCTGCTGGCGAATCTGCCCGAAAGTGGTCTGCTGCACAGGTTCAACAAACTGTGGCGTGGCCGCTCGGGCAGGCACATCCCAGCGCTGCTGGAGAAACAGGGCGATACTGAGACGCTCGAAATCCTTGCCGCACATGCTAACGGCGGCTGCAAGTATGCCGTGTGGAAAGAACAGGTGCGAGCCCTTGCAATCTACAGCGAGCCGAAGCTCTATGCCAAGATCGACTACATCCACGCCAATCCCGTGAGGCGCAACCTGGTCGCGCATGCCGGAGACTGGGAGCATTCGAGTTGGCGGTTCTACGAGCGTGGGGAACCGGTCGGACTAGACTTGGAGCCTTTGGTCCTGTAGCGGAAGGCCGGTTCGTTTCGGGATTTCCGAAGCGACTGAGATGCTTGCGCCCTGTCCGAACGATTGTGCTCGCTTCTCAAATCCCGAAACACCGACGATCTCCAACAACATCATCACCTGCACCGCAGACACTATGTGCGTGAGCTACGGAATCGCTGTGGACGCAATGGACTATGACACGGACGCATACCCCGTGATCGAGAACAACGTCGTTTCGGGGTTCTGGTTCGGCATTTTGTGCAGCCGCGGGACGTTCACCGTGGTCAATAACCTCTGCTACAACAACACGACCGGCATCCAGTGCGATAACGGGAACGGCATCATCGCGGACAACACTGTGGCCGATAACGACATGGGCGTCAATTTCGGCTTCTGGGCTCCATCCGGAGGGGGCGTCTACACTATCTCTAACAACATAGTGGCATTCAACACGACCTGGGGTCTCTGGAAGGGAGACTACACTGCCGATCCTATCCTTAGCAACAACGATATCTACAACCCCGGCGTGCAGAGCATCAGCAACAATATTACCTACACCGTCGGGGTAGACGGCAATATCGAGTCGGACCCGCTGTTTATGAACGCGTCCGAGTCCAACTATCACCTGCAAACCGGCTCGCCCTGTATCGACGCCGGCGACGTCAGCGTCGTGCAGCCGGGCGAGACCGACCTCGACGGGCACCCCCGCATAATAGGCGGGCACGTCGATATCGGGGCGTATGAATACGATAACCCCGGCGTGACGATCTCGCCGGCCTCCGGCCAGGCCGTCCCTGCCGCGAGTTCTCCGATAAACTTCACGGTCACCTTCACCCAGATCGTTACCGGCTTCACAAGCGCCGGGGTCACCCTGAGCGGCACCGCCAGCGCGACCACAACCACCGTCACCGACTCCGGTGACCACATGAACTACAGTGTCGGGGTGACCGGGATGGCCAACAACGGCACGGTCATTCTGAGTGTCGACGCGGGCGCGGCGCACAATTCCTATGGGGACCCCAACGCGCCGTCCTCCTACACGATCGTTTACCAGGGATTCGCGACCTCGACGATATACGTGGACACGGCCGGAACCGGGGACGGCTCATCGTGGACCAACGCCGCGCCGACGATCACGGACGGCCTGAGTATCGCGAACATGGGCGACCAGGTGTGGGTCGAAGTAGGGACCTACGCTGAGAACGTCACCGTGCCGGATGGGGTCGCTCTCTACGGCGGGTTCGCGGGCGGCGAGACCTCGCTTAGCCAGAGAAATGTGAGGGCCAACGTCACCACTATCAGCGACAGCGCGGGCGCGGGCCGTGTACATGAACACGAGCATGGCCGCCGCCATTGTCGACGGGTTCACCATCACGACAAACTGCCAGGGGATCTTCTGCACGGGCACGGGCAGCGCCACCATCTCCAGCAACGTCGTCGTGCTGAGCAGCGGGCAGGTGGGAATCTATTCTTATTACTGTTCGCAGGCGAATATTCTCGCCAACTCGATTTCCGGCGCTTCGTCGGAGGGCATCTACTGTCTCGATTCCGGGGTCACGGTCGAGAACAACCTGGTCACCGGCTGCGGCAACGGCATGTATCTCAGAGGTAGCAACGGCCCCGTGGCTAACAACACCCTCACCGCCAACGTCACGGGGCTGAGGACAACGGTGTCGTCGAACACGATCTCGAACAACATAATCGCCTTCAACAGCTTGTATGGGATATTCAGCCGCGCCTCGTCCGGGCAGACCCTGAGCCTGCAACGATGTCTACGGCAATACCATCAGCAACTACAACGGAGCGAGTCCCGGCTCCGGCAACATCTCCGCCGACCCGCTCTTCGTGGACTCGACCGGCAACTATCACCTCCAATCCGGCTCGCCCTGCATCGACGCGGGCGACGATACCGCCGTGCAAGCGGGGGAGACCGACCTCGACGGAAATCCAAGGATAATCGGCCCGCATGTGGATATCGGCGCGTGACAAGGACCTGCCCGGTCGCAGTGTCGTTGGCGGTAGCCAGCGGGCAACCCAACCCTACGGTCAACTCGCCGATTAACTTCACTGTCGTCTTCAGCCAGCCCGTGACCGGCTTCACTAGCTCAGGTGTTACCCTAGCGGTACCGCCGCGCCGGCTACCGCCTCCGTCAGCGATTCGGGGGACCATATCAATTACAATGCGGCGGTCAGCGGTATGACGAACTACGGCACCGTCACCTTATCGGTCTCAGCCGGGGTGGCAACAGGCCCGGAGGACAACACCAATGCAGCCAGCGGCCCTGCACCGTGATTACGGCGTTGCTCCCACAGTTACGAACGTAACCAGCACCACGGCGGACGGAACCTACGGGGTAGGTGACGTCATCAACATAGAAGTCGTCTTCAGCCAACAAGTCGTGGTTACGGGCACTCCCAACTCATCCTGGATACATCGGGCCCTGGCGAAGCCGTGGGCTACACATCGGGCAGCGGCACCAACACCCTGGTGTTCAGCTACACGGTTGCGCCGGGCGACAACGCCGACCCCTTAGATTGCTTCGGTCCAAACGCCTTAGCAGGCGCGATATGCAGCGCTTCCGGCATAAACGCGAACCTCACCCTGCCACAGCCCGGCCAGCCCGGATCACTGAGCGCCAACAAGGACCTGATCATATCGACGAGCCGCTTCCAATACACCACGCCTCCGCCGCCGGATCCGATATACTACGTCAACGAATCCACAGGCCAGGACGATGCGCAGCACGGCACGTGTTGGCAGACCCCATTCCAGCACATACAATATGCGGTCGATGCTGCCGTCCAAACCGCGAACACGACCCAAGCGGCAGTTCAGATATGGGTGGCGACGGGTGTCTACAACGAATCCATTCACATCTCAGGCCCTGTCGACGAAAGCATCACGCTATACGGAGGCTTTGGGGAGCCACGTCCACCTACGCTGGTGAAACTTCAACGAGCAGGAAATTGGCCGCCAACGCCACGGTGATCGACGGAGGCGGAGCCTTGGCCTGCGTGGCTGTTAACAACGCGCCAATCAGGTCGGCATTGACGGCTTCACTCTTCACAACGCTTCTGGCGACGGAATAGACCTCGCGTTGTGCATGTGCGCTAACGTCACTTCTAATGTCGTCGGCGGCAACGGGAGAGTAGTGGGGATGTCCGGCAACGTGGGAGTAGGAGCGGGGATCTCGGCCCTTGCGTCCACGGCAACCATTGCCAACAACGTGGTTTCTGGGCTCTGTTGGGGCGTCGGGATTGAGGCTTCCACAGTCGACCTGACAAACAACACTCTGGTCAACAATTGCACGGGTGTTTCCCTTGTCAGCAACTCGTCCCTAAGCATAAGCAACAACATAATCGCCTTTAACACCTACTGCGGCTTCGACATGTATGTGCTAGTATGGAGCCCGCCCCCGGGCTATACCATCCCGCAGTGCACCATCACACTCAGCCACAACTGCGTCGCCAGTAACGGGTTCGGCTCAGACTACGGCTGCGGAATGCCGGGCCACTGGACTCTCCCCCCCGGCCCAACTGACCTGCTCCCGACACAGACCCGCTATTCATCGACAGTGCCGGCAACTATCACCTCCAGCCGGGCTCGCCCTGCATCGATGCCGGCGACGACAGCCAGGTTAAAGGGACCTCGGACGCGGACGGCCTGCCCAGGCGGTCCAAGATCTATCCCGCCAGCATCCGCCCCGCCACTGTCGACATAGGAGCGTATGAATGCAATGCCTGCTGCGTCGATTGCAACACGGGCAACGACACGGGCAACACGGGGACGGACTGGCAGCAGGCTTTTCAGAAGGTGGGGCATGCCTTGGGCGCCGCGCTTCCCGGCCAGGAGGTGTGGGTGGCCGCAGGGGACTACCAGGAGTGCGTGACGCTGCCGCCGGCATCATGCTCCTCGGCGGCTTCCTGGGCGATCCCAACTCGCCCACGGAAAGAGACCCATCGGAGTTCGAGACCGTCCTGGACGGAAACCACAGCGGGTCCGTCGTGACTGTCGCGCCGGGCGCCCAACCCTACGACACGCTTCTTGACGGGTTCACAGTTCAAAACGGGACGAGTTCTTTATGGGGAGGCGGAGCGTGCTGCTTCAACTCAGCGCCCACGATCTCGAACAACACGTTCCAAAGCAACAGTGCGGCCGCCGGAGGAGGCATCTATTGCTACGGTTCTGCCCACATCTCGGGCAACGACATATGCCAGTGTCAGGGCGGTCGGGGCGGCGGCATCGACGTCGACGGCGGCGACGTGACCATCTCCAGGAATCTTATTTCTGAAAACGAAGCGACGCAGGGTACGGGCATTTACGGCGGAGGCACGATCTGCAACAACCTCATCATCGACAATCACGCGATCCGGCATGTCAGGGACCCGGTGGAGGGACCATTCCCTCCGGTGGGAAGTATAACTTGTCTGGGGGGCGGCGCCATTTATAATAACACGATTGTTGGTGACTACTCGCTCGGCTCAACAGGCATTTACTGCTATTATGCGTCTGCGGTGGCGATCGTCAACAACGTTATCAGGAACACCAACGGTGGAATCGATCGGTACGTCAGCCAGCCTCCAATACTCAGCCACAATGATATTTGGAATCCGGGTGACTACGGCTGCGGCAGTGATCCCTACGGCAACATTTGCGCCGACCCATGTTTTGTGGGAAGCGGCGATTACCAGTTGCAACCTGGGTCTCCGTGCATCGATGTTGGCGACCCCAACACGAACCTGGCGTTGGTAGGTGCCGTGGATTTCTACGGTAACTCCAGGGTTTCCGGGGCCTGCATCGACATCGGGGCCGCCGAGTCCAGCTCGATCCCCTGCTATTTGGACACGCCCATCGTCACGGCTCCCGTCGGCACGATCGGCGATCTCAGCCCCAGTGTGTCCTGGACCATCAACGCGGCCTACGATCGCTGCAGGATCATTGTGACCAACGTAACCAACCCAGCAAGTCCGGTCCGCATCTGGGACTCGGGACAAGTGATGGGCGGGACCTCCCCGGCTCAAATCGGCCAGACGTTGACGAACGGCTCGACGTATTCCGTGGCCGTCGAGGTCGGCAACGCCTGCGCGTGGAGCGCCTGGAGCAACCCCGTCACATTCACCATAAACTTTACCGAAGCACCGCTGCCCCGCAGCGTGACGTATTGCCAATAAGCGGCAAATAAAGAAGAGGATGCACGCCAAAATGAAACTTAGACTCACTAGTATGTCTTCACGGGTAATAGTCGGCGCTACAATCGCGCTCTTGATGTTGATCTGCTGGGAGGCTGATGCCTTCGGAGACTCCGGTGGATTTTTCGACGCCAACTTGTCGCTCGATTGCGAACGCACCGGTGGGGACGCGTGCGACTTCGCGCCGGTTTTTGGCGAGACGACGAGTTTCGAGCTGGGTGTGGACAGGCGTTGGTCCCTTACCTCTCCAGTCACTTGTCATATTGGCGAACGGTGGGGGCGACACATCCGTAGAGGACACGAACACATACAACGGGACGAACTACACCTGGATGGGTACCATTGTGGGGGAGGTCCCCACAGGCGGGAACAGCGTAGGATCCGGCGTCTGGTCACCAGAAGGCAACATTCCGGCTGGTTGGTATAACATTGCGGCAAGATGCCTGGACGGCACCATCAGGGTGATCTATCTTTGGGAACCTTACAGCTATTACAACGGCACTTGGGACTATGGATGGTGTTCCCGTAACGTGGAGGTATTGTGGGCTTCGTATAACGTATACAGCGACGGGCCGATCTATCTTTCCGATCCGAACCGCGGAGAGACGACCATTCACATTTCAATGAGCGCCGGCTACAACTCGACGATGTCCTGGGACATTGGCGACGAGGAATGTAGCCTTGCACTGAGTTCAGGGCAGAATGCTGTGGAGTGGTGTGGGCAGTGGGACCGCTACTACGAATCTGGTCCGGGCAACGTTGGGGTTGATCCCGCCTACAGCAACTTCCCTGAATGGGATTGTCCCCTGGCCCTTGGGTCCGTGTGGTTGAGCGCGGTGGGCGGGACGCCAAGCAGGTACTCGACCCGGCTCTGGGTCAGACCCTGCAGTACAGTTTTCACTGAACAAGCTGCCACCAGCCCAAAACGGCTGCGTGACGAGCAAGGTGTACGACACGCAGGGCAACTTGATTCGAATTTTGGCCCAGGATGCGCCTGCATTACTCGGGGGCGATTGCAACATCCTGATGTGGGATGGCAAGGATGCGTATGGAAACATGGTTCCTCCCGCTAACTACGTGATGACACTCTGCGCAAAGGACGACGCTGGGGTCGGTCGCGAAACCGGGCTGGCGAGATACTGCGTCTATGTGCAGGGCACCGCCGGCAGCTCGTCGCATATAGTATACAGCGCTCCGACCAAGACGGAGCAGGGAGTGGTCTTTCTTAACAACCCCAACGCAGACGCTGTTGGCGTATCTGCTAGCCCGGCAGTAATCGAGCCGGCCCTCCAAGACACGTGTAACATATCTTGGCAATCGGGATCGTCAACGTTTCAGAATATTCTAATATATGGTCCGGACAGCAAGCTCGTCACCAGTGTGCCCGGTAGTAACCAGCGGCTCGTTTCCATGGACCCCCAACAGCGCCGCTGCCATCGGGCAGTACAGCATCGTGGCCCAGTTCTCGGACGGCACGCAGCAATGCACTGGCCAGTACATCACTCTTGTTCCCACGGTTAATAACGTCTACTCCACTCCGAGTGTCGGCATAGACCCCGGCTCGAATGATGCGGACAGCGCAGGACAAATCCACTATACGATCAGCGCTGATGTCAATAGCTGCACGGTTCAGGTGGGAGGGGACACACTTAATGGAGCAACTGGTGGCGGCACGGATCAGTATGTCAACTGGAACGGCAGTTCCGATTCCGCTGGCGACTATGACGGTTCAGGAGTATACCCTGTCACCATCACAACAGATCCGGCAGCCGGCCCTAATTTGCAGTTATCTGTTACGTCGGACAACCTATCATACACAACCGGCAACACCACTCCGCTGACCATTTCATTCACCATAGCGGAGCCGGTTGAGCGACCGCAGGCTACACAAGCATTCGTAACAGCCGTGATCTACGACTCTGAGGGCGATCCGGTAAGAACGTTGGCGGATGGAACGCAAGCCTTTACTATCGACAATGGAACGGGAACCGATAGCGGGGGTAATTCGATTACGTGGGATGGCAATGATGGTACGGGCACTCCGGTTTATCCGGACACCTATACTCTTGCGTTGTTCGCAAAAGACAATGCCGGAGTCGGCTGCGAATCGCCGCTTACCACGGTCAGCGTGCAGGTGTTGGACGGCCAGGCAACCGGGAATCAGGCCTGCTTCAGCAAAGATGAGGATAGCGGTCAGGAGTCCATAATGGGTTCCACCGACACCTGTAATAGTGTTTCCTGGACTGATTGCGTCGGGGGCAGCACCGTCGCCTCCGGCACCTGTAGCTTAGACTCGAGTGGTGGTTTCAGCTTTCCGCTGACAGACTCCACGCCCGGCTTGCATACTATTACCATAACCACAACAAATCAGCAGACTCAGCAGGTCGCGCAGCAAACTTTGAGCGAGCTGATAAACAACATTTCCGTATCGAATCCTACCACGGCTCCAGGTTCCGCCCCGCTGAGCGAAACGGGCCGTTTCAGCCCGCTTCAAGGCCAATCCGTAAGCGTTACCCTGACATCGCAAATAGCTGATTCCTTCGATGTGGAGATAGTAAACCCCTTCAATGGCTCGACGTGCATAAGTATGGCTAACCCTATGAAGGCCAGCGATTTTCTTAACGGCAGCGTCAGCGAACAGGTAATCAACACGTGGAATGTTAATCTTGCTGGTCCGGGTCAAACTACCATAAGCTGGAATGGAACGGATAGTAATTCCATCCCGGTTCCGGCAGGCCCCTACATCATCCGCGTAGCTCGGACCAACGCTGACGGACTCCTGGCGGCATCCTTTGACACAATCGTCACCGTTGACGGCTCAGGGGTTCGCCCGGCGATCTCTTCCGTCAGCAGTTCTGTGATCGGCACATCGGTCGCCATTTTGTGGCAAACGGCCGTTCCAACACAAGGAGCAGTATCATATAGCGAGGGAGATATTCCGGTAGGCAGAGTGCCGTTGACCAATTCATCTACATTCCACATAGTCTACCTTCCGATCACTGATCCGGGTGTCACTTACACTTATTGGGTCTTGGCCCAAGACGCGGCGGGCAGTACCTCCTTATCTCAGGCTGAGCAGGTTACTACCGGTTCCGGCGAGTCGTTCGGAGATGTCTGGGTGACGCCGGTGTCCAATTCCGCCGTCAATATAACGTGGAGCAGTTCCGACAGCACGGCGGGGCGAGTGGAATACGCGTGCGTCGGGTCAACACTGAGTCGGCAGACAGCAAATGACAGCACCATTGGTCAACAACACACCGTCCCTCTTACTGGCCTGACTGCCAACAGCGAGTACGTTTATCGGGTAGAGTCCGCTAGTGATACATCATTTGCAAACGCAAGTGTGTCTCAGTATTTCGACTTCGTCACCAAGACATCTCCGCCCTCCGTGGCCATCGTCAGCCCGGCTGATAACCAGCGGGTAAGCGGAATAGTGAACGTTTCAGTCGCAGCTTCGGACCCAATCCAACGGTTTCCTGGCAATGGTATTACGAGTGTTCAACTCTGCGTTGACGGCGCCATACCGACTCCCTCTACGCACACGAGCGGGTCTAGTCAGTATCTTTTCTCGGTCGACACCAGCAACCTCAGTTCTGGTGTTCATCAAATCGTCGCTTACGCGACTGATGATTTTTGGAACACCGCCACGTGCGTCGCCGATATATTAGTCGGCGGTTTGAACGTTGAAACGGTTACTAGCATTAGCAAGGCCTTGGATAGCCAATCCCCTGGAGGATCGACGCCTTCGGTTGCGCCGCCACGCGGGGTGGTGGTAAGGGTCCCTCGGCTCGATAGAGCACATCGAGTGCAAGAGGCCGGTCCCGCACGCTCGACCCATACATATCGTTTGGTGCAGGGGACAACTCGCAAACATCACCCATAAAGAGTGGCACTTCAGAGATGGGGGCGAGGTGGATGCCGCGACGAACTGGGCACAAGGTTTTTACGACTCAGCGCCGAGTCGTATCACCGGCGCTGTCAATGGCTCATTCTATTGGTTCGACCAGGGCAACAGCGGCCCCACCTACATAGTTGGCGACCTCTGGGAGAAAAACTACGGCGGCTGGATGTCCAGCGACAGCAATGTTCGAACTACGCAACCTCCACGCTGGAGCATTGGATTCAACGAACTGGGTAGTCAATATGGGCTAGAGGAAAAGTTAAACGATGACAATTACTTCGAGAAGTTTGATTACGCCCGCACTAATGTTATGTGTATGCTCAACAAGGGGACGCCTGAGCCTCCAGACTTGGGAAATCCTCTACCGAATGAGAACGACCGAAACTGGCGGACCCTGCTCGTTTGGGGGTCTTCGGTCCCAGACGGTCCGGCTTCGGGCACTGCCGGAAAGGAGTTCTTTCTGATATGCGCCGAACTGGAAAGCTGGAACACATTGAAAGATTTCCTGAAGCCGGGGGGCGTGTTCTGTCAGACCCTTATGAAGCCTCCCTATAACATACGTCTAAATGTCGACACAATCATATGGCTGGATGGCGGATCAAGTTCCCAGATTCGGTAACAGGTACCGAAGTCAAAACAACTTGATTACCGACTACGAAAGAGGTGGTCCGTCACGCCCGCAATACCAGGGACATACCTGACTTCGTGGGGGTGTGGGCTACCGCTCAAGGTCCCACCCCGCCAGGTTCCAACGGAGGGCAATAATGAGACGAAGAGTCTGGGTAGCCATAATTATCGCGGCAGTGTTGGGGACTGCTTCGGCGATATTCCGGCTACAGCAACCGAAGGGAGACTACTTGCCAATATCCCTCAAAATCGAGTGGCAGGACAGCAACCCCAAGGCGACCCTGGGCCAGTTCGCGTCCGTGGATACGGGCGGCACGGTCTATGTAGTCGAGCAGGCCGACGGAAGGTACTTCTATCGCGCATTTTCCTGTCACGGCGATACGGTGTGGCGGATTGAGGCCCATCCTGATCCCGCCACCGGCGGGGCCTTGGTATTGCTTCCCGGCCCGAATTACGGGCATTTGAACTGTCTGAATTGGGCTAGCCCGGACCGGGGCGGAGGGGACATCCGGCAGGTGACTGTGAACAAAGACGGCAAGACATCGTCCACGTTGCTCGAGGAGGAATCTCCAGCGCGAAATTGATTTCCTCACCGCGGATCTAGCACCTACTGGTCTGATATGCCGTCGGGGCCTCGGCTTACGGAGGTGCGGTTGCGGCCAGGTTCGCCGGTCACGGTGGACAGTCCTGGGTTAGAGTCGAGAGACCTCTCGTCGCAGCAGATTACGGATGTGAGACTGTGGACGCGGAGGGCTGTCTGATTCGCAATGGTACGACCCGGATGCCATCGGCATACTAATGGCAAAGTACTCTTCGCAAGGCCAACGGATATGGCTCCAAAAGGTGCTCAGTGCTAAGGATGGGGCGTCAACTCGTTGGCTGGGCACCGACGGGAAGGACAACGTTCTCATGATAGTCCGATTGCACAATATAATAGATATGGCCGTGGATGACGATACTTTTTACAAGCACGGCTCTAGGTTCGTCACCGGCGAAGATGACCACGCATGGACGAGAGCGGACGCGATCAGGACTACGTGCTGGCAGCCTTTGATCCCAACGGGAAACCCCTCGGAACTCGGGTGCTGTCTCACGGAGCGCAGTTGAGGATTGAGGGGGCTGTGAAGAATGGCAAGGGTGAGTTGTACCTCGTGGGGAACCGCTGGAGCCTCAATGTGTACGGCTTTCCAGTCGAGACCGACGGAGCGGAATTGATTAAGTGCGACTCCAAAGGTGAGTTCGTTTGGTCCAGGAATATCAAGCTTCCCGACGGTTGCTTTGCCAAGGGGATCACCTGGGGTGGTGACAGGGAACTATATACATTTGGCGACTCTCATGGCTACGAACATAGACCGCCTCCTCCACGCCACGCTCGAAGGCCTCCCACGCGCTTCTTCATATACAGATTAGCGGTCGGTAACCCAGGTGGAGGGCGCTAAAGAACGAGCACACCGGAACGGATATACTCTGGCGATTTTCCTGGCAGCCTGGAGTTCATTCGACTCCAGGTTGGAGCTACAATATCGATTCCATGTCATTCGGGAAATTGTTCGGTGTTTCGGGAACTTGTTCCCGAAACGAGCAGGCGTACCGTCGAGCAGGGATATCCGGCAAGTGCGGCTAACATGATACCGTGAAATGGAAAAACATCGACATAGGGGCAAGCTACTACTACATAGCGGGAACGTTTGTGGAGTGGCTGCCCCTGCTCAACAATGCGACTGTGCGGGATATCGTATGCGATGAGATCGGCGGAGCGCTCGCCGAATGCGGCGGGTACGTGTCGGCGTTTGTGCTGATGCCGGATCACGTTCACCTGCTGGTGTACCTGCCAGACGGCGGTCAACTGCACCGGTTCAACAGGCTATGGCGCGGACGGTCTGCTCAGAGGATAATAGCGCACGCCAAGGATGTGAACGCGGCAAGGGTCTTGGAGACCATGGCGCGTCACGCCAACGGCAAGGCCCGCTTCGCCGTACGGAAAGAGCAGGTGCGAGCCCTTGCAATCTACAGCCAGAAGAAGCTCTACGCGATGGTGAACTATATCCATGCCAATCCCGTTTCGAAGGGGGCTGGTCATGCTGCTAGAGGAGTGGTCATTCTCCAGTTGGCGTTTCTACGAGTGCGGTGAAAAGGTTGGGCTTGATGTGCAGCCTTTGATCCTCTAAGGTGGGGTAGTTCGTTTCGGGAACAAGTTCCCGAAACACCGGAAGGTGGGAATCTATTCCTATTGCTGTTCGCAGGCGAATATTCTCGCCAACTCGATTTCCGGCGCTTCGTCGGAGGGCATCTACTGTCTCGATTCCGGGGTCACGGTCGAGAACAACCTGGTCACCGGCGGCAGCATCGGCATGTATCTCAGAGGCAGCAACGGCCCCGTCGCTAACAACACCCTCACCGCCAACGCCACGGGGCTGAGGACAACGGTGTCGTCGAACACGATCTCGAACAACGTAATCGCCTTCAACAGCTCCTGCGGGCTATATAGCGGCGACTTCTCCGGGCAGGCGGAGGTTTTGAGCTGCAACGACGTTTACGGCAACACCCTCACGGGCTACTCCGGTGTGAACCCCGGCGCGAGCGATATCTCCGCCGACCCGCTCTTCGTGGACTCGACCGGCAACTATCATCTGCAAGCCGGCTCGCCCTGCATCGACGCCGGCGACGACACCGCCGTGCAAACGGGCGAGACCGATCTGGACGGCAACCCAAGGATAATGGGCGCGCAAGTGGATATCGGAACCTACGAGTGCGGCCTTAGTGCGACTGTCTCTGCGGCCGCTGGCCAGGCCGACCCGGCAGTCACTTCTCCGATAAACTTCGCAGTCACCTTCAGCGAACCTGTCACCGGCTTCACAAGCGCTGGCGTCACGCTATCCGGCTCCGCCAACCCCACCACAGCCGCCGTCACCGACTCCGGGGACGATATGAACTTCAACGTGGCCGTTAGTGGCATGACCAGCGATGGGACGGTGAGCGTGACAGTTGTGGCCGGCGCAGCAACTGACGCATACGGTTTTGGCAACTCCTCTTCCAACGAGAGCACCGTTAACTTCAGCATCACGGGAAATATAGCGACGACGGTGTTGCAGGCCCTATCCTACGCCAGCAGCGACAGCGTGACGCTTAGTAACGTTGTCGCCTCCAGCGCGTTGGATGAGTTCACTAATTGCTTTTACGTTCAGGATCAGGACTTCGCCAACGGCATGAAGATGGTCTATAGCGCGACAACCACTTTTGTGGGATGGACCGGGTCAGCCGCTCTGTCCAGAGGTGACATAGTTAGCGTAACGGGCACAAAAGTACGTTGATCCCAACTACGAGGAGGCATACATGCAGGCCACATCCGTGACGCTTGTTTCCCTCGCGCAGCCGCCTTCCGTGCTGGGGGCCACGCAGCAGAAGTGGTTGGGCGGCGCCATCGATACAGCCGGCAACTATCCCGGCGTCAACTGTCCATACTACGGCGGGGCGTACAACAAGGGGCTCCTCGCGGAATCCTGGGGGCATGTGCACGGCCGTCTTTCCCAGCGAGAACTGCTTCTATCTCGACGACGGCACCGGTCTGAACGACACAACCCACACAAATCCCGCAACGGGGGGGCCTGCCTATGGGATAAGGGTGGCGTGGGATATGAACGGACCGGACAACCAGATCCTTGCTCCGGAAGTGGGCTGGTTCGTCGTGGTTGTCGGCATCAGCAGCAGCCAGTGTATATCGACGAGTCCTTTGGAGATCATTCGGGTGCTCAGGCCGCGCAACCAGAACGATGTTTACTTATGGGTGCCTTCGCTCCAGGCAAAATGGACGACGAGCCCGGTGGTCGATCCAACCGGGACGGTGAAGCTAGGATGGACGTGCACGGGCACATTCCACCACGTCAACGTGCTCTATTACACCAAGCCCGGAACGCAGTCGACTTACAATCTGTTCCCGCTGACGGCGACTGCCTACCCGGATTACCGGGTATGGGGCCTGACACCCAACACCTGGTACTTCAGGGTGATCGTTTACGATACTCCGACCCACGAGCTTGAGGAATCCGAGGAGGAATCCGTAGTCGTGCCTGGTACCGCACAACTGGGAGCGTGGTACACCGACTACCTCACCCCCGCTCAATATGGAGGAAGCTATGCGCCGCAATACTAGAATGCCAGATAAGCTCACCCAAGATAGAAATGAGGCCACGAGAGTGATATTTTTAAGGAAACGTTCCATAACGCAGAATTTGGCAGCGATCTTGTTGCCAATAGGGCTGTCGCTGGCCACTATGCCAGCCGAGGCCCAGAGTTTCGCCAGCCCTTCAGACCTGGCAAAAGCCACCCATCAAATGGCTGTTCCGGCGGGGCCGTATTCAATGGTTAACACAGGTACGGGAAGCTTGATAACCAACATTCCCATCGTTACCTGGAAAACCTGCGGCGGCATGGAGATCAACTTCGCGCTTTCTACCGTCAGCGGCGACAGCACTCCCTGGTATGGCATGCCCGCGCACGGCTGGCGTCACAGCTATCACAGTTGGGTTGGCTATTCGACGCTTGTGAATCGATACCAATGGTGCAGCCCGACCGACAGCAACGACTGGAACTATATCACTTCAGCGGGAACATATCAGCGATGGACGGGCAATCCGAACAATCTCAGTGGGAATCATACCAGCGGTCCCTTTGCAGTCACAGCCAAAGACCAGACAAGTTACAACTTCAGTCAGTCAAGCGGCGGCTACCAATTCCTGACATCTATCGTGGACACACACTACAACACGATCAATTTGAGTTACGGCAGTTCCAACACCAATCTCGTCACGCGGGTCACCGACCCCACAGGCAGGTATCTGGACTTTGCCTGGGAAACTGGCGGTTCGGATTGGCGGCTGGACTCGATTACCGTCAGAAACTCCAATGGGTCTGCTGTCGCGATCAATGGTGTTGACCAGACCTACAGATTCGTCTATAACAACAGCGGAATATGGGATCAGCTATTGGAGATCGATTTTCCTTCGCCCAACGGGTCCGGTGCGTGTCCTAAGATCAAGTTCACGTATGGCATCGGAGAGGTTCAGGTCTATTGCATAACGAGTCTCACGGTCTACAAGGACAGCGACGCAACGCCCCTTGTCTGGACTTACAGCTACGATTCCCTCACCAACAGAGTGACTGAGGTCGATGGACCAAACGCGGACGAAGGCCAGAACTCGTCAAGCCCAACCATGACCAAGACGATGTTCGACTATCCGAACATGATGACCATCGGCAGCCACGGGTATACGGTTTGCAGAGTGCTCGATGCGGAATACACCGGCAATAAAAACCTTGGCTCATATGCTGAGAACTGGAACGATCCAACGTATCGGCGCGACAGCCTGCACCGTGAAGTCCATCTCTATAGTAACTCGTCCGGGGATTTTTTCGACAAGTTCGGACCGTCAATTGCGTGTGTCGTCGGTGCCAGAAGCAACAGCGATGCTACCGGTTCGAGTTACGATTCCGCTATGTCAGCCAAATTTCCCGGATGCTATTATGCGGAGTATGCCTGGAATGACAGCGCGGGGAGCGCCGAATATGATGGCACCTTGAAATCGTATACCGACCAGGATGGTAACGCATGGTCTTACAAGTGGCACAACGGCACTACTACGGACAACCGTCTCAACATCTGGAGCATCACCAGCCCCAGGGGCACGACTTCGTATCAATACAACGCTCAAAACCGGCTCACCCAGACGCAGGACGCGAGCGGACATACAGTGAATAACGACTACTACGCCACTACTTACGATCTGTACCACACTTACGTCGATTCATCGGGAGCCGATTTGATAACCACTTACGGTTACGATTCTTACGGCAACCGGACGGACGTCACAGACCCTTATGGACATCACATACAGACAGCGTATGATACAACCTATCACAGCTATCCCATCAAGAAGACGGATATACAGACCGGCATTTATTCCGAAATAAGTGGATACGATGCACTCGGTAAACCCGGTTCGAGCACGGCCCCTCGCGGCTCATCGGCCGCCGTTCTTACGACGCAATACATATACGACGGTCTGGACAGACTTACGACGACTACAAATCCGGATAACACGACGACCATAACGACCTATGATCTCAGTTGTGATAATGTCAGCCAGGTTCAAGATGAGAACGGGAAGATCAAGACTTTCGCCTACGACAACCTCGGCCATGTCAAGCAGGAAACCAGTTCCATGCAAAACGGTAGCTCCACCGCTGATACAGCGGTGACCATCACGCATTGCTACGATGAGCTTGGGCTGCTCAAATACGTACACTGGAACCGAAGCGGTAGCCAGAAAGCTATCACATACGCTTACGATGAGCGCAACCGGCTGATCCAGGAGACATTCCCAGGCACACAGCCAGGCTGGTTCAAGTATAAGTATGACGGCAGAGGGCACGTGACACAGCGCATGAGAAGGAAATGACGGAACTACCCTCCGCACGATGAGTTTTTCGTTCTATCCGGACGGTCTGCCGTATATCGATTCGGATGGCTCGGCGGTTCTTGCCAATCGCACATATCAGGCGAACGGCCAGCTTACGCAGATATCCGGTGTCAACGGCAATGTCCATGTACGCTTACGACAGCGCCGGGAGGGTTGTAACTGATTATCAATCGTATGTGGGGAAAACCATCGAATATGTCTACCAAACATCGTCCCCTCATCAACTGACGACCAAGATCCACGATGGACAGGTTACTGGTGGCACAGTGCTTGGTCAGTATCTCAGCCAGTACGCGCTCGATGATAGCCCGCAATACCTGACCAGTCCAGGCGGATCGAAGACGCAGTATATTTACGATGACTCGTCCACCGGCTATGGTTTGCTTTCTCAGGTGAACTACAACATCTCGGCTGCATTGTCGGGCGCTCCTTATGTGAAGTACCAGTATGACAGCACCAACAAGAAACGGCTGTGGCTCTCGAATGTGAGCAACTTCCGAAGCGACGGCAGCACGATCTCATCGTTTGGCTATACGTTTGATAACGCTGGTAACCGTACACGCATCGACGAGGCAGACAGGGATTACGCGAATTATCAGTATGATGGCTCCTATCGACTGCGAGATGAAACGCGCTATGATTCATGTGGAAACTCTATATATTCATACGAATACCGGTATGACGAGATCGGCAACCGGACCACGAAGCTTTGGGGGCAGACTGCGGGAAATCCAACCCAAACCTACACATACGGCTACACCGACAACAACCTCCTGACGAGCGTAAGTGGGGCGGCATCCGGTTCGTTCTACTACGACAACTTCGGCAATCTGCAAACCAAATCGATAGGCGGCTGGACTTACGGCTACGACTCGCTCAATCACCTGACCAGCGCCAACAGCATCAGCATCAAGTATGACCCGCTTGGCAGGCGGATAGAGAAAGTCGGATCATCCGGCACGACGCGATACGTCTACGACGGCGGCAACATGATCGCCGAGGCCAACAGCAGCAATGTAATCCAGGCGTGGTATACTGATGGTATATGCGAGACCAGGAACGGGCAGACGTTTTACTATACCTGCGATGGCCTCGGCAGCACTCACGAGCTGTCCGATACTATGCAGCGAGTAACCGACGCATACGCCTACAACGCCTGGGGCGAGAACCAGGGTCAGCTTCGTCTATCGACTGATGCGAACAAGCCTGTGAATCCACTGAGGTTCGTTGGCAAATCGGGCTACTATTCCGATGATGATCTGGGATTGGATTTGCTTGGCGCAAGGTATTATGATCCGCTGCTGGGAAGGTTCATTACGCAGGACCCGGCGGGAGAAGGGCTCAATCTGTATGAGTATGCGTGTGACAACCCGGTCGATGCAATTGACGCCAGCGGAATGGTTCCCGCGAGGGTGGATAAAGACAGGATCATGCTGCATCAGGTCAACGGAGCACTTGACCTCATCCGGCGGGTCAACGGCTATATGTATGACGGCATCAAGAAACTGCTGGCTTCTGGAAAAGTCTACTACGATAACGAGATGACTGTTACTGGCCTTACAAGAGGAGGCAGAATCACAGTAGGACAAAGGTACAACGATTACATAACCAGACGAGGTGGTGATGAGAAACATTACCAGGCTTGTGCGGACAATGGTGACTTCGCGGACTATAAGGTCGACTTAGCAGCGACGCTTGTACACGAGTATGTTCATTACAACCAGCCAACTATCAACTTCGATTATGAGAATCCGGCCTATTCAGCCCAATACCGATTTCTGCTCGATCTCGGTCAGGCGAATCTCAATGGAGACCGCTCACTCATAAGCAGCATCAATACAGCAATTGACTGGGGATACGCCGATTTGATGAAGCCCGTAAGCATCTTCAACATAGCCCAGAGACGAGCGCAGTCGTGGTGGCAAGGCATGCCGTGGCAAAAATTCCCCGAGGGGAGATGAACGTGAAGAGGCTCTTCATAGCAGCTACTGTCGCGGTGATTTCTTTCGCGGCATACGCGGTGCTCGCACCCGTGGTGCGCAAGGTCGACACGCCAAGTGAAAGCGGCATCTGCTGCTCAAACATAAAGGCGTTATCTATATCCTTGGAATGCTACGTGCTCGCAAAAGGTCGGTTTCCCGATTCTCGCAGATGGGTTCTTAAGCTCAAACGATACTATGCTGGAACATCCGAGGCAAAGCATTTTGAAGAATGCCTGAAATGTCCAGAGGATAAAACACAATCCGATTGTAGCTATGTAATGAACCCCGACCTGTCGGGAAAGCGACTTTCCGACTTTCCCGACAAGTACCCGTAAATACGTGGTTATGCTTAGAGAAAGGGAATTTCCAGGTTCGCACCACTATATCGTGTTTCTAAACTGTCGTCCCTGGTTCTTTTACTGATATGACCGGGCCACCACAGAACTCAATCCTGTGGTGGCCTCCTTAGGCAGCGAGCGAAGGCTTTATTTACAGGAAAGCGAGGAGAAATCTCTTGAGACACTTATTCACTCTATTGTCTCTATGGCTGTTGCTCTTGTTATTGGCAGCAGCATCCGAGGCGGTGCAGTATCAGATAATCGACCTTGGAAATGCGATAGAAGTCAGCGATATCAATAACAGCGGCGATATCGCTGGGTCGACGGATTATTCCGATTTCCGTGCAGCAATGCTTCGAGGGTCCGATTTACAAGATCTCGGCACCCTCGGCGGCTCAATGAGTCAGAGCACAAGTATCAACGGCAATTGTGAGGTGGCAGGCATCTCATCCCAAACCGGCATTAGCGATCACGCCTTCCTGTGGCGAAGTGGCGTGATGAAAGACCTCGGTACCCTTGGCGGTGGATACAGCGAGTCTACCGACCTCAATGACGCCACGTATGTAGTGGGCGACTCGACTACGACTGAGGGTGCTTGCCACGCATTCCTATGGCATGATGGTGCGATGCAGGACCTTGGAACTCTCGGGGGCGGATACAGCGAGGCCAACGGCATCAACAACCAGGGCCAGGTGGTTGGAGCTTCGTATATAGCAAGTGGCAACGTGTCACATGCGTTCATATGGCAGAATGGTGCTATGCAAGACCTCGGAACCCTTGATAATGCAGAGGGCAGTTGGAGTGTGGCCTGTAAGATTAACGACTCTGGTCAGGTGGTCGGGACCGCGTCATACGGCTCAGCAGATCACGCAGTGCTGTGGCAGAACGACACAATTGAGGACCTAGGAACACTGGGAGGCAGATATAGTGAAGCTTTCGACATTGACAATGCTGGTGATGTGGTTGGTGATTCCGAGGTAATCGACTCCGAAACCGGGGGCGTCTCATCGCACGCGTTCGTCTGGTCACATGGCATAATGCAAGATTTGGGTATGCTTATTGGCGATACTTATAATAGCCAGGCTGTTGCCATCAACGACCAGGGGCAGATAATCGGCTGCTATTCGGACGCTGACAATGTTTATCATGCTGTCCTCTGGGAGCCTGTTCCCGAACCATCCTCTCTTGCTGCACTTGGCTTCGGGCTGCTGCCTTTGGCGGGATTTGTGGCCCGACGCAGAAGGCTCTTGTAACAACACTCTACCGGTTATGGCTTGCTCGCTCAAGTCAACTATAATACTTTGGCACCTGCTCCTTATGTCCAGTATCAGTATGATAACTCCAATAAGAAGCGACTGTGGCTGTCGAACGTGAGCAACTTCAGAAGTGACGGCAGCACGATCTCCTCGTTTAGCTATTCATTCGATAACGCCGGTAACCGCACCCAGATCACCGAGGCAAACGGAGATTCTACAACCCGCCGCTGTGCGCGGGTCTCCGGACCCCGCACGAAACCGACCGAAGGTCTCCCCGCCCCCTTCGTCTAAGGAATCCGTTGTGAGCATTATGGAATATCATGGGACGGCGTTGTCTACTACGTCACGTTCACGTTGGTTCAGTATCTTCCGCTTTTTGCCCTTCAAGAGCCCTGAAAGACGGTGGTAGAACCGGAGACCTACGGTCGGCCCCGGGTGCACTTTGCTTGGTTCTTGCCGTGGCGGCGTCGGCTGCCAACGCATACGGTGGAAACGTTTGCGCGGTGATGGGTCCATGGGGTTCTAACCCGTGGCTATCTCAGCAAATCGTCGCGGACTCTGCTGGTTACGACATCTACGGAAACGGGAGCGCCGCATCCATGCAGCAAATTGTACCGGCATGCCCGGGATGGCGGTCCGTTGCGCGAATGGCCGCAATGGATGACGCGCCGGCGAACGATGAGTCTTTTCGAGAGCATTTTGACTCACTCGATAACTGGACAGTAAACGAAAATGGCGGCAATGTGGACATCAGCGACGGGCTCAGCCTGTCGACCAGCGGGACCCCTGCCAAATTCCCTTATCTGGTTCTCAATCTTAATCCTTTCCCCACTGACAGCAACCTTATTTTGCGTGTCGGCATGCAGTTCACCAGCATCAATCCGTACGGAGATGGATTGGTTGTGACGGGATCGGAGGGGAATACGATCTGGTGGTACTGGGCGGATTCGTTTGCTAATTGCGCCGGCATGGACACTGATTACCACACGCTTGAGTGGGATTACTCCAACGGACTTCAGGCCTTCCTCGTAGACGGAGTGGCTCAAGATACGACGGACAATCTCCACGTCTCCAATTCAAGCACACGTCCAACGGGGATATGGCTTGGCAACCCCGTCACCGTACCGGGTGCGTGGCCTTGGACGTCGTTCGTGGTGTACTATATCGAGGTTGACGGGATCGATTCCGCCGTTGCCTCGCCAGCAACCATTGAGCCTGCTCTAGGGGATACCACGACAATAACCTGGAGTACCACGGATTCCACCGCGCAGTCGATTGTAATAATCGATTCCAGCGGCGCGGCCATCGACTCGGTGGGAATCGACCTCGGCACGCCTGACTCGTCCGGGACCTACAGCGGCAGCGTGACTTGGCCCTCATACGAGAACGGTTGGCCGCCCATCGGGCATTATACAATCGGATTCGGGCTCACCGACGACACAATCGACCCTACAGGCGGGACGATCACGGTGAAGCCTACTGTCTACAACGTCTACTCAGCCTCGGGACCCGACGACGAGCCGGAAATTCACTACACGATTAGCGCCGATGTCACAAGCTGCGGCGTTCAGGTAGGCACGGATAGTGGTATAATAACGGGACCGACTTCGGGGGGCACGGACGAGCACGTCACGTGGAACGGCATCGCCGACTCATCCAACGGCTGTCCGCCCGCGGGGACCTACCCGGTGACCATCACGACCGAGCCACAGGCCTGCCCGAATTTGCTGCTTACCACGGATAGCCAGGAGTACTCCATGCTCAGTAGCAGGTACGCTTGCCGTAACAGTCACGATCCAGGAGCCAGTTGTCAGGCCACAAGCTCAGTCGGCCAGGCTGACAGCCACGATCTTCGATTCCGACGGCAACCAGGTGAGGTCTTGGTTGAACGGAGACAACATGAGTCAAGATAGCGTGGATATCGACAACTTGACGCAGTATTCCAGCCCCGGAAGCACCGCCATGACATGGGACGGCAACGACGATTCGGGCAACCCCGTTGGATCCGACACGTACACCCTCGCATTATTCGCAAATGACGACTCCGGCTTACAGTCCGGTACCGACATCAACTGCGAATCTAACTGCGTTACAGTGCCTGTCACCGTTACCGACTCTTCTGCCTCCGCCACGACACTTATCTGGCCAACGGATGTGGATGACGGCGACTCTGGTGACAGCTTAGGCGTGACGCCAGACGGCATTCCAGGCTATACCGATGCGAGCACGGTGAGCTACACCCAGGATCCCGGTCAGCCGGATGCAACGTCTGGCTCGGTGCAGTCGGACTCCGCGGGCTACTTCTTCATACCGGTAAGCCAGAGTTACGGCTTGCACACGATGGCCCTTAGCTGCCAGAACGGCAGTCTGAGCGCGGCTGGCGCATCCCTCCCGTATTTCCTAAACGACTTGGAGATAACATCACCGCAGAGCTATGCCGTTTTCGATCCTCAAGTAACGGGCGGCATTAGTGTGTCGTTCACTTCCGAGTGTGCGGATACCGTCAACGCTTATGTGACAAACCCCTATGATCAGTCAAACCTGCTCGTCCACAGCGATGGGTCGGTGTGCATTTCCACCCAGCAGCCTGTGCCGTCCGCCGACCTGCTCAACGGTGTTGTCTCGGAAACAACCGTCGTGACACTGTCTACCGGCCAACCAGTCTCCACAATTCTGAACACCGTCCAATGGGATGGCAACGACAGCAGCGGAAACCCCGTGCCCCCTGGGGTGTATAATATCGTGATTCAGCGGTCGAATACCGATGGGCTGCTTGACATACAGGCAGTGGTTGCAGTGATAATACAGCGCCAGTCAGGCTCTCCGCAAATTGTCGCGTGCAATGCGGTAGCGATAGGCCCGGACGTTACCGTGAACTGGATAACCGACGTGGCCACCAATGGCTATGTCGCCTACGATATGGGCGGCGTCCCTGTAGGCAAGGTATCAGTTGCCGGGGCTGCCACGGCGCAGAGCGTATTGCTTCCAGCGACATGTCCGGACACGGTATACGATTATTACGTTGTGGCGATCAACCCGACAACGGGCGCAGCGGCGATTTCCGCCCGGCAGAGCGTGACATCGGGTGACGGGCTGCAAATGGGTAAGATAGCCTCTCTGGTAACAAGCTCGACTACGGCCCAGGTGAATTACTTCGGAACCGATTCGTGCGCCGCGGAGATAGAATATGCGCCGGTCGGCCCGAGCGTCACGTCAATGAACTGGCAGAGGCTGGAAGATACAACCCTGAAATTCAGGGCACAATTTCGCGCTTTCCAGCTTACAGGCGAATGCCGAATATGTTTATCGCGTTACAATTGCAGCCGACAGCACGTGGGCTAACAGCACCAAGTCCAGCTTTCAGACGTTTAACACGAAGACCGACCCGTGTTCGGTCAGCGTAACCAACCTCACGGATGGCGCTTCAGTGTCCAGCATTTCCGACGTTGTCGTGAGCGCAAGCGATACTCACGGCCGGTTCTCCACCCCGGGAATAACGAACGTGGAGTTGTAAGTTGACGACGATCAAGTTGAGAGTTACGATAAGAGCACTGGAAGTAACTCCGTTCAATACACATTCCACGCAGCATCGCTGGACCTCAGCCCCGGCGTCCATCTGATTGAAGCCGTTGCTTATGATGATTATTGGAACGCAACAAGCACTAAACTGCAAGTATCTATAACCGGGGTGCACACTCTGGATGTCGGGGCCGGGTCTTCTCCGGGTGTGCCTCAAAACCATCGGTCCGCGCTGGTGACGAATGAACTGTCGCTTAAGCACGCCCTGAAGGTTCTGCAATGTTGGGAAACAACGCAGTCCTCCAGCCAACAGACCTGGGCTGGCATCGCCCAGGGCGTTGTCCAAGGATGGATATCGAAGGGATACAATCTCGCGCCGCATAATACCAGCCAAATGAACGCGATTGCCTTTATGCTGTATAATCTGGGTGGTTACAAGAAAACAGATAACGTCGTGGAACGTGCGGGACGACGAACTATGCGCCCAGGCGAAAACAAGTGCACTACCGCAGTTGGAGATGCATATGTGCTGGGCAACAAACACAAACATTTCCAGTATCCTGCGGATTGGCCAGGCAAAGATCCGGATTATCAAGTGCTGTATAATAGGTGGACACCAGAAGACGCTTACCATCTGTCCAACAACAGCTATCACTGGTCGTGCCTGAGTATATTGTCTGCACCTCAGAACGGCTCGGCTGGCGACGTCACAGCTAGAGGAATGTGCAGCATTTGGTCACGTTTTCAGCAGATCGGTCACGCTGGCATGTTTATTGCGCCCAACGCTACTATTTCAGCCAGCCCGGATTACGGGATTCGATTTAATGATTGGATAACCCAATACCGCGACTATGATAGCCATGAGGTTGTATTGACACGTCATTATACCAAGTAACCATGGTCACTAATCCATAAGGAAGGAAATCAATGCGTTTATCTATAGTATTTTCGCGAATATGTTTGATATGGTTATTTTATAGCCAGGCGATTCAAGTGATTTCTTTATGGCATATTGAGTCAGATGTCGGAGAGATGTTCAATTCACAGGTGCTTGATCGTGCTTTCCGCCAGGTATTGAATCCAAGTGTTGTCATAGGCATGGTTGTGCTGCTGGCGCTTGGAATTTTGCAGTTGTTAGTATACGCCGTAAGGAAACCCGCACCCGGAAACACAACTTGGACAATTTCAGGGATCATATACCTAATTCTAGCGTTTATCGGTGTTGTGTTAATAGCGCAGTCAATGTCTGATTTGTACTGCCCGCCGCCAGGATTGGATCAGTTTGTCTGGATAGGCATCGTTCTGCTGCTGGACGTAGCGGGGGGAATGGCGGTTCGGCGAATGCTCCCCAGATATCCAACGTGAATACTTCGGTGCAAGGCTCGTGCGCTTGTGTGGCGTGGACAACGAGCGTGCCGACAACCGGATATCTGATCTACGAGTCGGACGATGACAACGGCGTATATGGCAAGATCGCGGCTCCAGGCGGCGCGGCGGTCACGCATGCGGTTTGGATTCCAGGCACCGGTCCGAACGCGACGTATACCTACTGTGTGGTCGCGACCGACCCGACCAGCGGGGCGTCGGCGGTGTCGTCATTAGGCACGCTCACTACGGGAAACGGGCCCGTTATGGGCAGTACAAGCCTGCTTTTCGCTTCTCCCACCGAGATGGATATCGCTTACGATTCCGAAGAGCCTCTCGTCGGATTACTCCAGCCTGGTTCCGGTACCTGTCGCCGCGAAGATCGAATACGCCGAGGCAGGTCCGAACGTGCAGGCCTATCAATGGCATACGATTACCAACGCCGCGCCGGCCACCCCGCAGATATTCCAGCTTACCGGCCTCGACTCTAATGCGGAGTATGTTTACAGAGTGATCGCTTCAGCCGACTCCACCGGGGCCAACCCGACAGCGACAGCATACCTTTCGTTCACGACGAAGACAGACCTCGCGGTTGTCAGCATCACCAACCTTTCCGACACCGAGGTGGTCAGACTCCATCGGCGACATAATCGTCACCGCGTCGGATTCAGCGCACGCGCGCTTCTCCTCGTACGGTATAATAAATGTCGAGTTGGATATCGACGGCTTATCCGTGGACAGTTATGACGTGACTCCGGCATCCAACGCGGTCACATACACATTCCACGCAGGCGCGCTGGGTATCGGCCCGGGCGTGCATGTGATAGAAGTCACCGCCACCGATGACTTTTGGGCACAGGCCTACGAGCGAATCCAGGTGGGGGTCGATTCGAGCGGTACGCGGGCATTGTCGATTAACCCAAGCTCCGTCTGCAGCAACAACCCTATTGTAATCATAACTGAAATCCCTCGTGGGGCAGAGGTCGGGTCGACACCCGCGAGTTTATCGGTACAAGGCGGGACCATACAAATACGGCAGCAAAGGTATCTTGTTGCTGAAGGTGAGCACCGCCCAAGGTATGAAAACGCAGTCGTGGTCCGCCCAAAGCGGCCTGTGCTGGGACTGGACAAATCCCAATGGCACGATGCCGCCTGGCAACTGGCGCACCGCAACAACCTGGAGGATAAAGCAAAACGGCGCGTATCAGGTGGAAGGGGTACCCACCAGCGCTCTTTTTGGTGCGTACCTTATTCATGTGGAGCCTCATCCCTACAGGGTTCGCCACCCGGACAGATTTCACATCCATGGCGACTGGGGACCAGCGGCGATCCCTCCGTATTATTCCGGCCCTAATCATGTGGCGATCAACGGTGAAGACTATTACCACGGCTCTAACGGATGCATTATCCTTCACAGGGCGGACTTAGCACCTTCAGCCACGATGCCGGCCAACCCAAGAACGCTGGCGGATTGGTGGGTGAAATATGTACTCAACGGGGCGGCGCATGGAAAGGCCTCGGTTCACGTACCGTTGAAAGTGCAGTACTCCAGTCATGTTCAATCGCAATGATGCGACCGTGTGTCGTCGGTCGAACGATCAGGAGAGGATGTGAGCTAAATGATCCGTAGGCGCAGAAACGTTGATCGCGTGGGCGCAACGCTTATGCTGGCATTAACGTTGACTTTGTGCGCATGGGCCGCGGCTAGGAACCAGGAGCCGGCGGGCTCGTGGAAACTGTTCAGTAGCCTTACTCTGGGTTCCGTGGAGGCGGTTGCGTGGTCCCCAAAGGGAGACCGCATTGCCTTCATCTCTGGCGGCATTTGGGTCGCGCCAGTGCCGCAATCAGGTCGGTCGATAAAACTGCGACGGCTTACCCGACTGAAGAGGAAGGACGACGTTCCCGTAGGACTATTCTGGTTAGACGACAACCACATTGGTTGGGCCGCCGCGCATTGCTCTGAAAGATATCCACTCACGTTCAGTTTCATGAAGATGGGGTTGGGTGATAACAGGCCAAAGCGTCTTATCAGCCGGAGCTTCGCCGGCTCCCAAAACCGTCCGGCTATGGAGTCAGCCTACGGCGCTCCGGACGATGTTTACTACGACGCCTGTTCCCACGCCTTGCTTTTCAGCAGCGGCGCGATGCCGAGCGGCGCTTACGTCATGGTAATCTCTGTCGCTAGCGGCAAAGCCCGTAAACTGTTCGTGCCCGATGCGTACGACTCGGTTCCCGTGACCTTGTGCGGGTCGCTGCGGAATCCTGAAAAGCCCCAGTTCTACATCGCGACGGCCCTGCGCGCAAAGGACTGGCAAATATGGCGGAGCGACTCATACTCTCTGCGGCAGGACGAGGTCCTCGTTACTGCACCAGAGGATTACCTCTACTTTCCCAGGCTATCCCCGGACGGCAAGTTCCTGGCATACTTTTCGATCAACGACCGTACGAGGGGGTTCGCGGAGATAAAGCTGCATGACATGAAAACGGGTCGAGAAAGACTGTTGGCTGCCCCCACTTCCCAATATACAGGGGACGGGCCGCTCGCCATGGGTTGCCCGTTCTCCTGGTCACCAGACGGGAAGAAGATCGCCTATGCGGACGGGACGAGAATGAAGATAGTGGAGGTAAGCGGAACCAGTAAATGATTGAGACCAGGGCCTGCTGCCGTCGGCCATGCCAAGACGGGACCACATCCAGAGAGGTCATCCGCGCCATCACGTCCGCGCTGGCTGTCACTTCGGGAGCAAATTCCGTGTCTTGGGACGGATTGGACAGCGCTGGTCATCCCGTTCCTCCGGGCCTCTATGGAATTGTAGTCGAGCGGACCGATACAGACGAACTGCTCGATGCGTCGTCGGAGACCGAGGTCGTAATCCAGCATCCGGCGGGCGCTCCGCAAATATCCAACGTGAATACTTTGGTGCAAGGCTCATGCGCTTGCGTGGCGTGGACAACGAGCGTTCCGACAACCGGATATCTGATCTACGAGTCGGACGATGACAACGGCGTATATGGGAAGATCGCGGCTCCGGGCGGCGCGGCGGTCACGCATACGGCCTGGATTCCGGGCACCGGTCCGAACGCGACGTATACCTACTGCGTGGTCGCGACCGACCCGACCAGCGGGGCGTCGGCGGTGTCGTCACTAGGCACGCTCACCACGGGAAACGGACCCATTATGGGCAGTACAAGCCTGCTTTTCGCTTCTCCCACCGAGATGGATATCACTTACGATTCCGAAGAGCCTCTCGTCGGATTACTCCAGCCTGGTCCCAGTGCCTGTCGCCGCGAAGATCGAATACGCCGAGGCAGGTCCGAACGTGCAGGCCTATCAATGGCATACGATTACCAACGCCGCGCCGGCCACCCCTCAGATATTCCAGCTTACCGGCCTCGACTCTAATGCGGAGTATGTTTACAGAGTGATCGCTTCAGCCGATTCCACCGGGGCCAACCCGACAGCGACGGCGTACCTTTCGTTCACGACGAAGACAGACCTCGCGGTTGTCAGTATCACCAACCTTTCCGACACCGAGGTGGTCAGACTCCATCGGCGACATAATCGTCACCGCGTCGGATACCGCGCACGCGCGCTTCTCCTCGTACGGTATAATAAATGTCGAGTTGGATATCGACGGCTTATCCGTGGACAGTTATGACGTGACTCCGGCATCCAACGCGGTCACATACACATTCCACGCAGGCGCGCTGGGTATCGGCCCGGGCGTGCATGTGATAGAAGTCACCGCCACCGATGACTTTTGGGCACAGGCCTACGAGCGAATCCAGGTGGGGGTCGATTCGAGCGGTACGCGGGCATTGTCGATTAACCCAAGCTCTGTTTGCAGCAACGACCCCATCGTAATCATAACCGAGATACCTCGTGGGGCCGAGGTTGGGTCGACACCCGCCACGTTGGACTATAGCGCGAAACCGTGGTCAATGGGCGGTCACATTCACGGCAGCAAGGGCACTCTGACACTGACTGTACATACCGCGCAAGGAAAACACAATAAGCAGTGGACAGCCCAAAGCGGCGCATTCGATGAACTCGAACTACGGCGAAGGCACGATGCCTGCGGGTAAGTGGCGTATCGGGACAACATTCAGGGTCAAATCAGGTGGCCTCGATCAAGTGGAGGGGTTACCTATTAGCCGTCGTTTCGGCGCATACCTCATCCATGTCGATCCGCATCCGAACCTGGTGCCCTCCCGCAACGGATTCCATATCCACGGCAACTGGGTGCATAACCTCTCGAGGGCAGAACACGGATGGCGCTATGATGACATCACCGGACGTTACGAAATGTTCTGGTACTATTCGGATGGTTGTATCGGTACTCCACCTGGAGGACTTGGCGCAGTCCGCGACGCCGCCAGGCAATCCGCGCACGTTGGCCGACTGCTGGGTCGGGTGGGTCTTGCAGGGCCAGCAGCACGGGCCTGCCTCGGTTCATTTACCGTTGACAGTGGAATACCACCAGTAGGCGAGGGAATTCCCGGACAAATCGCGCATGGTCCGGTGTCGACGAGAATCGTTGCAAATGTGCATTTTACCGGGTTCCCAGGTGTCGATAAACACTCTACGAACAGAAAGGACATGGACCGAATGACTAAGATTCTTAGAAGCGCCACCCTAGGGGTCATCCTTGCTGCCTTGGCAACCGCGATCTCGCCCGAGTGCCCCCTACGCGCTCAGGGCGGCAAAGCAAGCGACCCCTGGCATGTTCTGAGGGGGTGCGTGTTATCTTCGGTTGTGTGGTCTCCGAAGGGCGACTGTATCGCCTTCACGGCGGGCAGCTACAAAAACTACTCTGACGACGGCCTGCTGTGTGCCAGCATCTGGACGCTTAAGGTGAGGTCAGGCGGCAGTTCACCAAAGTTGAGGCGGCTAGCCACCCGAACGGGCAAGCAGGGCATTCCAGCGTCGCTTTTTCTGGTTGGACAGCAGCCGCATAGGCTGGGCAGCCGCGCATTACCGGGGGTGGACGCATAACTTCAGCCTCATGCGGATGGGATCGCATGGCGGCAAGCCGCAACGTCTCATTAGCCGGGTCTTCAATAGCGTCCAGAACCGCGTGGGTATGGAGTCGGGGTTCGGCGGACCCGACGACGTTTATTACGACGCCGGCTCCAACTCGTTGCTCTTCACCGGTGGTCCCATCTCGGGCGGTATGTTCATCGAGCTTCTTTCCCTGTCCACGGGAGGAGTTCGCAAGCTGTTCGTGCTCGACGGAGATGACTCGGCTCCGGTGACCGTATGCGGATCCCTGCGGAATCCGGAAAAACCGGAGTTCTACGTCGCGACAGCCTTGCGGGCAGGCTGGCGGATATGGCGTAGCGACTCATACTCCCTGCATCAGGATAAGGTTCTCGTCAATTCGCCGGGGGATCTCGCCTTTCCCAGAGTGTCGCCGGATGGTAAAACGCTGGCCTACCTATCCGAACCCAACACGACACAGACCTGGAAGATAATACTGTACGACCTGGAGACGGGCGGGGACAGGACAGTGGCAACCACCTCCGACGAATGGGAGGATCTGCAACCCGCCATAGGCTGCCCATTCTCATGGTCCCCTGATGGCAAGAAGATTGCCTACGCGGACAAGTCGATTATCAAGATCATCGACGTGGGTTCGGTGCCCACGGAAAAGATCAAATAACGGCAACCGGCCACACGGCAGGAACTGAGAATTGGACCACCATTCGCGCGAGCCCGTCGGTACCAGGGAGAATCTGGCTCTCCCCGCTGAGCCGCCAGCCAGTCCGCACACGTTGGCGGATTGCTGGACGCAATGGGTATTGAACGGAGCGGCCCACGGGCCTAAATCGCCGCATGTGCCGCTGACGGTGGAATACCACCGGTAGGCAAGTGGGTTGCGACCGCAAATCGGGTGATGATCCGGCATCGGTAAGCACTCATCGACAGAAAGGGTGTAAAATGAATGAACAAGGGCGTTGGAAGCGCTGCTTTAGGCATCATGCTTGCTGCCCTGGTGGCCGCGGCGATGCCTAATCGCTCCGTAGGCGATCGGGGCAAGGCAGAACCGCCCGATCTGTGGCGCGTTCTGAAAGGCTACGAGTTGTCCTCCGCCGCGTGGTCGCCTAGTGGAGATCGCATTGCCTTTATTTCCACATCCGATAGGGACCGTGATGACGGGGATGACCTGCTTCGAGCACACATTTGGTTAGTGTCGCTCTCGAACCAGGGCCAGGTTGTGAAGCTCAGGCGATTAGCCACATTGACGCGTGGGCAGGGCATCCCCGTAGCCCTCTTCTGGCTGGACGATAATCGCATTGGCTGGGCAGCCGCACGTTACAGTGGGCGGACACATTTATTTAATTTCATGAACATGAGTTTGAATGATAGTAAATCGAAGCGGCTTGTCAGCCGAAGTTTCACCAGCTTTCAGAACCGCCAGGATATGGAGTCGGCTTTTGGCGGACCCGACGACGTTTACTATGATACCGACTCCCACACCTTACTTTTCAGCGGTGGCGTCATGCCCAGGGGTGCGTACGTCAAGATCCTTTCTGTTTCTACGGGGCAAGCTCGTAAGCTGTTTGTGCCCCAAGAGGAAGGCGGGGGCTGGGTGACTCTCTGCGGTTCACTCCACGGCCCTCATAAGCCGGTATTCTACATTGCAGCCTTTGACACCAAACCCGGCGGCTGGCGGATATGGCGCAGTGATTCGTATTCGCTGCATCAGGACAAGGTCTTGGTGACGTTTCCGGTGGACGAGTACGGCCTTTTGAATTTCCCCAGAGCATCATCGAACGGCAAGCTGCTGGCCTGTCTTACGCACTTGCAGGGATCAGAGCATTGGGAGATAATGCTGCACGACTTGGAATCGGGCAAGAACGCGACCGTGGCAACGCTATATTCCGATTGGGAGGAAATACAGCCAGCAATGGGCTGCCCGTTCTCCTGGTCTCCTGACGGCACGAGGATTGCTTATGCCGATGGATCAAAGATCAATATAGTGCGGGTGAGCGGAGACGCAAGGTGACGTGGACGTCGACGGCCTGTCCGTCGACAATCCGACCGCGACCCCGGCGTCCGGCTCCGTGACATACACCTTTCGGTGTTTCGGGATTTGAGGAGCGGCCACAGCGTGATGATGAGGATGCGTGCTTACCGTCCGCTCCGGAAATCCCGAAACGAAGCGGCGTAACGCACAGGGAACACTAGGCCGAGCCAAGACCGCGATATACCATATACTATGAAATGGAAGAACATCGACATAGGGCCGGGATATTATTACATCACCGGGACCGTCACCCAATGGCTGCCGCTGCTGAGCAGGCCGGATATCCGGCAGATGGTGTACGAGGATATCGCCGCGGCGGCGCGGGTTTGCGGCGCGTCGATCACGGCCTTTGTGAGCGAGTTCGTTTCGGGAACAAGTTCCCGAAACACCGAAAAATAGAAAGGGGTTGTTCTAATGCAGTTCAAGATGAAAGTATCCTTTGCGCTTTGCGCTGTTCTCGTTGTGCTCGCGTCGGTTGCTAGTGCAGCAAGTTCCAATACGCCGATAGTCTTCATGGACTCTGCCGGGTACGGAGATGACAGCGCGGGGTCCGTGCAGTCGGAATTCGGTATGCAGAGCATGTCGACGCCGTGGGGGCTGCCGTTGGCTGCAGAAATAACCGCGATGGGCAGTGGCTTTGACAACCGGTCTGGCAGCCGGACCCTGTTCAGGACCGACTCAGGCCTCAGCAGTCGATCTCGGCTTGTCCGTTGCGCCGACGTCGACAGCAGTGCTGCGGGACACGATTACTTTGACGAGGATTTCAGCTCACTCGATAATTGGACAGTAAACGCAAACGGCGGCAACGTCGACATTATCAGCGATGGGCTCTCTCTGTCAACGAGCGGGGCCCCCGGCCAATTCCCTTGCCTGGTTCTCAATCCTAATCCTTTCCCTACTAGCGCCGCATTCGTTTTGCGTGTCGGCATGCAATTCACCAGCATCAACCCGTACGGAGATGGATTAGTGGTAACGGCGGCAAACGGCAATGGAATTTGGTCGTACTGGGCGGATACGAATGCTAATCTTTCCGGCATGGACCTTGATCCCCACACCCTTGAGTGGGATTACTCCAATGGACTTCAGGCTTTTCTCATAGATGGAGTGGCTCAGGATATCGCTAACAACCGCCACATTGGCAACTCAACCACACGTCCAACGGGGATCCGGCTCGGCAACCCCGCCACGGTACCACCCTGTTGGCCGTGGACATCGTTTACGGTGAGCTACATCGAGGTTGACGCGGTCGACTCCGCCGCTGCCTCGCCCACAAGCATCGAGCCTGCCCTCGGTGACACCACAACAGTAGGTTGGAGCACCACGGATTCGACCGCCGAGTCGATTGTTATACTCGATTCCAGCGGCGCGACTATCGACTCGGTGGGAATCGACCTCGGCACGGCTGATTCCTCCGGAACCTACAGCGGTTCTGTGACTTGGGCCCCGGACCCTTTTACGCCCGTTGGGCATTACACAATCGGATTTGGCTTCTCCGACCACACAACAGATTCCACAGGCGCAACGATCACGGTGAAGCCTACTGTCTACGACGTCTACTCAGCTTCGGGACCCGACGACGAGCCGGAAATCCACTACACGCTCAGCGCTGATGTCACAAGCTGCGGCGTCCAGGTAGGCACGGATAGTGGGGATATAATAACGGGACGGACCGACGGAGGCACGGACCAGAGCGTTGTGTGGGATCTCGCGGTCGATTCGTCCGGCGGCTGCCCGCCTTCGGGGACCTACCCGGTAACTATCACGACCCAACCACAGGCTGGCCCGAATTTGCTCCTTACGACGGATAGCCCAGAGTATCCTATGGTCAGTGGCAATCCGCTCACCATAACAGTCACAATCCAGGAGCCGGTCGAGAGGCCCCAGGCTCAGTCGGCCAGGCTGACAGCCACGATCTTCGACTCCGACGGCGACCAGGTAAGGTCCTGGTTGAACGGAGACAACATCAATCAAGATAGCGTCGATATCGACAATCTGACGGAGTACTCCAGCCCCGGAAGCACCGCTATGACCTGGAACGGCAACGATGATTCGGGTGATCCGGTTGGCTCCGGCACGTACACGCTGGTCCTCTTCGCAAGAGACGATTCGGGAGTAATTGCTGGGGCCGGATGCGAATCGCAGTGCGTGACGGCGCAAATTGATATTACCGATCCTCCATCAGTTACCCTCACCTTTCCCGACGAGGGAGACGACAGCGACGACGGCGAAGCATCCGGCTATACCGACTCCGCGCAGTCGGTCTCCTATTCGTACGACGGCGGCACTACCTGGCAGACGGTAACGCCGGACTCGACAGGCGAATTCTATATCAGCGAGGATCAGACACCCGGACCGCACACATTGGACCTGCGGACCAGCAACGGCAGCTTGCAGGCCACGGCATCCGCGCCTTACTTCGTCAACGGCTTCACGACCACCAGCCCGGCATCGGATGCGCGGTTCGATCCTCTGACCAACGGCAGCATCCCACTGCAATTCACCTCCAGTTGTGCGGATACAGTGAACGTGTACGTAGTGGATAACTACCAGCAGGATACCTGCATCGGCTACCAAAATGCCGTTACCGCCGCCAGTGTTCTGAATGGGACCACATCCAGAGAGGTCATCCGCGCCATCACGTCCGCGCTGGCTGTCACTTCGGGAGCAAATTCCGTGTCTTGGGACGGATTGGACAGCGCTGGTCATCCCGTTCCTCCGGGCCTCTATGGAATTGTAGTCGAGCGGACCGATACAGACGAACTGCTCGATGCGTCGTCGGAGACCGAGGTCGTAATCCAGCATCCGGCGGGCGCTCCGCAAATATCCAACGTGAATACTTTGGTGCAAGGCTCATGCGCTTGCGTGGCGTGGACAACGAGCGTTCCGACAACCGGATATCTGATCTACGAGTCGGACGATGACAACGGCGTATATGGGAAGATCGCGGCTCCGGGCGGCGCGGCGGTCACGCATACGGCCTGGATTCCGGGCACCGGTCCGAACGCGACGTATACCTACTGCGTGGTCGCGACCGACCCGACCAGCGGGGCGTCGGCGGTGTCGTCACTAGGCACGCTCACCACGGGAAACGGACCCATTATGGGCAGTACAAGCCTGCTTTTCGCTTCTCCCACCGAGATGGATATCACTTACGATTCCGAAGAGTCTTGTCGGATTACTCCAGCCTGGTCCCAGTGCCTGTCGCCGCGAAGATCGAATACGCCGAGGCAGGTCCGAACGTGCAGGCCTATCAATGGCATACGATTACCAACGCCGCGCCGGCCACCCCTCAGATATTCCAGCTTACCGGCCTCGACTCTAATGCGGAGTATGTTTACAGAGTGATCGCTTCAGCCGATTCCACCGGGGCCAACCCGACAGCGACGGTGTACCTTTCGTTCACGACGAAGACAGACCTCGCGGTTGTCAGTATCACCAACCTTTCCGACACCGAGGTGGTCAGCTCCATCGGCGACATAATCGTCACCGCGTCGGATACCGCGCACGCGCGCTTCTCCTCGTACGGTATAATAAATGTCGAGTTGGATATCGACGGCTTATCCGTGGACAGTTATGACGTGACTCCGGCATCCAACGCGGTCACATACACATTCCACGCAGGCGCGCTGGGTATCGGCCCGGGCGTGCATGTGATAGAAGTCACCGCCACCGATGACTTTTGGGCACAGGCCTACGAGCGAATCCAGGTGGTGGTGCATTCGAGCGGCGCGACGGTGCTGTATGTCGCCCCGATCTCTGTGTGCGGCAATAACCCGGTCGTGGTTATAACCGAGATACACAGGGGGGCCGAGGTCGGGTCGACACCCGCGAGTTTATCGTATACCGCGGGACCATACAAATATGGCAGCAAGGGCACCCTGTCGCTGAAGGTAAGCACAGGCCAAGGCGTCAAAACGCACTCATGGCCAGCCCAAAGCGGTCAGTACCTGGGACTGGACAAATCCCAATGGCACGATGCCGCCTGGCAACTGGCGCACTGCAATAACCTGGAGAGTTAGTAATCACGTGGAAGGCGTGCCGTCCGCCACTTTTGGCGCCTACCTCATTCACGTCGAGCCTCATCCCTATAGAGTTCGCGGCCCGAGCGCGTTCCACATACATGGCGACTGGGGACCGGCGGCGAATCCTCCGTATTATTCCGGTCCCAACCATGTGCGCATCAACGGTGAAATCTATTACCACTGCTCGAGTGGATGCATCATACTTCACAGGGCGGACTTGGCACCGTCAGCGACGATACCAGCCAATCCAAGAACATTGGCGGACTGGTGGGTGAAATATGTTCTCCACGGGGCGGCACACGGGTCCGCTTCGGTCCACGTACCGCTGAAAGTGCAGTACCGAGCAGCCACGCTGGACCGCAACAATAAGGGCGGGAACTATCGGCAAAACGATCCGGAAAGGATGGAATTCGATGCGCGAAGCATCAATAGTCAGGACGATTTCGATGGTCGGGTTTTATGGAGTATTACTACTCCTGTCGCCGCGCGTGCTGTGCGACGCCTCTGCTGTGCAACAGAGATCAATTCAAGTTGACATGAAGGAGTTCGGCACTATCGAGAAGCTAACGCCGTTCAGCGGTAACGGAACGCCCGGCCCTGAGCAAGTGTACCTCAGGTCGTTGCGGGATAATTTAGCCGAAGTTCCCGTCCGCGAGCGGGCCAACGTTCTGAACGGACTTTCTGGTGAGACGAAATGGGGCACGTCTCAGCGATTCATAGCCTACTATGTGTGCGCATGGTACGGCGTTAACTATCATAAGGTGCGGAATTACCTTACTCACGCAGCTTTTTGGTGGGAATGGCGAATCGGCCCAGAGTCCGACCGTCCGTTCAGCTTTGACGACGTTAGCATTGATCTCCTGTATGCGCTGTACGAGCACAACCACGACTTCAAGATTCTCCATGACATACTGACCACACGGAGCGACGCAGGTACCAGCGAATTAATAGTCGGCCTGACTGAAGAGGCCGTCGCAAAGCACCCGCGGGGTGTGCTGCATGTGGCGGAACTCTCGACAAAAGGGCATAATCTCGTAAGCAAACTGCTGCACCTGTCTCCGCAGGATGAGAACAACCCACTGTACATATTGTACGGTACGGAGGACAGCCTAAAGGCGTTCCGCACCTACGTCGCAAGAGTGGCCAACGATCCAAAAGACCCACTGAGCGCTCTCGCCAGGGAGCTATTAAAGAAGCCAACCGCGCGACGCCGGTAGCGCTCGCATACGGTACGGAACGACGGCACTCGCTAACACAGCGTGGGTGGAGTCGGTGTTTCGGGATTTGAGGAGCGGCCACGGCGTGATGATGAGGATGCGTACTTACCGTCCGCTCCGGAAATCCCGAAACGAAGCGGCGTAACGCACAGGGAACACTAGGCCGAGCCAAGACCGCGATATACCATATACTATGAAATGGAAGAACATCGACATAGGGCTGGGATATTACTACATAACCGGGACGATCACCCAATGGCTGCTGCTGCTGAGCAGGCCGGATATCCGGCAGATGGTGTACGAGGATATCGCCGCGGCGGCGCGGGTTTGCGGCGCGTCGATCACGGCCTTTGTGAGCGAGTTCGTTTCGGGAACAAGTTCCCGAAACACCGAACTGCTTCTATGGCAGACAATCAGTGTCCTTCGGCTACTACAAAGAGGGGCCTTGCTGGGACGCCACGTACTTCTATACGGACCACTTCTTTGCCAAGACGCCGTGGTAGCCCCTGGTCCCATCATGCCTAATCAGTCACCGGCTCAGGAGGAAAAAGTTACATGTCTGCCTTCCTTAAGGTCGTCGTAGCGGCCCTGCTGGCTGCGCTCGCATATTGCGTGGCTGTCATCGCTGCTCTCACGCTTGTGGGTCAGATCTGTCTGCATCTGGGGGTCAAGTGGACGACCGCCGGTACCGTCCTAACAATTGCCTGGGGCGTCGTCCGGATCGGTGTCTTCTTCCCGATGGGGATGGCGATCGGCCGGACGATCGCGGTGCGACCAGTATTCGGTGTTTCGGGAACTTGTTCCCGAAACGAGCAGGCGTACCGTCGAGCAGGGATATCCGGCAAGTGCGGCTAACATGATACCGTGAAATGGAAAAACATCGACATAGGGGCAAGCTACTACTACATAGCGGGAACGTTTGTGGAGTGGCTGCCCCTGCTCAACAATGCGACTGTGCGGGATATCGTATGCGATGAGATCGGCGGAGCGCTCGCCGAATGCGGCGGGTACGTGTCGGCGTTTGTGCTGATGCCGGATCACGTTCACCTGCTGGTGTACCTGCCAGACGGCGGTCAACTGCACCGGTTCAACAGGCTATGGCGCGGACGGTCTGCTCAGAGGATAATAGCGCACGCCAAGGATGTGAACGCGGCAAGGGTCTTGGAGACCATGGCGCGTCACGCCAACGGCAAGGCCCGCTTCGCCGTACGGAAAGAGCAGGTGCGAGCCCTTGCAATCTACAGCCAGAAGAAGCTCTACGCGATGGTGAACTATATCCATGCCAATCCCGTTCGAAGGGGGCTGGTCATGCTGCTAGAGGAGTGGTCATTCTCCAGTTGGCGTTTCTACGAGTGCGGTGAAAAGGTTGGGCTTGATGTGCAGCCTTTGATCCTCTAAGGTGGGGTAGTTCGTTTCGGGAACAAGTTCCCGAAACACCGGAAGGTGGGAATCTATTCCTATTGCTGTTCGCAGGCGAATATTCTCGCCAACTCGATTTCCGGCGCTTCGTCGGAGGGCATCTACTGTCTCGATTCCGGGGTCACGGTCGAGAACAACCTGGTCACCGGCGGCAGCATCGGCATGTATCTCAGAGGCAGCAACGGCCCCGTCGCTAACAACACCCTCACCGCCAACGCCACGGGGCTGAGGACAACGGTGTCGTCGAACACGATCTCGAACAACGTAATCGCCTTCAACAGCTCCTACGGAGTACGATGTAACCGCATCATGTCCGGCCAGACCTTGAGCCATAACGATGTCTACGGCAATCCGCACAACTACCAGGGCCCAAGTCCCGGCGCGACGGACATCTCCGCCGACCCGCTCTTCGTGGACTCCGCCGGCAGCGATTATCATCTGCAAACCGGCTCGCCCTGCATCGACGCCGGCGACGACACCGCCGTGGACTCCTCCGGCCTGGAGAGGGACCTCGACGGGAATCCGAGGATAATGGGCGCGCACGTCGACATCGGGGCCTATGAGTTCCCCGTCGTAACGCTGGTTCGGGACGCGCTCTGCTACGGTGCCCTTACGGTGTTGAGCGTTGGTGGCTCGCAGGGTCTCGTGGTGACCGCAGGTACGGACGTATTTACGAACTGCTTCTACATGCAGGATCCGGGCACCCCAGGGACAGCATATGCCATACGAGTGAAGTATTCGGGATCGTCGCCTGTGTTGGGCGGAGACATGGTCACGGTTCAAGGCTCCCTCAATATCGACACGAACGGAGAAGCGTATCTCCAGGCGGGCAGCGCCGGCGTCACCTGGGTGAGCCATGCAAGCCCCCTGCCCGCAATCTGGATGCCGACCACCGAAGCATATCTAGGCGGAAACGGCCTCTCCGGCGGAACCTACCCCGGCGTCACGGTACCTGCCGCGTGCGGTCCCTACAACAAAGGCCGCCTGGTAAAGTGCGTCGGCACGGTGGAAGCGGTCTACCCGACTGAAGAGTGCTTCTATATCTACGACGGATCGCAAGTGAACGAACTGCCACTGGATGATGGCACGTCCCACGGTCATGGCGTGCGAGTAGGCTGGGATTGGCAAAGCAGCTCCGCCGTTCCGATAGTCCCGCCCGCGCAGGGGTGGTATGTTGCCGTAACAGGCATAAGCAGCAGTGACGAACGCTCCGACGGCCAGATTTTTCGGGTGCTCCGGCCCCGAAGTCAAGGCGACATTACGGTGTACCAGGGCAAACGCACTAAAATCCCTCACCAACCGATTGCCTGCTCCTGCCGGTTGAAACCGGGGCTACAAAACCACGAAGTCGGCCTTCGCCGACTGGGATCCCAGTCCCCGACGGGGGACTTTGTGCTAGGCGTAGCCGCGAATTCATTCGACGGAGATTTTAATGCGTTCGCCCTAACGGTGTACAGCCCCTGTATCTCCAACCTGTCAGCGCCATCCGGCCCAACGTCACTCTACGACAAGTTCGAACTGCAGTTCGACATAACGGGCGTGGTGCCAGGGACGCCAACCGCTGCCGGAAACGTCGACACCTCTGGCAACCTGCTGGTAAATCCGTACTGGCCCTATGATCCATCCCCCGCCTGCAACACCGCGGAGCAGCCGAACGCGGTGCCAGCGGGCGTCGGCATATCCGTCGACGGACTGTTCCTGCCGCCAAGCGACCCGAACACCCCCGGCACGGCCTGGGGAGGCAACGACGCAAACGCCATAGTTCAGCCGGCGTTCTACTTCCAGGACTACCAGAGAGGCAACTGCTTGATACAGAACGGCTGCGGTCCCGACTGGCTCTACCCGAGCGGAACGCCCTGTTGGAAGCTCCGGTTTGCTCCGTCCATCGCCGGCCCCTGGCAGTACAAGATAAGAATCACCGACTCCCGGGGCACGCTGACCTACATGCCGGCATCCAATACATTCACCTGCACTGGCCCGGCCGTCAGCCCCGGCTTCGTCGAGGTCAGCCCCACGGACAACCGATATTTCTGCGCCTCCGACGGCACGTACCCGAATTTCTGCGGGACTGAAAACCCCGGATACATGGTCAATGGCGTGAACGTCGGCGCGGGGACCACCTACGCTCAGGACGTTGCTTACCCCTTCTTCAGCCAGAACGGTTGGAACCTGCTGAGGGTCTGGTGGAACGCGACGAACGATCTAGCGGTGTTCGGCATATATAGTAACGGACATGGCTGCCACGGCTGGGCGGACGGCACGGGACAAGGACTAAACGTGGTGCTGGGCTATGGCGCCAACGCGAAACCGGGTCAGCTCTTCTGTGTCGATATAGCCGGCAGTAACGACATCAGCACATCCGTTGACGTGACGCCCGGAACCCGCTACCTCGTCTCCGCCGATGTCAAGACAGTCGGCTTGGGATCCGGGCAGGCATACATCATCGCCAACAACGTCGTGGGTTACCAGCCCAATACAGTTAATCCCCTGGGCGGTCTTCCGCTTACGGGAGATAACGACTGGACCCACTTAAGACTTCCTGTGGTCACCCTAACCGGCGTCCGCAACATACCAAATGTAAACGTTGAGGTCGTAGGCGCCCCTTCCACCAGCCACGTCTATGCAACAAACTTCTCCGTCAGGGAGCAGGACATCTACGACGGTCCGCTCGGACCGGAATTGGTCTGGCTGCCGAACTTCGACGCCGAGATGAATTACTCTCAGGTACCAAATGTGGAGAGCCGATTACATGGTGGAGAGCGCCAAGCAGAACGGCATATATCTAAAAGTCATTTTGGGGGAGAAGTTGGACGAGGAGTTTAGTGGCATGAACGCCAATGGTACCAGTTGCGCCTACGACTCGACCAACACGCTATTCTACGGATGGCCAGGCTACGCAAGCCGGGTCTATCAACAGTACTTCTGGCGGTACATAATCGGGCGTTACGGCTATGCAACCAGCATCCATTCCTTCGAACTCACCAACGAAGGCGACCCTGTTAACGGAGCATGCTACGGCGCGGCGCAGAACATGGCGAACTACTTCAAGGTCAATGACCCTAACAAGCACCTGGTCACCACATCCCTGTGGCAGAGTTATCCCGCGGCAGAGTTCTGGGGCGACACCACCGACTACCCCGACCTGGGTTACGCGGACTGGCATACCAATGCTGGGGAGTTGGCGAGTCAGTCGATCGAGTATTTGTATCCGGGATGGCAGGGCGACATATCGGCATACCTCGACACCACGACGTACCATAGCCCCCCCGCGAGTCTTCACCTTTCAAATGCGGTCGCAGAACTGGGCAACCGCGTCAATTGCGAATCGGACTTTTTCCCGGTTATACCCGGCCACAGTTACACGCTCACTTGGTTGATGAAGGGCACGAACATCACGAGCGCCCCGGCCACGGAAGGCGGCCCCTACATTGCTCTCTATCCCTCTCCGGATTGCGACTACACGCCGACCCTTCACGCTTTGGCCCTTGCAGGCCCGGACTGGACAGTGACCGGCACCTACGTCTGGACGCAGGCTAACTACGAGTTTACCGTACCGTCTCAAGACTATTATGTCCCCATGCCCGACACCTACCTCATTCTAAACTGCGTTCTCGACGCCGCGAGCGGCGATGTCTGGTTCGATGACATTTCGCTCCACGACGACACCGCTCAGGCGGTGGCGGTGGTTCCTAATGGAGGCTTCGACGAAAACAGGTGCGATCAGGACTCGGCAATGTACAACTACACCCTTGGGCGGAAAGTGGGTTGTGGCGCGACGAGATACGTTCAGAAACCCACGATGGATCCGAATTCCGAGATCATAGGCGCTGTTTCCGGAATGACCGGCGCGTACTCCTGGGAAGACCCATATTTAACATGGGACACAAACGGGGTATGGTATCGCAAGTTTCAGTGGGCGCAGATCAATCCGTATGGAGTTATCAGTCTATACTACGGAGAGGCCAACATAAGGATGAACAACCTCTACAGGTACGCCCAGGCCTACCAGAACTTCATGCGCGGCATCCCGCTTTCGAACGGTAACTACGTCGACGCAACCGCCAGCGTGGTCGATCCATCCACCAACGATCCCACCACCGAGGTTCGCGCATGGGGCCAAAAGGACCTGACCAATCACAACTGCCACCTCTGGATAGACGACAAGGATAGCTACTGGTACAACGTTGTGGTCAACTCGGTCTCCGTGCCTCAGGTGACAATGAATGTGTCGGTCGATATGCAGGACCTGCGGAGCGGCATCGGCTATACGGTGGAGTTTTTCGACACGCAGTCCGGGCTATCGGGCCAGTCGATGAACCCGGATCTCACTAACCAGATGCTCGACAATGGCGTGCTGACGTTCCCTGTAACCCTCGCCGCTGACAGGACGGACGTCAACGGCTATCACGTGTACCGGACGTCGGGGTAAAAATCTATCCAAGCAACTAGCTGCGGAACACTGCGTCGTCCCGCCGCTTTTCGCCTTTTCTATGATAGCTCAGTCTTGCTGTCATGATTGGCCCGATCTCGGGCCGAGCAGCGAACACAGATGCCAGGTCGGATCCGGTATGGCGGGCTGCGTCAGGGATGAGCGCTTGGGCTCTTTATCACCCCTTGACAACCGCTCATTCTCATGGCACACTACAATTGGGGTCCACAGCGACCGAGGAGAAGAACATGAAAAGAACGGCTCTACTTTGTGAAGCATGTCTGATTCTGCTGATGGCGGCCGCCGCGCCGGCGCGGACCGACTGGACCGTCGTGGATCTCAATCCACTTGGAGCGGTTTCATCGGCCGAAGGCGTGTACGGCAACCAGCAGGTGGGTGACTCCGGCCCCGGCGGAGCCCACGCGGCGATCTGGAGCGGAACTGCGTCAAGCTGCGTCGACCTGAACCCGGATGGGGCCATCCAGTCCCGGGCGCTCGCCACCTCCGTCAGCCAGCAGGCAGGATATACCTTCGTGCCGACCGCTACCATGCCCGGCCGGTGACATCTGGTAACCCCCATGCCAGCCTGTGGACGGGAAGCGCCTCAACCTGGGTGGACCTTAACCCCGCCGGGGCAATTCAGTCCCAGGCATGCGGCGTCTCCGGCGGCGTGCAGGCGGGCTGGGCCTGCTTCGGCGACACGACAGATCCCTACGCTGGTCTGTGGACTGGGACGGCGTCGAGCTGGGTGAACCTCAATCCCGCCGGGTCGAGCGGGTCACAGGCCTTTGCAATCTCAGGCGACCAGGAGGTGGGCAATGCGAGTTTCACCAGCATACAGGCCGGCCTGTGGACCGGGACGGCGTCAAGCTGGGTAGACCTCAACCCCACCGGGGCCAGTAGGTCGCAAGCTTGGGGTGTCTGCAACGGACAACAGGTGGGGTCCGCTACCTTCCCCACCGGCCCATACGACAACTACACGCACGCCGCCCTGTGGAATGGAAGCGCGGTTGGCTGGACAGATCTCAACCCTTCGGGTGTGCTCGGCTCGGAGGCCCTTGGGACCTCCGGCGACGAGCAGGTTGGTGATACCACCGACGCGAATGGTCACTCCCACGCCGCATTGTGGAGGGGCTCGGCGGCAAGCTGGGCCGACCTGAGTGCGCTCCTGCCATCGGGCGTGTACCCAAATTCCGGGGCCACGGGCGTCTACACGTCGGGCGGAAGCACGTGGGTCGTTGGATACGCATATAACTCGTCGACAACCGACGCGTTCCTCTGGGAAGACATCGTCCCCGAACCGTCGTCGATCCTTGTCGTGCTTTGCGGCATCGGAGCTCTGGGGGCGGCGACCCGCAGACCAAGAACGGCAGTATAGCAGCCTGCCAGCCCTTCGAATTCGGCTGTTTCGGGAACTTGTTCCCGAAACGGATAAGCACCACCTCCAGCAGGGATATCCGGCAAGTGCGGCTAATATGACGTTGTGAAATGGAAGAACATCGACGTTGGGGCAAGTTTCGGTGTTTCGGGAACTTGTTCCCGAAACGGATAAGCACCACCTCCAGCAGGGATATCCGGCAAGTGCGGCTAATATGACGTTGTGAAATGGAAGAACATCGACATAGGGGCAAGTTACTACTATATAACGGGAACGTTTGTAGAGTGGTTGCCCTTGCTCAACAATGCAACCGTGCGGGATATCGTGTGCGACGAGATTCGCAGGGCGCTGGCCGAGTGCGTTGGGTACGTGTCGGCGTTTGTGCTGATGCCGGATCACGTCCATCTGCTGGTGTTCCTGCCTGACGGCGGCCAACTGCACCGGTTTAACCGGTTATGGCGCGGAAGGTCTGCACAGAGGATAATAGCGCACGCCAAGGATATGAACGCGGCGAAGGTCTTGGAGACGATGGCGGGTCACGCCAACGGCAAGGCGCGCTTCGCCGTGTGGAAGGAACAGGCGCGAGCCCTCGCAATCTATAGCGAGGAGAAGCTCTACGCGAAGGTGAACTATATTCATGCCAATCCCGTTTCGAAGGGGACTGGTCACCCTTCCAGAGCAGTGGCCATTCTCCAGTTGGCGTTTTTACGAGTTTGGTGAAAAGGTCGGGCTTGATGTGCGGCCTTTGATCGTCTAAGGCGGGGCAGTTGGTTTCGGGAACAAGATTCCCGAAACACCGGAACGCGGACATATAAGAGGCAGTTCATAGGGGCCTTTCGTTACTATGCCGCGTCAGGGGGTGTTTGGGCGACGCGACATGACTTTGGTTGGGGGCATTCAGGACCGAACCGTAGAAACAGTCAGTCGTAGGGTACACTTGTTTTATATCACTACAGAGGCAGATTGTAAAGACGTTTCCGTCAAAAAGCCAGACATTGCAGAGCAGAAAAGAAGGACATTGGAACAGACATAAAGTATAGAGACGAAGACGGGAATGCTAATTTTGTTTGCGGAGGTATTTCGGTGAAGAGATTGACGAACCTTTCGGCTCTGCTGATTCTGCTGTCGTTTAGTTTAGCTCAGGCGGCCAATGCTGCCAAGCTCGCCTATGTAACCACGGTTGAGAAGCAAGGCAACTGTGCAATTCGCGTTGTTGACCTGGCGACTAAGCGTGATTGGCAGCTTCACAAGTTTGGCAAAGTGGAGCCCACTGTAGATGGGCTTGGATGGTCGCGTGATGGAAGCAAGCTTATCTTCTCTTCGTATACCGATGGCCCAACGTCTGTCAGCGCAGAATACATAAACATAATGGATGTTGGCACGCCGGAAAACCTAAAGAGCCTGCGGCGAGGACATTCGCCGAATCTCCTGCCTTCCGGCGTGTTGTATTCAGGAGGCAGTAGGGCTAACGATGCAGTTAGATTGAACAACACCTATGTGGTCAGGGTTTCGGATCAGGTTGAGGAACTGGTGGCCGCTCGGGACAATGATCATTTTATTGCAAGTTTATATAAACATAATAGGAACAGCGAGCGAGATAGTCGCTGCTTTATCTACGGATCAATTCAGCAAAGGAAGATCATTCAGGTCTTCAAACTGGCGGAAGTAAATGGGGCAGGCCTGAATCTTTCGCCCAATGGCAAGAAACTTCTTTATCTTCGGCAAGCCGATGATATCAGCTGTGACGTGATGCTGCAAGTCATACCCTTTGGCAAACCGACAAAGGTCCGCAACATGGTCGGCGAAGCAGTTTGGGAGACGGACTCCACCATATTGTTTACGTCGGTAGGCAACGATGGCGACGCCAACCCTATCCTCGAACGTTATGACCTGCGCACGCACCGGGTTTCCAATGTCTGCACGTTGAGGGGCAAAAATGCCCGGAAGTTCGCCTATTATCCCTGATCCGCCGTGCATACGGCGGGGGATGTGGTCGGCTCTGTTTCGCACGACCTGTCTTTCAGCCTAAATGTAAGTTATGGAGAGATTGAGCTATGAAAACTGTTGTCAAGTTCGCGATATGTCTGCTTGCGCTGGCGGCGCTGTCGCCGAGGATTGCTGAGGCGTCCCTTCAAGGCGAAATTGCGACGCTGAGCAAGAAGATCAAGCGAAAACAGGACTCAGCTACCGAGAAGTCTTGGTGTCCCAAAGGCTACAAGATCACCATGACTGTAACTGCAGACTTCGACGGCGATGGCGTTGAAGAGACAGCCTACGCAGCCGAACCCATCCAGCAGCCTGACCTTGCAACCGGCTCGGATGACCGTCGGCCCGCGCCGGTCGTGTCCATCGTTAGGGCCGGCCACGTGTTGTACTCGAAGAAGCTTTCCTATCATAACGACAGCGGGACATTCAACACCTATTATGTTGGCCGCCTTGCTGCTGAGACCATCACAGGTGGAGCGCACCCTGCTTTGCTCTTTGACGGTGTGCGCTACTACGCGGATGGCTACAACAGCTTGTTCTACGCTGTGGTATGGCGTAACGGCAAGTTTGTGCCAGTCGCCGACGGCATTCAGACTATAGAGGGTTTCACGGGCATCTTCAGGAAATCGAAGAGCAAACCGGCTGTGCTAGTGTCATCGTATCCCGATTGGGCGAGCAATGAGTCGCATGCGGATCGTCATAGGTACCACCTCGAAGAGATACACTTGGAATGGCAATAAGTTCGTGAAGACCAAAGTTCTAGTCACTAAGAAAAGGACCTACGGGGCCGATGTTCGAGAGATCGGCATCGATCCAAAGACATCGATTGCAAAAAAGGTCAAGGGTGCTTGAGTTGCGGTGAAACGTTGTGCAATTTGATGCGTCGAAAGTGGATAGAACCAGACAAATCATTTAAGGAGAGATAAAATGCTGAAAAGATTGTCGTGTATCGCAATTCTTATCCTGATCGCTGCTTCCGCTGCGATAGCAGCGCCTACCAATCACGTAATCAAATCGAGGCACATACGTATCGATGGCCAGGTGGCTGCCGAGTCGGTTGTAGTCGTCGATGAAAAAACAATCTACGTGCCTGTTTCCCTCATCGAGAGGCTCCAGGGCAAGACTATTACCTACGACTCCGTTAAACAAGTTGTTATGGCCGAAAGCTCCGGGTCTGACAATGAGGACTCCCCCTCGAGAGAACCAGAAGCTAGGCAGCCAGCGGTCAAGCCTGACCTCAAGCCCGTGCTCGAAGTTGTCATGGGCGAGCCAGAGTGCAAAGAGATGGTCGAGAGTCTCGGGCTGCAATATAAATCTTCAGTGTCGGTCCCGAATAAGCTGGACTTCTACTCTTGCGTCATAATCAACAACCTGAACGCAGCGAACCCAAATATAGCAAACCGGCTGAAGAAGTACGTGACGGAAGGCGGGGGTCTGGTGCTTGTCGGTAGTATTCCGCTCAAGTTGGACTCAACGGGCGTCAAAAACTATGACAACGTGTTCGCGAGCCACGGCGGTACCGACATGCCGGATATAGTCGACTGGTTTGGTTGCAAGCGGATTGGCAGCATACAGTACAACAATACCTTTTGGCCCAAGACATGGCACGGAGTTCCTGCGGAGGTTTTGACGAAGACAAATAGAGCCCTCGGCACGACGCTCGGAAAGCAAACGGATATATTCAAATACGCGGGTAGTGAAGATTATGCCATGCTCGACGCCCCGGACGAGTTTTGTGAAATTGTGGCCGTATGGCAATCACAAGTGGATGTTCAGAATCCGCCTATTAGCACTATTGCGGCGGTGGTGCATACGTTACGAAAAAGGTTGTGTCTACTGGCAGTCCTTGATAGACGCTCCCAACTATCATAGGCTAAAGATCCTGTTCAAGGCAGGTATCTGGCGTGCGGCTACTGGCCATAACCTCGTTGGGGCTTCTGCATCTTCGACAGACGATGACCACGAGGCAAGTCCCGATCCGGATTCTGGGGCCAACTCCCAGCCCAAGCCCAGGCCCAAAGTCAGTGTGGGCACGATAATTGGCGATATTCTTAAGGCTGGCTCTAAAAGGTGATGGACGGCATCGGACTGCGTGAGTTCTGCTGGGTTCGTCTCTTGACGTAATGTAATGTCCGACAGAGGAGGAGAACTATGGCACTTAAGAAATCTCATCTGTTTATCTTGCTTCCACTGATGGTATTTGCGCTTGCTTGGTCATCCTGCGACAAGGCAAGCGGCACCAGCGTGAAAGGCACTTCTCGAACGCGATCCACGAGAAGCATCGGCAGGACAGTGAATGTGCCGACTTGGCTGGGGAAAGGATACCCGGCTCAGATTATGGTACCATCGGGTTGGGTCCGACTCGACTGGAAGAGCTTTAGTGGTCCTCGCAGAGAAGAAACGGTAATCGGCGTCGAGTTGGCGCGTAGTGCAATGCACGGAACGGACGACGTGCCAGAGACATTCTTGCGTTTCCGCAGTTTTTGTGCCAACGAGCGGCTTCAAACTCCGGAACAGTTTGTTGCTGGAGTTGTTACGCAGTGGAGGAAGAACTACACTGAATTCGTCAGGGGACCATATAAGCTCAAGAAGTTCCCTGTAGCTAGTGCAAGTTTCTACACCTACAAGGGACAGCCAGTTCACGCGGCAGTGCGACGGGTAGACGTTGGCGCGCATCGATATATTCTTGTTACGGCGATTGCCAATTCGGCCAACTACGGTGGGTCCAAAGTTCGTCCAATATACATAGTGGAAGCGGAGTGTGATAATAAAGCCTGGGGCACAGAAGGCAAGAAAATTCAAGAGGCCACGAACTCAATCAGAGTGCCTGATCCCGACTAAGCGGTACGGGTAGATGACCTGTCTGTTCAGGGCCGTTGATACAAACCATATGGGGACTGTAGACCTCTAGAATAGTTGTTCAAATGCAACCGGGATATCGGTAATCGACTTTGTGATCGGTTGCAATCAGCCTGAGCCCGTCATTAGTAATTCATCCAAGCACATTCGGTCCGCTTCTGCAGAGCGGATACTTTTCCTATACCTTGGAGTCCCGAGGCCCTGGTTCTACCGGCGGCCTTGCAGCAGATTTCCCACTCGCGCTTATTCCAGCCCAGGGAATCATATAGCTCGCTCGGATAGCCGGACAGCATCGCTTTGCCTTTGATATGGCGCAGAATCTCGACAAGGTCGCGGTGGTCATCGGTCGTCATCTCGTGCTGGTATACACCGCCTCTGCGGGTCTCGGCCAGATACGGCGGGTCGAGATAAAAGAGTGTCTCTTCTGTATCGTAGACCTCGATGATTTTACGGAAGTCCCTGTTCTCAATAAGAACAGAGACCAATCTCTCGCTGAGCTGTGGGAGGATACCGATCACGTTCCGATAAGCAGATGCTTGCTGGATCATTCCTCCGCTCGAAGCTGTTATAGCAATGCCGAAGGAGTTGCCGACCAGTCCACTAAAAGAAAATCTGGCAAGAACAAAGAACCTCCGGGCCCGCTCAACCGGGTTCGGATCATCGTTCAGATGAGTTCGACAAAACAGCCATTCTTCACGACTGTAAGGACTGAGGCATGCCCTATTGTAAAAATCGGGGAACATGCCATCGCGGTCGCGTAGGACGCGCATGAAGTTAACCAAGTCTGAGTCGAGGTCGTTGTAGACTTCAACCGGACTTGGAGTTTTGGCAAAAAGAAGAGAACCGGCACCACCGAAGGGCTCAACGTATGTTCGATGATCCGGAAAGAGTGGCAGCAGTTTGCCTGCCATTTGTTGCTTGCCGCCAAACCAGGGAATGGGTGGTCTTAAGGTCACAATTCCTCCTCTCATTAGTTTGTGCTGATTCCAATTTTTAGTTCCGGGACTCCCAGAACACCTAAGATCTCGGCGGCATTGCGGTCCGCGATCTCGGACGTTTGTGCCTCCCAAGCTTCGTAAACAAGCGGCTCAACCTTCTCCCAAAGCAGCCGGTTCTTTGCTGACAGACCACCTTTGATCGGTTGACCAATCCGGGTGGCCCAGCGCAGTTGCAGAATGTAAAGGATTACCTCTGCGGAAGAATCTGAGCCCTCATCTATCGGTTTGGTCTCCGCGTAGAATCTCTCGGATAATCTCTGCAGTAGCCACCTGACTCCCACGAACTCCTGGCACATCAATCGCTCCACTCTCTCGTCCTCCAGGATATTGGAGACTTCGCGAACGATAGTTGGAAGCGCGGTGGGAATGGTATGTCGTCGGTGACCGGCTTCGTGGACGAGCAGACCTTTAGTTAGTCGATATTGTTCCGCTTCCGGCACTTGGAAAATGGTCGGATTGACGGTAATTCGTCGCCATTCAAAAGAGCAAGAGCCTCCGTGACATTTGGAGCGATCAGGCTCGATTATCACTTCATAGGGTGCAACACCTTGAATGGCCCGACCGAAGATGACGAGTCGGTTTCTAACGTTCTCGTTTTCATACCATGCATTTGTCATTTCCCTCCTTGAGAAGAATCAGGCCGCCCGTTTTGAGCGGCCTTGGGTTAGATAGCAGTTGTTTCACTGCTTGGATCGTTGTGTTCGCCTTGGGCCTGTCCATCTTTGTCGATCACGATGATCTTTATGATTGCGCAGTCCACAAGCTCCGAAGGTGCGTCGGAAAGCCCGACAGCCATCAGCGTTTTAACAGTGGCCCTCAGGGCCTCTTCCATCGTCTCCGCCTCGACGTTGACCGTAGCCTTAGCGTCAAAGCGTATTGTCCAACGTGCCATTGATTGATCCCCCTTTACCAGTTGAACGCGAGCGCCAGACGGCCGTCCTCGTCCCAGGACAGGGTCTCTATCCAGTCGTTGACTTCCCGGCACTCCTCCGGCTCGGAATCGTGACGGTCACAGAAGGTTTTGGCTGTTGTCTCCATCTCTGCTTTGAGATAGAAGCCGAGGGCGCATCCGTGACCGACGCGGTTGGCGTTCGCCGCCAGATAAGTAATGAACTCGTAGGCTATTCCGCCTGGTCGCTGCAGATACTCGATGTCGAGCCTGCCGACGTGGGTTGACATAGGTTGTGCCTCCATAGATATAAATTGATTGAGCCCTAACCATAGACTAGCCCATCCAGGGAGCACAGCAAGACGGGAGTGTTTGCGCCAAGCGGTAATACTTCACTGCTTTCTAGTAGGCGTGGGGCTGATATTGTGTGTTTATGTATGCAAGCAACACTACTAACGAGAATCCGATCACCCCATTTGCCATCACAGACTACAGGGACAGAAAGGACATTTTTGGTATCAAAAAGAGGGACCGGTCAGGGCACATGTATGTCATTGGCAAGACCGGCACAGGCAAGTCCACGTTGCTGGCGAATATGCTGGTCGCGGATATTCGGCGGGGAGAGGGACTGGCTCTGATCGACCCGCACGGGGATCTGGCGGAGCAGGTGCTTGGTTATATTCCGGAGGCGCGGATGGAGGACGTTATCTTCTTTAATCCGGGAGATGTTCAATATCCCATTGCATTCAATCCTCTGGAGGACGTCCCTCCCGACTTCCGGCACCTGGTGTCCTCGGGCCTGATTTCTGTTTTCAAGAAGATCTGGCCGGATTCCTGGGGGCCAAGACTGGAGCACATCTTACGGCACGCCATTCTTACTCTGCTTGAGTATCCAGGCAGCACGCTCTTGGACGTGCCGAGGCTCCTCATTAACAAAGAGTTTCGGCTGAACGTTCTGAAAAGCGTGCGCGATCCGCACATGAGAGAGTTCTGGGTTGAGGAGTTCGGCAAGCTCTCGCCATCGTACCGCTCGGCGGCCATCGCCCCGGTTCTTAACAAGACAGGGCAGTTTCTGACGAGCCTGCCCCTTCGGTATATTGTAGGTCAGAAAGGAAAACTCATTTGATCTGCGCAAGGTGATGGACGAGGGCAAGATCCTCATCGTCAACCTATCCAAAGGCAAGATAGGCGAAGACAACAGCGCACTTCTGGGAGCGTTGATGGTCAGCAAGATCACGCTGGCGGCGATGAGCCGGGCCGATGTGCCGGAGGAGAAAAGAAGGCCGTTTTATCTCTACGTCGATGAAGTCCACAACTTCATCACCCCGGCGTTTTCGGATATCCTCTCGGAATCCCGCAAGTATGGTTTGAATCTGATCCTGGCTCACCAATACATCGATCAACTGGACAAGCCGGTCAGGTCGGCCATTTTCGGCAATGTGGGAACGGTTATCTCGTTCCGGGTGGGGATAGACGATGCCAGCGTGATGTCCAGGGAGTTCTACCCCGTCTTTGAAAAATCCGACTTGATTGCCCTCGCCAACCACCACATCTATTTGAAATTGATGATCGACGGCACGACTTCTCGGCCGTTCAGCGCGAAAACGCTGCCGCCGCCCAATGCAAAGGTGTCACTTAAGGAGGAGATCATGGAGTTCTCAAGGGTCAAATACGGCAGGCCCAGGTGGGAAGTCGAGCAGGAGATGCGCAGTTGAGGCCATCCGTGGAGTGCAGCTTCATTCCGGTGACATTACTCTAATGATTGACAGGGTCAGAACGATTGGAAGAAAGTATGCTATAATGAATACTATACAAGCCCGTGTAGTTCCAGGGTTGCGGAATAGCAATACGGGAAGTGCGCGGGCTTTTCGTTTGGAGGCACAAGATGGGGAAGGCGATAGCGGCGATGTTTTTTGTTGGCGTAGCACTCATTCTGGCGGCGTGCGCCAGCGCCCAGGCAGTGCAGTATACGGCGGTGGACCTGGGCACGCTGCCAGGAGACTCATACAGCCAGGCTTATGGCATCAACAGCAGCGGACAGGTAGTCGGCTACTCCAGTGACTCCACTGGTCACCAGCACGCGTTCCTCTGGTCGATCAGCGGGGGAATGGTGGATCTGGGCACGCTGCCGGGAGACTCCACCGAGCTGCGCTAAAGGGATAAATGACCAGGGGCAGGTGGTCGGCCAGTCCGGGCTCCATGCATTCCTCTGGTCGACCGGCGGAGGGATGGTGGACCTGGGCACGCCGCCGGGACTAGAGTATAGCTGGGCTAACGGGATAAACGATCAGGGCCAGGCGGTCGGGGCGTCTTACGGCAACTGGGTTTGGGGTTGGGACTCTATGGCATTCCTCTGGTCACCCGGCGGAGGAGCCGTCTGCGTCGGCGAGGGCTATTCGAGTGAGGCTAGCGGAATAAACTACCAAGGCCAGGTGGTCGGCTCGTTCGAAGCCTGCTTTTACGATGGCGGACCCGCAGGTTATGCGTTCCTAGGGACGGTGAACCTGGGCCTTGGCGGGGCCAACGGAATAAACGACCAGGGACAGGTGGTCGGCTGCGGTGGGGATTACGGCCATGCATTCCTCTGGTCGCCCGGCGGGGGAACGGTGGATATGGGCACGCTGCCGGGGGACACCCAGAGCCAGGCTAACGGGATAAACGACCAGGGGCAGGTAGTTGGCCAGTCCGGGTCCCATGCGTTCCTCTGGTCGCCCGGCGGGGCGATGCAAGGCCTCGGCACGCTCCCAGGATACACACAGAGTTGCGCCTGTGGAATCAGCGACAGCGGGCAGGTGGCTGGCTGGTCCGTTGATTCTAGCGGCGAGCACGCGGTGGTGTGGGTCCCCAGCGGAGGCGCTGGTGGATCCATGCTGAGCCTTTCGCCGAACGCCGTAACGGGCCGGGCAAATCGTAACCGCAACGGCCTACGCGCCGGGCGCGACCTCCGTGCGGCTTTCCTTTTCCGTTCCGGGCGCGATCATTCCCTCAAAAACCATGACAAGTGGAGGCAGTGGCACCTGGTTTACGACTTTCAAGACATCCTTCCTGGCCGCAACCACCGCAAAAAGCGTGCTCGTAACCGCGACCGCGCCCACGGCATCCGGCCAGGTCCTCACCGGCTCGGCGACTCTTTACATCGGCAGCGCTCCCACGCCGCCCACCGGCGGGACCGGCCTCACCGTATGGAACGAAGACAACAAAGCGTATGGGCTGGCTTCCGGCAGCAACACTATAACGGGCGAAAACCCGCTGACGGCTGAAGTCACAGTCACCCCGGACCTCTTCCCCGGAACATGGGTGATGGGAGACCTGATCGGCGGGCTATGGTTCGGGGTGGATTTCACTACTACCGGAAGGGCGCAGTATTACCCGTCCGCCGGGGCGAGCGTACCGAGATGATGGGAGCTTGCCCACTCGGCGCGATGGTCGGTCCCGGCTGCTCGGTGGCGCAGATTTGCACGTTTTACCAGCAGGGCGATTCCGTAACTTTCCACCTGAATTTGCAAGACTCGCGCGCTACGGTGCCGAACTTAGTGACTATTATACTCAATTTCGTACCCGGCGGGGCGAGTGTAGACCAAAGTGGGATACTGGGAGTTGTTGGCGATCTGCAAAAGATCACCCCGCTCACCGACGCCGCGCAAACGCTGTTCGGAACGCAGCACACCACGGTTCCCCAGTGGTGCCTCGCGACGGCGAAGGCACTTTGGTCGCTTAAAGGTCTTAACAATAGCCAAGAGCGAGGGCTATTGGAGCAGGCCCTCAAGGACGCTGGCGTGAGCGTTGCTGAAGGTGCCTTAAGCGATGCGCTGGACCTGTGCTATTATTGGTCCATAGGGAAGAGCGTCGCCCCTTACGTGATGTACTACGCCACAACAGGAGGCCACACCATTGACTGTACCGCCGTAGCGAATCCAGGCTCCGGTACAGGCCAATCCGGCGCTTTGCCCACGTTCGCCCTCCCAGTAACTGCAACCAGCCCTGCTCCGGCGCAAACAGCCGTCACCTGGACCACCACGCCAAGCCCAACCGATTGGACCATCAACTATAACGTAACCAACCAGGGCTCCGCGCCGGTATGGAACTTCACCGTGTTTTACGAGCCATCTGTCGGCGCGCCGCTTGCGGTCACTGCTCCCACTGGCTGGACTTATGAGGTTGACAGCGTAGGCGGGACTGTAACCTGGTATTCTCAAGGGCCCGGCGGATGGATCAACGGAGACTTTGGTACCACCGCCATCCAGCCCAGTGCTTCGCTGCCCGGCTTTACAATCCGTCACACATCCCCGCCGGATTACTCGTTATCCTGCGCGACGGACGCAAACTATGCCACGGATTATGAACCTGTCGCCGTGCCCGCCCCAGCGCAGGGCATCGCAAGCGCGAAGCTCGGCACGGAAGGCATCCAGGAAGTAATCAACGACGGCATCGTTACCGCCATCCTGCCGAACAATGTCTATTACGTGGAAGATTCGAATCGAGCCTGCGGCATACGCGTATCCGGCGGGTCAACGCCCAACGTTGGCGACAAGGTGCGGATTGCCGGCACAATAACGGCTCAGACCGGAGAGGCTCAGATAATTCCCACGGCCTGCGTGAAATCAGGCACAGGGTCAGTGCGCCCGCTCGGGCTTCCGAACAAGCTCCTCGGCGGCGGCGCGTCTGACGTCCAGCCCGGCGTGATCAGCGGCTCCGGCCTGAACAACATTGGTCTCCTCGTCCGAACCTGGGGCAAGATCACTTACGTTGACCCGGCTGAGACTTTTGCCTACGTGGACGATGGATTGATGCTCTCTGATGGCAACACTCTCGGCAGTGGCAGCAGTTCGGTGACTGGCGTGAGGATTATTCTGCCCGGTGGTGTTGTCATGCCGCCTGTGGGGAGCTTTGTTATCCTGACGGGAGTATCAAGCTGCACTATGATTAACGGCGGCCTGGTGAGGGCGTTGTGTATACGAAATCAGGGTGATATCTCAACGGCCTGGCTGCCCCCTTGCAGGTCCGTTAGCGGCAATGTGACTTTGCAGGACTACCTTGCGCCCGTCGCGCTGGTGCCGGTTAGCGTACAGTTAAGGCTGCACGGTGGATCGACCAGCACGACCACAATTAATCTGAACAGCGCCGGAAACTACACAATTTCCAATGTGGCCCCCGGCGTGTACGACTTTGCTTTCAAAGCAAGTCATTGGCTGCAGAAGGTTGTGCAGAATGTCACCGTATCTGGGGACGCATTCGGCGTAAACGCCTCTCTGCTTAACGGCGACATCAACGGAGACAATGTCATCAACATCAGCGATTTTTCCGCCATGTTCGGCCAGTTGGGGAACGCTGGCTAATCCCAACGCAGATCTGAACGGGGACGGCACAGTGGATAACTCGGACTACAACATTATGCTGAAGAATTGGAAGATGTCGGGAGACCCATAAAGCAGGCTGCTTCTACCGGAAGTTGCCGGTTCCGTCGAACGTCGCGTCTCGCGTAGCCGTATATTAAAGAGGGATCGAACCTGTCGCAAGCAGAATATCGCACGAATGGCAGACCCAGGACAGTTTGACAACTCCGCGTGGCAGAGTTATCATCACGGACACGCAACTTCTCAGGGATGGTGAAATCGATGGACAAGGTGAAGCAGGTTGGCATCTGGATTCGTGTCTCAACAGAAGATCAGGCCAGGGGCGAAAGCCCGGAGCATCACGAGCATCGAGCCAGGCTGTACGCCGAGGCCAAAGGGTGGAATGTTAGGGAAGTCTATCATCTGGAGGCGGTCAGCGGGAAGTCAGTGATGGGTCGTCCGGAAACCAAGCAGATGCTGGAAGATATAAGGACTGGCCGCATCTCCGGTCTCATCTTCTCTAAGCTGGCGCGGCTGGCTCGCAATACCAAGGAGCTTCTGGACTTCTCCGACATTTTCAATCAATACGATGCCGACCTAGTCTCGCTTCAGGAAGCCATCGATACCTCTACCCCGGCAGGCAGGCTGTTTTACACGATGATCGCGGCAATGGCCCAGTGGGAGCGGGAAGAGATTGTCAGCCGGGTTCAGGCGTCGGTTCCTATTCGCGCCAAACTCGGCAAGCCTCTGGGCGGCCAAGCGCCCTTCGGCTATAAGTGGGAGAACAAAGTCTTGATTCTCGACCCAGCGGAATCACCGATCAGAAAACTGATCTACGAATGGTTTCTGGAATGTCGCCGGAAGAAGACCGTCGCCACGCGCCTCAATGAAGCCGGTTATAGGGTCAGGGGCGGTATGGGGTTCTGCGCCCAAAGCATCAATAGATGGCTGCGTGACACCACGGCAAAGGGACTCCACCGAACCAACTATACCAAGCACATCCACGAGACCGGTAGCTGGGTCTTGAAGCCCGAAAGCGAGTGGGTGTATACCAGCTGCGAGCCGATTGTGTCAGAGGAGTTGTGGACTCAATGTAATAGCATTTTGGACAGCCAAGCAAGGCCCAGCAAGCGGCCGGGGCGCAGGGCGGTTCATCTGTTCAGCGGTCTGGTATCCTGCAAGTGCGGCAACAAAATGTATGTGCCATCGAACTCCCCGAAGTATACCTGCCAAAAGTGCCGAACAAAGATAGGCGTGGAGGATTTGGAGGAGGTGTATCACGAACAGCTCAAGAGCTTCTTTTTCTCATCGGAGGAGGTTAGTAACTACCTCTCGCAGGCCGACCGAGTTATCCGGGAAAAGGAGGAACTGCTGGCGGTCCCTTCTCGATGAAGAGCAGAAGCTAAAAGGGGAAATGGACAAGACCTATAATCTCTTTCTGGATGATGCAATAAGCTCTCAGGGTTTCAAAGAGCGCTATGGCCCGATGGAGGAGAGGCAAAAGCAGATTGGAAACCACGGTACCAGAGGTGCAGGCTGAAATCGATTTCTTCAAGATCCAACACCTATCCAGTGATGAAATACTCTCTGAGGCGAAAGACCTCTACAGCCGATGGCCGAACCTCGATGAAACCCAAAAACGGCAGATCGTGGAGAACATCACCGAGCAGGTAATCATTGCCGAGGATGAAATTGCCATCAATCTCTGCTACCTACCATCATCTTCCGAAATGATGGCAAAAAGTGCGCCAACCCGGATGGGGCCATCCAGTCCCGGGCGCTCGCCACCTCCGTCAGCCAGCAGGCAGGATATACCTTCGTGCCGACCGCTACCCATGCCCGGCCGGTGACATCTAATATCGCCATGCCAGCCTGTGGACGGGAAGCGCCTCAACCTGGGTGGACCTCAACCCCGCCGGGGCAATTCAGTCCCGGGCATGCGGCGTCTCCGGCGGCGTGCAGGCGGGCTGGGCCTGCTTCGGCGACACGACAGATCCCTACGCTGGTCTGTGGACTGGGACGGCGTCGAGCTGGGTGAACCTCAATCCCGCCGGGTCGAGCGGGTCACAGGCCTTTGCAATCTCAGGCGACAGGAGGTGGGCAATGCGAGTTTCACCAGCATACAGGCCGGCCTGTGGACCGGGACGGCGTCAAGCTGGGTAGACCTCAACCCCACCGGGGCCAGTAGGTCGCAAGCTTGGGGTGTCTGCAACGGACAACAGGTGGGGTCCGCTACCTTCCCCACCGGCCCATACGACAACTACACGCACGCCGCCCTGTGGAATGGAAGCGCGGTTGGCTGGACAGATCTCAACCCTTCGGGTGTGCTCGGCTCGGAGGCCCTTGGGACCTCCGGCGACGAGCAGGTTGGTGATACCACCGACGCGAATGGTCACTCCCACGCCGCATTGTGGAGGGGCTCGGCGGCAAGCTGGGCCGACCTGAGTGCGCTCCTGCCATCGGGCGTGTACTCAAATTCCGGGGCCACGGGCGTCTACACGTCGGGCGGAAGCACGTGGGTCGTTGGATACGCATATAACTCGTCGACAACCGACGCGTTCCTCTGGGAAGACATCGTCCCCGAACCGTCGTCGATCCTTGTCGTGCTTTGCGGCATCGGAGCTCTGGGGGCGGCGACCCGCAGACCAAGAACGGCAGTATAGCAGCCTGCCAGCCCTTCGAATTCGGTGTTTCGGGAACTTGTTCCCGAAACGGATAAGCACCACCTCCAGCAGGGATATCCGGCAAGTGCGGCTAATATGACGTTGTGAAATGGAAGAACATCGACATAGGGGCAAGTTACTACTATATAACGGGAACGTTTGTAGAGTGGTTGCCCTTGCTCAACAATGCAACCGTGCGGGATATCGTGTGCGACGAGATTCGCAGGGCGCTGGCCGAGTGCGTTGGGTACGTGTCGGCGTTTGTGCTGATGCCGGATCACGTCCATCTGCTGGTGTTCCTGCCTGACGGCGGCCAACTGCACCGGTTCAACCGGTTATGGCGCGGAAGGTCTGCACAGAGGATAATAGCGCACGCCAAGGATATGAACGCGGCGAAGGTCTTGGAGACGATGGCGGGTCACGCCAACGGCAAGGCGCGCTTCGCCGTGTGGAAGGAACAAGCGCGAGCCCTCGCAATCTATAGCGAGGAGAAGCTCTACGCGAAGGTGAACTATATTCATGCCAATCCCGTTCGAAGGGGACTGGTCACCCTTCCAGAGCAGTGGCCATTCTCCAGTTGGCGTTTTTACGAGTTTGGTGAAAAGGTCGGGCTTGATGTGCGGCCTTTGATCGTCTAAGGCGGGGCAGTTGGTTTCGGGAACAAGATTCCCGAAACACCAAGGTCTTGGAGACGATGGCGGGTCACGCCAACGGCAAGGCGCGCTTCGCCGTGTGGAAGGAACAAGCGCGAGCCCTCGCAATCTATAGCGAGGAGAAGCTCTACGCGAAGGTGAACTATATTCATGCCAATCCCGTTCGAAGGGGACTGGTCACCCTTCCAGAGCAGTGGCCATTCTCCAGTTGGCGTTTTTACGAGTTTGGTGAAAAGGTCGGGCTTGATGTGCGGCCTTTGATCGTCTAAGGCGGGGCAGTTGGTTTCGGGAACAAGATTCCCGAAACACCGGAACGTTTGGCAGAAAGCATGCTATAATGAATATAATACAAGCCCGTGTCGGTGTTTCGGGAACTTGTTCCCGAAACGGATAAGCACCACCTCCAGCAGGGATATCCGGCAAGTGCGGCTAATATGACGTTGTGAAATGGAAGAACATCGACATAGGGGCAAGTTACTACTATATAACAGGAACGTTTGTAGAGTGGTTGCTCTTGCTCAACAATGCAACCGTGCGGGATATCGTGTGCGACGAGATTCGCAGGGCGCTGGCCGAGTGCGTTGGGTACGTGTCGGCGTTTGTGCTGATGCCGGATCACGTCCATCTGCTGGTGTTCCTGCCTGACGGCGGCCAACTGCACCGGTTCAACCGGTTATGGCGCGGAAGGTCTGCACAGAGGATAATAGCGCACGCCAAGGATATGAACGCGGCGAAGGTCTTGGAGACGATGGCGCGTCACGCCAACGGCAAGGCCAGCTTCGCCGTGTGGAAAGAGCAGGTGCGAGCCCTCGCAATCTATAGTGAGAAGAAGCTCTACGTGATGGTGAACTATATTCATGCCAATCCCGTTCGAAGGGGACTGGTCACCCTTCCAGAGCAGTGGCCATTCTCCAGTTGGCGTTTTTACGAGTTTGGTGAAAAGGTCGGGCTTGATGTGCGGCCTTTGATCGTCTAAGGCGGGGCAGTTGGTTTCGGGAACAAGATTCCCGAAACACCGGAATGGAAGAACATCGACATAGGGGCAAGTTACTACTATATAACAGGAACGTTTGTAGAGTGGTTGCCCTTGCTCAACAATGCAACCGTGCGGGATATCGTGTGCGACGAGATTCGCAGGGCGCTGGCCGAGTGCGTTGGGTACGTGTCGGCATTTGTGCTGATGCCGGATCACGTCCATCTGCTGGTGTTCCTGCCTGACGGCGGCCAACTGCACCGGTTCAACCGGTTATGGCGCGGAAGGTCTGCACAGAGGATAATAGCGCACGCCAAGGATATGAACGCGGCGAAGGTCTTGGAGACGATGGCGGGTCACGCCAACGGCAAGGCGCGCTTCGCCGTGTGGAAGGAACAAGCGCGAGCCCTCGCAATCTATAGCGAGGAGAAGCTCTACGCGAAGGTGAACTATATTCATGCCAATCACGTTCGAAGGGGACTGGTCACCCTTCCAGAGCAGTGGCCATTCTCCAGTTGGCGTTTTTACGAGTTTGGTGAAAAGGTCGGGCTTGATGTGCGGCCTTTGATCGTCTAAGGCGGGGCAGTTGGTTTCGGGAACAAGATTCCCGAAACACCGGAAGGTGAGGTAGTTCGTTTCGGGAACAAGTTCCCGAAACACCGGAACACCGGAAAAGGTCGGGCTTGATGTGCGGCCTTTGATCGTCTAAGGCGGGGCAGTTGGTTTCGGGAACAAGTTCCCGAAACACCGGAAGGCTGCGATATACGATGAAATGGAAGCCGGAGATTGGGAGCATTGGAGTTGGCGGTTTTATGAACGCGGGGAACCGGTTGGACTAGACTTGGAGCCTTTGGTCCTGTAGCGAGAGGCCGCTTCGTTTCGGGATTTCCGGAGCGAATCAGGCGTTTGTGCCCTACTCGAACGATTGTGCTCGCTCCTCAAATCCCGAAACACCGAGACACCGAACCCTCAATCTTGGCGGACGCTCGCTGGCTTATGGGCGAGGCGGCTATCAGCAGCGCCCGCGGCGAGCACGATCAGGTAGAGGTCGAATGGAAGGCGATAGCGGTCGACGGAGACAGTCATGGCCGAGACGAGCATTGCCGCGGCCATGTAGGACGCAAAGAGTAAGTTCAGCTTCCAAGCGCGCCGGTTGCAAACAAACCAGGCCGCCGCGAGAAACAGGACCGGACCGTAAGTCAGCACGCCCAGCAGTTTCTGGCTTGTGCCGACCGTGCGCGCCGCGGGATTCGGATACAGCCGCCAGAAGTTGACCGCTTTTCCGATGGCGAGCTTCACGAATCGCCCCGGGTCGGCAAGTATTTCCGCGCGAGCAAGTTTCATGTAGAGCTGGGCTGCGTCTCCCTCTCGCAGCCTGGCTATCTGCCTCGTGACGCTCGCCGGCTCCAGTTCGGACGCTCTGCTTCCCATGTTCCAGGTCGCGCCCGCCGCGTTACCGCGGTAGAGATTGCAGGCCATCGCCGTCGAGAGCGTCGCCTGACCTAGAGCGAACTTATTGCGAACAATCCAGGGTGTTACCGCGAACATGCATGTCAGAACCATCGCCCCGGCCGCGATCAGGCGGCGACGCGATTGCGCCTGCTTGTTGACGTATATCCACCCGGCAACCAAGGAATCGCGGCCAGCACGTGGCCAAATGCCAGCCCGGCCGCGCCCAGTGCCAATCCAGCCGCCGTTTCCCTGCTCGCGTCCGTTCGCCGCCGCCCTTTTAGCAGCAGCAGCGTAGCCAGCGCAATGAAAAAAGCGGCCAAGAGTACCGGATAAACAGCGCCGGCGCAAAAGATGTAGTAGGGATAGAAGGCGGTTCCAAATGCCGCGAGCAAGGCGGCGCGCCGTGTGTATCCGAGTTCGATGGCAATTGCCCACGCGAACGCCGCGAGCAGCGCTCCCACGAGCGCCTGCAGCACGCGGGCGGCCAACAGGTGCGGACCGAAAATGCAATACAGTCCCGCCAGAACGCAAGGCAAACCAGGCGCCCGGTAAGCCGTGGGGCCGAGCCTCGCGCAGCCATAGTCACGATAATAGGAATACCCCTGGCCGTGGATGAGGTTGACCGCGATTCCGTGATACTCGATCTCGTCGGGCCACCTTATACTGTCCCCGAGAGTCGCCACATAAGCCAGCCTGATGCCCAACGCCAGAAGACACACAAATAGCAGAGCGCTCCCGACGCGAGTGCGATGGCCATCCATTGTGCAAACCCTTCCCTGGGTGGCGACTTCCGAATCGCCACCCGGAGCTGACCGGAAAATCGCCACACACGAGAGGGGATTCCGGACTTTCCACTTTCCGCTTTCCGCCCTATTGAACCGTCGCTATAAACGTCTCGGAACAAGGCTGATGGACCGGCAAGTCCGGGAAACTCCACTCTACCACGCTGTTTATCGGGTCATACGTAACTGTCTCGCCCGGTATGCCGGAAGTGCAGGTCGCGCTGCCTGGAACATAGGTCATCGTGGACGCAATCCCGGCCGGCACCGTGACATTGGTTGCATCCGTGTCCCCGTTATTGGTGAACGCTACCGTCGCCGTTACCTTAGCGCCCGGCTTGACGCCCGTGGATGGAACGCTGATATTGACGCTTATATTAGCCAGGTTGGTGGGATAAATCTTGACCCCCACATCCGAGTTGACCTGGTAGTTGCCCGCGCTGTTCGTCGAGTCGGCGGCAAGGGTCACCTGGAAAGTCAGCACGCCATTGTTGAGCATCTGATTAGTCAGCTTCGGATTCATCGCCTGGCCCGATTGCCCGGACTGCGTATCGAAAAACTCCACCGTATAAGGGACGCCGCCGCGCATGTCCTGCATATCGACGGACACATTCGCCGTCACCTGGGCCACGGCGGCCGAGTTGACCACCACGTTATACCAGTAGCTGTCTTTGTGGTCTATCCAGAGGTGGCACCTGTGATTTGTCAGGTCCTTTTGGCCCCAGGCGCGGACCTTTGTGCTCGGATTGCCCGTGGACTGATCGATCACGCTGGCGTCTGCCTTCACGTAGTTGCCGTTGCAAAGCGGGATGTTCGCCATGAAGCTCTGGTGGGCCTTGGCGTACCTGTAGAGCCCGTAAGCCATTATGTTGTTGTCCGTATACCACAGGGTCTGAACCGCAAAGTGGCTGGTTTGAGCCCACAGGGCCTTGCGATACCAAATTCCGTTAGAATCCTGGGTGAGATACGGGTCCTCGTAACCGAAGGGATATGCCAGCCCGGTAACCTGGTTGGAGACAACGTCGGCGTTGGGATCCATAAAGGGCTTCCGCAATTGCCTGGCCGTGCCGTAGCCGACGGTCCAGCCCTGCGCGTAATTGTACATGGCGGTGTCTTGGTCGCACCTGTTCTCATCGAGACCGCCGTTAGGGACCTCCACCACTGTCTGGGCCGTCTGGTCGTAAAGGGAAATATCATCAAACCAGACATCGCCGCTGGCATGATCGAGAACGCAGTAAAGAAGCAAGTAGGTGTAGGGCTTGCCGTTATAGGTGGGCTCGTTAGGATTCTGGTCTACGCCTACAGTAAATGGCGCCGAGCCAGCTTGTGTCCAGTCGTATGTCCCCGTCGGTGTCCAGTTCGCGCTCAGCGGTCCAGTCCCCGTGGCATTCAGTTCTCCGGAATTGTAACCGGTGTAGAAAACTATGCTCATGTAGGGCCCTCCCTGAGTTCCGGCCATCGGGGTGACATTCGTTCCCTTCATCCACCACTTCAGAGTGTACGTGTGGCCCGGCGTGACTGGGAACTGATCCGTGCTTATAGCGATTCGGTTGTTTGCCGTGGCCGCCGACATGTGAAGGCTTGCCGGTGCGCTGTGGTAGGTAGTCCGGTCGATAAAGGGCGATATGTCACCGAGCCAGCCCGGATACAGGAACTGAATATTCACGCCGGTTTTCTCACCGGCGTGCGTGTGCCTATCCGCATAGGGTATGTCGGGATAATCAGCAGTGTCCTGCCAGAACTGTCCCACCGGGAAGCCATCCCAGAGCGAAGTGACCGCCATGTGCTTGTTTGGATCGTGAGTATTGAAATAGTTGGCCATGGCCTCTGTGGCATCGTAGTGTGCGCCGTTGTACGGGTCGCCTTCGTTGGTGAGTTCGAATGAGTGGATGCTGGTCGCGTAGCCGTACCGAGCGATTATGTACCGCCAGAAATACTGCTGGTAGACCCGGCTGGCATAAGTTTTCCAGCCGTAGAACAGCAGGTTACTACTGTCGTAAGCGCCGCTGGCGCCGTCAGCCTGAATCCCGCTGAACTCTTTGTCCAGCTTCTCTCCCAGCGCGATCTTCAGATAAATGCCGTTTTGCCTCGCACACTCGGTCTGATAGTCCGCTCTCCACATCTGGCACTGGGAATAGTTCATCTCGGAATCGAAGTTCGGCATCAAGACCAGCTCCGGTCCGAGACTGCCGTTGGAATTCTGCTGTTTAACGGAGAAATTTGTGACATAAACGTTGCTCGTCGAGGGCGCGCCCGCCACCTCGACATTGGCATTGGGAATCTGGTAAGCCCCGGACAAAGTATGCACCAGGGTGGTCAAATGGGTCCAGTCGTTATCCCCCGTGAGCGGGGAGATGTTCATGTTTAGCGGCTGAGCCACCCCGGGGGTGTACTCCGCGATATTATTGGCTATAAGGTATGCCCGCCCTGAACCCAGGCCGACTGTCTTGACATCGGCGGAGATAAGGTAGGCTGTGGCCGGCATTACGTCAATGGATGTGCTGACGTCGTTGCTGCCGGCTATATCCGCGCAGAATAACTGTCCCGGTTTCGCCACGGCTCCATAGCCGATCACTACGTTTTGGCCGCTCCCCGCACCATCCGTCCAGTCGTAGACACCACCCTGGCCGGATATGCCGAACAGGGCCGGGGAGTTTGTCGCGTTCCACCAGAGTCTCAGCAGGTTCCAACCATTCTGGCTGTAGAAAGGATAAGCAACGTCCTCATCGTAGGTGGTCCCTGACCCGACGTTCACTCCGTTGACCATATATCCCGGGTTTTCCGTCCCGCAAAAGTTGAGATATGTGCCATCGGAAGTGCAGAAATACCGGTGGTCCGCGCTGCTGACCTGGACAAAGCCATGGCTGGTCGAAACGGTGCAGTTGAACGTATTGGAGGGTGGAACATAAGTCACAGTTCCCTGCGAGTCGGTGACTCTTATCTTGTATTGCCACGGGCCGACGCTGGTCGGGGCAAATCGAACGGCCCAGCACGGCGTTCCGCTGGGGTAGAGCCAATCGGGGCCGTAGCCGGTCTGCAATCTGAAGTAGTTGCCCCTCTGATAGTCCTGGAAGTAAAATGCGGGCTGCACTATCGCGTTGCTATCACTCGCTCCCCAGTCGGTGGCCGGGGTCGTGGCGTTCACGGGAGGCAAGAACAGCCCATCGACCGAAATGCCGACGCCGGCGGGTATGCCGGGTGTCGCGGGATCGCAAGCCGGACCGGTATCATACGGCCAGTAGGGATTGACCGCCAGAACACCGTCTTCGATCTGGCCGGCCAATTTGGGGCGGCCACTACGCCGTCCAAAGTGAAGGTCATCTGGTACTTCTGATAGAGCCCGGTGTCCGATCCGGGCGTGAGGTTGCTGACGCTGGGGCCGTCCGCCAGTGCCCCGATTGACGTCAGGACGGCAAAGACGATAGCGAAAAAGGCGAGTTGGCGCATGAATTGGTCTCCTGTTAGATGGATTTCGAATGGGCCTCAGCGCGTGTAATACATATGAGTTATGCCACAGTTTGTCGCGGCCAAGGCACAGTAGATATCCTGGCTCGGTCCCTTCGGTTGTCAGTTGACGGTTAGCACGAACCCCTCCCAACCGGCAAGGCCGGAACCGGATTCTATCACGAAAACACGAAAGGGGGAAAACACGAAAACAGATCTCCGAGACGACTTGTTGTATTGGGAAACCCCTTTCCCGATACTCCGACCGCGCAGGGTTTCGGGAAAAGGGTTTCCCGAAACAACTTTCATCTTTTCGTAATTTCGTTCTTTCGTGATGAAACTCAGTGCGTCCTCAGCTCGTCGAACGGAGCGACATCCGATCGCCACCGGAATAGACACCTGAGCCAAAAGTCGACCCAGGGCCTGGACGAATCTCTCTGGGAGGGTCGCGCGACGAATATGGCGAGCCACTTGATTAAGCTGAGTATACCCGCTGTGCAGTAAACTACGCGCAAGGCACAGGCGGACGCCTTTCCGTAGTTTGCTCTAAAGAACTGCATCTGGGAAAACATGTACCTGCCGCAGCAGAACGAGGTAGTCGCGGCCGCTGCTGCCTCCGCCGTAGTGGACTATCGAAACGGACGGCAGGAAGCCCACATCGCCGCCGTTGCGCCTGACGCGCATGCACAGGTCAATGTCCTCTCCGTAGAAGAAGTAGCCTTCATCCAGGTGGGCCACTCCGCGCCGCAGCATCATGCATGCCCCATTAACCCAATCTACTGACCGCACCTCGATCTCAGATGTTCCGGTTGTCACAAACCTTTCTTGCTTGACATGTTTACGCCCACCGATTGCGCGCCTCATGCCGATCAACCATCGCACTATCGGCCACTTGAATATCCCGGTCAGCGTGGAAAACTCACTCCGCAGAGATGGAAACTTGCCGTATGGATTCATCGGATTGCCGAGACCGTCCACGTGCTGGCAGGTCAGGACCCGAATGTCCGGCCCGCGACTTCATCACGTCGAGCATCCCTGAGAGCGCTTCCTCCGAAACACGTGTGTCGCTGTTGAGCAGCAGAACGTAAGCCGTCTTCGCCTGGGCGAGGCCGACGTTGTTGCCCCTGGCGAATCCAAGGTTGGCCCCGGCCTCTATAAGGCTCACAAACCCAAAAGACGAACGCACCATTTCCGGGCTGCCGTCGTTCGAGTCGTTGTCCACCACGATCACGTCGCATGCACCGTGGTCAACGCAATCTTTGAGCAATTCCAGGCACTCGCGCAGGTAGTCGATTGCGTTCCAACTGACAATCACGACCGTTAGATCCGGCATGTGGTTTCCTCACTCGTGTGGTGTTCGGTGACGTGCAAGGGGCAGGACCACGTCGAATGTCCCGAGCCGACTAACCCGCATTATTCATGTAGCGCGTGGAGTGCCTGCACTAAACGCGCCTGCGGCGCGGCACGCTCCGCGTGAAAGATAGTTCTCCCGCTAGTGTGTCATTTCGAGCGCAGCGAGAAATCTGCTTTGTGGCGCCTTAAAAAGCAGATTCCTCACTACGTTCGGAATGACGCGCTCGCGTTCGGAATGACACGCCCATTACGTTATCTTCGAAACCAACATGTTAGGTTTCACGCTCAAAATGAGCTATATTTTCCTATGTACCGAACTAAGAGGCTCGTCTATCAATTCACGAATAATGCGGGATAAGGGCGGTTACGGGCCCAAAAGATCAACGCCCGCGCTCAGCAGCCCCCTTGAGAACCTGAGATACCGGCCGTTGCAGATTTCTCTGGTTACAGGAATCAGTCGTTTGAACCTGGCGGCCGGTAAACCGCACCGGACTTTCAGGTGGGCGATCTTACCTGCCAGCATCCGCATTGCCGGTTCATTGGCAGTCTTCATGGCCGCGAGCCTTTCCTGCGCGGCCATGTGCGCCTCGATCTGCGTTGGATAAAACGATCTTCGGCTGTGCAGCGCACGTTCCGTCTGTTGACTCCAGTCAAGGCGCCCGCGCCAATCAACTGACTCGAATGCTGCCGGTAGAGCATCACAGGCTCATCTACCGCCACGGCCTGGCCACAGGCTGCGAGCAGCAGGGCGATCCAGTGCGTCGTGTGGCCATATTTGGGGTATGGGGATCGTCCACCGGGCGGACTGCAATCGGAACGCCATGCAAGAGCCACCAACCACGTTGCGTCTCATCAAAACCGAAAACAACCCCTGCCGCGCTGCTATCCTCTGCATCCGCGCGTCAAAACCTATCGACTGCCAGAGGTTGTAGCCCAGCGGATGCAACTCCTGGTCGACCGCCCGCGCGTCTGAAAAGGTCAGCAGCACGCGGGGGTCGGATTCAAACGGCGCGCACATTTTCCGCATCTTCTCAGGCATCCAGACATTATACATGGTCACAGGGCATAATGATGTCGGCCCTGGATAAGGCCAGGCCTTTTCCGAAGTTTTTCACATAACCGAGGTTGCGATCGTTGATCTCCAAACGGACGGGGAAGTCCGCTTGGGCAGCGAACCTTTCGACAACGCGCGGCGTGTCGTCGGTGGAGCAGTCGTCGACGACGAGCAACTCATCGGGCTTGCGCGTCTGCGCGGCAATGCTTGCAAGCTGATCTTCAATGAAGTTCGTGCCGTTGTATACGCACAAGACAACTCCGGCTGTAAGCATGGTTTCAGTCACCTCCACCGCAAGCGTCGCGAATGCTGCTTTCCAACCCAGCCACAAGAGTCGCGCAGCGAAAGCCGGTCTTCCGATTGGTCCTGGCCCTCGCCCCAAGCTCGAGGGATTTCGCCGGCGAGTCCAGCATCGATCGGACAGCGTTCCGCAACCCGCGGGCGTCGCCGGCTGTCCGCCAGGATTCCCGTCCGCCCGTCGGTGATGTAGTCCTCCATTCCAGGAGTGTGCGTGGCGATTACCGGTTTGCCGCACGCCATCCCCTCCAGCACCACCGAGCAGCCGGCGGCATCCTTGCGGCCGCCGCTCAGCGGCACTACGACCGCGGCCGCGCGCTGGTAAAGCTCTTTCATTCCCGAGCTGTCGGTCGGTGGCAGCAACTCGACGTTTTCGGGCAATGGCGGCAGCTTGCGGCGGGCGCTTGGTCCGTAAGCGCGTCCTCCCGCTGCGATCTTCACCCGCATGCCTAGTCCCCTGGCCGCCTCGAAAAGGGTCTCGTAGTCCCGGCCTCTGATTCCACCCGCCGAGAATATGTAATCGCCGCTGCCGGCATTGGTCGTCGGGCGGCTTGAGGCATCCGGCGGGACGAAGAACTGCTCGTCGATCGCGTAAAGAACGTAACGGATGCGCTGCTCGGGCACCCGCATTTCACTTACCAGGAAGTCGCGTTGCGCGTGTGTATTGCTTACCACAATGTCCACCCAGTTAAACAAACCCATGGAGATGATGAGGCCCGCCTGCTTTGCCGACGAATGTGCGCTCACGTAGACCGCCCGCGAACGTCTGCCCGTTATCTTTTGCAGCATCATATACGGAATAGCCACTCGCTCGGACATAAGCAGCACCACGTCGTATTGCCTTGCCCTGCGAAGCCCGACCAGCGCCAGATTAAAATCGAGCCGAGCGTGCTTCTCCAAGGACCTTAACCCGGATGCTATGCCCGGGCGGTCGTAGATGGCGTAATCAACTATATCACAGCCCCTGGCCTTGGCCAGTTCGACATAATCCGTGCGCGGATATACTCGCGGTCGCAGATGCGCTGCCGGCAGCTCAGGCGCATGAGACGTGGCCAATATGAGAGTCTTTGGAGAAATCGATAATTGATAATTGATGGTTGATAATTCCCCCTGCATCCCGAGGTCGGCGCGATTGGAGAAGCATCAGTTGCCCGCAAAGTATCCGTACCACAGCGCCAACAGCGACCGGCAGGCCCGCCTCGGGCTCCGGCATTTCACCAATCCTATCGCGGCTTCAACCAGAATGCCGAAAATCAGGCACCCATTCACGGCGGTTCGACTCGGTATGCTCAGTCCGCGTTTCTTGCAGAAATGATTGTAGCCGCGGATATAGAATCCCCCGGTGCGGTGCAATATGGATTGCATGCTCGCTTCGCCGAGGTGAGTTATCCGCGCTTGGGTGAGATACGCGAGCTTCCAGCCGATCTTCATGGCGCGATAGCATAGATCGGTCTCTTCGAGGAAAAGAAAGAAGCTCTCGTCGAACCCGCCGGTCTCGTCCATGACCTCTCGACGCATCAGCAGGCAGGCGCCCAGAAGGTGCTGCGTATATGTCCAGCCCTCCCCTTGAACGGGCTGTATCAAGAACCGCCGGGCAAGACCGGACCTCGGGGCGATCCGCCAGACCCGTGCCGCGTGGGCCGCGGCCTCCAAAGGGGATGGAAACAACCCGAAGCTCGAAACTTGTGTCCGGCCGTCCTCACCAACAAGCATCGGCCCAAGGATGCCGACATCCTTATGCTCGTCCAGGAACTCGACCATCGTGCTCAACGCGCCGGGCTCGACAACCGTATCCGGGTTAAGCACAAGCACGAGGTCCCCGGCAGCCTCCCACATCGCCAGATTGTTCGCCGCGCCGAATCCAATGTTTTTCTCGGAGGCGATAAGCTTCACGTCCGGAAATGCCTGTTGCAGAGCCTGGGCGCTGCCATCGGACGAGGCATTGTCGACGACGATTATCTCGTGCGCGACATCCTCTGTGTTCTTCGCTATCGAAGAGATGCACTGCAAAAGCAGGTCTCGGGTGTTCCAGTTGACGATTATTATGGAGACCATTGCGCCCTCGTTCGCGAAAGCCGGCCGCCTACCGCAAACCGCGCCACGGCCCTCGGTCGGCTCACGACTGCTCCCGCAAGATGTATGCGCCTCTACTTGACCACCGGCGAACGGACCCGCGCACCCGCTCGAGCCTGTCCACAAAATCGGACGGGAAATGGTCTCGGATCAACGTTTTCAGCTTGTCGGTGGCATTTCCCGGCGGGGTTGCGGCCAGTAAGAGGCTGCAGGCTCTCCGGGTCGCGGTAGTCGTAGAATGGTTCTTCGTCGCCTGCCTGGCGAAAACTGATGCTGTCATTCCATTCGATTCCGATGCCGAATAACGAACCTCGGCTGCGCACAAATCTGGCGAACTCCGGTAAGCGGTACAGATCGAAAAAAAGCCCGCCATACATTTTCTCGCCGAGATGATGATGCTCCTGGAGTCTCTTGAAAACGAGATGGTCGCCCTTTAGAGCAAATACCCACTTATGGGTAGGTGAGGGGCAGAGAAACTCATAAAACTCGGTGGGAACGCCCAGGTAGCCGCGCTTTCCCACGCGAGAGAGTTCCGCCAGGGCCTGGGCGGGATCGTCGACGTGCTCGACAACGTGGTTGCAAATGACATAGTCGAAGCTTTTATCGGCAAAGGGAAGATTGGCGATATCCGCGCAGACCAGAGGCCGATCATGGACGATTCGCGTGTGGCTTCGGTGGCCGATGTCGTCTTCGATAAACCTCTCCACCAGTATGTCGGCTGTGGAATGGGGATGACCGCCCGAACCGACGTCGAGCACGAAATCGCGCCGTGTTGCCTTAATCCCCATGATCGGACCCGCCATTCCAGCCTGCTCTAAAGCAAGACTTTGTCGCCAGGACCGCGCCCAGGATCAGTCCTTGCAGCCGTCCGTGGTGCTTGGAAAAGTATCTAACCTTGCTTCTTCGCAGGTGTAGGCGAGTTCGGGCGGGGGCCTTATCGCTGCTCCGGCCACCCAAGTGCACGATCTCGGCGCCGGGCTCGACCCATATCGTCCAGCCCGCCTCGCGAAGCCGTTTGCACCAGTCGGTTTCCTCATTATACATAAAAAGCGACTCGTCCATCAAACCGATCTGACCGATCGCGCTTCCCCTCACCATCATCGCGCACCCGCCGACCCAGTCGGCCTGAAACGCGCCGAGCGCTCGAGTTTCCCGCGCGGTCTGGGGAAGCATTCCGCCCTGGGTGCGCCGGTCCAGCTTGCCCAGTATTTCGCTTGTAAGCGTCGGAAAACGTGCCCACGAGTGCTGCAGCGTCTCGTCGGAGTTCAAGACCAGCGGTCCCAGGGCGCCGGCCTCCGGGGTGCAGTCCATGAACCGCACCAGCGCCCCCAAGGCCCCTGTCCGGCAAAGCGTGTCGGGATTTAGCAGCAGGAAGTAACGGCCTTTCGATACCTGCCACGCCTGATTATTTGCCTTCGCAAATCCGAGGTTTTCTGAGTTTGCGACCAGGCGAGCTTGAGGAAAGCTCTCCCGCACCATCTCCGGGCTGCCATCCGAGGATGCGTTGTCGACGACGATCACCTCGAAGTCCACACCACTTCCGGTCTCATAAACCGACCTCAGGCAGTCGCCGAGCACCTCCCGAGTATTCCAGCTAACGATCGCTATCGACAGGTCCATCGGTTCTCATTCCATCGATCCTGGCGTGCGCCACGGCCAGGCCCCATATAAGCCACGAGTATATGGTCGTCGAAAAAGTCGTGAGTCCGCCGTTGTGGTAAGTCGGTATGATGTAGTCGCCCACGGCCGCCGCCACCGAAATTCCGGCCATCTGCCCGATGGCGGCAAGCATGAATGTCTTCGAGAACCCCGGATGCATCTTGGGGTAAGTCTTCATCATCCAGGTGAATCCCCCGATCAGGATAGCAAGGAAAAGGATAGTACCCGGAATCCCCATTTCGGAGAGATGCTGAGCATACGTATTGTGCGCCGAACTGTACGTGGTGGTGCCCCACTTTTGGCCGTAATGATAATTATACGAGCGATAATTGCCCAGCCCGACGCCCAGCGGGAATGTTGTGGCGTATTTCCACCCGCCTTGCAGCAGCGACAAGCGATCGAGATCGCCCGAGATTTCGACCTTATGGACCACTTTTTCGTGGAGGAACGATTTGCCGCCAAAAATCAGCACCGGCACTCCTATGACTAAGGCAATGAAGACCTTGCGATTTCGCACGTAGCTGATAACGGCCATTGCGGGCACCAGGCCGATCCATCCCGATATCCAGCCGATATTTCGGAAGAATGCGGCACAGAATATGGCAGCCACTCCAAGGCCCGCCAGCACTCGCCAGAGTGCCGAGCGCTCTTGATCGAGCACCACCACCCAGCAGTACGCCAGCGGCAGGATCGCAAGCAGGGGCCACCATGGCGCCGCCAGCGGCAGCGGTCGGCCCGCCAGGGCGTTCACGGTGTTATACACACCCGCGGCGATAATCGCTATCGAGATCGCCTTCAGCCACTTCCCGCTGGTCACGGAAGTAGCAAGCATCACGAATGCCCCAGCGCTCAAAAAGTGGATCGCCAACTCGGCGATATTTACCCAGGCGCTCTGACTGCTCTTGTCTATAGTCGAGTCCCAAAACAGAAATGAGTTCACCACGTTCAGAACAGCGTAGGCAAGATAGAACGCTATGGGCACGTGAAAGCCGCTCCTGATTCGTGGGTAGGGCAGTGCGCGAAGCATGTATTTGCCGAACCACACGACCAGCAGGCTCCCGAGCATGATCTCGCTTACGAACACTCCCTTGCCCGCTCCCGATCCGCCGACCGCGAGGTCCGGCGTCTCTCCGAACGGAATGAAAGCTACCAGGCAATAGAGCATCAGTGTAGCGTCGAACTGCCACACGATTATTATGGCAAGGGCCGCCGCCGCGATGGCCGCGCCAACGTAATATAGATGCGCGGAAGCCGCGAACAGGCCGACAACTACGCCTCCAAGCAGTATCAGAGCCGCATTTCTGCTCAATATCGCCACGCGGTCCGGAGTCCACTCAGATCGCTCGAACAAAACACACCCCCGGGTTAGAAGTTGGAAATTAGAAATTGGAAATTGGAACGCGCAACCCACCTATGCGGCGGAAGGCGACACGCGTGCAGCGGGAACTCGAAGGTCTCCATTCCAGGAATTACCTCGGCTTGTCGTTCCCGCCGCATGGCGAAGGCGCTTTCCGCTTTCCGCTTTCCACTTTTTCCACCACATCGACAAACAGCGAGCCGATCTTAGTCCAGGAGTATTGTTCCTCGACCAGTCTTCTCGCGTTTCGGGCGAGTTTCGCGGCCAGGGCATCATCGGTCAGCGCCTGCTCGATGCATTCCGCGAAACCCAAACTCGTGTCGGCTATGAGAATCTGTTCGCCGTGAACGGCGTCGATACCTTCGGCCCCCACACTCGTCGCCACCACCGGCACGCCGGCGGCCATCGCTTCCAGTATCTTGAGACGGCTTCCCCCGCCCTGGCGCAACGGCACGATGCACGCGGCGCTCTTCTCCAGAACAGCGCGTATATCCTCGACGTAGCCGGTGAGTTCGATTCCGGGGCAGTCCTCGATGCCGCCCAGGTCCACCCCGTCCGTGCGGCCCGTGACCCGAAGCCTCACGCCGGGCAGCCTCTGCTCGAGGACAGGATATATCGCCTGGGCGAAGTGCCGTACCGCGTCCAGGTTAGCGCCGTAAGTCAAGGCGCCGTTATAGACCAGCGCGTGGCTTTCGGGAGCTCTTTGCGCGACGTTATAATGATCGGTATCTACCCCATTCGGCACTACCGTTATACTCGTTAAATCGGGCGCGGCGCAGAGCATCGAGCGGGCATCATTCTTGGAAACCATCGTCACGCAGTCGAATCGGCGGCAGACACCTGCTTCCCACTTCGCAAACTTCCTCCATCCCAGTTGAAGGCGCCAGCGCGTCAGACCCGGCGGCAGGCTCTGGGCGCCGCGCCGCAGGATCGAGTATTCACAGTTGTGCTCATCCAGAACGCAAGCGATGCCGCGCGCCATGTGGCACGTATTCGACCACGCCCAGGGTCGAGGCGACTATCACGTCCGGGCGAATGTCCGCCGCGGCATTCGACACAGCACCGCGAATTGTGGGATCGTACATGTCCACGACAGACCGCGGGCGCCTGGAGAGAAACCCCACCAGTGACTTTAAGCTGCCCGGTGCGAACCATCCGGATTCGTGTAGCGAGACCACCTCGCACACGCCGTCGAGGGCCGCAATGTTCTCGCGGCGTGAGTCTTCCTGCAACAGCGATATCAGGAACACCTCGTGCCGTTTCGCCAGAGCCTTTAGCAGGTTGTATGTCCGAATTCGAGCCCCGTTGTCAGGCGGAAACGGAAACCATGCTGATAGAAACAGGATTTTCAATTAGTGTCCCTTCCATAACCGTTCGTAAAGGCTCCGGGTGGCGGCGACCATGGCCTGGGCGCTAAAGAGATCCAGCGCCCTCTCGCGGCCGGCCTGGCCCATTTCGCCGCGGCGGGTTTCCTGACCGAGCAGTTCGGTGAGCGCCTGGATAAGCGCGGCCTCGTCGCCCGGCTCGACAAGCAGACCCGTCTTGCGATCGAGCACGGCCTCCGCCACGCCGCCGACATCCGACGCCACGACCGGCTTTGCCGCCATCATCGCTTCCACCACCGTGAACGGGAAACTCTCGAAAAGCGACGGGAGCACGAACACATCGAAGATGCTTACAAGCTTTCTTGCGTCGGGACGCGGGCCCGCGAATATCACCCGTGGGGCAATTCCGAGCTCGGCGGCGAGTCTTTTGAGACTCGACTCCAGGCTGCCTCCACCAACCAACATCAGCATCGCGCGTGGATTGCTCCGTAAGATCGCGCGAAAAGCTCGCAGCAGGATTTCGCCGCCTTTTTGCATCTCCAGGCGTCCGACCGTTCCGATTATCAGACTTCCATCCTCGACTCCCAGGCTCGGCCTTGAGTTGGGCGGCGCGCGGTTCGGGCGTCTGCAAGTCGCTGGTCCCGTTGTAGATGGCGACGGTCTTCCGGGGGTTTGCTCCCTCGCTCACCAGATAATCCCGCGCGGAGCGGCAGACGGCGATCACTGCGTGGGCCGCCCTGAGCGCGGTTCGTGACGACATCTTATCGCGCGGACTCCGCGCTATCGTCGGCAAATGCGAAGTGAGAACAATCGGGCAGCGCGTCACCAGCCGTGCCGCCAGAATGTCGACGGTCGAAGCGCACGGATGCGACAAATTGAAATGTATTATACACTCGCGAAAGGCCCGATAGAACCGCATCGACCGGGCAAACGAGGACAGCCGCAGGCTGTAGCCATCGGTCGTCAGAGGCCGGAGGGCAAGCCGGTCGGTGCGCGCGGCGAGATCATTGGCCGCATCGCTGACGGGCATGAAAGCCGTGCAATCGCAGCCATCGAGGCCATCGGCGAGTGTGACAATGTATTGTTCACCCCCGCCCAGCGCGGTCGAGTTTGCCACAAAGTGTATTTTCATGACAGAGAAAATGACGAGAAATTCCGAATTCAAAAATCGGCGTAGCGCTGTGCGCCTAAAACCAAGCCAATCTCCAGTGAGCCCTGGCCCGCTGCCAATGTTCGCTGTGCGCGCGGCCAAAGGCCGCCAGCAACGCGTGCTTCACGGACTTTGCCCCGTCCAGAAATCCCATGGACGCCCTGTACGCCGCCGCGTAGGCAAGCCCCCTGTGCCGCATGTAAAAAAGAGCCCTTCCGCGCCGCATCATTATCTGCTTGCCGATCGCTCAGCCTGCTCATTCCTCCCAGATGGACTATGCTCGCCATCGGATAGTAGTGAATCTCCCAGCGGCTGCCGGCCAGCCGCGCGCAGAAGTCCAGGTCTTCGTCGTAGAGCCGGAACTTAGGGTCGAAGAGTCCGTGATCGCGGATAAACTCTCGCCGCACCAGCCAGCACGTTGCCCACAAGAACTCGACTTTCATCGGTTCCGGGCAATTACACTCTTCCATGCGAATGTTCGATATGAGCTTCTTCGAGTCGAAGAGCCTGTCGAAAATAGTCCCATGGATTTGCCAGGCGAGCTCGTAAGAAAGGTTTGGGAACCTCTCGCGCGAAAGCTGCATCTCACCGTCCGCGCCCATTATCCTCGGACCGACCACCCCGACATCGGGGTGCGCTTCGAGATAGCCGACCAGCGGCCCGAGGAGGTCCTCGGTAAAGCGCGTGTCCGGGTTGGCGAGCAGCACGTACTCGGAGGTGGTCCGCTCCACCAGTTCGTTGTTGGCCCGGCCGAAACCCAGATTCCTGTCCGACCTGACCAGATGTACCCGGCCGAATTTCGCGTTCAACCATACTGGCGCTCTCGTCAGAGGAATTGTTGTCGAGCACCCAGACCTCGTAGTCGCCGCTTTGGGTCGCCAGCAGCGACGCAAGGCAGTCACGCAGCAGGGATTTTGTATTGTAGCTGACTATAATTACGGCTGTGCTCATGACCAATCACGCGTCCCTCTATGCGGCGTGAACCGGGTGTTGGGTATCAGGTGATGGGTGCTGGAAGGGATTCCCTTCCCTCCCAACACCCGTCACCCGTCACCCGACTGCTGCCATGCAGGCTTGCTCGAATCTGCCTGTCACGTGCTCCCACGTAAACTCGCTCTCGACTTTGCGCCGACCCGACTCTCCCAGGCTTCGCCGCCGGCCCGAATCCGACAGCAGCGAGCAGATTGCTCCGGCGAGAGCTTGCGCATCGCCGGGCTTGACCAGCATGCCGTCTTCCCCATCGGATATCACGGTCTCGACGGCCCCGCCGCTGCAGCCGATGACCGGTTTTGACCGCGCCCACGCTTCCAAATAGACGATCCCGAATGACTCCGACCACGAAGGCATCGCGAAAACGTCGCAGCTATCGTAGATGTCGGCCTTCCGCTCTTGGGCAAACGAGTTCAGCCGGACGGTGCGCGCCGCCATCTCCGGATCGTCCGCAAGCCGGCGGTCGATCTCGCCGCTCGCGGACGATCTCACCCCGGCGATCACGAGGTAAGCGTCCGGCATGGAACGCCGGACGGCCTCCATCGCATCGATCAATACCAGCAGCCCCTTGTGCGGCGCCTCCGCGCCGACGAAGAGCACTGTCGGGGCGTCTTTGGGTATCCCATCTCCCGCCGAAAATGCGGTCCGTCGGCGGTTGCAAACAAACTCAGATCGACTCCACAACCTGTCACCGAAACTCGATCCAACCCCCTCCCGTCAGCTTGAGCAGCACTTCGCGTTCGAACGTCGTGTTGGCGCACAGATGATCGGCCGCCCGCAGTATTCGCGTAATATTGCGCCGCTCGGTATTGAAAGTATTATCGGTGTGCAGGCCGGGAATCACCACGTAAGGCGCCTCGAGCCGCCTCGATATCCCGTGCCCATCAACGACCATCATCGACGGTGTGTGACCGGCGCAGACCACCTCGTAGGCACGAGGTCTCGCATTGCAGATCTCCCCGCACATCGTCGAAAAATCCAGGAGCGGCCCGTCATACCAGGTCCTGAGCCAATCGCTGCCGGGCAGGCGATACTTCCATGTGTAGTGCACCAGACGCCAGTAGTTGGCGCACGAGTGCCGCCGCCGCACGGGCAGGCGTTTCACCAGCACGCCGCCGACCGTCTCCTCCTCCGGCAGGTTGTTGACCGGAATGTCCCGTTCCCAAAAGCCTCTGTAATCGAGCGCGTTGCTGGTCACGACCGTCACTTCGTGCCCCCGAGCGACCAGACCTTCCGAAAGCTTTTGAAACAGCAGCGCCGAACCGCTCAGCGCGGGCTGGTAAACGGGCGTCAACTGGAGGAGCCTCATCTTCTTCGCCTCCACGCGGCCCTTACCCGGCCTGACGCCAGCGCCGCGCCCGTCCCGGTGATCTTGCCCGCCACACTCGCCGCGATCAGCCACGCGCGCCCGGGCAGTTGCCGATTGGGCCGAAGCCATCTGGCGGATTGCCAGACGTCGAGCGCATAGTTCCCCCAGAGCTTGCCCGCATCCAGGGGGTAGTGCTTGAGCGTGAAGTAGGTATGGTTCCTCGAAGTGTAGTAGACCTTCCACGGATCGATCACGTTTCTGGTCACGGTCTCTCGCGGCGCTCGAAGATGGGTAACGACCGCCGGGGGGCAGAAGAGGACTTTGTACCCCAGGCTCTTGATGCCCAGGCATGCGTCCGTCTCCTCGCGGATATTGTCCCCGGTATAACCCGGGTCGAATCCGCCTATGCTCATCAAGAGGTCCCGCCTGAACGACATGTTGCATCCCTTCACGTGATCGACTTCCTCATTTTGCGTGTGGGCCGGCGAAAAGTTCTGGGTGATATCGCCGTTTGCCAGCACCCTGCCCACGGGTTCGTCCGTCCGCCACGTGGCGCCGGGCTCATTTATGCCTCCCCCCACGCAGCCCGCTTGCGCGTCGGCGAAAGGTTTGAGCAGTTCCGCCAACCACCATCGCTCACGATGCTGTCGTCGTCCAGGAAAACGACAATCGGCGCGCGGGCGGCCCGCATGCCGATGTTTTTCGACTCGGGCCGCCGATTTTCGCCGTTGGGAAAGTGTATGTATTGCACTTCGGGGAACTTCGCGGCCACGTCACGCGTGAGGCTCGTGTCGGAAGCGTCTACAAGGATGATATCCATGATGGGTTGGGGATCGTGGCCGCGCAGTGCGCCAAGGCATCGCTCGACCATATCCGGGCGGTTTCTGGTGACCACTATTACCGAGGCCTCGGCGCGGCGCATGATTATGTCTTTCCGGGTGATTGTCAAGTGTGCCCGTTCACATAAGGCAACGGAAGGGAATTAATCGCGAAAGCGCGAAATTTGGAAAACGCGAAAGGAACGCAAGTGGAGTCTCTGGTTGTTTCGGGAAACCCCTTTCCCGAAACCTGTTCCCACTCGCTGTTTGGTTGTTCGTGTGCAGCGAAAGTATCGGGAAAAGGGTTTCCCGATACAACGAGCACGACCCACCTATGCGGCGAACGAGGCCCGAAGATCACGTCGGGGTCGGAACCTTCGAGTTCCCGCTGCCGGGTCGTCACCTTGCAGCGGGAACTCGAAGGGCTTCATGCCAAGGATTGCCTCGCCTTGTCGTTCCCGCCGCATAGTGGTGGCTTGCGTTCTAGCAAAGAGTGATCTCTTACAGGAGTTCCTGCTTCCGACCTCTGACTTTCCACCTCCGCGAAAGCCTGGCGATCGGCCTCGCGCGGCCGCACAGCCGCAGGAAGACCGCCAGGAGCTTTCGAAACCACGGCCTGAGCAGATCGCGCCGCCTGCCGTAGCAGCCCGCCAGTCCCGCTAAGTAGCCCTCTATCAGCGCCTCCTGGAGTTCGCGGCTGTCAATCGATGCGACCGAGCACAGTCCGGCCCACACGTAACGCGGCAGGAATTTCACCCCCAGGCGCTTGCGATTGTAACTCGAGTAAAGCTCCCAGAACAAACGCAGGTTTCTGGACCCGTAGTAAGCCGGAACCGCGGGCAACTTGCTCACGGTCGAATGATCCTTGTGCAATATCGACGCTTGCGTGGACACAGCCACCGTCCAGCCGCGCGATGCAAGACGCTGGCATAGTTCCACCTCATCGAGCAGCAGAAAGAAACGCTCGTCAAAACCACCGGCGTCTTCCAGGGCGGATCTCTGCAGCAGCATCGCGCTGCCCGGGGTGGAGTCCACAAGGACGTAGGGCACGGTCATATCCGGCAACTCGGTCATCACCTCCGCCGGAGAGAGCGGCGGAAGCGCGCCGCTTATTCGAAGACCGCTGCAAACTACCTCCTCCGGGCGATCGTAGCTGAAGTTTATCGCGCCTACCACGCCGGCCTTAGGCAGCATGTCCGCGACCTTGACCAGGTTGGTCACACAGGCGACATCGACCAGGGTATCGTTGTTCATCGCCAGGATGTAGTCGCCGTCGGTAGCCGCGATGCCGTGATTGTTGCCACCTGTGAAGCCGAGGTTCACGCCGGCTTGCTCGATTCTGATATCCGGGAACGCCTCTCGGATACGATCGCACGAGTCGTCGTCCGACCCGTTATCGACCACCACCACCTCCAGATTCGCGTAGTCGCTTTGAAGCAATACGTAATGATGAGTAGACGATACATAACATCA
>CAWGNL010000097.1:0-57389 GCA_963823885.1 uncultured bacterium
TATTTGCTAGCGCTATGCCGGAGCCTGGAAGTCGCTCTCGAAAACGGAGCCAAATCGGGTCGCATTCCCCGCCATCATACTGGGGCTCACGGCTATCCGATGGACGAAGCCGCTGAAATTGCTTCTCCCCGCCACCGCCGAGTTCCCGTGCACCCACGGCTTCATCTCGTAAGGTTTGCGCCGTTTGGGCAGAAGGCTCTCGGAGGCTTTTGAGAAGGCGCTGAGAGACCTTGAATCGCGGAAGGCGCGGAGGACGAGGACGCGGAAATCGCCAGCCAGCGAGGGCTTTTCTTAATGTAAGGGGATCATTAACACGCAACATGCTCACGAATCGTGGGCGTGCCGCACCCGGCTCGACCCTGCATTCCCACCTTTGACCGCAAGACAGCTTCCGAATGTGGCGCGCCACATAATCGTGACCCGCGCAGACTTTTGGAGTGCGGGCTCTGCTCCGCCGCGCAACATGCCTGGCCTATTCCGGCGCGTTCCAGCGCAGCCGCTCATTTCCCTAATCGATTTGCTGATAGCTCGTGCGGCTGGTCCTGCCGTGACTTTTTGTACCCAGTATTGCGAGTACCGGCTCGGCGATAAGCTCGGCTACTCTTCGCACTTCTTCCACAAGTCCTCGTCCGAGTTCTCACGTGTTGGGTGTACTTTTGATGTTGCTCAGGGTGCATGGTGTTTTACATGCCGCTCCAACACACTCCGCCAGCCGCCCAGTCTTAGTCTCATAGTATTAGAATGAATTTGCCGAGTGCTTATCGAAGTCGATTGTCGTGAGACCGGTGGATCTCGACGAGCTTGGCTACTCGTCGAACTTCGTCCAGCAGGTCTTCGTCCGAGTAGGTCCTGCGTCCTGATGCAAAGTGCTCTAGTCCCCCGCGCGCTCCAATGCGCGGACCCAACCTCCGAACCGACTACGAAGTGTGCTCGTGTTGATACATGAACGCCTATTGAAGTCCCTCCTCGTGAGATACGTGTTGCCAACTTAAGCTCCCTGCTCTCCGCACTTCGTCCAGCAACTGTTCGTCGGATACTTTCGTCGCCCCGAGCTTTTGGGCGACACCTGTAGCGCACATAGGAAAGTCATGCACAGCCTCAGGCCAACTACCAAATCGTCGCCTAATAAAGTGCAGAGTGCCGAGGCACCTCGATAAAACTCACCGCTGGAACATGGCCTTCCATCCACAAGTTTGGTCACTCTTCGGACCCCCTTCCAATATTTCTCGTCCGCCACCGGCGCCTTCGCATTATGAAGTGCTCGCGCTTCCCGGGAGCACAGGCCAGGGTGGTTGTTTCCAGCGCACTCACCCGCCCCGCAGCGGCCGCCATGGGGTTAGGCCAATTTTGAAGGGATGAAGTCAAAAAGTGGATCCTTTAACCGCCCTTTTAGTCAGCTTAACCCACCTGCGCATTTCCTCCAGCACTTCATCCGAAACGTGTTCGAATAGCTCTCCTTTTTTCAGAGGCCAGGCTGTAGTTTCTCCCCCACGATTCTCCACCCACCCAGGCGAAGCATCAGGTAATCAATTCCAATCTGTAAATGCAAAAAACTCCGATCGGGCTCACCACCGGCTTATCTACAAGCTCGGCAACTCTTCGTATTCTTCTTCCAATATACTCTTCGTCCGAACGCTTACGACGCCCCCATGTTTTCGGGCTCTCCGGAATGCATGCGGGCCACAAACTGCGCGTTCCAGAACAATTCTCGCGCGGCCACCGAAACGCGTCGCCGAGGGCTTCTGTCCCAACCGGTGAATGCTTTACGAAGTTGCCTTTCGTTAGCACCGGTTTATCCACAAGCTCCGCTGACTCCTGCCGCACCTCTTCCAACAGCGCTTCGTCGGGATAATCTTTGATAATGTAATACGCACGCCTCAAAGTGGGATCCTTCCGTGGTCATTGCTGTTAGTAATGCTAACGGGCTGGACGATTGCAGTGAGAAGAACTACTACCATGAGCAATGACGTCTCCGGCGTTCGGATAGATTCCCGAAACACCCGGTAACATACTTCATGGTAGTAGTTCTTCTAGCTGCAATCGTCCAGCCCGTTAGCATTACTACCGGCCATGACCACGGGAGGATACCACTTTGAGGCGTGCGTATTACATTATCAAAGATTATCCCGACGAAGCGCTGTTGGAAGAGGTGCGGCGGGTCGCGGAGCTTGTGGATAAACCGGTGCTAACGAAAGGCGACTTCGTAAAGCATTCACCGGTTGGGGCTGAAGCCCTGGCAACGCGTTTCGGTGGCTGGAGAATTGTTCTGGAACGCGCGGGTCTGGCCCACATGCATTCCGGAGAGCCCGAAAACCTGTCACGGCGTCGTAAGCATTCGGACGAAGAGATATTCGAAGAAATACGAAGAGTTGCCGAGCTTGTAGATAAGCCGGTGCTGACCCAATCGGAATTCAAGAGGCATTCAGAGATTGGAATTGATTACCTGATGCTTCGCCTGGGTGGGTGGAGAATCGTGCGGGAGCTTGCCCGCGCCTGGCCTATTCGAAGGAGCCTGGAAACAAGCGTTCGGATGAAGTAGTGTTGGAGGAAATGCGCAGAGTGGCTAAGCTCGTAAAAGGGCCGTTGCTAAGGATGACTGACTTCAAGAATTACTCAGAAATTGGGCCTGAGGCCATTGGCAGACGCTTCGGTGGTTGGGGATTTGCGCTGGAACGCGCGGGCCTGGCCCATATGTCTGCGGGAACGCACGAGCACTTCGTAATGCGAAGGCGCAAGTATTCGGACGAGAAAATATTGGAAGAAATACGAAGAGTGACCAAACTTGTGGATAAGCCGGGGATTACAAGCGGTGACTTTTCGAGGTGCTCGGGCATTACACTGTGCACTATTAGGCGACGATTTGGTAGTTGGCCTGAGGCTGTGCGGCGCGCGGGTCTGACTTATGTGCGCTACGTGTCGCCCAAAGGCACCGCGGGGCGACGAAGTACTCCGACGAACAGTTGCTGGACGAAGTGCGGAGAGTGGCCCAGCTTGTTGGCAATTCGTATCTCACGAGGAGGGACTTCAATAGGCGTTCATGTATCAACACGAGCACACTTCGTAGTCGGTTCGGAGGTTGGGTCGGCGCATTGGAGCGCGCGGGACTCGAGCACTTGCGGTCCAAACCAGGACGCAGGACCTACTCGGACGAAGACCTGCTGGACGAAGTTCGACGAGTAGCCAAGCTCGTAGATAGGCCGGTTCTCACGACAATCGACTTCGATAAGCACTGCGCAATTCATTCTAATACTATGAGACTAAGACTGGGCGGCTGGCGGAGTGTGTTGGAGCGGGCGGGTCTGAAACACATGCACCCTGACAACATCGAAGGGTACAAGCGCCCAACACCGGTAAAGTATTCGGACGAGGACTTGCTGGAAGAAGTGCGAAGAGTAGCCGAGCTTGTCGCCAAGCCGGTACGCACGATGCTGGATTACGAAACCCACGGCAGGACCAGCCGCACGACTATCACAAATCGATTAGGGAAATGGCAGGCTGCGCTGGAACGCGCCGGAATAGGCCACATGGTTTTTACGCCAGCCAAGGCCAAGCCCCGCACCAAATCGGCACTCCAAAACGTGCGCCGGTAGCGATTATGTGGCGCGCCACATTCGGAACTGTGTTGCGGCCGAGGTCATGCAGGGTCGAGCCGTGATTCGTGCGTGGCGCGCACCCACGATTCGTGAGCTGTTGCGTGTTAATGATCCCCTTACATTACAGAAAAGCCCTCGCTGGCTGGCGATTTCCGCGTCCTCCGTTGTCCTCCGCGCCTTCCGCGATTCAAGATTCTCTCAGCGCCTTCTCAAAAGCCTCCCAAGCCTTCTCCCCAAACAGCACAAACCTTACGAGATCGATTCCTTCGTGGGTGCACAGGAACTCGGCGGTGGCGGAGAGGGCGATTTCAGCGGCTTCGTCCATCGGATAGCCGTAGACCCCGGTGCTGATGGCGGGGAACGCGACCGATTTGGCTCCGTTTTCGAGAGCGACTTCCAGGCTCCGGCGGTAGGCGCTGGAGAGGAGTTGGGGTTCGCCGTGGGCGCCGTTGCGATAGACCGGTCCCACCGTGTGCACCACATATTTGGCCCTGAGCCTGCCTGCTGTGGTAATCTTGGCGTCGCCGGTCTCGCAGCCCCCGAGCTTGCGGCATTCTTCCAGGATAGTCGGGCCGCCGGCCCGGTGGATCGCGCCGTCCACGCCGCCCCCGCCCAGCAGGCTCTTATTCGCCGCGTTCACGATCACATCCGTGTCCTGGAGCGTTATATCGCCCCGCGCCAGTTCGATTGTAGAGTTGGAAACTCGTTTTTGCATGATAGTGTCCTGTCGGTTGAGCCTCACATGTCGAGCGATGTATCCAGGTGCAGCGTTGAGATTCCTCACATTCGTTCGGAATGACATAGCCGCCGCGTTTGTGCCCTATCCGCGGGTTGCGTGATTCCGACGGGTAGCACCCGAAAGCACGAAATTACGAAACAAAGGCAAATCCCCTTTCGCGCTTAATCTCTTCCCTTCCCAATTCAAAATTCCTCCGCGAAAGTGGTATCATCTAACGGCCATTATAACCCATGGAGGAAATTATTATGCTGGACCCCAGAATGAAGAAGCTGGCCGATGTGCTGGTCGGCTATTCCACCAAGATCAAAACCGGTGATCGCGTCCTGATAGACGCTTTCGAAATCCCGGACGAGATGGTTGCCGTGCTGATCGAGCGAGTGGTCGAGTCAAGGGGGTTGCCTTTCGTGAGTGTGAAGAGAAATCGCATTCAGCGGGCGCTTATGCGCCTGGCGACCGACGAGCAGGCCGAAATCCTCGGCAGGCACGACCTGGACTTCATGAAAGAGATGCAGGCTTATATCGCCCTGCGCGGGGCCGCTAACATTAACGAAATGTCCGACGTCCCCGACGGCGAGTGCTTCACCGCCCCCGTCAGGGACAGCGTGAACGGCGTCATACACTTTAACGCCGGCACCATCTACAATGGCAAGTCCTTCGATGATGTCCGGCTGATCTTCAAGGACGGCAGGATAATCGAGGCTACCGGTTCGGACAGCCGGGCCATCAATGAAATCCTCGATACCGACGAGGGGGCGCGCTATGCCGCGAGTTCTCACTGGGTTTCAACCCGCATATCAAGCGGGCAATGCGCGATATTCTCTTCGATGAGAAGATCAGCGGCTCCATCCACTTCACCCCCGGCCAGGCATATCACGAGGCCGACAACGGCAATCAGTCGAAAATCCACTGGGATATAGTTCTTATTCAAACCGAAGAGTTCGGGGGAGGGGAAATCCACTTCGACGGCGAACTCATCCGCGGGGACGGCCGATTCGTTCCCGATTATCTGCACGGGCTCAATCCGGAGAACCTGGCGAGCTAAATTTTGAATTGAAGGGAGCTTCCGGCGCATTGCTGGACCTGGACGTTATGGCAAGGCGCCGCCGCATAGGAGGTCCCTTCCCTAATTCAAAATTCAAAATTCAAAATTCCCAATTCGTGATCTCGCTATAGCCGAGCTAATTTCCCGTCTGATAAAGATAGGAACTCTGCAATACACGAAAGGGGCAAGAAGCCATGAAGAAAGTAGTGATTGGGATCATTATCAGTGCCATTTTGTTGGGGGGAGTCTGCGCGGCAAATGCTGCTTCCAACATCTACGGAATCTCCGGGTTGATAGAGACCCCGGACGATACCATTGGGGCGCTCGCCAGCGTGGACTTGACGGTCAAGAGCGTGCCGAGCTTCCAAAGCACGGACACGTTCGGCGGCAATGTGGGAGTCCTGCCGAAGCTGGAAGTCGGCGCATTGGGGATAAACAATACCCAGACGGGTGGAAGCACGCAGGCTCTGCTGAACGCGAAGTTCAAGATCCTGGGTGAGTCCCTGGTTTACCCATCGGTGACCGTCGGCGTTGTGGATGCAGCCGACCGGTTGAATCATATCGGCTTGGATCACGACATATCCGACCCGAGTCTGTTCCTGGTCGTGGGTAAAAATCTGACGGGAGCAGCCGAAAAGGTAGCCGGGCAGAGTGGTCGAGCCTTTGAGGCTGAATGTCGGCGTGGGCAGCGGGCTTTATAAGGGTGGGTTCATTGGCATGAACTATTACCTGACCTCGAAAGTCAGCCTTATGGGCGAGTACCCTCAGCAACGGAATCCGCCAGCAGACCACGGCGAATATGGGGCTTCGGTGGAACGTGGCCGGAGCGCTATCGCTCGAGGCGGGAACGCTGGGCTTTTCCAACCTCTACGGCGGGGTCAATTACGCTTTGAAGTCATTTTAGGTGATGGGCGGGCGACAGGTGATGGGTGTTGGGTGTTGGGGGAAGGGATTCCCTTCCCCCAACACCTGTTCGGGCGGATTTGCAATCCAGCCCGCAAAGGACAATCCGGGCATCTTTGATGCCCTAAACAACGCTTTAATTCGAGCGGTTGCCTGGGGGATTGCAAATCCGGCCCAACACCTACGCACGGATTCCCTTCCCCCCATCACCCGGCACGCAATACCCAAGACCCGTGAGTGCTCAGGAATACCGAGCGCATGGCTGTCATTCCGAACGAATGTGAGGAATCTCATCCTTTCGTATGAGTCTCACGCACCGGAACAAGAATCCAGGCGCAGCGTTGAGATTCCTCGCTACCCGCACCGGGGGTCGGTTTCTTTCCAATGTAACGGCGACAGCGTCGCCGTCACTTGCTCCTAAGAAACTCCCCAGTTTCGGGAACAAGATTCCCGAAACACCGGGGGTCGGTTTCTTTCTAATGTAACCGCGGCAACGCCGAGGTCACTTGCTCCTAAGAAACGCCCCCTGTTTCGGGATTTCCGTTCCGCGTTCGCTTCACTCAAATCCCGAAACACCGGCAATCCAGGCGCAGCGTTGAGATTCCTCGCTACCCGCACCGGGGGTCGGTTTCTTTCCAATGTAACGGCGACAGCGTCGCCGTCACTTGCTCCTAAGAAACTCCCCAGTTTCGGGAACAAGATTCCCGAAACACCGGGGGTCGGTTTCTTTCTAATGTAACCGCGGCAACGCCGAGGTCACTTGCTCCTAAGAAACGCCCCCTGTTTCGGGATTTCCGTTCCGCGTTCGCTTCACTCAAATCCCGAAACACCGGCAATCCAGGCGCAGCGTTGAGATTCCTCGCTACCCGCACCGGGGGTCGGTTTCTTTCCAATGTAACGGCGACAGCGTCGCCGTCACTTGCTCCTAAGAAACGCCCCAGTTTCGGGAACAAGATTCCCGAAACACCGGGGGTCGGTTTCTTTCTAATGTAACCGCGGCAACGCCGAGGTCACTTGCTCCCAAGAAACGCCCCCTGTTTCGGGATTTCCGTTCCGCGTTCGCTTCACTCAAATCCCGAAACACCGGGGGTCGGTTTCCTTCCAATGTAACGACGACAGCGTCGCCGTCACTTGCTCCTAAGAAACGCCCCAGTTTCGGGAACAAGATTCCCGAAACACCGGGGGTCGGTTTCTTTCTAATGTAACCGCGGCAACGCCGAGGTCACTTGCTCCTAAGAAACGCCCCCTGTTTCGGGATTTCCGTTCCGCGTTCGCTTCACTCAAATCCCGAAACACCGGCAATCCAGGCGCAGCGTTGAGATTCCTCGCTACCCGCACCGGGGGTCGGTTTCTTTCCAATGTAACGGCGACAGCGTCGCCGTCACTTGCTCCTAAGAAACGCCCCAGTTTCGGGAACAAGATTCCCGAAACACCGGGGGTCGGTTTCTTTCTAATGTAACCGCGGCAACGCCGAGGTCACTTGCTCCCAAGAAACGCCCCCTGTTTCGGGATTTCCGTTCCGCGTTCGCTTCACTCAAATCCCGAAACACCGGGGGTCGGTTTCTTTCCAATGTAACGGCGACAGCGTCGCCGTCACTTGCTCCTAAGAAACGCCCCAGTTTCGGGAACAAGATTCCCGAAACACCGGGGGTCGGTTTCTTTCTAATGTAACCGCGGCAACGCCGAGGTCACTTGCTCCCAAGAAACGCCCCCTGTTTCGGGATTTCCGTTCCGCGTTCGCTTCACTCAAATCCCGAAACACCGGGGGTCGGTTTCCTTCCAATGTAACGACGACAGCGTCGCCGTCACTTGCTCCTAAGAAACGCCCCAGTTTCGGGAACAAGATTCCCGAAACACCGGGGGTCGGTTTCTTGCAACACCGGGGGTCGGTTTCTTTCTAATGTAACCGCGGCAACGCCGAGGTCACTTGCTCCTAAGAAACGCCCCCTGTTTCGGGATTTCCGTTCCGCGTTCGCTTCACTCAAATCCCGAAACACCGGGGGTCGGTTTCCTTCCAATGTAACGACGACAGCGTCGAGGTCACTTGCTCCTAAGAAACGCCCCAGTTTCGGGAACAAGATTCCCGAAACACCGGGGGTCGGTTTCTTTCTAATGTAACCGCGGCAACGCCGAGGTCACTTGCTCCCAAGAAACGCCCCCTGTTTCGGGATTTCCGTTCCGCGTTCGCTTCACTCAAATCCCGAAACACCGGGGGTCGGTTTCCTTCCAATGTAACGACGACAGCGTCGCCGTCACTTGCTCCTAAGAAACGCCCCAGTTTCGGGAACAAGATTCCCGAAACACCGGGGGTCGGTTTCTTGCAACACCGGGGGTCGGTTTCTTTCTAATGTAACCGCGGCAACGCCGAGGTCACTTGCTCGGAATGACATACGCGGTGACATGTCCCTCACGATCTGTGAGTGTTACCAAGACCCATTCCGCTTGCAATCCGCGGGGCAAACGTGGTATATTATCAGGTCACTGCCCGCCGAAAAATATTTCATTAAAGTTTCGGGCGGCTATTGACAACGCCGTTGTGATTTGGATATAATAGGCAGGTTGGGTGGCTGCGAGGCCACTCGGTTGGAAATTGCCGACACGACAGGGGGCGATTAGGACACCATTTCTCGACTGAGAATGCGAGAACAATCGTTAGTTTTTGTATTGGTGTACTAACGCCCTTCGAGTGTGTCGCGAAGGGCTTTTTTGCGCCCAGATCAATGCGAGTGAATGGAGATCCATATTGCCGACGATTAGCCAACTTGTCAGAAGAGGCCGCAAGCCGATTAAGAAAAAGACCAAAGCCCGGCTTTGAAGGGAAATCCTCAGAAGAGAGGAGTTTGCCTTGTGGTCCGAACGGAAACACCCAAGAAGCCTAACTCCGCGCTTCGAAAGGTAGCGAGAGTCAGGCTTACCAACGGCATGGAGGTCACGACCTACATTCCGGGGATCGGCCACAATCTCCAGGAGCACTCCGTGGTGCTAATCCGCGGAGGCAGAGTCAAGGACCTGCCGGGCGTCCGCTATCACGTTATCCGCGGCACGCTGGATGCGGCGGGCACGGCGGAGCGCAAGCAGGGACGCTCGAAGTACGGCGCGAAAAGGCCGAAATAGTTGAGTGTTCAGTATCTTACAACTGAAATCCTATACAAGCTGTACCTGAACTTTGATATGTGACCTCGGATTTCAGTTGTAAGATACTGAAAAGAAACCACCGACCTGCCGAATCACGGAAAGGCCGTATTGATTTTCCGGCGATGGCCTTTTTGGTTGCGGCTATGCCGCTTTAGGGTTGAGGGTTGAGTGAAGGGAACAGGCGCTGAGCGCGGGGTAGAGTTCCCTAAACACTAAACACTAAACCCTAAACAAAGCGAAAGGATTTTAATGGATGCCTAGAAACGGTCCTGCGAAAAAGCGCGACATAACGCCTGATCCGGTTTACGGAAACCGGCTGCTCACCCGGCTTATGAATCGGGTCCTTATCAGCGGCAAGAAGAGCGTGGCGGAGAAAATCGTCTACGGGGCTCTCCTGCTTATTGAAGACAGGACCAAGAGGAGCGGCATCGACGTGTTCGAGGAAGCCATGTCCAACGTAATGCCGGTGTTGGAAGTCAGGCCAAGGCGCGTCGGCGGAGCAACATACCAGGTGCCCGTCGAGGTAAGGTCGGATAGAAGAGTATCGCTTGCGCTGCGCTGGATCGTTACCAACTCCCGGAAGCGCTCCGGGCATTCAATGATGGAGAAACTGGCCGCCGAGCTTCTGGATGCCGCCAACAACCAGGGCGCATCCGTGAAGAAGCGAGAAGACGGCTACAAGATGGCCGAGGCCAATAAGGCGTTCGCACATTATCGATGGTGAGAGACAGGTGATGGGTGATAGTGATGAGTGTCGGAAGGGAGTTTGCCTTCCCCACCAACACCCGACACCCAAGCCCCAAAACGCATTCCCGGAAGGGGGCGGAAGATAGAAGGCGGGAAAAGGATCGGTTCTCGTGGGGACGGAGCCTGGGTGGCTCGCAGCCCGAAGATCATGCTCGCTTTCTGCTTTCCCTCGTGGAGCATCTTTTAACAAAGGTTTAATATGGCACGCGACTATCCGTTGGAAAACATACGGAATATAGGTATTGCCGCGCATATCGATGCCGGCAAGACTACAGTTACGGAACGTATGCTGGACTATACCGGTCGCATTCATCAGATGGGTGAGGTGCACGAAGGCGCCGCAACCATGGACTGGATGCAGCAGGAGCAGGAGCGTGGCATTACCATAACCTCAGCAGCTACCACTTGTTTCTGGAAAGATTGCCGCATCAATATTATCGACACCCCGGGCCATGTGGACTTTACCGTCGAAGTCGAGCGCAGCATGCGCGTTCTCGACGGGGTGGTCGCGGTGTTTTGCGCCGTTGGCGGTGTCCAACCCCAGTCCGAGACAGTTTGGCGACAAGCCAATAAGTATGACGTTCCCCGATTTGCATTCATCAACAAAATGGACCGCGTAGGCGCGGACTTCTTCAAAGTGGTCGACCGCGTTCGCGAGAGACTCCATGCCAACGTGGTCCCAATCCAGATTCCCTTCGGCTCCGAGAGCGAGTTCAAAGGCGTGATCGATATTGTCAAGCTCAAGGCGCTCATCTACGAGGACGACGACCTGGGTAAGAGCTACCAGGTAGTCGATATTCCCGCAGAGCTGCGCGCCGTTGCGCTCGAAGCCCGCGAGCACCTGGTCGAGAAAGTCGCGGAGATCGACGAGCACCTGATGGAAAAGTACATCGAGGGTCAGAAGATAACCCCGGACGAGATCAAGGCCGGCATTCGCCACGGCACAGTCGCCAACAAGCTTGTCCCCGCGCTGTGTGGCTCTGCTTTCAAGAATAAGGGTGTTCAGCCGCTGATGGACGCGATCGTGGACTACCTGCCTTCGCCGCTGGATGTTCCTCCGGTTCATGCCCAGAGCGTCAAGACCGGCGAGACCGTGAGCCGGGAGGCTTCCGACAAGGAACCGTTCTCCGCGCTGGCATTCAAGATCATGAGCGATCCCTACGTGGGCAAGCTCACCTACTTCCGTGTATACAGCGGCTCGCTGGACCGGGGCAGTAATCTTTACAATGCAAACAAGGGCAAGCGCGAGCGGATCAACCGAATCCTGCGCATGCACGCAAATCACAGGGAAGAAGTCGGCACGGTCTACGCCGGCGATATTGCCGCGGCGGTGGGACTCGACGTCACGGTGACCGGCGACACCCTGTGCACCGAAAACGAAAAGATTTTGCTCGAAAGCATTACGTTCCCCGAACCCGTTATATCCGTTGCCATCGAGCCTAAGACCAAGGCGGACCAGGAGCGGATGTCGATCGCGCTGCAGAAGCTGGCGATCGAAGACCCCACGTTCAAGATGCATACCGATGAGGAAACCGGTCAGACGATTATTTCCGGGATGGGCGAATTGCACCTGGAGATAATCATCGACCGGCTTTATCGCGAGTTCAAGGTCGAGGCGAACCACGGCAGGCCGCAGGTCGCCTACAAGGAAACCATCACCAGGGCAAGCGCCGGCGAGGGCCGTTACGTGAAGCAGTCGGGCGGCCACGGGCAGTACGGTCACGCCATCATCAGAATGGAGCCGCTGGAGCCGGGTTCGGGCTTCGAATTCGTGAGCAAGGTTGTGGGCGGGGAAGTGCCCAAGGAATACGTGCCGGCGATCAAGGCGGGGATTGCCGAGGCGCTCGAGTCCGGTATGCTGGTTGGTTTTCCGGTTGTGGACGTCAGAGCGACGCTGACCGGCGGGTCCTCCACGAAGTGGACTCGTCGGAGGCGGCGTTCAAGATCGCGGGTTCCATGGCCGCCAGAGCCGCGGTCGAGAAGGGCGCTCCGACCATCATGGAGCCGATCATGCAAGTCGAGGTCGTCACGCCCGAAGAGGCGCTGGGCGATATCATCTCCGATATCAACAGCCGGCGCGGCAGTATCACGCATATGGTACTCGAGTCGGGAGCGCAGGTGCTGACGGCCGAGGTGCCGCTTTCGGAGATGTTCGGTTACTCGACCACGCTGCGGTCGATGAGCCAGGGAAGGGCCTCGTATTCGATGGAGCCATCGCACTATATCGAGGTGCCTTCGTCGGTCGTTGGGCAAATGGTTTTCAAGATGACGGGCCGGTCTTACGCCGGAGGATAGTTGGAATTCTGAAATTTTAAAATTTTGAATTTTGAATTAGGGAAGGGAAGCCGGCGACGGGCAGGGGTCCCTTCAATTCAAAATTTACAAATTCAAAATTCATAATTCGTTTTTTGGGCTGGGGTTCCTTTTCCGATTTCTAGTTTCTAATATCCAATTTCTAATCCTGGAGGCAACTAATGGCTAAGCAGCGGTTTGAGAGAACGAAGCCGCACGTAAACATCGGCACCATCGGTCACGTCGACCATGGCAAGACGACGCTTACGGCGGCGATCACGGCGGCGTTGGCGACAAAGGGTTTGGCGAAGTATACGCCTTACGACCAGATCGACTGTGCGCCGGAGGAGCGGGAGCGTGGTGTTACGATCAATATATTCCATGCCGAGTATGAGACGGAGCACCGGCACTATGCTCACGTGGACTGCCCGGGCCATGCCGACTACATCAAGAACATGATCACGGGCGCGGCGCAGATGGACGGGGCGATTCTGGTGGTATCGGCGGCGGACGGTCCGATGCCTCAGACGAGGGAGCATATTTTGCTTGCCCGTCAGGTGAACGTGCCTTATATTGTGGTGTATCTCAACAAGGCGGACATGGTGGATGATCCGGAGTTGTTGGAGCTGGTGGAGCTGGAGGTGAGGGAGCTTCTGACGAAGTATGGCTTCCCCGGCGACGATCTGCCCGTGATAGTGGGTTCTTCGTTGAAGGCTCTCGAGGCATTGAACAACAAGGACACGGAAGAGGCGAACGTAAAGACGATCTGGGCGCTGTTGGAAGCGGTGGACAGTTATATTCCGACTCCTGAGCGCGCGACCGACAGGCCGTTTCTGATGCCTGTGGAAGATGTTTTCACGATCACGGGTCGTGGAACGGTAGCGACGGGCAGGGTGGAGCGCGGCAAGCTGAAGCTGGGCTCCGACGTGGAGATCGTGGGCATCAAGGACACTCGCAAGACCGTGGCGACAGGCGTGGAGATGTTCCGGAAGATGATGGACGAGTGCCAGGCCGGTGACAACGTGGGTCTGCTGCTGCGTGGGATCGACCGGAAGATGATCGAGCGTGGAATGGTGATAGCTCAGCCGGGGAGCGTAAAACCGCACACGAAGTTCAAGGCTGAGATATACGTATTGACGAAGGAAGAGGGTGGCCGGCACACTCCGTTCTTCACGGGGTACAGGCCGCAGTTCTACTTCAGGACGACGGACGTGACGGGTCAGTTGCACCTGCCTGAGGGCGTGGAGATGATAATGCCGGGCGATAACGTGACGATTTCGGCGGAGTTGATCCAGCCGATTGCTCTGGAGCAGGGGCTGAACTTTGCTATCAGAGAAGGTGGTCACACCGTCGGCGCCGGCGTCGTGTCCGAAGTAGTAGAATAGGCGCTTAGCGCCCTGTTAGAAACAATGCCGGTGTATCGGGAACCTTGTTCCCGATACGTGATTAGTTTCGGGAACAAGATTCCCGAAACACCCGTTACGTCTTTTTCGCGTGCCGGTGTATCGGGAACCTTGTTCCCGATACGTGATTAGTTTCGGGAACAGGATTCCCGAAACACCCGTTACGTCTTTTTCGCGTGCCGGTGTATCGGGAACCTTGTTCCCGATACGTGATTAGTTTCGGGAACAGGATTCCCGAAACACCCGTTACGTCTTTTTCGCGTGCCGGTGTATCGGGAACCTTGTTCCCGATACGTGATTAGTTTCGGGAACAGGATTCCCGAAACACCCGTTACGTCTTTTTCGCGTGCCGGTGTATCGGGAACCTTGTTCCCGATACGTGATTAGTTTCGGGAACAAGATTCCCGAAACACCCGTTACGTCTTTTTCGCGTGCCGGTGTATCGGGAACCTTGTTCCCGATACGTGATTAGTTTCGGGAACAGGATTCCCGAAACACCCGTTACGTCTTTTTCGCGTTTTGCCGGTGTATCGGGAACCTTGTTCCCGATACGTGATTAGTTTCGGGAACAGGATTCCCGAAACACCCGTTACGTCTTTTTCGCGTTTTGCCGGTGTGTCGGGAACCTTGTTCCCGATACGTGATTAGTTTCGGGAACAGGATTCCCGAAACACCCGTTACGTCTTTTTCGCGTTTTGCCGGTGTATCGGGAACCTTGTTCCCGATACGTGATTAGTTTCGGGAACAGGATTCCCGAAACACCCGTTACGTCTTTTTCGCGTTTTGCCGGTGTGTCGGGAACCTTGTTCCCGATACGTGATTAGTTTCGGGAACAGGATTCCCGAAACACCCGTTACGTCTTTTTCGCGTTTTGCCGGTGTATCGGGAACCTTGTTCCCGATACGTGATTAGTTTCGGGAACAGGATTCCCGAAACACCCGTTACGTCTTTTTCGCGTTTTGCCGGTGTATCGGGAACCTTGTTCCCGATACGTGATTAGTTTCGGGAACAAGATTCCCGAAACACCCACACCCATCGTTGAGACCGTGCGCCGGACCGGCGCCCGGATTGCCGGTGTATCGGGAATCTTGTTCCCGATACGTGATTAGTTTCGGGAACAGGATTCCCGAAACACCCGTTACGTCTTTTTCGCGTTTTCGCGATTAATCCGGAGAGTCACCACTTATGCGCAAGGACAAGGTAAGAATCAGGCTGAAGGCGTTTGATCATCGAGTGCTGGACCAGAGCGCCGAGCGAATCGTTGAGACCGTGCGCCGGACCGGCGCCCGGATTTCCGGCCCGGTGCTGCTGCCCACGGAGAAGGATATCTACTGCGTCAACAGAGGGCCCACCATCGACAAAGAGTCGATGGAACACTTCGAGATCAGGACGCACAAGCGCCTGATAGATATCTTGAGCCCGGGGCCTAAAACGATCGATGCTCTTATGCGTCTGGACCTGCCGAGCGGCGTGGACATAGAGATAAAGCTCTGACGCGGGTGTTGGGTGTTGGGTCTTGGGTGTTGGTGGGAAGGGAACTCCCTTCCACAACCTATAACCCATCATCCGCCACGTGTTGGACTGCGAGGTGTTGGGGGAAGGACAATTCCCTTCCATCACCCAAGACCCGATGGGGGGATCATCATGATCAATGGAATTCTAGGAAGGAAGCTGGGGATGTCCCAGGTCTTCGACGAGAAGGGGAAATTCGTGCCTGTGACCGTCATCGAGGCGGGGCCGTGCGTTGTGACGCAGGTGAAGACCGCCGAGTCCGACGGCTACGAGGGCGTTCAGATCGGCTTTGGCGATGTGGAAGAGAAGCGTCTGAAGAAGCACGTCAAGGGCGGGGCCAATCGTCGCGAGCCGAAGGGCTATCGGCTAGAGCCTTCCCGAGCAGGGCCACCTCAAGAACGCCAAAGTGTCGAAGCGATATCTCAGAGAGGTCCCGGTGGATGCGGTCGAGGATGTGACGGTGGGCCAGGAGTTCAAGGCAGACATCTTCGAGCCGGGAGACGTGGTGAAGATCAGCGGGGTCTCGAAGGGCAAGGGCTTTGCCGGCGCGGTCAAGCGATGGCACTTCCACGGAGGCGACATGACCCACGGTTCCATGATCCACCGCAAGCCGCAGTCAGGTGGCGCCACCGATGCCGCGCGCACTTTCAAGGGTGTGAAGCGGCCGGGGAGAATGGGCGGCAAGACTTGCACGCAGAGGGGTCTGACGGTCTACAGGGTGGATGCGTTTCGCAACTTGCTGCTGGTGATGGGGTGCGTGCCCGGCTCGAACGGCTGTTTAGTGATGATCCGCCGGCAGATGATGGGAGGTTAGTGGCATGCCCAAGATCAATGTGCGTAGTATGTCGGGTGAGGACCTTGGCGATTTGGACCTGGCGCCGGAGGTCTTCGAGGTCGCGCCGAATGTGCCGCTGATGCATCAGGCGGTGGTGACCGAGGAAGCCAACAAGAGACAGGGCACGGCCGACACCAAGACGCGGGCCGAGGTGAGCGGCGGCGGAGCGAAGCCATTTCGGCAGAAGGGCACGGGCCGGGCCCGGCAGGGTTCGATTCGCGCTCCGCATTACACTCACGGCGGGGTGGCGTTCGGACCGAATCCGAGGTCGTATACCAAGTCGTTCCCTAAGAAGATGAAGAGGGGAGCGATAAGGTCCGCTCTTTCCGCCAGGGTTCGTGATGGCGCCGTGGTTGTGGTGGACGCGATCGCGATGAGCGAGATCAGCACCAAGCAGATGGCCCAATTCCTGGACAGCGTGGATGCTATCGGCAGGACGCTGGTTGTGTTGGATGCGCTCACGAGCGAAGTGCTGCTCTCCAGCCGGAACATCCCCGGGGTGAGCTTGCGCGTGGCGCCGGCGGTGAGCGTTCGCGATCTGCTGGCAGCTGAAAAGATCATCATGACTAAGGCGGCCGCTATCAGGCTGCAGGAGGCCTTCGCGCGATGAAAGATCCTTATACCATAGTGAGGCGGCCGCTGATTACGGAGAAGAGCATGAGCCTGTCCTCGGGAGGCAAGTATGCTTTCGAGGTGGTCCTCGAATGCCAACAAGATCGAGATAGCCGACGCGGTAAGCAAGATTTTTTCGGTGGATGTGGTCAAAGTCAACACGCTGCGGGTCAAAGGCAAAAAGAGCCAGTTGAGCGGCTATGGCCGGCGCTTCCCGGAAGGCAAGACCGCTCAGTGGAAAAAAGCCTACGTGACCGTTAAGCCGGGCCAGCGAATACAGATATTCGAGGGGGCGTGATCCAATGCCTGTTAGACAATTCAAGCCTACATCGCCGGCGCGGCGATATTATACGGTATCATCGTTCGACGAGATAACCAAATCGAAGCCCGAGAAGGCCCTGCTGACACCTCTGAAGAAAAGCGGCGGCCGCAACAACAAGGGCCGGGTCACGATGCGCCACGTCGGCGGTGGGCACAAGAGGCAGTACAGAATCATCGACTTCAAGCGCGACAAATTCGGAATTCCCGGCAAGGTCGCCGCGATCGAGTACGATCCGAACCGCTCGGCGCGAATCGCCCTCGTGAACTACGCCGATGGCGAGAAGAGATACATCCTCTGGCCGCTGGGGCTCAAGGTTGGCGACAGGATCATCGCCGACGAGAGCGCCGATATGAGGCCGGGCAATTGCATGCCGCTGGCGAGCATCGCGCTGGGAACCGTGGTTCACAACATGGAATTGAAGCTTGGCAAGGGCGGGCAGATAGTCCGAAGCGCCGGCACGGGCGCGCAGTTGATGGCCAAGGAGGGCAAGTATGCTCAGGTCAGGCTGCCTTCGGGCGAGATGCGCAATGTTCTTATCAATTGCAAGGCCACCGTCGGCCAGGTCGGCAACGTGGAGCACGAGAATATTTCTATCGGTAAGGCCGGCCGGTCTCGATGGGCAGGCGTGAAGCCCACCGTTCGAGGCGTGGTTATGAACCCGAGAGACCACCCGCATGGCGGCGGCGAAGGCAAATCGCCGGTTGGGCGCAAGACTCCGGTCTCCAAGTGGGGCAAGCCCTCGCACGGCATGAAGACCAGGCGCAAGAAAGCCTCGGACGGGCTGATCGTGAGGCGAAGAAGTAGCAAATAAGGAGTTAGTATCTTACAACTGAAATCCTATACAAGCTGTACTGAACTTTAATATGTGACCTCGGATTTCAGTTGTAAGATACGTAAGAACGCCACCGACCTCCGAGTTACGGGGAGGCCGTATTGATCCTCCGGCGATAGCCCTTTTTGGTTGCGGCTGCGCCGCGTTAGGAGTTAGAAGATTTCCAATTTCTAATTTCCAATTTTCAATCTCCAATCCGGGAGGACTAGCCAGTGGGGCGTTCACTAAAAAAAGGCCCTTACGCCGAGCCGAAGTTGCTTGAAAAGATCGAGAGCATGAACGCAAGGGGCGAAAAGCGGATCATCCGGAGCTGGTCGAGGAGATGGACCATCTATCCCTTGATGATAGGTCATACCATAGCTGTTCACGACGGGCGGAAGCATATCCCGGTGTTCGTGACGGAGAATATGGTTGGCCATAAGCTGGGTGAGTTCGCGCCGACGCGGACCTTCAGGGGTCACGGGCATCACACCGAGCGTTCCACTTCGCTTAAGTAGGAGGAGGCCAAAGGTATGCAGGCAATAGCAAAGGCGCGCTTTGTGCGCACATCGCCGCGCAAGGCCCGCCTTGTGATAGATGCGATTCGAGGCAAGGATGTCAAGGAAGCTCTGGCCATCCTGAAGTTCACTCCGAACTACGCGGCAAGGCTGATTGAGAAGGTTGTCCAGTCGGCTGCGGCGAACGCGGAGAACAACTTCCATATGGACGGCGACAATTTGAAGGTCGCTGTGGCGATGGTCGATGGCGGCCCAAACGTGTTGAAGCGCGTTCGTCATGCGCCGATGGGTCGGGGCTATCGAATCGTAAAGCGAATGAGCCATATTACAATCGCTCTCGAGGAGACCGAGCCAAAGGTGGCCAAAGGCAAGCGCAGGGAAGTGGCGCGGACGGCGAAGGCGCCCAGGCGCGGCGGCCCGGCGGCTCCTTCACCGGCTGCGGTGGAGCAGGCCGAGCCTAAAGAGCGCAAGGCCCGAGGAGCCGCCCAAGAGAAGGCGGAGCCCAGGAAGCGCGCTCCTCGCAAGGCCGAGCGCGAGGCAGTGGCCCAGCCGGAAGCAGCGGCAGCGCCGGAAGCAGTGGTTAAGACCGTGCCGACCGGCGAAGTAGTGGACCTGAAGACAGCGACGGCTGAGGGGACCACGGAGATGCAGGCGCCGCCCGCCGAAGTCAAAAAGCGCGCTCCTCGCAAGGCGAAACCCGAGGTGCTGGCCGAGCCGGAAGCGGTGGCCCAGCCGGAAGCAGCGGCAGCGCCGGAAGCAGTGGTTGAGACCGTGCCGACCGGCGAAATAGTGGACCTGAAGACAGCGGCGGCTGAGGGGACCACGGAGATGCAGGCGCCGCGCGCCGAAGTCAAGAAGCGCGCTCCTCGCAAGGCGAAGCCCGAGGTGGTGGCCGAAGCAGCGGCTGAGCAGGCGCCCGAGACGCCGGAATCGGCTGCCGAGGACGAGAAGTCTGAGCACTAAACGCGCCTGCGGCGCGGCACGCTCCGCGTGAAAGATAGTTCTCCCGCTAGTGTGTCATTTCGAGCGCAGCGAGAAATCTGCTTTGTGGCGCCTTAAAAAGCAGATTCCTCACTACGTTCGGAATGACGCGCTCGCGTTCGGAATGACACGCCCATTACGTTATCTTCGAAACGAACATGCTTAGGTTTCACGCTCAAAATGAGCTATATTTTCCTATGTACCAGAACTAACATTTCGGGGCCGGATTCTTTGTTCGGGCAGATTTGCAATCTGGCCCGTAAAGAGCAATTAGGCGCTTTCGGGCATCTCCGATGCCCCAGGGAACGTGTTGATTCGAGTGGTTGTTTCCGGGGGATTGCAAATCCGCCCGAACGGAAAAGGCCGGATTGCAGAATCCGGCTTGAAACAGATGATGCGACGTAGTGGTTGAAGCTCTAACTTCTAACCTCTAACCTCTAAAAGGGGGGCGACTAGTTGGGACAGAAAGTACCACCCAATAGGGTTCCGCATTGGAGTTATTCGGGACTGGGAGAGCAGGTGGTACACGGACAAGGAGTTCCCCGCGCTGCTCCTCGAGGACTATAACATCCGGAAGTTCATAAAGAAATCGCTGGCTGCGGCCGGGGTCTCCCGAGTCGAAATCGAGCGCGCCGCGAACAAGGTCAAGGTTACGGTGCACACCGCCAAGCCGGGGATCATTATAGGCCGCGGCGGCAGGGGCGCCGACGACCTGCGTGCCGACCTCGAGAAGATCGCCCATGGCAAGCAGTTGCATGTGAACGTCCAGGAGATCAGAAACCCTGAGCTTGACGGTCAACTTGTCGCGGAGTCCATTGCTCAGCAAATCGAGCGGCGCATATCCTATAAGAGGGCGATGAAGCAGTCAGTTTTGCGGACGATGCGTATGGGCGCTAAGGGAATCCGCGTAAGGGTCGCGGGGCGCCTGGGTGGGGCTGAAATGGCTCGCGTGGACGGTGACAAGTCCGGTAAGGTTCCGCTTCATACCTTGAGAGCGGACATCGACTACGGATTCACCGAGGCCAAGACAACTTACGGCCATATCGGCGTGAAGGTCTGGATTTACAAGGGCGATGTCCTGCCGGGCGCCAAGCGGGCGGAACGCAGCGAAGAAGAGCTGGCAATCGCTCGCAGGCCGCGCAGGCCGCGAGGCGAGCGCAGTGATTATCGTGGTGATCGTGGAGGTGACCGCGGTGGCGGTGGCGGTCGCGGTGGTCCTGGCGGTCCTGGCGGTCCCGGCGGTCGCGGCGGTGGTGGTGGTCGCGGCGGCGGTGGCGCCGGTGGCGGCGGTCGCGGCGGCGGCGGCGGAAGGAGGGCTTAAGAGATGTTGATGCCCAGAAGGACCAAATACCGCAAGCAGATGCGCGGATCCAGAGCAGGAAAGGCCAACTCCGGAAACAAGGTCGATTTCGGTGATTTCGGCCTGCAGGCGCTGGAAGCCGCTTGGATAACGGCAAACCAGATCGAAGCGGCCAGAATCGCTATCACAAGACACGTGAAGCGCGGCGGCCAGGTGTGGATCAGGATTTTTCCGGACAAGCCCGTTACGCGCAAGCCTGCCGAAACCCGCATGGGCAGCGGCAAGGGAAGCCCGGAGGGTTGGGTCGCGGTTGTTAAGCCGGGCCGGATGCTCTTCGAGATGGCCGGTGTGGAGGAGAGCCTGGCAAAGGAAGCCATGAGGCTGGCAATGCACAAGCTGCCGATCAAAACCAGGTTCGTGACTAAGAAAGAGCAGGTCGATATCGGTGAGACAGTCTGAGTTTCGAAGAAAAGTGTCGGAAGCGAGCGACATCGAACTCGAGGGTACTGCTCAAGCAGGAGCGCGAGAGCCTCTATAAGATGCGGCAGCAGATTGCCTTGAAGCAGCTTCCAGAATCCGAAGGCGACGACTATGGGCAAGAAAAATGTGGCGCGGTTGCTCAATGAGCTCGAGGGCGCGCGAGATTAAATCAGGCAAGGGATCGTGAGTATGGACAGAGCCAGAAGAAAAGTGCGAAGCGGTCGAGTGATAAGCGATAAGATGGATAAGACCGTTATTGTTGCCATCGAGACGCTTGTGAGGCACCCGCTTTACGGTCGAATCGTGCGGCGCACCACGAAGTTCAAGGCGCACGACGAGAAGAACGAATGCGGCGCCGGCGATACGGTTGAACTGATGGAGACCAAGCCGCTCTCTAAGGAGAAGCGGTGGCGGGTCTCTCGCATAGTCGAGAAGGCCAAATAGGGGATCGAAGGCATCTTGCGCCCCTGACGACTGAAGTCGCGGCTACAGGCACAAAGTCCACCTTCGTGGACTGTACATATAGTCGACGAATGTCGACTTTGTGAAGTCGCAGCCCCGGTTTCAACCGTGGGGGCCAGGCACGAGGCTGTTTTTAAGCTGTTTTCCTGACGGGCGGGTTCCGGGCTCCTTGCTCTCCGCTCTCTGCTATACGCTATTTTTCGAAAGGGATCAAGATGATACAGCCCTATACGCGGCTAAGATCGGCCGATAATTCCGGAGCGCGCGAGATAATGTGTATCAGGGTTCTCAAGGGCTCCAACACGCGTTATGCGCATGTGGGCGACGTTATAATTGGCGCGGTCAAGCAGGCGACGCCGGGCGCAACCGTCAAAAAGAGCGAGGTCGTTCGATGCGTGGTCGTTCGGACGAAGAACGACATTCAGCGGCAGGACGGCTCCGTCCTGCGGTTCGACGACAATGCCGCGGTTGTCATTAACAACGCCAACGAGCCACGCGGGACCAGAATATTCGGTCCCGTCGCCAGAGAGCTCCGCGAAAAGGGTTTCATGCGAATAATCTCACTGGCGCCGGAGGTTTTGTAGACATGAGAAGGAAGAAACCGGTTTACGAAGGCAAGCTTCAGCTCAAGAAGAACGACGAGGTAATCGTTCTGGCGGGCAAAGACAAGGGCAGGCGCGGTAAGATCCTCAAGACCGATCCCGTGCTGGGCAAAGTCATCGTCGACGGTATGAACGTCGTCACGAGGCACCAGAAGCCGCGCGGCATGGGCTCCCGGGCCATGGTCAAGAGCCAGCTTGGCGAGATACAGATGCCCATGGGCCTCCCGGTTGCCAAGGTAATGCTGGTGTGTCCTAAGTGCAACAAGGAGACCAGGATTGCCCGCGAGAGCTTCGAGGGCAGGATGGTCCGCAAGTGCCACAAGTGCGGCGAGCTCGTGGATGCGTAGGCGGCAGGTGTTTCGGGAATCTTGTTCCCGAAACCGAGTGACGTATCGGGAACAAGATTCCCGATACACCCAACACCCAACTAGTGCTCTCGTGATAAGAGACCCAGGAGTTTTGTAAAGATGGCGAGACTCAAAGACAAGTACAAGAGCGAAATCGTGGACAGCCTCATGAAGCAGTTCGGCTACAAGAACGTGATGCAAGTCCCGCGGTTGAATAAGGTCGTGGTGAGCATGGGCGTGGGGCAGGCCATTCAGGACGCGAAGATATTGGATGCCGCGATGGCCGACATGTCTCAGGTTACCGGCCAGAAGCCGGCTATCACTCGGGCGACGAGGTCGATCTCGAATTTCAAACTGCGCGCCGGGATGCGGATCGGCTGCAAGGTGACGCTGCGCGGGGAGATCATGTTCGAGTTTCTCGACAGGCTATTCAATGTCGTGTTGCCGAGGGTCCGAGACTTCCAGGGAGTGCCGCCGGATTCGTTCGATGGCCGCGGCAACTTCGCGATGGGTCTCAAGGAGCAGTTGGTCTTTCCTGAGATCGATTATGACAAAATCGACCGCATCAGGGGCATGAATATCGTGGTGGACATGACGGCCAAGAACGACGAGGAAGGCAGAGCCCTCTTGAAGGCCCTGGGCTTGCCGTTCAGAGAGGCATAGGCGGATGAAAAAATATCCAATTGACGCAATAAGGAATGTTGCGCTCGTGGGCCACGGTGGGACGGGCAAGACCTCGCTGGCGGAGGCAATGCTGTACACCTCCGGGACGATCAGCCGGCTGGGTCGCGTCGACGACGGCACTTCGGCAAGCGACTTCGACGCGGACGAAATCCAGCGGAAGATGAGCATCAATGCGTCGGCGCTGCCCTGCGAGTGGAAGAACAACAAGATCAATATCGTCGACACGCCCGGCTACCCGGACTTCATTGGCGACGTTATCGGCAGTCTGCGGGCGGTCGAGGTGGCTGTTTTGCTGGTGGATGGAACGGGCGCCGTCGATGTTGGAACGGAAAGCGGGTGGGATCTGGCCACCGAGGCGGGGATCGGCAAGCTCTTCTTCGTCAATAAGCTTGAAAAGGAAAACACCGATTTCTACCGGACCCTCGAAGCGCTGCGGAGCAAGTTCGGCACGAGCGTCGCCCCGCTCCAGTTGCCCATCGGCGCGGAAGACAAGTTCGTGGGCGTGGTCGATCTGCTGACGCACAAGGCTTACAAGTGGGAGAACGGCAAGGTTTCCCCCACGGAGATACCGGGCGATATGGCCGACCAGATTTCGACTTCGCGAGAGGCTTTGATCGAATCGGTGGCCGAGATGGACGACGCTCTTATGGAGAAATACTTCGAGGAGATGACTCTCACCGACGAGGAGATTGCTCGCGGTTTGGAGATCGGCCTGAAGACCGGCAAGTTCGTGCCGGTGCTCTGCGGGTCGGCGATGAAGATGGTCGGGGTGGATACGCTTCTCGATTTTCTCGCGTCGAGCGTTCCCTCGCCTAGCGCGGCGCCGCCGGTCATTGGGAAGACGCCCTCCGGCGCCGAGGAGAAGCGCGGCCCCAACGATGGCTTCTGCGCGCTGGTTTTCAAGACGATGGCGGACCCTTACGTCGGCAAGTTGACTTACTTCAGGGTGTTCTCCGGTGCGGTGAAGTCGGACTCGCATATTTACAACGCCAACAAAGAGCGCGAGGAGCGCGTTGGCCAGGTGTACTTCCTGCTGGGCAAGACCCAGGAAGCGACATCCGACGTCGGGGCCGGAGATATCGGGGCTGTGGCGAAGCTCCAGGAAACGACGACGGGCGACACCCTTTGCGAGAAGAGCAAGCCGATAATCCTGAAGGCCATTGCGTATCCGGAGCCGGTCCACATGCTTTCCGTGAGGGCGAGGACCAAGGCCGACGAGGATAAGCTCGGCCCGGGCCTGCAAAAACTCAGTGAAGAGGACCCGACGTTCAGGACCCATAGGGATTCCGAGACCTCTCAGACGATCATTGGCGGCTTGGGTGACACGCATCTGGACATAGTCGTGGAGCGCCTCAAGAGGAAGTTCGGCGTGGAAGTGGATACCGAGACGCCGAAGATTGCTTATCGCGAGACGATCACGGCCACCACCGAGGCCCAGGGCAGGCACAAGAAGCAGACCGGCGGCCGCGGTCAGTTTGGCGACTGCTGGATAAGGCTGGAGCCTTTGCCGAGGGGAGCGGGTTACGAGTATGTCGACGCGATTGTCGGCGGCTCCATACCCAGGCAATACATTCCTTCGGTGGACAAGGGAATCCAGGAAGCGAAGAGTCATGGGATTCAGGCGGGATATCCGGTGGTGGATATCAAGGCGACCTGTTACGACGGCAGCTTCCATCCGGTGGATTCGTCGGATTTGGCGTTTCAGTTGGCCGGGCGGCTTGCTTTCCAGGCGGCGACGGCCAAGGCCCGGCCGGTGCTGCTGGAGCCTATCGTGAACATGGAGATAATCGTTCCGGAAGAGTTCATGGGCGATTGTATCGGCGATATGAACTCCCGGCGCGGCAAGATTGCCGGGCATGGAGCCGATCGGCGGCGGCAGGCAGAAGATCAAGGCTCAGGCGCCGCAGGCCGAGGTATTGGAGTATTCGATCGATTTACGGTCGATTGCCCGCGGTCGCGGCAAGTTCTCGGCGACGTTTTCGCACTATGAAGAAGTGCCCGCCCACACCGCGCAGCAGGTAATCGCCGAAGCCGCAAAGGCGAAAGAAGAGTAGTCGCGGGGGAAATTGATAATTGACAATTGACAATTGAGAATGAGGGACCGCAGCTTTGCTATGCGGCGGGAACCCGATAGGTGGCGATCTGCGAATCGCCACCTTGGAGCCAGACCCGGATCTCTGAATCCGGGAAGTCTCACAAGCCCAGGCGGCTATGGCGGATCCGGAACGGGCAAAGAATGGGATTCGGAGATCCCCGGGTGGCCGTCGGGTGGCGATTCGGAGATCGCCACCCATCCGGATTTCCGATTTCCAAGGGGCAGAGGTTTCCAACCTCTAACCTCTTAGTTCTAACTTCTAAATGGGAGTTGATTAAGTGGCAAAGAAGTGCCTGATCGAGAAACAGAAGCGCACACCGAGATTCAAGGTGCGAAAGTACAATCGGTGCGGAATATGCGGAAGGCCGCGGGGTTACATCCGGCGATTCGGCCTGTGCAGAATTTGCTTCCGTGAGATGGCGCACAGAGGGTTGATTCCCGGCGTCACCAAGTCTAGCTGGTAACACTGAAACAGATCACTCTTGATAGGTACTTTGTCATGCTGAACTCGATTCAGCATCCACGGCACGAGCAAATGGATTCTGAAACAAGTTCAGAATGACGTGGTACTCATGGAAGAGTGAGCACTTACGTAACACTGAAATTGTTTGACATCGGGTCGCGCAAAATGTTAAAATAAATATTCGGCGGCCCGATCTACGGAGGATCACATGACCGTGACAGATCCCGTGGCCGACCTGCTGACGAGGATACGAAACGCCAACTCAGCAAACCACGATTTCGTGGAGGTTCCGGCTTGCAAGCTGAATATGGAGATAGTCCGCATTTTGCGGGAAGAGGGATTCATCAAGAACTATGAGCCCGTCAAGGACCGAAAGTTCCCTACCGCGAAGCTCTCTCTCAAGTACGGGCCCAAGCGTGAGAAGATCATATCTAATCTGCGAAGAGTGAGCAAGCCAGGCTTGCGGGTCTATGCGGGACGCGACAGGGTCCCCAGAGTCCTGCGCGGTCTTGGTGTTGCCATCATCAGGTACTTCACGAGGTATAATGACCGACCGGGAAGCCAGGAAACTTGGCATCGGTGGTGAGGTCATGTGCTACGTCTGGTAAGACGGGGGAGATAGCTATGAGCAGAATAGGACAGATGCCCATACCGCTGCCGGACGGGGTGAAGATTACCTGCGAAGACGGCGTGACGACGGTCAAGGGGCCCAAGGGGACTCTGAGCCGGGCGCTGCATCCGGCGATATCGATCAGGCTCCAGGATAACGAGGTCGTCTGCGAGCGACCCTCCGACTCGAAGGAGCACCGCTCTCTGCACGGTCTCACGAGGACGCTCGTGAACAACATGGTCGTTGGCGTGTCCAGCGGGTATGAGAAGAGAATCGAGGTGCAGGGTGTCGGCTATCGCGCCGAACTGCAAGGGAGCAACCTCTCGCTTTTGGTGGGGCTTTCCCATCCGGTAGTCATGGAGCCGATGGAGGGGATAGAGTTTGAAGTCGGAATCGACACGCGCGGCGGCTACATCGTGTCGGGAACGACTCAGAGGATGCCATTTGTTATCGTGAGGGGTATCGACAAGGAAATCCTCGGCCAGCAGTGCGCCAATATTCGCCGGTCGCGGCCCGCGGAGCCCTACAAGGGTAAGGGCATTCGATACGCGGGCGAGAAGATTAGACGCAAGGTCGGCAAGGCCGGAAAGGCCGCCGGCAAGAAATAGGGGCTAGGGGCTGGGGGCTAGGGCCTAGTGCTTAGTTGCATAATTGATTGATAGAACGCTGTACCGGGTGTTTCGGGAATCTTGTTCCCGAAACTAAGTGCGTATCGGGAACAAGATTCCCGATACACCGGCAAGAATGCTATCAGTTATTGGGTGTTTCGGGAATCTTGTTCCCGAAACTAAGTGCGTATCGGGAACAAGATTCCCGATACACCGGCAGAATGCTATCAGTTATTGGGTGTTTCGGGAATCTTGTTCCCGAAACTAAGTGCGTATCGGGAACAAGATTCCCGATACACCGGCAGAAATAGGGGCTAGGGGCTGGGGGCTAGGGCCTAGGGAAGGGAGTTTCCCTTCCTGGGCGAGCCTTTGTCCCCCCAGACTTAGCACCCCGTTCGGGCGGATTTGCAATCCGGCCCGCAAGAAACAATCTGGGCATCTCCGATGCCTCAAGTAACGTTGGAACCAGGAATTAGGGACCGGCGGGGAGAAATACTTCTCTAGCCCCCAGCCCCTAGTCCCTAGTCCCCAGCACGGGAGTGCTTGATGTTAAAGAGGGAACTGCTTCGGCGGAAAAGACATAGAAGGCTTAGAAAGACGCTCACCGGTACGCCCGAAAAGCCCCGGCTGAATGTCTACAGGAGCATTTGCAACATCTTTGCTCAGCTCGTGGACGATGAGTCCGGCAAGACTTTGGCGGCGGCTTCCACGGTGGACAAGGATCTAAAGGGCGAGATCAAGACGGGCGGCAATGTCGAAGCCGCCAAGGTCGTGGGCCAGGCTTTGGGCAAGCGAGCGCTCGATGCCGGCATATCGACCATGAGTTTTTGACCGCGGCGGATACAAGTATCACGGCCGGGGTGGCCGCGGTGGCTGACGGCGCCCGCGAGGCGGGACTGAAATTCTAGGGGCTAGGGACTAGGGAAGGGAGATTGCGCGCTCCGGTCCTAACTCCTGACTCCTAACTCCTAACTCCTGTTTTGGAGGAAGCATGCCTAAGATCAATCCGGATGCGCTCAATCTGGAAGAGCAAGTCATCCGAACCAATAAGGTTCAAAAGACCCACAAGGGCGGCCGCTCTTTCGAGCTGGAACGTCCTCGTGGCTGTTGGCGACAGAAAGGGCCACGTGGGCGTCGGTCTTGGCAAGGCCGCCGGCATCCCCGATGCTATCCGCAAGGGGATCGAGGAGGCGAAGAAGAACATCATCGAAGTTCCCCTTGTCGGAACCACAATTCCTCACGAGGTGGAGATGCACTTCGGGGCCGCCAGGGTCAGAATGAAGCCGGCATCGCCCGGAACCGGGGTTGTCGCGGGAGGAGCCGTCAGGCCGATTCTCGAACTTGCCGGCGTCAGGGATGTGCTGGCCAAGTCGCTGGGTTCTCCGAATGCCATCAACACAGGCAGGGCGGCTATCCAGTGTCTTTTGAGTCTGAAGGTCCCCGACAGGGTCGCGGAGGCCCGGGGCAAGTCTCTTAAGGATATGGTACCCTGGCTGGTGAAGAAGCGCCTGGAGGAAGAGGCCGCCGCCGCGCCCGTTATGGAGGCGGCCGCTGTCGAGCTTGTTGAGGGCGATGTTGCCGTGGAAGAGGAAGTCGTGGAACAGTAGCGGGTGTGCTCCCTTTCCGTTGCTCCGTTCGGGCGGATTTGCAATCCGCGCCGGAATGGGCAAATGCGGGGATTTGCAATCCCCTAAAGCGGCGTAGCCGCAACCAACAAGGCCGTCGGGCATCGGAGATGCCCAGATTGCTCTCTACGGCCGGATTGCAAATCCGCCCGAACAGAAGAGAAACCTACCGGTATGCGGGGTCCCGACTTTGGACTTCCCGACTTTCTGACTTTTGACTGTTTTATGAGGAACGAAGAATGCTTAGAGTGACTCTAAAAAAGAGCGTTATCGGATACAACAAACGGCAGCGGGCCACCGTGCATGCTTCTCGGGCTTAACAAGATCAGCTCGAGCGCGATCCACGCCCAAAACGAATGCACGGCGGGGATGATCCGCAAAGTCAGCCACCTGCTCGATGTGGAAGTGTTGCCGGATGCGGTGGAGGTGGACAATGAGGCTCAATGATTTGCATCCTGCTCCGGGATCGACCCGCGATTGCAAACGCATAGGCCGGGGCAAAGGCTCGGGCCAGGGCAAGACAGCCGGCAAAGGACACAAGGGCCAGAAGGCCCGGGCCGGCGGCAACCTGAGAGTCGGTTTCGAGGGCGGGCAAACCCCGCTTTACAGGCGGCTTCCGCAGAGGCGTGGGTTTACCGCCGCGAGTCATAAAGAGTACGCCGTGGTAAACCTCGATGACCTCGAGAGATTCGATGCGGGTACCGAGGTCACTCCGGACTTGCTGATTGGCTGCGGCGTGGTCAAGAATGCAAAGCATGGAGTAAAGATTCTCGGCTACGGCGAGCTTAGCAAGGCGCTCAGCGTGAAGGCGCACAAGTTTAGCAAAACCGCCGAGGAAAAAGTCAAAGCGGTGGGCGGTACCGTCGGAGGTATTGTAGATGATCTATTCCCTCTTGGCAGCTTTCAGAATTCCGGACTTGAAGAAGAGGATCACCTTCTTGTTCCTGATGTTTGCTGTCTATGTGATTGGTCTTCATATAGCCGTTCCGGGGGTCGATACCACGATATTGCACGACAAGTTCCAGGGCGGCCTTTTCGATCTGCTCAATATGTTTACCGGAGGCGCGTTCAAGAGGTTTACGATTTTTGCAATGGGCATCATGCCCTACATCAACGCGTCGATTATTATGCAACTCCTGACGATTGCGATTCCGCAGCTCGAGGAGATGCAAAAAGAGGGCGCGGCTGGCAGAAAAAGATCAGGCTCTACACCCGATGGATGACCGGCGTGCTGGCCATGGTGCAGGCTCTGGGGGTCACCAGCTATATTCGTCAGGCGGCGCGATTCCCGGGGCGACTACCTGGACGATCATTCAGATTGCTATCACGCTGGTTGCGGGGACTTCGTTCCTGATGTGGCTTGGAGAGCAGATAACCGATAAGGGCATCGGCAACGGTGTCTCGCTGGTGATTTTCACCGGTATCGTGGCGTTCTTGCCCGGGCAGCTTATGAGCACGTTCAAAGTCGAGTGGTCCACCGTCGGCAACTACATTGGCGTGGGCTTGCTGGTGCTGATATTTGTGACAACGGTTGCATTTATCGTGGCAATCACCCAGGCCCAGCGCAAAATTCCGATCCAGCACGTCAAGCGGGTCGTAGGCAACAAGATGATCGGCGGGCAGTCGAGCTTCCTGCCGCTGAGGGTGAACTCGGCGGGCGTTATCCCGATCATCTTTGCGATCTCGATTTTATACTTCCCCGCGACGTTCGCCAGCTTCTTCACGCACGGAGATCCCAACGCCCCGCTGATGCGGTTTGCTCAGGCGATTGCTCCGCCACGGCTGGCCGGATTGCTGATTTACGTGGTGATGATAATGTTCTTCACCTACTTCTATACGGCGGTTACGTTCAATGTCAAGGACGTTTCGGATAACCTCAAGAAGTGGGGAAGCTTCATACCGGGAATCAGGCCGGGCAAGCCGACCCAGGACTATCTGGACAGGATAATGACTAAGATCACTCTCGCCGGTGGTCTTTTTCTTTCGGGTAATAGCGCTTTTGCAGTATCTTGTGCCGCAGATCACGCACATTCCGTCCGCGGAGTTTCCGCTGGTGGGCGGGACGTCGCTATTGATTGTTGTCGGCGTGGCGCTGGAGACGATGCAGGCGATCGAGTCGCACCTGTTGATGAGGCACTACGAAGGGTTCATAAAGTAATAATGAGGATCGTGTTGTTCGGACCGCCGGGAGCGGGCAAGGGGACGCAGGCCGGTGGGTTAGCCGAAAAATACGGCGCGGCGCATATATCCACCGGTGATGCGCTGCGCGAGGCGGTTGCTGACAAGACCGAAGTCGGTCTTAAGGCCAAGGCTTACATGGATAAGGGTGAGCTGGCGCCCGATGAAGTGGTGATTGCGATTGCCAAAGACAAGCTCGCCTCGACCGGCGATAAGGGGTTTATCCTCGACGGATTTCCCCGGACGATTGCTCAGGCCCAGGCGCTGGATGCGGCGCTCAAAGAGCTCGGCAAGCCCTTGGAGGCCGTCATCAACCTGAAGGTCGATGACGAGGAGTTGATCAGGCGCCTCTCCGGCCGACGGGTATGCACGAGATGTGGGGAAACGTATCATACGGACTCCAAGCCGCCGAAGGTGGACGGCAAGTGCGACAACTGCGGCGGGGACCTGGTGCGGCGCCCCGACGATGAGCCGGATGCCATAAGGAACCGGCTGAGGGTTTACTCCGAGCAGACGGTGAGCGTGCTGGGTTATTATGCCGGTAAGGGGATCCTCAAGAACGTGGAGGCGACGGGTGGAATTGGGGATATTTTCAGCAAGGTCGTTGGTGCGCTTGAAGAATAGTCGTCAGTCGTCGGTGGTCAGTCGGGAACCCGCTAGCCGTGAGTAGGCCCCGAGGAACGAAGGGCTGTATCGAAGGGCGGTCGCAGAGAGCCGGAAGATAAGTGAAGCGAGATGATCGTCAAGAAGACACCGCTTGAGATAGAGAGGATGCGGGCCGCGGGGGCGGTTGTCGCGCGGTGTCTGAGGGATATCTCCGAGCGCATCGTGGCCGGGGTGACCACTACCGGCGATATCGACTGCATGGCCGAGGAGCTTGTGGCGAGCTACGGGGCGACCAGTTCGTTCAAGAACTATCGCGGCTACCCGGATACGGTGTGCGTGGCCGTCAATGAGGAAGTGGTCCACGGCATTCCGGGCGCGAAGAAGCTGATGCCGGGAGATATCGTCGGCATCGACCTGGGCGCGGTCGTGGACGGTTGGCACGGCGATGCCGCGGTGACTGTGGCTATCGGCAATGTGTCGAAGGAAGCCGTGCGCCTCATAAGGGTGACCAGAGAGGCGTTGTATAAAGGTATCGAGCAGGCCAGGCCGGGTAACAGGCTCTCCGATATCGGTCATGCGATTCAGAGTCATGTCGAGAGTCACGGTTATTCGGTTGTGCGGGATCTGGTCGGTCATGGGATTCGGCCGGAGCATGCACGAGGAGCCGCACGTGCCCAACTTCGGACGACCGGGCAAGGGGCCGAGGCTGGAGGAAGGCATGACTCTTGCCATCGAGCCGATGGTTAACGCCGGCACGTATGAGGTCGAGACGCTCGGCGATAGCTGGACCGTGGTAACCAGAGATCGATCACTGTCGGCTCACTGGGAGCATACGGTCGCGATCAGAAGGGATGGTCCGGACATCCTCACCATGGCGCCGGCCGAGGAGGCTTCGTATATAAGTGGCTAAGGAAAAAGCGATTGAAGTGGAAGGTCGGGTCGTGGATTCTCTGCCGAACGCTATGTTTCGCGTGGAGCTTCCCAACGGCCACAGCGTTCTGGCGCATGTGTCGGGTAAAATCAGGATGCACTTCATCAAGATTCTGCCGGGCGACACCGTGCGATTGGAGTCGAGTCCGTACGATCTTTCGCGAGGGCGGATTATTTACAGATACAAATAGTGAACGGTCGCGGTTTTAGTGTTTAGTGTTGAGAGACGCGGCGCCTTCCCTTCCCTAAAGCGGCGCAGCGGCAACCAAGAAGGCCATCGCCGGAAAATCAATACGGCCTTTCCATAATTCGGAGGGTCGGTGGTTTCTTTTCAGTATCTTACAACTGAAATCCGAGGTGACATATCAAAGTTCGGTACAACTTGTATAGGATTTCAGTTGTAAGATACTGAACTCTAAACACTAAACCCAGGGTCCGTGTAGGCAGGTGTACCTAGATGAAAGTACGAGCTTCAGTGAAGCCGATGTGCGACAAGTGTAAAGTGATCAAGCGAAAGGGAGTCATTCGCGTGATATGCAAGGCTTATCCCAAGCACAAGCAGCGACAGGGATAAGGGATGTCCAGGGTTACAAGGTCACAGGGTTTTAGGGTTATAGGGGAAGGGGTAGGCTTAGGTCCCCTAAAACCCTGAAACCCTATAACCCTAAAGCGGCGTAGCCGCAACCAAGAAGGCCATTGCCGGAAAATCAATACGGCCTTTTCGTAATTAAGTGCGTATCGGGAACAAGATTCCCGATACACCGGCAATCCGAGGTGACATATCAAAATTCGATAAACTTGTATAGGATTTCAGTTTGGGTGTTTCGGGAATCTTGTTCCCGAAACTAAGTGCGTATCGGGAACAAGATTCCCGATACACCGGCAAATCCGAGGTGACATATCAAAATTCAGTAAACTTGTATAGGATTTCAGTTGTAAGATACTAGTGCTTAGTTGCATAATTGATTGATAGAACGCTGTACCGGGTGTTTCGGGAATCTTGTTCCCGAAACTAAGTGCGTATCGGGAACAAGATTCCCGATACACCGGCATTCGGAAGGTCGGTGGTTTCTTCTTACGTATCTTAAGTGCGTATCGGGAACAAGATTCCCGATACACCGGCAAATCCAGAGGTGACATATCAAAATTCAGTTACAACTTGTATAGGATTTCAGTTGTAAGATACTAGTGCTTAGTTGCATAATTGATTGATAGAACGCTGTACCGGGTGTTTCGGGAATCTTGTTCCCGAAACTAAGTGCGTATCGGGAACAAGATTCCCGATACACCGGCATTCGGAAGGTCGGTGGTTTCTTCTTACGTATCTTAAGTGCGTAATTCAGTACAACTTGTATAGGATTTCAGTTGTAAGATACTAGTGCTTAGTTGCATAATTGATTGATAGAACGCTGTACCGGGTGTTTCGGGAATCTTGTTCCCGAAACTAAGTGCGTATCGGGAACAAGATTCCCGATACACCGGCATTCGGAAGGTCGGTGGTTTCTTCTTACGTATCTTAAGTGCGTATCGGGAACAAGATTCCCGATACACCGGCAACTTGTATAGGATTTCAGTTGTAAGATACTAGTGCTTAGTTGCATAATTGATTGATAGAACGCTGTACCGGGTGTTTCGGGAAGCTTGTTCCCGAAACTGAGTGCGTATCGGGAACAAGATTCCCGATACACCGGCAAGAATGCTATCAGTTATTTATGCAAGTAGACACTAGAACCTTCGCGCGGTGCTTCTCGATTATCGATTGGAGGGTAACATAGCTTGGCGAGAATAGCGGGCGTGGATTTGCCCAGGGAAAAAAAAGTAGAATATGCGCTGACCTATATTTATGGTATCGGTCTGCCGAGCGCGCGAGAGATCGTGGCCGAGGCTCGCGTAAGTCCGGACACAAGAGTGCGCGATCTCACCGAGAGCGAGATCGCCGAACTGCGGCATGGGATTGAAGGCAATCACACTGTCGAGGGCGATCTGCGCAGGGAGTTGGCGATGAACATTCGTCGTCTTATGGAGATCGGTTCTTACAGGGGTCTGCGGCACCGCCGAGGCCTACCGGTCCGCGGCCAGCGCACGAAGACCAATGCTCGCATGCGCAAGGGGCCGAGAAGAACAGTCGGAATCCGGCGCAAAAAGTAGGGTTGGTAGGGTTGGTAGGGTTAGTAGGCTGGGAATGCCTCTAATTTCTAACTTCCAATCTCTAACTTCTAGACTGGAGGCTTTGATTTGGTAAGAAAAGCAGCAACGACTCGCGCTCCCAAGGCGAAGGAGAAGAAAGGCGTCGTCCAGGGAGTGGCTCATATCAAGAGCACGTTCAATAACACCATCGTATCGATAACCGATATGACGGGAGCCGTCGTTTCCTGGTCGAGCGCGGGACAGGTTGGTTTCAAGGGAACGAAGAAGAGCACGCCGTTCGCGGCGCACGCTCGCCGCGGAAGCGGCGGCGAGGCGGGCCATGGAGCACGGGATGAAGCGCGTGGATGTCTTCGTGAAGGGTCCTGGCTCGGGTAGAGAGACGGCGATCCGGTCGCTGCAGGCCGTGGGGCTGGAAGTCACGCTCATCAAGGACTGCACTCCCATCCCGCACAACGGCTGCAGGCCGCCGAAACGACGGCGGGTATAGCGCGTAGGGTTTCAGGGTTACAGGGTCATAGGGTTTTAGGGGAAGGGATGCGCCTTCCCTTCCCCTAAACCGGCAGAGCCGGAACCAGGACGGCCATCGCCGGAAAATCAATACGGCCTTTCCGTAATTCGGAAGGTCGGTGGTTTCTTCTTACGTATCTTACAACTGAAATCCGAGGTGACATATCAAAGTTCAGTACAACTTGTATAGGATTTCAGTTGTAAGATACTGAAACCCCAAAACCCTACAGCCCTATAAGCCCTTGAACACAATTCTCAGGTGACGCGAAACAGGAGTAATAATATATGGCATCGCAAGATAATCCGGTCTGCAGATTGTGCAGGCGAGAGGGCGTAAAGCTTTACCTGAAAGGCGACAAATGCTACTCTCGAAAGTGCCCGGTGGAGAAGAGAACCTATCCGCCGGGGCAGCACGGCCAGGGGATCCAGAGGAAGCTCTCGGATTATGGCGTGCAGCTTAGAGAAAAGCAGAAGTTGCGCAGAATATATCGTGTGGGAGAGCGTCAGTTCCGCAAGGTACGTTAAGGAAGCCATCAGGCGGCCGGGCGTTACGGGCGAGAATTTGCTGCGCGAGCTGGAGATGCGCCTGGATAACATGGTCTATCGCCTTGGCTTGGCTACCTCCAGAACGCAGGCCCGACAGTTTGTATCCCACGGGCATATACTGGTTAACGGAAAGCGGGTAAATATTGCCTCGTACCAGGGCCGCCAAAGTGACGTGATCGAGGTCGTCGAGGGCGCTCGCAAGATGGCTCCGCTGATGTCCGCGGTCGAGGCTGCCGGTGGAAGAGCGCTTCCCGCATGGCTCCAGTTCGATGCGAATGGGTTTAAAGGCAATGTGGTGTCGGCGCCCGTTCGGGACGAGATCGACACAGACGTGCAAGAATCGTTGATAGTCGAATTCTATTCCAGGTAAACGGAGGCGACCGAGCATGGAGATGGTGACGCCGCGCATCGAGATATTGGAAGACGGCGCGATATACGGCAAATTCGTCGTGGAACCGCTGGAGCAGGGCTTCGGCTACACGGTCGGTAATGCCCTTCGCAGGGTACTGCTGGCTTCGATACCCGGAGCGGCTATCACGTCGATCAAGATAGAAGGCGTGCTGCATGAGTTCTCCACGATTCCGGGGGTCAAAGAGGACACAACGGAGATGATCCTCAACCTCCGCGAGTGTACGTGAAGATGGAAAACCACCGCGCCGAAGACACCGACATTCACGTGATCAGACTGGATATTCAGGGTGCGGGCGAAGTTACCGGGGCCGACATACAGACGCCGGCGGGCATCGAGATCGCCAATCCGGAGCTTCACATAGCGACCTTGAACGACGAGTCAGCCACGCTTCGCGCCGAGATGACCGTGGAGGTCGGCAAGGGCTATGTGCTTCCTCAGAAGCAGGAGAAAATCAAGCAGAGCATCGGAGTCATTCCGGTCGGCGCGGTCTTTACCCCCGTGCGAAAGGTCAGCTATACGGTCGACCCGACCAGGGTGGGGCACAAGACCGACTATGACCGGCTCGTCATCGAAGTGACGACCAATGGCACCGTGATGCCCAGCGACGCTCTGAGCGAGGCGGCCAAGATTCTCGACAGGCAGATCAGGTTGTTCTTCGACTTCGCTCGCAGACCCGCGGGCGCCGGCCTGGACTACGGTCTAGGCGGATACGGCTCGCTGCCTGGGCCTCCGGACGCGCGCATCGAGGAACTCGACTTCTCCGTGAGGACTTATAACTGCTTGAAAAAGGCTAATGTCCTCACGATTCGCGAGCTGGTGCAGCTTACCGAGGGCGACCTCATGAACATAAGGAACTTCGGCAAGAAGTCCCTTACCGAGGTCAAGGAAAAGCTCGAATCGCTGAATCTTTCGCTGCGATCCGGCGGGGAGCGCGGAGACTTCCGCATTCCGCCCGAGGCTTATCGTGACGAGGAAGACGAGGAGAGCGAGGAAGAAGAAACCAGCGAGGAGAGGGTCGAGCCCTCCGAAGAGCAAGAGGAAGAAACCGAGGCGGAGTCTGAAGTCGAAGCTGAAGAATAGGTGATAGGTGATGGGTAATGGGCGCCGGAAGGGACGGCTCGGTTTCCCCTCCATCAACTGATACCCAGCCGAAGAATAGGTGACAGGTGTTGAAAGTGGGGCTTGTTTCCCTTCCATCACCCGGCACCCATCACCCATCACCCTACTTAGGGGTATGAAATGCGACATCGTGTAGCTGGAAGAAAACTGGATCTGCCGACCGATCAGAGGCTTGCGCTTCTGCGCGGGCTGGTGAGATCGTTGAGAATGTACGAAGCAATCGAGACCACGGAACCCCGCGCCAAAGAGGCGAGAGTGATCGCGGAGAAGCTGGTAACTCTTGCCAAGCAAAACTCGGTTCACGCTCGCAGGGAGGCGCGCAAAGTCCTGCCGCCGCCGCGTCCCGCCAGGGGGATGCTGACCGCCTCCGGCAAGGACCAGAAGAAGATGCGCGAGAATATGGTGGCCCGGGACCCGGTGAAGAGGCTTTTCGATGTTGTCGCTCCCAAACTCGCCGACAAGTCCAGCGGCTATACCCGCATGACCAAAATCGGGTTTCGCAGGGGCGATGCGGCTCGACTGGTCAAGCTGGAGTTTGCGGTAGATTAGTGCCTTTCGGTTTTTTTTCATCACGAAAACGCGAAAGTTTTGCCGGTGTATCGGGAATCTTGTTCCCGATACGTAGCCAGTTTCGGGAACAAGATTCCCGAAACACCCGCTGTCCCTTTTTCGTGTTTCCTCTATTTCGTGTTTTCGTGATTGAATCCGGGGGCTGCTAATGCGCACCGTCAAGGTCGTCGTTGAATACGATGGCGCCGATTACTTCGGCTTTCAGTACCAGCCGGAGGCGCCGACGATCCAGGGTGAGCTTGAGAGAGTCCTTTCGAAGATCGTCAAGGAAGATGTGAGGGTGTATGGGTCCGGCAGGACGGACGCAGGAGTGCATGCCGCGGGGCAGGTGATTCATTTTCACACTTGCGGCAGTATTCCCGTAGATCGACTTTGCGTCGCGATGAACTCGCTGCTTCCGAGGGACATATCAGCCCTGGAGGCGACGGAAGTCGACCCGGATTTCCACTCGAGGTATTCGGCGAGGTCGAGGCTCTATCGATACGACATCTTGAACGCCAAGCTCAGAAGCGCGCTTGCCGGACGGGTACTGCTGGCATATAGCCAGAGCCTTGGATGCAGAGGCGATGCTCTTAGGAGCCGGCCGCCTGTTGGGGGTTCACGACTTTCGGTCGTTTGCCTGCGCCGATGGCGGGGACGATTGCACCATTCGCGAAATGATGTCGATAGATGTCCGGCGCGAGGGCGAGCATGTGATCGTCGAGATGCGGGCTAACGCATTCCTGCGTTCGATGGTCAGAGTGATAGTAGGCACGCTGATCGAAGTCGGGCTGGGTAAACGCAGCGAATCGGACATATCGAGAATATTGGAGGCCAGGGACCGCGGGCAAGCCGGCAAGACCGCGCCGCCCCAGGGACTTTGCCTGATGGAAGTGGAATACGACGGAGTCGGGTGTTAGGTAATAGGCGCTGGGTGTTGGGAAGGGATCGCTCGTCCCTTCGCCATCACCCATCACCTAACACCCAACACCGCGACAACGAGGTTGAACAATGGGAACTTACGTTGCTAAGCGAGAAGATTTGACGAGAAAGTGGTTCGTCATAGATGCTGGTGGAAAGCCCCTCGGACGCGTTGCCGCGGAGGCCGCGAAGCTGCTTCGGGGTAAGCATAAGCCGATATTCACGCCGAACGTGGACTGCGGTGATCACGTCATCATCGTAAACGCGGCGAAGGCCGTGCTCACCGGCGGCAGTAAGGCCGGCGAGCCGATTTATCACCATTCCGGTTATCCGGGTGGACTCAAGAGTGTGGACCGCGGGGAGATGTTGGAGAAGACCCCGGTCAAGTCTGTAATGAAGGCAGTAAAGGGAATGCTGCCGCACAATAAGCTCGGCGATGCGATGCTCAGGAAGCTGCGCGTATACGCCGGACCGGATCACACGCAGGAAGCCCAGCAGCCGGTCGAGTTTAAGTTGTAGCATACGGAGGACCAGTTTGGTAGAAACCGCTAAATACTACGGGACGGGTAGGAGAAAGAACGCAGTCGCCAAGGTCTGGCTGACCCCAGGTGAAGGTACCATCGTGATCAATGGCAAGCCGATGGCCGCATACGTAGGCCGAAAATCGCTGGAACTCATAATCCAGCAGCCGCTCGAGGCCGTTGATGTTGCCGGCAAGTACGATGTGATTGCCGAGTGCAACGGCGGCGGGATTTCGGGGCAGGCGGGCGCCGTTCGCCACGGCATCAGCCGCGCTTTGCTGCAGGTGGGCGACGACATGAGGACGCCGCTTCGCAGGCAGGGTTATCTCACACGCGACCCTAGAATGAAAGAGCGAAAGAAATACGGGCGCAAGCGAGCGCGCAGAGGCTTCCAGTTCTCGAAGCGGTAATTCGGAAACGAGTGAACTCTATGCGGCGGGGATGCTTTAGTAAGTGCTCAGGAATCGCGAATACCGAGCGCATGGCTGTCATTCCGAACGAATGTGAGGAATCTCGACCTCTCGGACGAGTCTCAAGCACCGGAACAAGAATGCAGGCGCGGCGTTGAGATTCCTCGCTACCCGCTCCTAAGAAACTCCCCAGTTTCGGGAACAAGATTCCCGAAACACCGGGGCGTGGGTTTCTTTCTAATGTGACTGCGACGGGGTCGCAGTCAGTTGCTCCTAAGAAACCTCCCATGCCGGCGGCTTCGGGGCAGTCGCCCGCGAAGCATAGCGAGCCCGGCTGGTTTCTTTACGAAACTACCGTGTGCCTGTCGCACAGTCGGACGCTCCTAAGAAACTCCCCAGTTTCGGGAACAAGATTCCCGAAACACCGGGGCGTGGGTTTCTTTCTAATGTGACTGCGACGGGGTCGCAGTCAGTTGCTCCTAAGAAACCTCCCATGCCGGGGGCTTCGGGGCAGTCGCCCGCGAAGCATAGCGAGCCCGGCTGGTTTCTTTACGAAACTACCGTGTGCCTGTCGCACAGTCGGACGCTCCTAAGAGACTCCCCAGTTTCGGGAACAAGATTCCCGAAACACCGGGGCGTGGGTTTCTTTCTAATGTGACTGCGACGGGGTCGCAGTCAGTTGCTCCTAAGAAACCTCCCATGCCGGGGGCTTCGGGGCAGTCGCCCGCGAAGCATAGCGAGCCCGGCTGGTTTCTTTACGAAACTACCGTGTGCCTGTCGCACAGTCGGACGCTCCTAAGAGACTCCCCAGTTTCGGGAACAAGATTCCCGAAACACCGGGGCGTGGGTTTCTTTCTAATGTGACTGCGACGGGGTCGCAGTCAGTTGCTCCTAAGAAACCTCCCATGCCCGGCGGCTTCGGGGCAGTCGCCCGCGAAGCATAGCGAGCCCGGCTGGTTTCTTTACGAAACTACCGTGTGCCTGTCGCACAGTCGGACGCTCCTAAGAAACTCCCCAGTTTCGGGAACAAGATTCCCGAAACACCGGGGCGTGGGTTTCTTTCTAATGTGACTGCGACGGGGTCGCAGTCAGTTGCTCCTAAGAAACCTCCCATGCCGGCGGCTTCGGGGCAGTCGCCCGCGAAGCATAGCGAGCCCGGCTGGTTTCTTTACGAAACTACCGTGTGCCTGTGGCACAGTCGGACGCTCCTAAGAAACTCCCCAGTTTCGGGAACAAGATTCCCGAAACACCGGGGCGTGGGTTTCTTTCTAATGTGACTGCGACGGGGTCGCAGTCAGTTGCTCCTAAGAAACCTCCCATGCCGGCGGCTTCGGGGCAGTCGCCCGCGAAGCATAGCGAGCCCGGCTGGTTTCTTTACGAAACTACCGTGTGCCTGTCGCACAGTCGGACGCTCCTAAGAAACTCCCCAGTTTCGGGAACAAGATTCCCGAAACACCGGGGCGTGGGTTTCTTTCTAATGTGACTGCGACGGGGTCGCAGTCAGTTGCTCCTAAGAAACCTCCCATGCCGGGGGCTTCGGGGCAGTCGCCCGCGAAGCATAGCGAGCCCGGCTGGTTTCTTTACGAAACTACCGTGTGCCTGTCGCACAGTCGGACGCTCCTAAGAGACTCCCCAGTTTCGGGAACAAGATTCCCGAAACACCGGGGCGTGGGTTTCTTTCTAATGTGACTGCGACGGGGTCGCAGTCAGTTGCTCCTAAGAAACCTCCCATGCCCGGCGGCTTCGGGGCAGTCGCCCGCGAAGCATAGCGAGCCCGGCTGGTTTCTTTACGAAACTACCGTGTGCCTGTCGCACAGTCGGACGCTCCTAAGAAACTCCCCAGTTTCGGGAACAAGATTCCCGAAACACCGGGGCGTGGGTTTCTTTCTAATGTGACTGCGACGGGGTCGCAGTCAGTTGCTCCTAAGAAACTCCCCAGTTTCAGGAACAAGATTCCCGAAACACCGGGGCGTGGGTTTCTTTCTAATGTGACTGCGACGGGGTCGCAGTCAGTTGCTCCTAAGAAACCTCCCATGCCCGGGGCTTCGGGGCAGTCGCCCGCGAAGCATAGCGAGCCCGGCTGGTTTCTTTACGAAACTACCGTGTGCCTGTCGCACAGTCGGACGCTCCTAAGAAACTCCCCAGTTTCGGGAACAAGATTCCCGAAACACCGGGGCGTGGGTTTCTTTCTAATGTGACTGCGACGGGGTCGCAGTCAGTTGCTCCTAAGAAACCTCCCATGCCGGGGGCTTCGGGGCAGTCGCCCGCGAAGCATAGCGAGCCCGGCTGGTTTCTTTACGAAACTACCGTGTGCCTGTCGCACAGTCGGACGCTCCTAAGAAACTCCCCAGTTTCGGGAACAAGATTCCCGAAACACCGGGGCGTGGGTTTCTTTCTAATGTGACTGCGACGGGGTCGCAGTCAGTTGCTCCTAAGAAACCTCCGCTGCCGGCGGCTTCGGGGCAGTCGCCCGCGAAGCATAGCGAGCCCGGCTGGTTTCTTTACGAAACTACCGTGTGCCTGTCGCACAGTCGGACGCTCCTAAGAAACTCCCCAGTTTCGGGAACAAGATTCCCGAAACACCGGGGCGTGCAGGCGCGGCGTTGAGATTCCTCGCTACCCGCTCCTAAGAAACCTCCCATGCCCGGCGGCTTCGGGGCAGTCGCCCGCGAAGCATAGCCTGCCCGGCTGGTTTCTTTACGAAACTACCGTGTGCCTGTCGCACAGTCGGACGCTCCTAAGAAACTCCCCAGTTTCGGGAACAAGATTCCCGAAACACCGGGGCGTGGGTTTCTTTCTAATGTGACTGCGACGGGGTCGCAGTCAGTTGCTCCTAAGAAACTCCCCAGTTTCGGGAACAAGATTCCCGAAACACCGGGGCGTGGGTTTCTTTCTAATGTGACTGCGACGGGGTCGCAGTCACTTGCTCGGAATGACATATGCCGTGACTTGTACCCATAATCCGTGAGTGTTACATGCTTTATTCTTCTGCTCTGCCCAGTAACCCAGCAATAATACCAGATTATCACGCTCCCGTGATTATCGCCATTGACAAACTGCGTCAGATATATTCATAATAACTTAAGGGAGAGTTTTTCTACGAATACCTATCGCACGTTCTTCATGCTCGTTCGTCTCTATCTTGCTGGTGGCGCTGCTAAGAGTCTTCTGAAAAGGAGTGTAAAGATGGGTCTCAAGACAGTCTTCATCATCACAATTCTAACTTCCCGGATGATTATGCCGGGAATGCCCGACCTCTCCAAACTGCCCGGAGGGTTCAAATTGCCGGGAGTGGGTTCTCCTGCCAGGTCACTCAGAATGAACCTCATCAGTGACAAAAGCGTCGATGCCGAGTCCAAGGCGGAGTGCGCGGTTCCCGAAGGACTCCAGTTGGGTCCGAAGGTCAATCTCCAAATAAACCTTCCGACACCAGAGCAACCCGCGCCCGAGAGCAAGAGTTCGACGAGCGGAGAAGGGCAAAAGACCAAGTGGGTCATCAAGAAGTACTGGGGCTGCGCGGAAGCTGTAAGAGCGGGACAGCCGAAGGTCACCGACTCGGAGCAGATGATGGGCGGCGTTTCCGCCGACCCAGCCAGGTTGCAGAAGATGATGGAGGCGATGGCGAAAATGGGCTCCGAGCCTGTCGCTGAGTCGCTCGCCCACTGGCCCGGAAACAAGGCCAAGCCGATCAAGGATGACGCCAGCACTCCCGGTTCCTTCGAGCTGACCACCAACTACTGTGGAGGCACGTCTATAACGCTCGATAGCGCGCAGGACTTCCTCGCGCCGATCGATGTGGTGAGCCCAGGCAACGGCGGTGTCGACATGGAGAAAGCGATCGATATCGAGTGGAAGAGCGTGCCAAATGCGCGGGCCTACGTCATTACGGCCTTTGCGGCCAGGGAGGGAGAGATGATTATGTGGACCTCCAGCGACCAGCCGGAGGCGACGGCGTTCTCCACGTCCAGGGCCCTGACCAGGGGCGAGATCAAGTCCTGCATAGATAAAGGAATCCTCTTCCTCCGACCGCGACTTCATGCGCCATTCCCGCGGGTATATTCAAGAATACCGCGACTCCGATGCTCTCCATCGTCGCCATCGGCGGTGATAGAACCCAGGAGAAAGACGGTATCCGGACCGCTGTGACCGTTCGCTCCACGGCGTCGGTAATGCTCGGCGGTATTATGCCTCCGCAAGACACAGCGGCCAAAGAGGAACCGGCCAAGGACTCCGGGGATGCCTCGGATCAGTCCAACCAGAAGACCGACAATGCCGACAAGGTCAAAGACACCCTGCATCGCCTGGGCGGCATATTTAGGCGCTAGCCCGTCTATCACCTTCGCCCCTTCGCTGTCGCGGATCGCTCTTGGCAGCAGTTCGGGAGTCAGCGCCTGGGCTTTGGGGTCGGCGAGGACCATGGCCCGCTCGATGACGTTCTCGAGTTCGCGGACGTTGCCCGGCCAGTTGTAGTTCATCAGCGTATCCAGCGTCTCAGGATTCGCGTACTCGACATTCTTCCGGTTGTCCTCGCGATATTTTTCGATGAAGTGCTGCACCAGCGAGGGAACATCGGACATCCGATCTCTTAAAGCGGGCATGTGGATGGTGATAACCTGCAGGCGGTAGAAGAGGTCCTCGCGGAACTTGGCCTCCTCGACGAGCTTCTCCAAATCCTGGTTTGTGGCTGTCACCAGGCGGATGTCGACCCTTATCACCTCACTGCCGCCGACGCGCTCGAACTCGCGCTCCTGCAGCACGCGCAGCAGCATCATTTGCACCGTGGGCGGGATGTCGCCGATCTCATCGAGGAACAACGTCCCGTGGTTGGCCATCTCGAAGCGCCCCTTTTTCTGCCCGATTGCGCCCGTAAATGAGCCTTTCTCGTGTCCAAATAGCTCGCTCTGCAAGAGCTGCTCCGACAGCGCCACGCAGGCCACCGGCACGAACGGCTTTGATGCACGGATCGAATTGTAGTGCAGCGCTTTCGCGACAGCTTCCTTGCCCGTTCCGCTCTCGCCGCGAATCAGCACCGTGGAACGGCTGTCCTTGACGCGTTCGATTATCTCGTAGACGTCGTGCATCGCCGTGCTGCTTCCGATAATGTTGTCCACGCGATTTACGGTCTTGAGTTGCGAGCGCAGATCACGGTTCTCATCGAGGAGTTCCTTATGTTCGAGGGCGTTCTTGACCGTGAGCTTGATCTCGTCGAGGTCGAAGGGTTTGGTGATATAGTCGAGCGCGCCGATCTTCATCGCGTCCACGGCGCTTTTTATCGTTCCGTGCGCCGTGATCATCAGGACCGGCATATTGGGATGAAACTCCTTCGCCGCGGCCAGCAGCTCGATACCGTTGATATCGGGCATGATAAGGTCGGTAATAAGGACATCGACATTGGAGTCTTCGGAGATGATGTCCAGCCCCTTCCTGCCATTCTCGGCAGTTAGGACCGTGTGGCCCTCCTTAGCCAGAACCGCTTCCAACACGCGCCTGATGTTCGGCTCGTCGTCTACAACCAGAATAGTTCCTGTCTTCTTTGCCATATTTAGATGATACCATATAAGGGAGGTTAAAAGTTAAAGGTCATGCTCGACGTTCGAGGTCGGACGTTCGAGGTCAACCGTAATCCATAATGCGTTATTTGTTGTAACCATCCCGCATTCGAGGCAGTCGGAGTAACGCAGTCTCCACATTCCGATTACCCCTACATTATACATGGAAGTGGATGACCGCTCAACGTGCTTTCGTGGATTTGCTTCTGGTGTTTCGGGATTTGAGGGGCGACCACAACTGTTAATCTAGGGCACAAACGTCGTATTCGCTCCGGAAATCCCGAAACGGTCCAAGGTCTTACCCCTTTCGGAGTGCGGCGGCTCGACGCCGCTTTTCCCTTCTAGGGGGTTGATAAAAACGTAACATATTAAGCAGTTTAGCCAGTTTCGGGAACAAGATTCCCGAAACACCCAACTAGAAATTACCCCTTTTACTATGCTGCGGTCCCGCCAGTGCGGCCAGAAGATCAGAGGGATATCCCGCATTTCCCCGTTTCCCGGCAGCAATCGACGACAAACCTGGTCTGCTCCATAGTCCGATTAGGATAGGCCGCGATTCCCAGGATGAAATGATCCCACGGTGCAGCCTCGGTAATCATCTGGTGAATGCTGGCGCGCACTGCGTCAAGCTCATCCATTGGTCCCGCCAGTTGGTTTACTCCGGCGAAGATCGTGATGCGGTCGCCCAGAAGGCGTCGTCCTTCGGCTATGGTCACATTACCGACAGGCGGGATGGTGAATCCGTGCACGGCGTCCATATTGGTTTCACGGTATAGGGGCAGAAGGTCGCGAATGTGCCCGCACGAGTGGTGGAAGTAGAGCTTGTCGGCAGCATGGGCCACACGGACTCGCTGGTTGGTTAGCGCCATGTTGCAGGCCTCAAACATCGCCGGACTAATGGCCGTGGTCGAAGTATCGTCCATACCAACCACAACATCGACGTCGGACTGGACGGCAGCCGCCAGACCTTCGCAGGTAGTTCGCTTCCATTACGGCAAACAGGTCGCGCAGTGCATCCGGCGCATCAGCCCACAAGTAGGCCAGCGTGGCAACTCCGGAATAGACACGATACATCATTCCGAGTGGGGTGCCATCCATTGCACCCATCAGTAAACCGCCGTCCCCTATGAGTTGTCCACGGCGACGGATGCGTTCGATCCCATCGATATCCGGTCCGATAACCTCGTCCTCGAAGATCGCGGCAAAGGCTGGTATGTCCACTGGTCCCTTGACCAAGTGCTCCGTCCAGTTGCTGGACACGGCGCCGGCCGTCTCTGCAAACCTGCGTCACCTCGCGCAAATTGCCTTTCGGTGTATGCCAGATATTTGTCGTTACGTCCCCATCTACATGTTGCTCAATCGACACATTGCGCCGAGTGATACGCACCGGCGCCTCACACAAATCCACAATGTCGAGGCCCATATACCGCGAAAAGGTCACGATGGCCTCATCACCCCATTGTATTTCACCCAAGGCCTCGGCCAGTTCGGGATCCATCCCATTACGACTGGGCCGGTTATAGGGGTCGACATGTCCGGCGACCGGAATCCACTCCGGCATCTCGTGCCGGAATATCTTTAACAGGTTTTCACGGGCTGACGTCATATTGGTCTCCTTATCCGGGATTTAAACGGAAACGAATCCCTTACCGTGAGATCAGGTATTCGTAACTAGCCTTAACAGCCTCAAACACGTCGCCTGCGCACTCATCGAGCTCCCACGACCAACCACTCAAGAACGTTGGCGTCCGCCGCATCGATTATCTCGGGAATCGGAAGCGCTCCCGAACCGACCGCCGTCATTATCGTCCTTGGCTCATTCAAATCGCCATCCTTGATGTGCAGCACCGGGAGCCTGGACTTGTATTTCGAGATGACTTCCACGGGGTCGGCCTTTGCAAATGCCGCCCAGTAAACGTCCAGTTCACTGCACACATTTGGAGCTTCCCGCATTACAATATCGTATGCATACTTGCCATCGACTCGAGCAATTCCAGCCAGTGATTGTGGAAGGCGAAGGAGATGCCACAGGGCTTCAGCAACTCTGCCGCGTTGCTGAACCTCGCCGCGGACCGCTTGCATTCATCAAATGTTTTGAAGTCATCCCATAGTCCGCTTACGATTCTTGTGGTACCCAATGCCTGAGCCGTCTCCACAACACTTCCAATATTCTCCGGGTTTGGAAGATCAGTGAAGTTGCCGCAAACCCGCATCCCCAGATCAGCGACGATTTTGCCGATCTCTTTTGGGGTCACGGTCGTAAAGCCCGGCCAGTTCCACGCCTTTGTAACCCATATCGGCTACCCTGCGAAGCACTCCCGGAAAGTCCTTTTCAGCCTCATCGCGCAGCGTATAAAGTTGAATTGCAATTGGTTTCATAAATGCCTCCGTTTAATAACCCGCTCCATCTTGCTTGAAATATTGGGTGACACGTCACTCTTCATGAGTACGTGTCATGCTCGATCCTGGATCGAGTTCAGGAGATTCAGCATCTCCTTTGTGGTAACGAGATCCTGAATCAAGTTCACTACCATCCCATAACTGGGGGAAATGGCCTGTTTTCTGGGTATTTCACGCTCAGTAGCGTGTGGTTTTGCAAGTACCCACTTTCGGTTTTCTGGGCGTTACCATTCGCAAGTGCGCAGCCGCGCGGACATGGCACAAACGCGGCGGCTATGTCATTCCGAACGAACGTGAGGAATCTCGACCTATCGGTTGATTCTCACGTGCCAAAGGATGATCCAAGCGCAGCGTTGAGATTCCTCACATTCGCTCCTAAGAAACTCCCCAGTTTCGGGAACAAGATTCCCGAAACACCGGGGGTGGGTTTCTTTCCAATGTAACGGCGACAGCGTCGCCGTCACTTGCTCCTAAGAAACCTCCGCTGCCGGGGGCTTCGGGGCAGTCGCCCGCGAAGCATAGCGAGCCCGGCTGGTTTCTTTACGAAACTACCGTGTGCCTGTCGCACAGTCGGACGCTCCTAAGAAACTCCCCAGTTTCGGGAACAAGATTCCCGAAACACCGGGGGTGGGTTTCTTTCCAATGTAACGGCGACAGCGTCGCCGTCACTTGCTCGGAATGAAATGATTTGCTACGGCTGTGGCAAAACCAACAAGGCGTTTCTGGACGGCACGGTTTTCCGTGGCGCCTCCCTGTGGGATGGTGGTGAATCAAGTTCAGGATGACACCAAATCTGCTCCAACTTGGTTGAAATGTTATCCGTCGTCTCGGGTTTGTTGACCCGAAGGGAAGAAGGCGTTGATTGCGTCTACAGTCCAATCAGCCAGTTTCCGCCCGCCATCCGGCCCTACCGGTGTGCTTGCCGCCACGGCGCCATAACTGCGACCGGCAATAGCCCGCTGGGTGGGCAGATACGGTTCGAGGCGCAGCAGCTGGACTATAAAAGTCTGTATCGCTTTGCTGTGCTCCTTGATCCGCAGCCCGAAGTCAAGGTAATATTCAAATGGATTGGCAGCCATCGCAATATCGCCAAGGCGCAGGGCATGGACTTCGACCGGCATTGTGGGCTCAGAGCGCTGGCGCGCATAGCGCTTGGCCACCCCGTCGTTCCACGTCATCTGTCGATAGCTGCATGTAATGCACGCATACCAGTCAAGCAGCTTCCGGTGTTCCGGGTGTGCCTCATAATCCGCAAGCAGGTCCTCGTATACCTTGCGGAACCGCGCGGCCTCAGCGGATGCATCCTCCAGGTCCTGTTCCCTAAGCATCCGGCATGGCAGGTCCATGGTCTCCACGGTATGCCTTAAGATCGGTTGCCAGTCAATCTCCTTCTCTATATAAGGCAGCACACCGGTAATGGCATCGGCTATGCGCACAGCGATGTCCTCTCTGTGGGTACGCTCCATCAATCTCCACATCCTCTGTTCCGCCGCCTTGCCCAGCAGCACGTGCGGGGACTGGTCTCCCGCCGCGCTTGCCTGTGCCAAAACAAAAAGGTCTGCTCCAAGCCGCCTGCGCAACTCCCGCCGCGTATCGTGCCAGTAATCCGCAGTGATCCGATACAATTCTTCGTCGTCCTGTGCTGGGCAGGCAATATTGACCACTATTCCGGTCAACTGGCGCTGAGTGTCCCAGGTGCACAGAATGTTGACGCCGTGGTCTTCATAACCCTCTACGTGGCTGAACTCCGGATCGCTGGCGTCTCCGTACAGGCGGGCCTCTCCGTTATAGTAGGAAATATTCCGGTTGTGCCCCACCACGGCCTGTCCCAGCCCAAACCCTATTCCACCGGCTTTGCGGCTCTGCCACGCCTTTACGACGGCTTCCGCAATGCGTGCCGCGGCCCATTCAACATAGTCTGCCGGGTCCACCACGTTACGTTCCAGGTCTCTCAATGCCGGCACGTTGTTTACGCCGTTGTCCACTGCCGGCTTATCGCCGATGCAGGGGCCCTCAAACGAAGATTCATTTCCCGTGTTCACTTGCGGTGCTGTGTGCGTGTGCGTGCCGTTAACGATGATGTTCTCCGGGTTTATCTCCGGCAGAAATCGTACGGAATGCGCGCGTACAGCGCCGAGAAAAGCGTTGGGTATACCCACCAGGTCACAGCTCACCATAACCACTCCGCCGGAATCGCTGTCATCGGATTCCAGCGCAAGTATGGTTGCTGTAACAGGGTCGAGCACACCCTCCGAAATTCGTGAAGGAAACTGCCCCCATACAAAAACCGGCTGCTCCGGGGTAAGATCGCAAGATGACCAACCAATCCGTAACGCCATGTTAATCCTCTTTCTTATAAGTTTAAGTGTGCATACTCGTGGAGCATCACAAGTCTTCTATCATAGCTTGCAGCTTTGGGGTTGCCTTTCTCATGGCTGCTTCCGGTGTGTAGTCGCATCCCTCGTATTCCAGGTCGATGTAGCCGCTGTAGCCGTGTCGATGCATGGCAACAAGACAGGGCTTGGGGTCTACGATCCCCTCGCCTATAAGAGCGCCCACGTAGTGTCGCCCGTCCAGCAACTCCGCACCTGAGTCATCAAGCGCCCAGTCCTTGAAGTGGGCGTGGACTATATGTTCGTGCGAGTTGATATATCCGTCCGCGGGGTTCTCACCGCCCGTGAGCACGTTGCCATTGTCGTAGGTTATCGCAAGGCCCGGAACTTCGCGCACGGCAAGGTTCAAGTCCGCGGACGTGACAAATGGGCTAAACTTGCTTGGGAAGTGCTCCGTGGTGATGGTGATTCGCCTCCCCCGGCCCATATCCACCAGTTTGCTCAGGCTCTCATGCGACCATGCGCGAGTCTGTTCCCTTGAGACGCCTGGTATACCCGGCATAACCACCATTACCTTGTCCGCGCCAAGCGCTGCCGCCGTATCCAGTTCACCTTCCGCCAAGCTGAGGGCATTCAACCGCACGGACGCATCGGCACTCTGAAGCTCCGTGCCAATGAAGGTGTAGCAGATGTTTTTCAGCCCAAAGTCGTCCGTTACCCGCCGGATCTCCTCCGCGCTTATCCCGTAGGTAGTAACCCAGTCTATGCCTTCTATTTTAAGCTCGCGGCAGAGACGGCATAGCGAATGCACGTCCGGAGCCTTGCCCCATTCTCCGCGCGCCATGGCATAAGTCATCATGGATACTTGCATAACAGACTCCTATCCCAGTTGATCCAGGTTGTTCATAACTTTACGAATCCCCTTTGCGGCAAGCTCTGCCACTTCCGGCCCGTTGGGCGGCCTTGTAGGAGCTATTACGCACGTGTGGGTATCGCAGTGCAACTGTGAAACCGGGTAGTTGTCAACCGAGTAATCCACCGGGGCTGCATACGGACAACTCCAGGGACAGCCGCTTCCGTACCCGTTCTTTGCCTGAAAGACCGTCATGGCGGGGAGTATGAATGTCTGCCGTACCATGGTTGGAACTCCCTCGGCGCTTATGGCATCCACCAGTTTGTTTCTATATTCTCCGGCATCGTGCTCGTGCCCCAGAGCCTTCATGTCAAAACGGATGACGTAGTTGTACCAGTTGTGCACGGCGCCTTCAGTAACTCTTGGAAGGATAAGCCCCGGCACACCCGCCAGACCTGCGTCCAGCGCGGCCACGTTCTCTTTTATGGTGGCAAGGTATCCACTCAGCTTGGCAAGCTGAGCCCTTCCAAACGCGGCTGTAAGGTCGTTATTGCGATACATCCAGCCCATTGAATAGACGTGGTAGTCTCTGGATTGTGCCGGAGTCCGCGTCTCTCCAAATGACCAGAGCGCCTGCGCTTTTGCAAGCGTCTCTTCATCATCCGTTACGAAGATACCGCCTTCACCGGAACAGAGAAGCTTGTTCTGGTTCATACTGAACGTGGCACAGTCTCCCCAGGCGCCAACTTTTCGTCCTTTGTATACCGCGCCGTGTGCCTGGCATGCGTCTTCTATCACCTTGATCCCATGTTTTCTTGCTATTGCCATAACAGCGTCCATCTCCAGGGGAAGGCCGTGCAGGTGTACCGCGATGATGGCCTTTGTCTTTGTCGTGATGGCGGACTCTATCTTGTTTACATCCATCAGCATGGTGTCAAAATCTATGTCGACAAATACGGGGATGCAGTTGTGCTGCATGATGCACGTGGCGGATGATGACCAGGAGTAGGCCGTTACTATTACCTCATCACCGGCGCCGCAATCACAGGCGGCAAGGCCCATGTGCAGCGCCGCGGTGCCCGAGTTTGTGGTTATCGCATACTTGTTGCCGTTCCAGCGGGCAAACTCTTCCTGCAAAGCGGTGCAGTTCGGGCCAAATGTATGTGATGTGCCCTTCACGGATTCCACTACGAGCGATATATCTGATTCATCTATTGGGGGCCAGGGCTTAACGGCCCCATCCGACATGGTCTTTTCGCCGCCGCGCACGGCCAGCCTATCTTTGGACATGGTTCTGCTCTCCTTTGTCCACCTGCACAGCTATCCGTTATCAGACTAAACAAGTGTCACTTATCATTGTAAGGGCTGCGTGCATGTAATGGTAGAAGGAACATTTTGCGATACCGGGTAGATTCTTGCGGATTCAGGCTATTTTGTTTCAAGGATAGCCCTGGTTCTGTATCAGCTCACAAACAATGAGAATACGTCACCCTGAACTCGATTCAGGGTCTCATGCGAGATGCTGAATCAAGTTCAGCATGACGCTGTACTCATCAGGAGTGAACTCTTACCTGGTTCTGCCCACCTTGTCAAATCGGAGCGGCTTGTGTAATATGGTGGTAAGATAGGGAGCAGTGAGTGGCCAATTGACGCATTATGATGTGGAGCGGGGAGTTCAACCCTCACCCCCGGCCCCTCTCCCTTCCAGGGCGAGGGGAGTTCTGGCGCGGTGTTGTCTGTAAAGGCTCTCTGCTCTCTGCCCTCTGCTCTTAGCTACTCGGAGAGGCCATGGCTCTGACCTCTAGTCTGGAAGCGATTATCCTTGGCAGGAAGAATGGCGCGGTGGCCTGGCTTGTGCGGGCGCTGCTGTGGCCGCTGTCGCTTGCCTATCGCTCGGGGCTGGCGCTGTTTCTTATGCCTTACGCGCTTGGCATCAGAAAGCGGTTCCGGTTGCCGGCGAGTGTCGTGAGCGTGGGCAACATCGCTTTCGGCGGCACGGGGAAGACCCCGGCGGTGCAGGAGATATGCCGGATACTGGTGGAGCAGGGCAAGCGAGTGGTCGTTCTATCTCGCGGGCACGGAGGCTCGGCGCGGGGCAGCGTGGTGGTCTCAGATGGAGAGACGATTCTTGTGGGGAGCCGCGAGTCCGGCGACGAGCCGAGGTTGCTGGCCCAGACACTGCCGGGCGTGCCGGTGATTGTGGGCAAGGATCGCAGGGCGAGCGGGAGCTTAGCGTGCGAGAGATTCTCGCCCGATGTGATTGTTCTCGATGACGGCCTGCAGGTACCGGCAGCTTCATCGCGATTTGGATATTGTAGTGCTGGATGCCGCCAGGCCGCTTGGAAGCGGTTTTGTGATGCCGATGGGCGACCTTCGGGAGCCGGTCGGGGCGCTTAGGCGGGCGGGTGCGCTGCTCATTACCAATTCGGGCGCGCTCGATGGCGAGGGGTATGCGCGGCTTGTCCGGGGGCTCTCGGCGCTTGCGCCGGACGCGCGCGTTTTTCGCGGGGAGCACGCCGCCGTGTGTTTTGTGGAATGCGGGCCGGAGCCGAGCGAACGCCCTCTCGATTGGGTGGCCGGGAGGAGTATCGCGGCGTTTTGCGGGATCGGCCGCCCGGCGTCGCTTTTCGATATGCTCGAATCGCTTGGCGCGGTCGTGAGGGAGAGAATCGTCTTTCCCGATCACCACGCTTATAGCGAGTCTGATCTCGTCCGGGTCGCGGGTGCGCGGGCCGAGGTGGTGGTTACCACCGAAAAAGACCTGGCCCGGCTGGGTTGGACCACCGGAATCGACAAGATATGCGCACTCAGGATAAGGATGCAATTTGAGGAGAAATCGGAATTTGCACAGTACCTCTCCAGCAGGACTTACCCAGCGCACAAGAAAGCTGGCGCCGAAAAAGCGACTGCTTAAGCTTCTGGGCCGGTGGACTTTAGTGGCAATGTCCAGAGGCGCGGCGCTGCTGAGGCCCTGGTCGGTTACGCTTCTGGGCAACGCCGTGGGTTCGGCTTTCTATGCGGCGTCCAAACGCCGCCGCGAAGTCACGCTCAACAATTTGCGGCTGGCCTTTTCGGGCGAGAAGAGCCAACGCGAGATCGAGGCAATTGCCAGGGAGGTCTTCCGGCACTTCTCGCGCGAGGCTTTTCAGTTCTTCTACCTGCTCGCCCTGAGCCGCGAGAAGATCGATGCAATGGTCGATGTCACGGGGCTGGAACGCGTGCGGGAAGCCCTGGCGGAGGGCAACGGGGTCATCGCTGTCACCGCTCACTACGGTAACTGGGAACTGATGGCCAGGAAGTTCGTCATGCTTGGCTTTAAGGTGAATGTCATCGCGCGCGATAGCGACGATCCCGGCATGACCGGCATCGCCACCCGCATCAGGGAGAGCGGCGGCTACAGGGTTTTCGACCGCGACCTGCCTATGATTGGCGCGTTCAGGGTCCTGAAGAACAACGAGGTCCTCGGGATATTGCCGGACCAGAATGAGTCCCAGGGGATTCCGGTGGAGTTCTTCGGCAGGCCGGGCGGCAACTCCCGTGGGTCCCGCGGTGCTCTCCCTGAGGTCGAAAGCGCCGCTGGTGCCGGTCTTTTCGCGCCGGCTTGCCGACGGACGCTACGAAGCGGCAGTTCGTCCGCGCATTGCTTTTACGCCAAGCGGAGACGAACCCGCGGACATCGCCGCACTGACTCTTCTCATCAACCGTGCGATCGAGGACGAAGTCCGATCTGATCCCTCGCAGTGGCTGTGGCTGCACGACCGCTGGCAGCTTCCAGTCGGCAGTCATCAGTCGGCAGTCGACAGTTGATGACGGGTGGCGATCACGCATATGTCATTCCGAGCGGGTAGCGAGGAATCTCAACGCTGCGCCTGGATTCTTGTTTCGGTGCGTGAGACTCATCCGAAAGGTTGCGATTTCTCACATTCGCTCCTAAGAAACTCCCCAGTTTCGGGAACAAGATTCCCGAAACACCGGGGGTCGGTTTCTTGCAGGTGTTTCGGGATTTTGGCCTAGCCCGGCTCGTCGGACGTGATCACCCGAAATCCCGAAACATCGGGGGCGTCGGTTTCTTTCCAATGTAACTGCGACAGCGTCGCCGTCACTTGCTCAGAATGACGGCCATGCGCCGGGTACTCATGATTCCTGAGCACGTACGAGTCGGACTGCCGACTAACGACTGCCGACTGGAAGCTGTATGAGAATACTTATCGTTAAACTCAGCGCGATTGGCGACGTGCTTATGGCGACGCCCGCCGCGAAGGCCATAAGGACGGCGTATCCCGATAGTTACCTGGCATGGATCGTCGAGAAGAAATCGGCGGATATCGTGCTGGGGAACCCTTACGTTGACGAGGTGATCGTCTGGGACAGGACCCGCGGCGCGAAGGGCGTCGCTGGGGCGCCCAGGTTCGTGGGCGGCCTGTTCGAGCTGCGGGTCCTCCTGCGGTCCCGCCGGTTTGATGCGGTTGTGGACCTGCAGGGGCTGCTGCGAAGCGCGGTAGTTTGTTTGATTTCGGGAGCGCGCCGGCGGATCGGGTTTTCCGACGCCGGCGAGGGCGCTTGCTGCTTGTATCACGACAAATATGACCCCGGCGGGGATGATACCAACGCGCAGCAGCGCAACCTCGACATTTTGAAGCTGATCGGGGTGGAATCCACGGATAGGGTCATGCACATGGCTGTTACGGAGGATGATCGCCTATTCGCCGAGAAGTTCTTCGAGGAAAGCGATCTGAGGGGCCGGCGGGTTGTGGGCTTCTGTCCAGCGACCACCTGGCCGAATAAGCACTGGACGCCGGAAGGCTGGTCGAGAGTAGCAAGCATGCTTGATGAGCGTTACGGAGTCACGCCGCTCATATTCGGTTCGCGAGCGGACATACCGCTCGCTCGGACGATCAGCGACGGTGCGGCCCACAAGTGCGTAATCAGCGCCGGCCGCACCAGTCTCAAGCAGGCAGGCGCGCTTATGGAAAAGTGCCTGGCTGTGATCGGTGTGGACACAGGGCTCTTGCACATGTCGGTCGCGTTGGACCGGCCATCGGTAGGCCTGTTCGGCGCAAGCGCGTGGCGATGTTTCCTCAAGAAAGAGAACTTCATTTGGGTTGCGAAGGACTTTCCGTGCAGTCCTTGTCGAAGGCACCCCACGTGCAAGAACACCGACTGCATGCGCGCGATCGAACCGGATGATGTGGTCGACGCGGTAAGGCAGTGGGTGGAGTAGCCCCTTAGCGCCCTGTTAGAAACAATTTGTTGTCGCTAAGGCGGATTCGACGGCGCACCGCCTTTGGGTTTTCCGCTTTATGGTTGTTAAGGGATGGCCGATGAGCTATACTTGCTTTGCCTGGGCGGAGGGTAGGGCAACGCTGGGGAGCTCTCCCGAGCCGACTCAGGTGTTGTTCAAGGGATGGGGGTGGAAATCTCCGCCCCCTCCAAATCATCCCTTAACAACCGAAAAGCGAAAAACCCGACCGCCTGCCTTGGTCAACTGCCACCGTAAGGTGGCCACTTTTCCCCAGCGAAGTCCGGGGAAAAGCGTAGTATCTTGCAACTGAAATCCTATACAAGCTGTACTGAACTTTGATATGTCACCTCTGCCCATGAGAATCCTTTGTTTTCATCTGAACCAAATCGGGGACCTGGCGTTTTCGCTGCCGGCCGTGAAGTGCATTCGCGACAGTTTTCCGGGATCGTCGGTTACCAGTGTAGTTCGGCCCGGCGGGGATGCGATTCTGGCCGGTTCGGGGCTTGTCGACCACGTTGTGTTAAGGGACAGTCATCTAAACCTGAACAAGATTAGACTGGTCAGGCAGTTGAGGGCGGGTAATTACCAGCTGGGCGTTGTGTTTTCACAAAGCGCCGAATGCGCCGTGCTTGCCTATCTGAGCCGCGCTCCACGGCGGATCGGGTTTGTGAACACCTCTTTGGGGATGCTACTTACGCAGCGAGTGGCTTTTGTGCATCCGCCATCCACGCAGAACAACCTTCGCCTGGTTGCCGAGCTTGGCTGCCGGATAACGGCCCGTGATTACGCGGGTCTTATCAAGCCCACCGGCCGGTCAGATCAGCGATGCAAATGACCTCCTGGCCGATTGTGGTGTGGGGCCCGACGAGCCGATAGGCGCGCTTTCACCCGGCGCCTCAGGCCGGCGGAATGTCAAAGAGTGGACTGACCAAGGTTTTGCCGCGGTGGGCAGTCATCTGGCACGGCGTGGTCTGCGGGTGCTGGTGGTAGGAACTCAGCCCGCGGATAACATTGTCAAAGAACATGCAGGCATCTTAGACTTGAGTGGCCGAACCAATCTGGGTCAACTCGTGGCGATCCTCGCCAGATGCCGGGTTTTGGTGGCTGTGGACTCCGGCGTCCTGCACTTGTGCGCGGCGGCCGGCGGCAGGGTGGTGGGGCTTTACGGGCCATCCAATGCCGCGGTGACGGGACCTCAGGGGTCGGGGCATCTCGTGGTCAGGTCGGAACTCGACTGCAGCCCGTGCGTGCGAACTGAGTGCAAACGTGGCCGCGAGTGCATGGTCGAGCTGAGTCCCAAGCGAGTCATCGAGGCAGTGGATAGAGTGCTGCGGGAGTCAGGAGCTAGCCCGCATTATTCGTGAATTGATAGACGAGCCTCTTGGTTCAGGCGCCCACGTGCTCCCTCTCCCGTGAGGGCGAGGGGAGCACAAAGTGCTGGGCA
>CAWGNL010000098.1:0-140087 GCA_963823885.1 uncultured bacterium
AATTAAGGCCCTGCCCCGTTCCGCGGAAGTTCGTCTCCGAAAGCCTCGCCTGACCGACCAGCCTCTGCTGCGAGCTGTAGCCGAAACCGAGCGAGACCTGGCCGGTCTTCTTTTCCACTACGGGCAGAATGACCTTGAGAGTGCCGATCTCTTTGCCCGGAACAAGCTGGTCCTCTTTGATGGTCTCGAGGATGTCGAGGTTGTAGATGTGCATAATGTCATCTTTAAGAACCTTCATGTTGAAGATAACCCCCGGCTTGGTCTTCATCTCCCGCAAGAAAACGTAAGCCTTGGTTTTCTTGTTGCCGGTTATCTCCACGCTTTCGACCGTATGCACCAGAATCGGAACTGTCAGAACGCCGGTCTTGGCATCGACCCCGCCGTCCTCCGTGATATAAGCCACGTATCCCTGCTCGGTATAATAGGACTGGATGGCCTCGAAGTCCTGGTCGAGCGTGATCTGGTTGGCGACCTGCCCCGGCTTGGTCTTCATGATCTGCAAAATCTTATCGGCGGAGATCGGATAACTGCCCACCACCTTGATGCTGGTAATCCTGGGGTTTTCCGTGACCTCGTAGGTAACCCTCACGCCCCCGGGGACCTCGTCCTTGTGAGGGGTGACCGCGCTGAAGTAACCAAGCGACATTATCGCGGCCTGATCCTTGGCCACCGCCGATTCCGAATAGATATCCCCAACTTTCAGAGAAATGGCGTTGCGGATGGTCTCGGAATTGATATTGGTATTGCCCGAAACGGCCACCTCGACTACTTTCGGGCCCTCCTCCGGTGCGGCGTATGCTCCGGAGTCTATCGTTATCGGCGCAACTTGGAGCGGCTTAGAAAGTCCAGGAAGTCCCTGCCCCGAGGCTCCCGAATCTATGCTCAACAAGGCCATCTGGAATGCCTTCTGAGCCCCTTGTCCACAGGTTGCCGAGACACACAAACAAATCAGCCCAACTATCGCTACGGACAACATAAGGACTCGTAACGCCTTATTCTTGCTATGCAACTTGCTCCTCCGAGTTAGAAGTTAGTATCTTACAACTGAAATCCTATACAAGCTGTACTGAACTTTGATATGTCACCTCGGATTTCAGTTGTAAGATACTGAAAAGAAACCACCGACCTTCCGAATCACGGAAACGCCGTATTGATTTTCCGGCGATGGCCTTCTTGGTTGCGACTACGCCGCTTTAGTATCTCACAACTGAAATCCTATACAAGCTGGTACTGAACTTTGACATGTCACCTCGGATTTCAGTTGTAAGATACTGAAAAGAAACCACCGACCTTCCGAATCACGGAAACGCCGTATTGATTTTCCGGCGATGGCCTTCTTGGTTGCGACTACGCCGCTTTAGGGGTAAGAGGTTAGAGGTTAAGAAAACCACTCTCACGCCAGCTAGAAGTTAGAAGTAAGAGGTTAGAGGTTAGAACCCCGCGCCCCCGGGATGGCCCAAAACAAACACTATACTATATGCGATTACGCATGGGCTGGTCAACTCAACGCAAGTAGGTACCTTAATTCTTCATGAGTACAACCCACCTATGCGGCGGGAACGACAAATAGAGCGTCCGCTTCAACCCGACACCTCCGAGTTCCCGCTGCGCGCATAGCACTCACGCCGGGCAGATGCAGACCATGCCCTCTCTCGCGGGCAGAAGGCGCCACGCGTGCAGCGGGAACTCGAAGGGCTTCACGCCAGGGATTGTCTCGCCTTGTCGTTCCCGCCGCATAGTGGTGGCTACCCTTCGAAACAGATGCGCCAGCTTCTGCCGGAGCATGCCGCGAGCCCTGGCCAAACGGGTCCTCACCACGTCCACCGACAAACCCGCGACCTCGGCAATCTCACTGTAGGAAAGCCCGTGCATGTCGCGAAGAACCGACACTATTCTATAGTCGGGAGGGAGTTGACTTATTGCCCTCGCAATAGCTCTTTTGCGTTCCTTTCGCTCAAGGATTTCGGCCGGAGCCTCAGCCGGGGCCGCCAACGAGGCGATGCCGATGTCGGCGGGGCTCGCGTCCAAAGACATTGCTTCGTAGTTTCGCCGCCGGTCCTCATTCTTGAACTTGTTCTTGCACTTGTTCACGGCAATCCGGTACAGCCAGGTATACTCGGCGGCATCGCCGCGGAAGGCGTGCATCGATCTGAACGCGGACACGAAGGTCTCCTGAGTCAGGTCGGCCGCTTCGTCCCTGTCTCCTACCAGCCGATATATCAGGTTGTAGACAGGCTTTTCATACCTGTCCAGTAGTTCATCGAAGTCCATAACTGTCTACCAAAACGCCTTCGAATACTCGATCAGGCCCGACATTGTCTGCGAATCGTCAGCCGCCACGCTAAACTGATACAACCTCTTCAACCTGTAGCTGAACTTTACCTCCCAGAGCCTCGGAAACCCGGTGGTCAGGGTGGAGGTGAGGTACTGATAATAGGACACGTAAATGTTGCCGGCCAGCCTGTGCGATAGATATATCGAAAGCGGAGCCGGGCCGTTGTGACTGCAGCGTAAACTGCTCGAAGCCCAGCTTCTCGACGAAAATGTTTTCGATGGGCGCAAATACCGTGCTGGTCGCCGCGGCTGTAAGCACCGCCCCGAGTTCCCTCTGAAACTCACCCTCCTGCGAAGTGTACACACCCGGCAGGTGCCCAAGCGCGGCCAGCATCTGTTCGCGAGTCAGGTCCGCCGGGAGCGACGAGAGACTGATCTTCATATTCGTCACCGGTCCCGTCACCGTGACCGTAATCTCGTACTGCTGCGCCTGCCCGAATGGATTGCTGGCAAGGGCGGAGGTCTGGGCCTGGAAATCGACGGTAACATCCGGCGCCACCGGAGGAGCGTAATGAGCCTCGATCCTACCCCCCGGCAGAATTCGCAGCCGCGATGCCGTCAGCTTCATGCTTCCCTGCTGTATGTCGAACCGCAAGTTCAAATCCGGTTTCGAAAGCATACCCGCCAGCGTTCCGGAACCGGTCAGGACCAGGGCCATCATGGCGGGCTGACCGTCACGTTGTCCCCCACTCCGATATGGACGTTCAGCTTCGGATTGATCGGAAATACCGGGTATACATGGGGTTTGACGTTCTGGGGCACGGCAAATGACATCTTCGAATCAGAAATAAGCACCCCACCCTGCTTGCCGCCGACGACGGCATCGGCCACCGTCAGATCGGATAACACCCCGGTCACCGACAGGCCCGCGTCGAAGCGCAGATTCAAATCCTCCTGATAGCCGAGCAGGTTTCGCTCGGCAATCGTCAGATGGTCTGCCGCCAGCAGCAGGTTGACCTTGGAGGTGGCCAGTTCTCCCATCTGCACGTAGCTGCCGGGCTGGATCGGCGAACTGTACCGCCCAGGCTCGATTTTCCGCCGAGAACCGCCGCACCTGTACAGACTTGCCATCGAAGACCAGATCGGCGTTGAGGTTGTTGAACCGGTTGCCGAAGCCCTTCAAGGCCACTGTACCGTCGGCTATATCGACCCCGCCGACGATTTGGGGCTTGCTGATCGTGCCGGTCACTTCCACGCCGGCCGAAGGCTGCCGGTGGTCATCGTGGTGTCGAGCAGGCTGGTGAACGCCGCGAGGACAGACAAGTCCTGTTTTTTGATGTCGAAGGTCAACTGCATCGGCTTGGTCCTCGGGTACACGAAGCGCCGCCCAATCCCACGGTACAAAACCCTGGGCGTAAGCCTGGTGGCCGCCTTCGGCGAGTATCCACGTCCGAAAACTCTATCCGCTCCGAGGTAAAGCGTATAGCACTCGGCTCTGAGCCGGTCGAAGGCAAAGCCGTGGAACGAGGGATTGACGACCTCTACCGAGCCCACGATGCTCGGCGCCCTCGCACGTCCCGAGACGACGAAATCGGCCGCCACCACGCCGCCCGGCGTGTTATCGCCGAGCCACGGCGCGAGCCACGAAAGGTCCAGGTTCTGCGCGCTGACATCGAGTTGGAGAATGCCATTGGCTAGCAGCGGTTTGCCCGTCGCCGAAACTACCATTTCCCCCGAAACCGCCCTCAAGTCGTTCAGGTAGACCGCGCCATTGGCCACGGAGGCGTCGATAGTCACGGTATCGATTTTCCGGATGTCCGCGCCCACGTCCCGCGCCGTCAGCTTCAAAGACCCTTCCAGACTGTCGAGGCAGCCGCTCAGCTTGAAATCGCCATCCACCACGCCGCTCGTGAGACGCGGAACGCGAGACATCGCCTGGCGGAGTCCTTTGCGTTTGCCGGAAGCGACATAAGGACTCTCGACGAACAGCCTCCAAAAATCCGGGATGCTGATAGAATCGATCTTCCCCACCGCGGAGCCTATGCACCCCGTTTTAAGATTGTAATCGGTGGTCTTTACGGCCAAAGTCTGGGACCCGCGTCCGATGTCGAGATGGGCCGTGGTCAGCACTCCATCGGCATAATCCGCCGTGAGGCTGGCGGACTCGTATCTTCTGCCGTTCACCGACAGGTCGCTCACCGAAGCAGAGAAAGTGGCCTTAGGATCGTCCCAGGAGCCGCCGATCCGCCTGCCGCGCTTACCACCCCGCCCACAGCCGCGTATTCCCTGAACCGGTCCGATATCCTCGCGAGGTCGAAGCCCGCGAGGCTCGAGCGACGCATCCACCGATCTGCGCGCGATATCGGCCGCCTGCCCGAGGCCGTGAGCCGCGCATCGCGACTAACGGCCAGGACGTCGCTGAGCTTGACGACGTCATTCGCCACCTCGAAGCCTGCGGTTGCCGTGTCGATGGGATAGCCAAAGACCGCGCCGTCTTCCAGCCGGATATTACCCGAAGCCGCGATCCCGGCGAACGCAGCGGCAAGTCGGAGCGGTCGGTCGATATGTGCCGGAGATCCGCAGGCTCCCTATCAAATCCCGGTCGCCTCCAGTCTCGCGCCCACGAGGGTCGATAACCGATCCACCGATAACCGATCCACCGTGGCTTCGCCCTGAACAGAGATACTATCCGTGCCTATGCCCGAAACCGTCCCCGAAAACTTGAACTCGGCCGGAAATAGCCTGACGATACCCTCCCCGACATCGATCGATTGCTTGCTTCCGGAGAAGATCACGCGCACATAGTCCGCGGCGTAGCCCTCGTAGCGGCCCTTGAAAATCTCCAGGGCGCCGTCCACGCCGGGGCTGGCGATTTGTCCGGTGACGTGTCCGGTGAAGTAGCCTATCCCTGATAAGCCGGGCTGATTTATGATATTGCTTGCAACGGATAGGTCGATTCCGTCGGCGGCAACGCTGAGGTCTACGTTCTTCACGGAAGCCGTGCCGGTGGCCCGCAGCGTCCCGCCCGCAAACCCCGTCACCCGCAAGTATGCCACCCGCGCCATCCCATCGATGATCCGCGCTTTGGCGGATATCGAGTCGAACGGCGCCCCGTCGACGCGTCCCCCCGAGGCGGCGCCGCTGGCGGCTACTACCGGGCTGGAGACCGCGCCGCTGACTGTGAAATCGGCGTTAAAGACTCCCCTGAGCGTGCCGCCGGCGGCTGGACCAAAGGAAGAAAGCCGCAGCCCTCGGAGCTGACCACGAACCGAAGGCTCGGCGCCGGTCCCACAAAAACCCCGCCGCTTGCCGACACACTTGCTCCCATCATTCGAAAGTGGACCGAACGCAGGTCTATCGACTTCGCGCGATACACCCCCGTGCCCGTAACGCCGATTGCTCTGTAGCCGTCGAAGACAACCGATGGAATCGAGCCGGTGACGGCCACCGACGGATCGGCGGCGGTCCGGTTATCTTCGCCGCCGCCGGCCCTCTACCCGTCACGACGGCTCGCCTGACGATCGCGGGCGCCTTGTAGCTTCGAAGCAGCAAGGCGAAGTCCATGGAGTTCGACACAAGCGTGAAATCGAGCTTGGGACTTGCGTAATCGTAGACCCCGCCTTTGAGCGTCGTCTTCGAGCCTGCCATGAAGCCGTTCAGGCCGAGAAGCACGCGGTCGCGAAGCAGGCTTACGTTTCCGCTCACCTGCCGCACGGGCTCGCTAAACCACGGCAACTTTGCGACGACGCCGAAAACCGTCAGCCCTCCGGTGACCGAGGTCCGGGCGTGCCCGTCATGCCCGGATCATGTCCACGCCCAGCCCAGCATCGCACCTGCCGGCGAGTATCGCGACATTGCGAGGGTATCCAACATAGCTCGACCAGTAAGCGGCTTGCAGGTCGTTTCCGGTAACGTCGGCATGCAATGCGTGGGTGCGGGAATTGTACTGCCCGATCATCGTTGCCGAGCCAAACTTTCCGTCCGCCCCGAGACATGACCCGGCGAACGAGTAGCGGGGGGCGAATTTGGCATTCGAGCCGTGCCATGACGCTGTACAGTCCTGGTTACGGCGGGAACCTTCTCCGTGCGCGCAAGGAAGTCCCTAAACTCGATACTGCCGTCGATCACACGCACCTTTCCCATGAAAAGGCGGACCAGCCGGACCGCGCAGCGCCTTGAGCAGCTCCAGAATGTTGTACGCGCCATCCTTTCGCCGCACGAGATAAACCCTGGGCCGAAACGCCTTCACCAACGTCACCGCCTGTGCCCATTTGCCCAAGATCAGGTCCGCAAGGCTGTAGTGAATCTCGACCCTGGCCGCGCTGATTATGTTGCCGGCTTTGAGTCGTCCGGCGTTGGCCACATCGACATCTTCCAGAATCGCCAGCCCCGGGCGGCTGACGTCCGCTCTGCCGATGTGGACCTCTCTTCGCAACCTCTGGGCAAGCTCCTGCTCCCAGATCACTGCGGCGTTGCTTGTTAACTTCTGGTATTGGCCGGCGAGAAAAATGGCGCTCCACGCGGCAAGCGCCACCACGGGAACCCAGTTGATAAGGATCACGATCAGCTTCTGGTGGCGGTTCATCGGGCATCCCCCGACCAGGCAACGAGTTCCAAGCCCAAGACTCGAGCGAAGCTCGCGGCATAGACCTTGCGGACCTCGTCCATATTTGGGGCCGCGCCGAGCAGCTCCGAGAGCGACGTAATCTGTTCGGAAGCCAGCCCACAGGGGTTGATGAGGCGGAAGTGCGACAAGTCGGCACTAACGTTCACGGCGAAACCGTGGTAGGTCACCCACTTGCGAACGGCGATCCCAATCGAGCAGACTTTCTTATCGCCCACCCACACGCCGGCCGGCCCGTTTCGAGTGCCCTCCAAACCAAAGCGGGCCAGGGTGTCGATGACGGTTTGTTCAAGCGCGCGCAAGTAGCCGTGGAGGTCGCAGCCGAGCTCTCGAAGCGGCAAGATTGGGTAGCCGACAAGTTGCCCTGGACCGTGATAAGTGACATCGCCCCCGCGGTCGGTATCGACAACTTCGATCCCCCGTGCCCTTGCGTCCTCGGGGCTGACGAGCAGGTTCGACTTGCTGGTGGTCTTGACGCCCATCGTGATCACGGGGTCGTGTTCGAGCAGTATGAGCATGCCGGGAATGCCGCGCTCCGCACAACGGGCGTGCATTTCGCGCTGAAGGCTGAGGGCCTTTGCATAAGATAATCGCTGGATATTATACAGCAGAAACCGCCTGGCGCCGTCCGGCGCGCCAGACTGATCACTAGATAACCTTTGGCTTTCCTTGCGAGCTTGCATATCCACTCTGATGGGCTTGTTCCAAACAACAGTACCTCAGTATACCCATCTCGGAGGCCGAGGGTCAAGCGATTAGAGGTTAGAAGTAAGAAGTAAGAGGTTAGAAGCGCGCCGCCCTCCCGAACTCCCTCCCCGATTTTCGACTTTCCCTCCGCCGCTGGATCGGTCGTTCGTCACACGGGTGCTAAGGCCCACGCTGCTTGCGCCCGGTGTCGCCGAGGCCATACTCTCCGGTACGAGATGAGTGGCGCATGATGAACCCGCCGATAAGCTTTGTGAGTTGGGCCGCGCCTGACGTCGACACAGAGGGCAGGCACAACCTGCGCGGTGTGGAATCAATAAAGCGGCAATGTGCCTTGACAGGGGCTCGCTGCCTCAAAGCTGGCGCTTCCAGAAAGACTACCACGTGATGCGACCTGCTGCCGCATCCACTTTACGAGGTCGTCATTGTTCAACGAGCCCTCATCAATCGGTATTGCACCGGCATCTAATAAGTGTAGGTTGCCGGCAGGAACATCGCTGTCCTTACGCACAAATAGCGGCACCCAGTGCTTATGAATGTCTTCGACTGCGCCCGCCCACGTGCCACCTTTCTTATGGTCGGAACTGATCACCAGCGCGAACTCTGAGAGCGCATATATGAGCTTGTTTCGCGCCATTGCATTGGCAACAAAGAAGCGTGCCTCTGGCTCGAAAGGCGATACAAGAACCAGAGATCCACCCACGATGGCATCTCTAAACCTGCCAGACACCGCGTGACGAGCCAAGCTATCCGAAAGAACTCCCACAGCGTTTCCGCCGTTATCAAGGCACGCCAACATTGCCTCACTATCCACACCTCGAGCGCAGCCCGAGACAACCTGTATCCGTGAGCCGCGCAAGCACTTGCCACTCTGCGGGCAAATGTGATTCCGTGTTCGTTGACATCGCGGGAGCCTACTATCGCTACGCCACCCGCGGAGAGGAGGGCCGTATCACCTATTCCGTATAGAATGGGTGGCGCCTGGCCCTTGAGTCTCTCCTTGTAATTGGCCGGATATTCGGGATCATTCCAACCGATAACCCATATGCCCTGCGATGCCCACTTTTCCAAGGCCATGGCCAGAACTAATCCCCTAGCAAGCAAGGCAGTCATGTGCTCAGAGTGAATTGCTCCGACATCGCTTAACCGCCTCTGGTTTGATTCTTCAAATAGGTCGCCCGGCTGCAGTTCCATGCCTCTCAATGCCTTGATCAGATTGAGATACTCTGATGATCGCAATGGTGTTGGCGCGCCTTGCCCGGACTGACGCAGCCGGGATGTAAGCAGCAAGGTTGCCTGGGTATCTGGGCTTAGCGTATGTAAATCCACTCGAGACTTCCTATCTATGTTTTTGCCAAGGCTAGTGGGAAGACTTCACCGCTACCATTAGCCCGGAGCAGAGTTGTAATCACCGTAAATGTCCATCCAGAGTCTACCATATCATCTACGAGCAAGACGGGGCCTTGCATTATCAGCTTCCTATCAGTGGCAAACGCACCCGCAATGTTCTCAAATTGCTGATTACTGTTATGCATCAGCTTTTGCGGTTGCGTATCTTCGAACCTTAATCACGCAAGGACTGAAACGGATACCCAGCGCATCCGCCAGGCGTTTTGCATATCCGGGAACCAAAGGTTCGTGGCTCAGGGAAGGCACACAAGTCACCCACGTCGGAAAGGGTTGTGGATTCCATCGGTCACGACTCATGTTTACGGCTGCCGCGACCAGCTCATCCGCGAAACGACCAGTCACCTGCTTGCCCTGTTTAACGAGACCACCCCATCCAGCATCTCCCCACATGCACAATGCTCGGCCAGGTTCTGCTCTGTGCTCTTTAGGTATGGCCTTCATGGATAGTTCCACTGGCGCCATTGCTCTCGGCTTGATAATTATGTCCGACCTGCGTAGGAATACTGATGCTTCCGCCGCTAGTGCTGCATTGTAACCAGTAGGCAACAATGTCGCACTTGTGCAACGCGCACATATCCCGCATGGCGATGCGTAAGGATCATCGAGTTCCTTTGAAAGAAACTGCATCAGGCAATCAGTCGTCCGCATATACTCCTGCATCCGCATCTGCTCTGCCCTTTTCATGGCCTTGAGCTGCTCAATTCGCCGGTTGTCCAGCGCGAAATCTGTCGCTGTTCTCCTGTATTTGCTGCCCTGTTTCACGACCGGCGATGGTGACTGGACCGAGAGTATCGTAAGCACCTTCTCCAACTGCCCGTCTGACATGTTTATCTCCCGCAAGAGTTGGTGTTTCGTCAAACCATCCGGTGCATTCTCGATTGCCCTGATCACGCTCGACACATGGGCGGCGGGCGGAAATGCGGTCTCGATGAAGTAGTCCGCAATATCATCATCTTCGCTGCCACCAAACAGTATGCCATAAGCGCGCTCGACCGCTCTGCCGGCCCGCCCCACTTGCTGGTAGTAGTGTACCGCAGATGCCTGCCGTTGGAAATGTATCACGAATTCCAGATCCGGCTTGTCGAATCCCATTCCCAGGGCTACGGTTGCAACTAATGCCTTTACTTCGTTATCCAGGAGCTTTTGCTCCAGAGCTTTCTTCTCTTCAGCACTTATAGAGTCTCCCCTGGAATGATAAGCGTGAGCGTCGATGCCTTTATACCTCAGCCATTCCGCTAACCTCTCCGCATCGCGGACAGTTAGGGTGTATATTATTCCGGTGCCGTGTATATTGGGCAGGTGTTCCGCCAGCCACGCCATTCTTGCCGCCTGACTAGGCATGTCGATGTTCTGCAGTCGCAGGCTCCGCCTGACCAGAGGGCCTCTTATGACCCCGAGACCTTCGCCTAGCTGGCTGACTATATCATCTACTACGCGGTTATTTGCTGTAGCAGTTGTGGCGAGTGCGGGAGTGTTGGGTGGAAGAGCTCGTACTATCCTGGCAATACGCATGTAGTCCGGTCGGAAATCGTGTCCCCAGTCTGAAATGCAATGCGCCTCATCAACAACGAATAGTCCGATCCTGGATATGATGTTGGACAACACCCCGTCGACAAAACCCTCGTTAGCAAGTCTTTCCGGCGAGATCAGTAGCACATCGATCTCTCCCGCCAGTATGCTCGCCTTAATTGTGTCCCACTGCTCGGTATTCGTTGAGTTTATAGATTGACCGGTAATACCGATCCGTTCAGCTGCATCAATCTGATTGCGCATCAAAGATAATAAGGGAGAAACCAACAAAGTGGGTCCCGCGCCAGTTTCCCGGAGCAGCTTGGTGGCAAGGAAGTAAACTATACTCTTTCCCCAGCCGGTGCGCTGAACCACCAAGAGTTTCTCTTTACGCGTGACTACTGACTCGATTGCTTCCCACTGCCCATTTCGGAACTCGGCAAAGTCATTCCCCAACGCCTTGCGCAGGTACGTGAGCGCCCGTTGCTTTAGCTCACCATCGCTTGATACCACTGAATCCATTTCCACCTCCGGCGAGATCGGACGCCGCTTGGGATCTCGTCTATAAATGCATTATTCGCCCTCGCTACCGCGCGGTGTGCCGCGGCAGATTTCATGTCTCAATCAGAACAGTTAGCCTGGCCGGTCAGATGCCGCGTGGCACACGATCGGCTGCCTGTATTGTAACTGCGCACTCACATATTTGCAACACGATTGCCGAGGTTAGAGGTTAGAAACGTGCCTCCCGCCGAACTCTCCCCGACTTTCGACTTCGGGCCCACCCATTCCGCCGATTGACCATTGGCGCAAGCCCGAGTACAATTGCTGGTGGGACCTTTCTTTCCCTTCACTCAACTCTAAACCCTAAACTCTCAACAATATGAAAATCAAACTCGTCACTTGCGAAGCACTTATACGCGAATTCAGAATGGCGTCGGCGCTCAGCCCACACGTTTTCGACATCGAAGTCCTGAATTTCGGGCTTCATAACACCCCAGACACGCTGCGCGCAACGATTCAAGACGCCATCGACTCCTCACAAGGACAAGGCTATGATTACATAATTCTGGGCTACGGCCTGTGCAGCCGCGGGTCCGCTGAGATAACAGCCGGAGCCACGCCCATCGTAATTCCACGAATGCACGACTGCATCACGATACTGCTGGGGTCTCGGGCGCGTTACAACGAAGAGTTCTCCTCCAACCCCGGGACCTACTACTACAGTCCCGGCTGGATCGAGCGCAAGGAAGGCGACGTGCGGCAGGGTTTTATCGACGATGTCCAGGCCCGGAACTACGAGGAGCGCTTCAAGGAATATAGCCGGAAATACGGCGAAGACAACGCCAGGTATCTTATCGACCAGGAAATGCAGTGGTACGCTCACTACACCCGCGCGGCGTTCATAAACATGGGTATAGGGGCTGTCGAATCATATCGCAAATTTACCCAGGACATCGCCGCGGACCACGGGTGGCAATACGCCCAGATCGATGGTGATATGTCGATGATACGCCGGCTAACCGATGGCGACTGGGACGGCGATGAGTTCCTGGTGGTCCAGGCAGGCCGGACGATCAGAGAATCATTCGACGAGTTGGTCTTGAAAGCGGAGTAATATGGAACTGGAAGCGGAAGCCTATAACGAAGAAGAGCGCCGCGAGCGGGGCCGCCTGAACACCTGGGTGGCGATCACCGTGGCATTGCTGGTCACGTTCATGGGCCTGACGAGGGTGAAGAATGGCAACATCGTCCAGGCGATGCTCGAGGCTCAGTCCAACAAGGTGGACTACTTTAGTTGGTACCAGGCCAGAAATATACGCCAAGATGTGGCAAAGGCGGCCGCAGCCCAAATTCAGGCACTGTCAGCGAGCCAGCCGCGGCCGCAGCCGGTCTACAAAGTGGCAAGCGATCGGTTCGCTAAGATTGCGGACGCGCAGAACCGCAAGAAGCAGGCGCTGGAGAAACAGGCCAAGATCTTCCAGGAAGAGTATTTCCGCCTCGCCGCGCGTAAGGATCAGATCGACCTCGCGGAGGCAATGCTCGCTATCGCCGTGGCCGTGCTCGCAATTACGGCTCTAACCCAGAAGCGCTGGCTCTACGCGGTCGCGATGGTCCCCGCTATCTTCGGGATCATAATGGGTCTCGCCGGATTCTTCAACTGGCCCATCCACCCGCAGGTTTTGATCAGGTTTCTGGGAGCGTAGTTTCAAGTGCTGAGAAACGAGTAATCATCCGAAATTCTAAATTTTGAATTTTGAATTAGGGAAGGGACCCACCGATCCGGTAGAACTCCCTTCAATTCAAAATTTACAATTTCAAAATTCAAAATTGGCTCCGCTGCCTGGCGGCTTCGTATATCACGATACTCGCGGCGACTGCGATGTTCAGGGAATTGATCTTGCCGAACATCGGTATTCGCACGACCGCGTCCGAAAGCTCTCTTACACATTGAGAAACGCCCACGTGCTCGTTGCCGACGATTATCATTGTCGGCCTTGAGAAGTCGATGCCGGTGTATATCCGCTGGGCATTTGCCGAGGTGGCGATCACCTGAATGCCGCGTTTTGCGGCCTCCCGGATCGCATCCAGGCAGTCGCCGCGGATGCATATCGGCACGGTAAAGACCGCTCCCCGCGAGCCCCTGACCACCCTCCGGCTGAACGGGTCGGTCGTATCGGCCGTGAGCACCACACCCGTCACTCCGCCGGCATCGGTCGAACGAAGCAGAAGCCCAAGGTTGTCCGCGTTTTCCGAGCGCTCGACCATCATCACCAAAGGGCGCTCACCCCCAAGCGCATCGTCGAGCGATGCCACGCGGCGCTCGACCACGGCAATGCATTCGGGGACCGGCTTGGCTTCCAGAATCTTACCGAGCAGACCCTCCGTGGCGGAATAGCTGTCCACCAGCGAGCCGGCCGCCCTTTGGGCAAGCGCCTGACCGGCTTCGGTGGCCGCAAAGGTCTCGGTGAGGATCAGGCTCAGCACGCCGCCGCCAAAGTCGAAGGCCCGCCGAACCAGTTCTTCACCCTCCACAAAGAACTTGCGCTCGCGGCGGCGTCCATCCTCGCCTTGGAGTTCGCGCAGCAGTCGGATTATTGGGTCTTTTTGGCCGGTGTTTTTTATCAATCTTTAACCTCAACTATTCGTGGCAATGGCTGAGTTTGTGACGAATGATCGACAATATATGCCCGCATGCCTCCGTTAAAATGAAACTTACCCTATTCCTGTCACCGCGTTTGCAACTTTTGCCTGATGGGTATCAATGCCGCAGGGTGATTGCCACCACCGCATTCACAACTCTGCAATTTAATCAAAGGAGGCAGGAAGATGCGAGTATTTGTCATAACGCTCGTACTGATCTTCGGCATGCGCAGGCGTTTTGCTTGCGCAGGACAACAACTCTGCCGGCAGCGCCCCGTGCCCGCCGGCCGGAGCAGGCCCCAGCGCCGCCGCTCCCTGCGACAACATGGTTGAAATGTGCGTCATGTGCTCATTCAACCTGAGCCAGGCTCAGATGAACGACCTCAAAAGCCAGGGACTCTCGGACTCGGACATCGCGATGGCCGCCGCCATCGCACGCAAATGCTGCCACCCCCTAAACGAGGTGGTCTCCGCTTATAAGGGCTGCAACAACTGGTCCGATTGCGCCAAGAAGTACAATCTCTCCATGTCCGACATCGCGTCCGCTCCCATAGCGCCCGATCAGGACACCGAGTCGTTCAACACCAAGTTCGTAGCGCAGTACCTACGGCATCCCGCAGCCGGATATCACCGCGCTGCGGAATCAGGGCTGCTCGTGGAGCGACGTCAACATGTGCGCCAATATATGCACGAAGGCGTCCCAGCCGATCCAGACAGTCTACAAACTGCGAAGCCAGGGAATGACCTGGCAGCAGTGCGCGGCGCAGTATAACGTCTCCGCTTCGGATGCCTGCACGCCGTGCCCCGCCAAGTGCGCGGCTCCGTGTTCGGCGCCAGGTTCACCCTGCATGGCCTACCCAGCAGGTTCGGGCCCGGCGGTGCCTTGCTGCTGCCCAGCCATAATCTATGACACGCACGGCAATGTCATGCTGACAGAAGACGAGGTCAGGAGGCTCTACGCCAAAGGCTACGACTGGCTGGACGTCGCCATTGCCGCCAACATCGTTCGATATTATGGGGCCGGCCTCACGGTCGACTACGTCCTCGAACGCATTCGAGCAGGCGCGACCTGGACGCAACTCGCCGCCGACTGGGGCTTGAACCCCTGCCGGATCTTCAACGTCTGCAACTATCCGTTCGAGAAGAAGACAGCCTATCCGAACGACATCGAGACCGCCAACCTGAACGCCATCCAGCAGTACCAGAAGCCCGGCCCTATTCTCACCCAGCCGCCGGTAAGACCGACCTGGACGTGCGCTCCGACACCGTGCGGCGCGACCTGCCCGTCGCCGTGCCCGCCGGCAGCCGGACCCGCGCCGTGCCCAACGCCATGCCCAACGCCGTGCCCAGCCCCGGCCGCCGCGCCTTGTCCGGCGCCATGCCCGACCCCGGCCGCCGCGCCCTGTCCGGCGCCTTGCGCTCCGGCTGCGGCGCCTTCCAGCAGCGACTAGATTATCGCATATCACGAAGGGCGGGCCCCGGCTCGCCCTTCGTTAGAGGCTGGCAACCCGCCAAGTTTCGGGAAAGGGGTTTCCCGAAACAACAAACGTCCCGCCCCCTTATACCCCTATCAACCCTAAAGCGGCGTAGCCGCAACCAAGAAGGCCATCGCCGGAAAATCAATACGGCCTTTTCGTAATTCGGAAGGTCGGTGGTTTCCTCTTAGGCGCTCAGCGCCCTCCCAGAAACAATTTGTTGTCGCTAAGGCGGATTCGACGGCGCACCGCCTTTGGGTTTTCCGCTTTATGGTTGTTAAGGGATGGCCGATGAGCTATATTTGCTTTGCCTGGGCGGAGGGTAGGGCAACGCTGGGGAGTCTCCCGAGCGCCGACTCAGGTGTTGTTCAAGGGATGGGGGTAGAAATCTCCGGCCCCTCCAAATCATCCCTTAACAACCGAAAAGCGAAAAACCCGACCGCCTGCCTTGGTCAACTGCCACCGTAAGGTGGCCACTTTTCCCCAGCGAAGTCTGGGGAAAAGCGTAGTATCTTACAACTGAAATCCGGGGTGGCCTTTGAAATTCAGTACAGCTTGTATAGGATTTCAGTTGTAAGATACTATTAACCCTATAACCCTTCTAAGCCAATCTCCAAATGCCTGACCGCCAGCATCGACCAGAGAAACACCGTGCACGTCGCCGCCGCGAGGACGCCGGAATCGTTGAATGCAAACGCGCAAGCTGCCGCCACGCCGCACGCCGCGGCCGCTGAGGTGTGCTCGACATCGAGGAAGCACTTGCCGAACTTGCGGCGCCCCATCCAAAACATCAGCACCGACCCCGCGACCGCCAAGCCCAGCAGCCCGGCTCCAAGGGCTGGTGGCAATCAGCATGACATTCACCGCGACTTTGCGCTGAACAATCGCCATCAGGCCGGAAGTATCCCCGCTTGCGACCAGGTTCACCACGCGCCCCATGTGTGTCTGGTTCGAGGAACTGCGCATCGCATCAGCGGCAAACAGCCCGCCCACGATCATCAATGTCAGCAAGGCGACCGCCATCCCACCTCGAAAACTCGGTCGCCAGCCGCGCCTGGCAAGAAGCCCGGTGACCATAGCCGGGACCGCCGCAAGCGCGCCTCCCGTCTTTGCTCCCAGACCGGGCGCCCCGATCAGAACGAACACGCAGGCAAAAACTCCGGCGATCGCCGCACCGCGCAGCCTGGCCCCTACCCGGCTCAGCATCCCGGCGCCGATCAAAGTCGCTCCCAGCATCGTCCCCATCAGCTCGTTGCCAAGGCCGTAATAACGGGCGCCCTCCATAATACCGTATCCCGCGATAGAGGTCGAACTCAGCGGGGTCCCTCGAAGCAGGTCGATCGCCAGCATCAACACGTCCGCCGCGCAGAGCCACACCAAAGCCCTCGAAGCGGACCGGAATAGCAGCGCGCACGCAGCCAGCACCGCCCCGACCCCAACCACGAGCCACACAACGGCCCCCACGAGACCGCCGTTGTAGAAGAGCGGAATGCCGACAATCGTAAATGGGATAGCGGCAGGAATCAGCGCCGCCCACAGACCCGCTTTTCGAACGCGCGGCGAAAAGCTCATCAGGGCAATCGCCGTCACCAGGACCACGATTACCGACTGCGCCGCGCTCACGCCGCGCATGGCCGGCTGCCTCTGGGCCTGTCTGCTGGCGTTGAGGTTAATGGCCAGGAGCTTCTCGGCTGCATTCGACGATGGATTGGCGCGAATGGGGCGGCCAACCATGTAGGCGGGCGGGTCGATTTTGAAAAAGTCCAGCACGGTTGGGGCGACATCCGAAATGGTCACCACTCCGGGCCTGTGCGTGGCGGCGGAGGTGAGCGTGCCGCGCGCGTAGCCCGGCCCCTCGATGACAATCGGGGTAATGTGCTCCTCGGGAATATCGCTGAAGATGCGCGGGCTGGGCGACAGGAGTATCAGCAGGTCGCCGCCGGCGCCGAGCCTGCTCTGCACGCCGGCGACGAACCTGTCCAGCCTCGCGACCGCCTGGTGGCGGATAAGCGCGGCTTGCTCATCGGTGCAGAACTCGGAGTATGTGTCCGCCCTGAGGGTGTCGCCGAAGTCGACCACCACAAACCGGCTCCTCGGCAGTGCCTTATCGATCTCTCCGAGCAGCCGCGCGGTATTGGTCCGCACCCCGTAAGGGGCCTTGGGATCGACCGCGACCAGGTCCGCTGAAGCGACTTCTCCATAATCCACGCGGCCATTTTCGTCCATGGCGATGGCCGCGGCTTCGCGGTGAACGTCCCCAGGGATATCCGAGTTTCCGACCGCCGCTGTCTTGATCCGCTTCGCACGGAGGGCCGAGCCCAGCGCGCCTGGCCTGGCCCGATAAGCCGACGATGCGTCTGATACGGCGTATTTTCACGATCTCCGTATGCAGTATTTCCGCCCGCCCGCCGGATTTCCGGTCCGGCAGGCGTAGAGTTGCTCGGCCGTGAGACCATAAATCCGAACATTCTTGTTGAAGGCCCGCCGGACTTCCGCGCCCCCAACCCCCATCGCGCTGGCCCCGATGCTCACACACCCGGCCTCCATCCCCGGCCTGCCCAAAATCTCGATTTCCCTGCTTGGCCTGCCCGTACGAACGTTCATCAGACCCGCTGAACCAGTTGCGAGCAGAGACCGCAGATGAACAAACTCAGGCGCCGCGATGTCTCGAATGCTGATACCGCCGGCGACTATCATTACTACCCGCGGGCCGCCCGCCTGATTGGCCGCTGCCAGCGAAGCACTCGTCAACAACAGAAGAGCATAAATGGATACGGTCTTGAGATTTTCCAGGGTCAACAGACGAGCCTCCGCTGCGATTTTGCACCTGTATTGTATCAGTTGAAGGTTAAAGGTTCAAGGTAACATCGGGTTAACATCGGGTTAAAGGTTAGAAAGTTGAAGGTTGGGAGGGCCCCTTCCCAACCTTTAACCTTGAGCCTTTGTTGTTTCGGGAAACCCTTTTCCCGAAACGGTCCGCCACCCCCTTATGCGGCGGGAACGACAAGGCGAGACAATCACAAAGCACAAAGCCCTTCGAGTTCCCGCTGCACGCACGGCGCCTTCTGCCCGCGAGAGAGGACATGGTCTCGCATCTGCCCGGCGTGAGTGCTATGCCTGCAGCGGGAACTCGAAGGCGCCGGATTGAAGCGGACGCTCTATTTGTCGTTCCCGCCGCATACGTGGGTTGACACAGCGCCCAGGCTCTGGTAAACTAGCGTCACTTCTCAGCCCCCAGCGGGGGTTGCCCACTCATATCGCTTAAGAGAGCGCCGCGTTCCAATACGTGGCTCTCTCGTCCAAAGTGGGCAGCTTTCTTAGGCGCTTAGCGCCCTGTTAGAAACAATTTGTTGTCGCTAAGGCGGATTCGACGGCGCACCGCCTTTGGGTTTTCCGCTTTATGGTTGTTAAGGGATGGCGGATGAGCTATACTTGCTTTGCCTGGGTGGAGGGTAGGGCAACGCTGGGGAGCTCTCCCGAGCCGACTCAGGTGTTGTTCAAGGGATGGGGGTGGAAATCTCCGCCGCCTCCAAATCATCCCTTAACAACCGAAAAGCGAAAAACCCGACCGCCTGCCTTGGTCAACTGCCACCGTAAGGTGGCCACTTTTCCCCAGCGAAGTCTGGGGAAAAGCGTAGTATCTTACAACTGAAATCCTATACAAACTGTACACTGAATTTTGATATGCGACCTCGGATTTCAGTTGTAAGATACTACCACCGACCTTTCGAATTACGGAAAGGCCGTATTGATTTTCCGGCGATGGTCTTTTTGGTTGCGGCTATGCCGCTTTAGGAGAAGGTGAGGTAGAGAACGATGTCTGCTGCTTTAACGAAAGTGTCGCTGAAGAGTTGTCCATATTACCTCCCTCGAGTGCGCAAGATCGTAGGCTGCTTGGCGGAGGGTATCGGGATGGACGAGCGCGAGATCGACGAGGCAAGGCTGGCTCTCTCCGAGGCTTGCGCAAACGCCATTCGTCACGGGTCTCCCAGAGGCGGGGAAGATAATGTCCGCATCACCTTCAGAGCTCGCCGGTCGCACCCTCTCGGCTGACGTCACCGACTCCGGCCCCGGAATCCACGCTGACGGCGAGCTTCGGGGTCTTGGCACCCGCCTTATGCTTACACTTGCGGACAAAGTCCAGTTCATCAAGCGCCGCACTGGGATGACGGTGCGGCTCACCAAGCGAGCCAAGCGCCTGAACTCGCACAGGATCAGCCCGCGCCCAAGAACAGACCTGCATCGGAACTGATGAGCTAGCGGAAAGCTGAAAGTGGAAAGAAGAAAGCCCGGAACCTCCGCCGCGCACGAGTTGCTGGGCCGAGGGCCCGCCCGACGTAGCGCCGGGCGCTTTTTCACAACCCCGGCGCGTTGCGTTGGTAAGAGCACTCTTCACGAGTACAACCCACACTTATGCGGCGGGAACGACAAGTAGAGGCTCCGCTTTAACCCGGCGCCTTCGAGTTCCCGCCGCGTAGTGGTGGCTGCCGTTCTAATGAAGACCGAGCTATTACCTGCGTTGTTGTTGACTTGTCACGCCGCAAGGTTTAGAATTCTCCCTGGTAGAAGGGGCGCTTGCGAAACGCCGAGGCGTCGTCCACGCGCGTATTCCGGGCTTTCCGCTCTCCGCTTTCCGCTAAATGCTATTTCAAGGGAGCACTCATGATCACACACTCTCGGTTTCTGACCGCGGTCTTGTGTCTCGTATTTGGGCTGGGCTGCCTAACGGCGGTATCAGCGCAATCACCGGAGGCAGCCGACCTGCAGAGCCATTTCAGCAAGGCTGTCGAATACCAAAAGAAAGGCAAGCTGGACCTGGCGGCCAAGGAATATCGCTACATTCTGAAGGTGCGGCCGGATATCGAGCCTGTCCTCATGAACCTGGGGATCATATATATCCAACAACATCAGTTGACGGGCGCCGAAACCTTGTTCAGGCACGTTCTTAAAGTGAACCCGAAGAATGCCCAGGCCGCGCAGTCCTTGGGCCGAGTGATGTCCGCGGAAAAGAGGGACGGCGAAGCCGTAAAGTGACTTCAAGATGTACATTGCCCTCCAACCCAAGGACCCAAATGGCCAAGTCATGCTCGCGTTCGAGTATATGCAGACCAAGAACTTCCAATCCGCGGCGCAAAGCTTCAAGGCGGCCCTTCACGCAAAACCCAACGACCCGATGTGCCTCTACAACCTGGGCCTCGCTTATTTCAATATGAAGGATTACCGCCAGGCGCTCGAAACCGATGAGAGACTCTTGAAGCTCCAGCCGAAGGCAGTGCCCCCTCGCCTGATGGCGGCTTATTGCGCCGAGAGAATCGGCGACATGCCAACGGCCATCAAGCATTATCAGGCCGCGGCCGAGATCCCGGGCGCGCAGGTCCAGGCGCTGATGAACATGGCGCGCGTTTATGCCTCGATGGGCAAGAAGAACGAGTCCATGGCGGCGCTAAGCAAGGTAGTCAAGATCGACAAGCACAACTATGAGGCCAACCTTACCCTCGGCAAGTTCCAGTTCCTCCAAACGCACCAGTACAAAGAGGCCGAGGCCAGTTTCCAGGCCGCGCATGCCGGGCGTCCGAGCGACCCGATTGCCACCGCATTGCTCGCCATGACGCAGTCCCAGTTGGGCAAAAATGCCGAGGCTCTGACCAATGCCAAGGCTGCGCTCAAAGCCGCGCCAAAGGATCGAATGGTCCTGGAAATCTGCGCGAATGTCCAGCAGAGGGCAATGAAGCTCGATGGCGCCATGCAGATTCTGCGGCAGTGGCAAAAATGCTATCCACAGGACCCAACGCCCGGCGTAAGGTTAGCCGGCCTCTGAACTGTACCAGGGCAAAACCCAGCAGGCATACGGCGAGTACCAAGCTTCCATAAAGAAGGATCCCAAGAATGTCGATCTGATAACAAGCTATGCGGACGCGCTTCGAACGAGCCGCGTCTTCGACAAGGCTTATGCGCAATATCGGAAGGCGCTGGCCATCAAGCCGAAGTCGGCGCCGATCATGGTCAACGCCGCTATCTGTCTGCACGGTGAGTCGAAGCTTGTCGAGGCGACGACTCTGCTCGACAAGGCCCTTGCCATCGACGCTAAGAACAAGCTGGCCTACCAGACCCTGGCCGAGATTTATCAGGACCAAAAGAAGCCCGACCTGGCCGCGGGGCAGTATCAGAAGATATTGGCGTTTGATCCGAAGGATGAGAACACACTGCTTGCTTTGGCGATGAACTACGAATCGCGGAACAAGCAGGACGCGGAACTAGGCATTTATCGCAAGCTCCACGAAATCGACCCCAAGAATTCGAATTATGCCATCTGGCCCGCGCGGTATTATGACAAGCAGGGCAAGCTCGACATGGCAATTGAGGAGGCCCGCAAGCTCGTGGCCGCCGATCCCAAGTCGCCGGCTTACCGCATGACCCTCGCGGATTTCCTGGTCAAGAAACCCGACTACCCCGGCGCAATGGAGCAATACACGGAAATGTCGAAGAGCGATGATGTTTACGTGAAGAGTTCCGCACTCACCCAGATGGGCGATCTCCAAGAGAAGCAGGCCAAACACGACGACGCCACTGCTTCTTACAAGAAGGCGGTGCAGGCCAAGCCCAGCAATACCAGGGCCCTGGATGCGCTGGCGAAGTCCTACGCGGACAGCAAGAAGACCGACGAGTATCTTGCGTATCTGAAGTCGCTAATCGAGCCCGCCACCCAGGACTTGCCTTACCGCTATTTCGTCGACGCTTACAAGAATGCCGGCAAGACCGATGAGGCCGTGACGACCCTCGAGGCGGCCGCGGCCAAGAAACCAGACAACCCGCCGCTCGAGAGCGCGCTCGCCGAGGCTTACACCGCGGTGAAGCAAAACGACAAGGCCATCGATATTTACAAGAAGATGCTGGCGAAGAGCGCCGACGACCCCCAGACCAACAGGTCTCTGGGCGATCTGTACAAATCGATGGGCAGGGACCAGGATGCGTAACGATTGCGATACCGTGGCCGCCAAGCTGTACGCTTTCGATGCGAGCTTCGTTACGAGCGCCGGCGCGCTTTATGAGAAGCTGGGCAAGAAGACCGAGGCGATCAAGCTGTACAACGACTGCCTGAAATACAATCCCACAAGTCAGGCCGTAAAGGACAGGCTCAACGCGCTGCAGCCGCCGAAGCAGACCGCCAATCCCGCGCCGGCGGCGGCCGCGGCCGCGAATCCTGTTGCCGCGCCGGCCGGTCCAACTCCCGCGCCGGCCGGCAAAGCCTGCCGGGGCCGCCGGCCCAGCTCCGGCGGCCCCGTCGGCAGCGCCGAGTGCGCCGGCCCCGACTTCTAACCCCAATCCTCCGCCCACCGGTCCTGCTCCGGCGGCTCCGTCGACCGCGCCGCCGGCGGCGGCGGCCAACCGCTCCAGCGCCGGCCGCAAAGTAGTGGGCATTCCCTGGGTGGCGATTTCCCGAATCGCCACCCAGGAACGTAAGTGTCCACTCTTGATGAGTATGCGTCACGCGCTATGCGGCGGGAACGGCAATTCGAAACAATCCTCGGCCTGAGGCCCTTCGAGTTCCCGCTGCAAGGTGGCGATGCGGCAGCGGGAACTCGAAGGTTCCGATTTGGCGGGTGACTGCCAAGCCGCGTTCACACCGCACAGGTGGGGTGGCCCCCATTCTTGCAAAGAGTAAAAACGAGAGTCTCTTGCGCCTTAGCCCGCATTATTCGTGACATGAGGTAAGGCCGATGGCTACAGGAGAAGACGATGAAACCGACTCAAGTCCCAGAGGAACGAGTCAATCTACGCCGCAAACTGCTATACGCCAGATGGCTCTATCGGAAGGGAACAGTGGATTCAGAAAGCCACGACGAGCTTAACCACCTTACGGCAATGATGCACTTCCACAACGCCATCGAGATAGTTCTGCACAACATAGCTCTCGCTTATCGGTGGCTACCTGTGGCGCAACTCCGAACGCAGACATTTGAGCAGGTTCTCAACGCCGTGGATCGGAAAGGCGCAGGCAAAGCAGAGCCGCCTCTCGTTCCGCACAGGACGCAAATACTTCGGCTGGCGGAGATGCGCAACGGCATAGTGCATCACGGGCATCGCTACCATCGTGACGAGGTGGATGAGGCGCGCAGTACTTGCCGCCTGTTCCTGAAGGATGCCGTCTTCGATTTTCTGGAAGAGAACATCGACCAGATGTCTATGGCCGATCTCGTCGAAAACCTCGATGTACGCGACCTGCTCCTCTTGGCGGAGGACCACCGCGCCAACGGCGAGTTTGACAAGGCTGTTGGTGTCTGCGCGGTGATCGTATACTTGGCTCAGAGGGCATTTGCCGTCTCTCTGATCCGTGGTCGCTGGATGTCGGGCGGCAGGTCGAACACGCGCTCTTTACCACAAAGCTGAGGAGTTCCGACGAGCTAGCAACTATGTTCAAGAAGATCGCGGATCTGATGGAGGATCAGCACGACGCGTTGTTCCTCACAAGTGGCATCGACGTAGATGTCGCTGCGCGCTTCTTCGAGATGGGATACCGAGTACACGATCAGACGGCCACAGGCGAGCGCGAGCACCAGCTTACCGTCAGCAGGCATATCGGCGCATCTATTGATTCATCTAATTCCTCCATGGCGCTCACCTTTGCTGCGGACGCCGCCATCAGGTTGCAGTCAATAGGCGGCACGCTCATGACCAGGAGGTTCATCCAACGTGAGCGGGAGCACATCGGGTCCAGGGAGTGGCTGGACGTTGCCATTCCAAGTGCACTCGACGACAAGTATTCATAAAATGTGGAGCGTCTCCAAGCCGGCGGTCGGGATTCGGAAATCCCTTTTCAGTGATGGGGTGGCGATTCGGAAATCGCCACCCAGGGAATACTTTCGACATTCCGCTCACCTTCTCGTTACTCGTTACTCGTTACTCAGCACTACACCAGTGGTTCCGACACCTGCTCCCACTCGGCGACAAGCCGCTCCAGGCCGGCGCTGAGTTGTTCGTACTCTCCGGTGAGGTCCCGCGCGGCGCCCGTGCGATAGCTCTGCCCGTCTCCGAGAGCCACAGTCAGCTCGGCCATTCGCTGCTCCGTCTCGTGGATCGATGCCTCCAACTCGCGCTGCCGCCTGACCAGGTCCCTGCGCTCCTTTTCCATCCGCCTCAGCGCCGAAACCGGCCTCGGAGCGGGGACGGATGTCTCCCTGGCGGGACCCTCGATCGCCTGATTCGCGGACAGCCTCTCGTGATACGTGGAGTAGTTACCCAAGGACCATGTAAAGGCGCCGCTCTTGATCTCGACGATCTGGTCGGTGATGGCGTCCAGCAAATATCGGTCGTGGGACGCCACCAGCACCGTCCCGTTAAATGCGCGCAGAGCATCCTCCAGCGCTTCGCGGGACGCGATGTCCAGATGGTTGGTGGGTTCATCCAGAAGAAGAAGATTAGGCCCGCCGGCGAGCACCTTCGCCAGCGCCAGCCTGCACGATTCGCCGCCGGAAAGCATGCTGACCTTCTTGAATGCGTCGTCTCCCAGGAAGAGAAACCTCGCCAGCAGGTCCCGGGCCTCCTTGGTGGTGAGGTCGGCATCGGCAACGAGTTCCTCCAAAACGCTGCGCTCGCGTACCGAGGTGGTCGAACTCCTGCGCGAAGTAGACCGGCTTGACGTTGTGACCGAAGACCACCTCCCCGCTATCCGCGCTCTCCCGGCCGGCGATGATCTTGAGCAGAGTCGTCTTTCCGCTGCCGTTCGGCCCCACGACCCCGATCTTCCGGCCCCGCTCCACAACGAACTCGACTTCCGAAAACAGCTTCCTGCCCGGGTACGCCTTCGCCAGAGCGCTCAGGCGGATGACCTCCCGCCCGCTCCTGACCGCCCCCGCCAGGTCCGCCTTCATCGACCGCCCGATCGCGGAGGGCCGCGACAGGTTCCAGCCGCTCCATCTCTTTGATTTTCGAATCGCGGCGGCTGAACTTGCGATGGCTGAAAAGTGTTTGGATTGCCGCATCGAGGCGCGCGATTTCCTTCTGCCGCAGCGCGAAGCGTCTGCGCCGTTCCTCGACCGCGGCGGCTTTCTGGCGGGCGAAGTCGGAGTAGTTTCCCCTGTAGACGGATATGCCGCCGGATTCGATTTCGACTACACGGCTGACGATCCGGTCCATAAAGTAGCGGTCGTGACTGACGATCAAGGCCGCTCCCTGATATCGGGTCTGCAAGAATTCCTGGAGCCACTCGCACGCGGCTATGTCGAGGTGGTTAGTAGGTTCGTCCAGAAGGAGTATATCCGGCCCCAGCAGAAGCAGCCTTGCGAGGGCGGCGCGGGTCTTCTGCCCGCCGCTGAGTTCTTGTACAGGTTTGTTAAACTCCGATTCGTGGAAACCTAAACCCAGCAGGATGGCGCGGCCCTTGAATAGATAGTCGAAACCGCCCAGGCTGTCGAAATGGTGGTTGACTTCGGCGCGGCGCGTGCCGGATGCGTGAGCCTCATCGGGCGTTGAAGCGATTTCCTGCTCCAACTCGAACAGTTCGGTCGCGCAGGCCAGAATCTCGGGCGTGCCCCCGATCACGGCGAGCAGCAGTCCGGCGTCGCCGGGCAGGTCCACTTCCTGTGGCAGGTAGCCGAGTGTGACCCCAGGATCAAGGGCTGTAGAGCCGGAATCAGGGGCCAGCTCCCCGCGGATCATTCGCAGGAGCGTAGTCTTTCCCGTGCCATTGTCGCCGATCAGCGCGACGCGCTCCTGGGCGTTAACGAAGAAGGAGACGTCCTTAAACAGGTCCGAATTGCCGAACGACTTTTTGAGATTGGAAACTGTGAGTATGGACATAAAGCAGTCGAAGGTCTCAAAGTCGAAAGTCGCGGAAGCGCTCTCGCTGCAACGGAAGCACCCTTCTATGCGGCGGGAACGACAACTCGAAGCAATCTCCGGACTGAAATCCTTTGAGTTCCCGCTGCAAGGTGGCGATGCGGCAGCGGGAACTCGAAGGTTCCGAGTTTGCAGGGCTGATCCACGTTGTCGTTCCCGCCACATAGGTGGGTACGCCGCAGTGCAAGCGGGACTTTCGACATTCGACTTTTGACTTTTGACTTCCCTTCGCGTAATTCTATCGTGAACGCGCGCGCCGGGTCAACAGGTTATGGCCGCTGCACGCGTGGCACATTCTGCCCGCGAGAGAAAGCATGGTCCGCATCTGCCCAGCGTGAGCGCCGTGCGTGCAGCGGAACTCGAATGTGCCGGGTTGAAGCGGACCCTCCACTTGTCCGCCGCATAAGTGGGTTGTACTCATGGAGAGTGATCTCCTACCGGCTTCCGGCTAATTTGCAATGCCGCAACGCCGGTAGTAGAATGAGTGAAAGCACGGCTGTAGGCGAAACCTCGAATCACCGCTTTGGGAGATAAACGATGGCTCGTAGCAAACATAATCCTGATCCCGACACTGCGCATCCGCCGGCATTGGAGATGCCAACCGATGTTCCAAAGCCAGGAAATCGGCGGCGATTTCTACGATGTGTTCCGGGTGGGCGAGTGCAGAGCGGGAGTGTTGATTGGCGACGTCTCAGGCAAGGGTCTGGAAGCCGCGTTGGAAAAAGTCAGCGCAAACCCCAGCACGCATGCTAGTAATCTCATATCGGGCCTCTTGCGAAAACAAGCGCAGTAATAATGGACTCTTGCCAAAAACTCCTGCCCGAACAGATGCGGGGCGCGCCTACCGCCCGCAGTCGGCAACCTCGGCGCGGATCAGTTCGAGCGCGTGAGGAAGAATCGTGCGAAGCAGCGGCAGGCTTTGCTCGATCGCGCGAGTGCTGCCCGGGAGGTTCACTATCAGCGTTCTGCCTCGCAATCCGCTCACGGCGCGGGAAAGACAAGCTTTCGGGGTGTGGCGCAGACCCTCGTATCTGATGGCTTCGGCGATCCCGCTGGCGGGTGAATCGACCACGGCGAGAGTGGCTTCGGGCATGCGATCTCGGGGCGCAAAGCCGGTGCCTCCGGTGGTTAGGATGAGGTCTACCGCGCATCGGTCGGCCAGATGAACCATCCTGGCCGCAAGCTCGCTCTCTTCGTCCGGCAAGATGCAATAGTCCGCCAGCGCGATGCCCAACTCATCGACCAGACCCACCAGCATAGGCCCGCCCGCGTCCGATCGCACACCTTGCGCGCATCGGTCGCTGGAGGTCAGCACGGCGGCGGCCTTCGTGAGCGTCGGCTCGACCCCCTCTCCGGCAGCGGCTCTGCCCCCGCGCACGACCTTGGCAAACACCCCCTCTTTGGGCATTACGCACTCGCCCAAACGCTCGCCGATGGCGCACGGCAAATGACATATCTTGCCGATGTGCGAAATCTGCACGAGCGCGGCCCCAATCAGCAGCCGCTCGCCAATTCGCATAGCGGTCAGATCGATGCCCTCGGTGGTAATGTTTTCGCCGAAATCTCCGGCGTCGAGTTTGAACGAGGCCACTGCTTTCGAAATCGATTCTTGAGCGAGCAGGCTGATCTGGCGCTCCCCACCCGCGTGCGCATCGCCCTCGATACCCAGACCCGACACAAGCATCGCCTCCGGCGCCGGGTGTTTCCCGCCCCCCTTTTCAGAGGATATATTGACCGAGACTACCCTTGCTTTCAAGATCGCTAATCTCCTAAGCCGGCAAAGCCGGAAGGGAATTCAATCGCGAAAACGCGAAAGGGCGAAAGCGCGAAAGTGTCCGAAATGGAAACTCGTGGTACTTTTGCCAATGAACGCCGTAAATATGTCACTCTGGGGAAGCACGACGAAGAATCTGCTTTTACTTCCCGCAAGGCTCTATGCTTTTCCCCAGACTTCGCTGGGGAAAAGTGGCCACCTTACGGTGGCAGTTGACCAAGGCAGGCGGTCGGGTTTTTCGCGTTTCGGTTGTTAAGGGATGATTTGGAGGGGGCGGAGATTTCCACCCCCGTCCCTTGAACAACACCTGAGTCGGCTCGGGAGAGCTCCCCAGCGTTGCCCTACCCTCCGCCCAGGCAAAGCAAGTATAGCTCATCGGCCATCCCTTAACAACCATAAAGCGGAAAACCCAAAGGCGGTGCGCCGTCGAATCCGCCTTAGCGACAACAAATTGTTTCTAGGAGGGCGCTAAGCGCCTATGCCGTACCGCAAAAGCAGATTACCGGGTGTTTCGGGAATCTTGTTCCCGAAACTAAGTGCGTATCGGGAACAAGATTCCCGATACGCCGGCAAGAATGCTATCAGTTATTTATGCAAGTAGACACTAGGAGGGCGCTAAGCGCCTATGCCGTACCGCAAAAGCAGATTCTTTTGTTGTATCGGGAAACCCCTTTCCCGATACTCCGACCGCGCAGGGTTTCGGGAAAAGGGTTTCCCGAAACAACTTTCGTGCTTTCATACTTTCGTGTTTTCATACTTTCGTGCTTTCGTGATGAAAGATTCAGTCACTGGCGGTTCGAACGTAATGTCCGCTCCGGCCGCCGGATTTCTCCGCCAACTCGATATCGCCGATCACGGCTTCGCGGTCGATTGCCTTGACCATATCGTAGACCGTCAGCGCCGCCACGGATACCGCCGTGAGCGCCTCCATCTCCGCGCCGGTCTTCGCGGTGCAAGTCACCTCGCACGATATCACCACCCGCGGTGGATCGAGAGCCATCTCCAGATCGACCGATACGCTCTCCAGAGGCAGGCTGTGGCAGAGCGGGATTAACTCGCCGCATCGCTTCGCCGCCATAATGCCGGCGATTTTAGCGGCCGCGAATACGCTTCCTTTTCCGACGCGGTTCTCGGCGATGGCGTCGAGCGTCGACTTCTTAAGGAAGACAGCGCCGGTCGCGCGCGCCCGCCGGGCACTTACGTCCTTGCCCGAAACGTCCACCATCTTCACGCGGCCTTCTTTATCCAGATGAGTCAGGTCCATAGATAGCGTAGGGGATAGGGTTTTAGGCGCTTAGCGCCCTCCTAGAAACAATTTGTTGTCGCTAAGGCGGATTTGACGGCGCACCGCCTTTGGGTTTTCCGCTTTATGGTTGTTAAGGGATGGCGGATGAGCTATACTTGCTTTGCCTGGGCGGAGGGTAGGGCAACGCTGGGGAGCTCTCCCGAGCGCCGACTCAGGTGTTGTTCAAGGGATGGGGGTGGAAATCTCCGCCCCCTCCAAATCATCCCTTAACAACCGAAAAGCGAAAAACCCGACCGCCTGCCTTGGTCAACTGCCACCGTAAGGTGGCCACTTTTCCCCAGCGAAGTCTGGGGAAAAGCCTAGTATCTTACAACTGAAATCCTATACAAGCTGGTACTGAACTTTGATATGTGACCTCGGATTTCAGTTGTAAGATACGTAAGAAGAAACCACCGACCTTCCGAATCACGGAAAGGCCGTATTGATTTTCCGGCGATGGCCTTCTTGGTTGCGGCTGCGCCGCTTTAGTATCTTACAACTGAAATCCTATACAAGCTGTACCTGAACTTTGATATGTCACCCCGGATTTCAGTTGTAAGATACGTAAGAAGAAACCACCGACCTTCCGAATCACGGAAAGGCCGTATTGATTTTCCGGCGATGGCCTTCTTGGTTGCGGCTGCGCGGCTTTAGGGTTAATAGGGTTGGCAGGGTTCCTTATAAATAGAAGCGCATTCCCTTCCCCTATTAACCTTACTAACCCTAAAACCCTATTAACCCTTCCCTCAAAATGACCTCTGCCTGGTCTCCTGGCCGAAGGTCTCCCGTATCCTCCGGAACAACCAGGTACGAGTTCGCCTCGACCATCGATGAGAGCCTCCCCGAACCACGCCGCTGGATCGGAGCGATCGAATAACCGCCCCCAGTCCACGAAGTGACCGCGCGAATAAACTCCCGCGCACCGGGCCTGTGAGGAACGTCCTCGGTGACGGCGCCGGAGACCGCTTTCCCGGCGGGGTCCGCGCCCATCATTCGCAAGATGGCGGGACGGACAAAAAGCTCGAAAGTGACCATGCACGAAACAGGATTTCCGGGCAGCCCGAAGACAGGCTTGCCGCCGATCTCGGCGAATACGAACGGCTTCCCCGGCTTGATCGCCACCTTCCAGAACTTGATTTCACCGAGCCTCGCGATTACTTCCTTGACGTAGTCGTAGTCCCCCACCGACACCCCGCCGCAGATTATGACAACATCACAGCAGGCAGCCGCCGAACTCAGCGCGCGCTCGATCTCGCCTTTGTCATCGCGCGCGCGCGCGAGCACCGAAACTTGCGCCCCTGCCTGCATGGCCTCGCCCAGCAGCGAATATTGATTGCCATTCCTTATCTGGCCCGGTCCCGGTCGCTCCGACGCATCGACGAGTTCATCACCGGTGGTAATGATCGCCGCCGTTGGCCGCTTCTTGACCATGACATCCACCATTCCCAGAGAGGCGAGCATTCCCATCTGGGCAGGGCCAATGGGTGCGCCCTTGCGCAAGACGAGATGGCCGCGCTTCACATCCTCACCCGCCGGCCGTATGTTCGCGCCGGGCGGGGTTTCACGATAGACCGTGACCTCGCTCTCGCGGGAGTCGGTATCCTCGACGACGACCACCGCGTCCGCGCCGGGCGGGATCGCCGCGCCGGTCATTATTCGTACGGCGCAGCCGGAAGTCACCCGCTGGGCAATTACCTTGCCCGCCGGCTGCTCGGCGATAATCTTGAGCACGCGCGGCGTCTCGCGCGCCGCGCCCTTGGTGTCCTGGGCGATCACGGCGTAACCGTCCATCGCGGTGTTGTCGAACGGGGGCAAATCTTCCTCGGAGCGCACGTCTTGGGCCAGTATCCTGCCCTGGCAGTCGCGCAGCGCCGCGCGCTCCGCGGGAACCTCCCGCACCGAGTCCAAAATCATCTTCAATGCAATATCAGCGCCAAACATAGCAAAACTCAGAGTCTTAGTATCTAACAACTGAAATCCTATACAAGTTGTAATGAACTTTGATATGTCACCTCGGATTTCAGTTGTAAGATACTGAAAAGAAACCACCGACCTTCCGAATTATGGGGAGGCCGTATTGATTTTCCGGCGATGGCCTTCTTGGTTGCGGCTGCGCCGCCTTAGGGTTGATAAGGTTGATAGGGGAAAGGAAGGCGCCCCCTACTATGTGGCGGGAACGACAGTTCGACGCAAACCCTGGAGCAGAGACTATCGAGTTCCCGCTGCACGCATGGCGCCTTTGCCCGCGAGCGAGGGCATGGTCTGCATCCGCCCGGCGTGAGTGCCTCCGTTCGGGAAAAGGGTTTCCCGAAACAACGGGCGTTACGAATTCAAAATTCCCTTTCCAACCAACTGCACCGTCTCACTTCCATTAAATGAATTTACTCTTATGCAGTAGCATAGATCAATTATACCCCCGATTGCAAGCTGATCGGCCAGATCGCCCAGCCCAAACCCTATACACGTCATCGGAGCGGCTCCCCTGCCCTGGACTCCAAGCCTGAGATGTGAGCCATCACCCACGCGCTGAATGGACTGCACGCAGACGCCTCGGCTGCCAAACAGCGGCTCCGGGTTGCCCGCGCCGAACGGCTCCATCCCCGCGAGCGTGTCGGCGAGTTCGCGCGTGACGTCTGCCAGATCCATCTCGCATTCGACCTCGATTCGGGGCGCCAAATACTCCACGGGAATGACCTCCGCCGCGAGGGCGTTGATCTTCTCTTCAAATGCTTCCACATCCGCCAGCGAAATCGACAACCCGGCCGCCAGCGCGTGACCCCCGAACCTGCCGAGCAGGCTGGAACACTGTCTCAGACCCTCGAGCAGGTTGAAGTCCTCGGTGCTGCGCGCGGACCCGTGCCCCACTCCGGCCCCCTCATCCCGACTTATCAAAATAGCCGGCTTGCCGTAAGCCTCGCAGATTTTTCCGGCGACAATCCCGATCACGCCCGAGTTCCAACCCTCGCGCGAGAGCACCAGCACCCGCGTGGACATCAGGTCCTTCGACTCCACCTCCTCCAGCGCCTCCGCGAGAATCCGTTCCTGCTCGACCCGCCGCTCGTTGTTAAAGCGCTCCATCCGCGCAACCAGTGCACCCGCCTCGCTGGAATCGGTGGTTAGAAGCAGTTTGAGAGCATCGGCGGCGTCATCCATTCGCCCGACCGCATTGATGCGCGGTCCGAGGATGTAACCCAGGAAATACGTGTTCAAGGCTTTGCCGTCGTACTTGGTGCTTCGCAGTATAGACTGCAAGCCGATCTTCTTACTCCGAGGGATCGCTTCCAGCCCGTGCTTGACGATAGCGCGGTTCTCGTCGATCAGCGGGACCACATCACCCACCGTCCCCACTGCCGCGAGGTCGGTGAAACGCGCCATGAACGATTCCTCGTCGAAGCCCAACTTTCTGACTAAACCTTGTGCAAACTTGAACGCCACCCCCACCCCCGCAAGGTCGACAAACGGGTAGCTGGCGTCTGCTCTCTTGGGGTTTACGACCGCCAATGCCCCCGGCAGCTCGGGGCCGGGCTCGTGGTGGTCGGTTACGATGAGATCGATCCCCAGTTCCCGCGCGCGCCTGGCGGTCTCCAGCGCGGTAATGCCGCAATCGCAGGTAATTATCAGGCTTGCGCCACTGGCCGCTATCTCATCGACTGCGGCAGGCTTGATGTCGTAACCATCTCGCTTGCGGTGGGGCAGCCGGTAATCCACGTTGCCCTTCAAGGCCCGCATGGTCCGCACCAACAGGGCAGTGCTGGTGACACCGTCAACATCGTAATCTCCATAAACGCATATACTCTCACCCTTATCGATGGCGGATGCAACCCTCGCAACCCCGGGCTCGAGGTCGGGAAGCAGAAATGGGTCGTGGAGATGGTCCAGCGAGGGTTTGAGGAATCTGCGCGCGGCCTCGATGCTCGTGACCCCACGGTTGACGAGCAGCTGGCCTATGATGGGCGGCACTCCAAGCTCGGACGCCAACTCGTGCGCCACCGGCTCATCGCAGTCAACTACTGACCAGGGGGTTTCGTCTTGCACCAAAGCGACCTTGTGGAAATTTTGAACTACGTTCGGGCGGATTTGTAATCCGGCCCGGAACAATCAACCCGCGATTTGCAATCCCCATCACAACCATTCGAATTACGACGTAGTTTAGGGCATCGGAGATGCCCAGGTTGACCCTTACGGGCCAGATTGCAAATCTGCCCGAACAGAGGCCCGAACAGAGAAAGGAACCCCGCTTCGGCCGGGGTTCCCCAATTCAAAATTCAAAATCCGGAATTCCGGAGTTAGAATCTCTTCTTCTTTACTGTTCTGCGCTTTATTCTCACAGCCTTGGCTGCATCGCTACCGCTGTTGCCACCGACTGTTGGCTCCTGGGATGCAGGGGAAGGCTGCGTCGTGCTCGGCGAAACGATCGGCTTTTCGACCGCCGGTCTCTCGACCATTGGCTTTTCGACCAGCGGCTTCTCACTGATCTTGCGGGTTGGCTCCGCGGTCCTGGCGCCAAACTTCTCCCACACGATCACAAGCGGTGTCGCGTTGAAGATCGACGAGTAAGTTCCAATGATGATACCCGCCATAAGCGCAACGTAGAAGTGCCTCAGCAGCGGGCCGCCGAATATTACCAGCGCCGCCAACGTCATCACAACCGTAAAGCTGGTGTTGATCGACCGCGAAATAGTCTGCAGGATCGATCTGTTGCAGAGCTGCTCGAAAGACTCGCCTCGCAGCCTGTGCCTGAGGTTCTCGCGGATTCGGTCGAAGACTACGATTGTGTCGTGAACGCTGAAACCGATAATCGTCAGCACGGCGGTCACGAACAAGCTGTCCACCTCCCATCCCAGGAACTTCCCGAGGATCGCGAAAAGCCCGAGGATGAAACATGTGCGTCGTGAATCAGCGCGATGACCGCGCAGGTCCCGAACTTCAGACCCGCGAACACCCCGCCTATGGCGAATCGGAACGTCAAATAAACAACAATTGCACAGGAAGCGATAATGACCGCCAAGAAGGCGTTTGAAGTCAATTCCCTACTGATAGTAGGGCCGACGCTGGCCACGGTGTCGAAAGCCGGTTGGCCTTGAGGATTGTGCGTTGCGATGCCGAACTTCTCGTTCAAAGCGCCCAGAATTGCGTCGACCTTGCCCTGGAAGTCCTTCTGCTCCGAGACCATCGAGGTCTTGACAAACGCGGACATTCCGGCTTTGGAGAAGCTGAATCTCATTTTCCGGCGCGAACCGATCGACCACACCTCTGCAGCTGCATCGAACGCCACTTTCTGTTTGAAAGTGGCCTGCATCGTAGTTCCCGATTTGAACTCGATACCCGGCTTGAGATGATACAGACCGAGAGTCACCAGCCCCGGAACAATGAGTATCGCGCTCAGCAAGAAGAAGTAAGCCCTCTTGCCGACGATATCGATATTCAGACCGGAGAACCAACCGGTATTCAGGCCGTAGAGATTCGGGTTCTGCGCCCACTCCCAACCCACCAACTGGTGGAGGATGGTCCTGGTGACGGTGATTGCGGTGAACATCGATATCGCAACACCGATAAGCAGCGTAAATGCGAAGTTCTGGACCGCGGATGTGCCGTAACCACATCAGGATGGCGCAGGTAATGGCGGTAGCACATGTCGGAATCGAAAATCGCGGTAAACGCCCTTCCGAACCCAGCGTCTATCGCCGCGCGGAGGGTCTTGCCTCCACGCAGCTCTTCTTTGAGGCGTTCGAATATCAGGATATTCGCATCCACCGCCATACCGATCGATATGATCAAAGCCGCGATGCCTGCCAGCGACAGCGGCGTTCTTATAAGCTTGAACGCGGCGATCACAAACAGCGCGTAAAGCCCCAGGGCAATACACGCGATAACACCCGGCAGCCGGTAGTAAAGCGCCATGAACAGCACCACGAGAAGTAGACCCAGGATACCTGCCTTTACAACCTGATGCACCGTCTGAGCGCCCAGCGTCGGCTCCACGGAGTCCTTGGCAATAACTTTGAGCGGGACCGGCAGCGCGCCGGAGTTGAGATAGTCCGCCAACTGCTTCGCATCGGGCAGGCTCTTGAAGCCCGATATCTCGGCCCTGCCGTCAGGAATATAACTCCGGATCGTAGGCGCCGTGCGCAACTGGTTATCGAAGAATACCGCAAGAATATCACCAACATGCATACGCGTGAAGTCGCGAAAAACCTTCGTGCCGTCCTTGTCGAACTCTATGTTTACAACGATCTTACCCTGCTGGTTCATGCCGGGCCTTGCGTTGGGAAGCAGGTCCTTACCAGTCAGGATCGGCGGGTTCTTGCTTACGTTGACGACCTTATCGAGGAGTTCCTTCTGCTGCTTGGTGCTGTCGATGGTCTCGCCCTTGGGACCGACGAACAGATAACTTTCCTCTTGGCCGGCCTCGTTCTGCCGCTGCATCTGCCAGAGGCCGAGCGGGTTGTTGGTGTTCTGCACATCCTTGAGATAATAGAACTCCAGAGAAGCGGTCTTCTGGATCATCTCCATCGCTTGCTGCTGGTTCTTGACGCCGGGCAGCTCCACCACCAGCCTGTCGTTGCCCTGTATCCACAGCCTCGGGTCGACGACACCGTTCATGCCCGCAATGCGCAGGCCGATAGTCCTCTTGATGGACTCCATCTTCGCCTGCTGTTTATCCGGTTCCTTAGGCCAGTCCCCAGGGTGCTGTGGGGCCACCCGCATGACTACCCGGATTCCACCCGCGATATCAAGCCCGTAGTGGAGCGGCATCCATATGGCGACCGCAACGGCCACAATCGCGAGCAAGATAACTAAAAGGAAGTGTTTTTGATACCTCGACACTACAAGTCCTCCGAATTCAGAAATTAGAAATTGGAGGTCAGAAAAGAAACTGCCTCCCACAACAATAAAGGCCGGCCATGCCGATGAGTTGCACGTCCAGCCTAAAACGCAACCCCTGATTTGACCAAGTTATTATAGCGATATACGGGTGCGATGTCAACACAACGGGCGGATGGTAACAGCTCACGGATTATGGGTACAAGTCACCGCATACGTCATTCCGAGCAAGTGACGGCGACGCTGTCGCCGTTACATTGGAAAGAAACCCACCCCCGGTGTTTCGGGAATCTTGTTCCCGAAACTGGGGAGTTTCTTAGGAGCGGGTAGCGAGGAATCTCAACGCCGCGCCTGCATTCTTGTTCCGGTGCTTGAGACTCGTCCGAGAGGTCGAGATTCCTCACATTCGTTCGGAATGACAGCCATGCGCTCGGTATTCGCGATTCCTGAGCACTTACGGCGGATGGTAAGAGCTCACTCTTCCGAGAACGGATTCCGCCAGTGCTGAGTAGGCCCGGTCTGTGGGCCGGGTCGAAACTGGCGGGTTCCGAATTCCCGCGAAACTGAACTCACTCGCGGATGGGAGAGAGTTCACTCCTGATGATTACCTGTCATGCGGGTTAGGGGGGAAAAGCGAATCTCACCAAACCCGATGCCATATAACAACCGGATCCTCGCCGGCGGCAGTCCTGTACCGATGCGCGGCGGGGTCTTCTCTATTCTCGAAAGGCGTATCCGGGTAGTCTAATTGTATGCGCTCATACTTGCTGACGTCAACGTTGTCACGCATGTACTTGAGCACCGGGATTGTACCATTTGAAATCAGGTATTTACGAACTATGACCCACTGGGCCTTCTTTATGGGAGACAAGTCTTCACCCGTTAGCCCACCGACGACCCGCATCTTTGTGTAGAACTTCAGCGGCAGGTCGCCATAGGTTATCGCCACCACGTCTGAAGGCTTGCCCTGCTCATTCAGGTACTTAACGATCCCGTCTATGGGGCCGCGGAAGTCGTGGGTCATTTCGTAGGCATAGTCAGGCATCCGCATGCCAAAAGCCAAGCCTGCAATCGCGGCGATGCCGATTATCACGTGCACTCTCATGGAAGAATGGATCACCAGGGCCAGGAGGAGCAGCGCCGCCGGGATAATGGATGCGAGAACTCTAAAGAACGGGAAAGTGACGGTCAGGGCAGAGGCCAGGACGCTAGCCGTAATGAACAGCAGCAAAAGAGAAACATCCTGGACCGACTTTCTGTCGGGCATGGGGAATCGGCGCCCCTGCATCCACTTTGCCAATACGGCCGGAACAACCAGGATCAGAACCAGCGGTGGGAATATGAACTGCTCGAACTGCCGCACAAGCTGGGAGCCGAATGTTTGCAGCCGCCGCATCGGCGTGCCGAACGCTTCCACTTGCTGGCCCATGCCGGCAAACCATATCATCCACGGCACGTTGAGCAGGCCAACCAGTCCCGACAGCCCCGCCACAGCGAGCAATCTATCCCGCCGCCAGACCAGGCAGTGCAGCAGGACACAGACTAGCAGCACCGCACAGTGCACGTAGTGCGAGTGGAACAGGAAGAATGCTCCCAGGAAGAAGGTGAGGCCCGACCACTTGCGCTTCTCCAACAGATTATAGTACCCATAGAGTGCCAGAGTAGCAAAGAATGCGTCCAAGCTGTAGTAACGGCACTGCCTGACCAGGAGAAGAAAGGGAACGCTCGCCAGGACAAGCATCGCCGCCACCACGCCGCCGCGCCGGCTTCCGAGCATTCGGCGCCCGAAAAAAGTACATCAGGACGCAGGTACCTACGCCGAACAGCGCAAACGGAAACCTCGCGGCCAGAGTGGTCGCCCCCAAAACAGCAAACGAAGCGGCAGTCACGTAAAACTGAAGCCACGGATGCCAATTGTGGATGCCGGTCTTCTTGTCGTAGCCCGCACCCGCATCCTGGGAGAAGAAGTTCCTTCCATCCGTACCGAGTGGAACCCCGTGGTTCAATACCGTCTTCGCCAAAAGCGCGGTTTCCGCCTCGTCCTGCCAGAGAGACTGGTTGCCCAGGTTCGCAAACATCAGCACCGATGCCGACACTATGATGATGGCAAGAGGCCAGTATTCTCGAACAATCCCCACTTTCTTGCGTGTCCTGGCCTGTTCGAGACTAGTCGTAGTGATTCTCTGGGCTTGCTTTCTAGCGCGGGTTCGTTTGGCCACGTGCGTAACAATACCTCTCCTGGCGGTTTAGCGCACCATCTTCAATTCCAGTACCCCGAGGAAGAACCCCGTGAATCCAAGCTGCACACCGATAGCCACGAGCGCTGACGCTGGGATTACCAGACGCATTATGTGCTTGTACTGGAGGTGTCCGAAGCCGTGGCTGTACCAGATCGACGACGCCGAGGCGAGCGCCCCGATACCAATAAGCGCCAGCAGGATTCCCGCCACCAATACGCTCTCGAGTCCCAAGTGCCTGCGGAACCACGTGGACGAGCTTTCTGAAGGCAGAAGGCCCTGGCTCGTGGCAAACGCTCTGGCGAGCAGTCCCAGGCTGATTACCTGGGTTCCGACAATACACGCAGTCGCGCTGAATACGAGCGAAGTGACGTCGAACACCACTCCAAACAGCGGCAGCGGTCCCGGAAGCAACAGAGCTAACCCCACGATGCCGAGGAGCATCAGCAGCAGTCCGGGAATCAGGAACAGCCAGCGCGGGCTGTGAACAAGCATGAACCTGATGTTTCGCCAACCCGCGCGCCACGGCTGCAGGTGAGGCGCGCGAGACCGCCCATCCTTATGCAGGGTAATCGGCACCTCATCGATCCTCATGCGCCGCAGCGTCGCTTTAATGATCATCTCGCTAGCGAACTCCCAAGTCTTGGTCACGAGCCCCATTCGATAGTAAGCATCTTTCGAGAACCCCCGCAGACCACAGTTGAAGTCGCTTATGGGACAGCCGAATATGATCTGCCCGATCTTTGTCTGGATCGGGTTGCCGATGTGCCGGTTCTTCCAGGGCATTGCCCCGGGGAGTATCTTTCCCTTGAACCTTGAACCCATTACCAGATCGGCGCCGTCCCTCAGATGCTGGATGAAAGGAAAAAACGCTGAGAAGTCGTAACTATCGTCGGCATCGCCCATGATAACGAGCCGGCCATTCGCCGCCTCTATGCCGGCCCGAAGCGCACATCCGTAGCCCCTTTCCGCGACCGAAACCACGCGCGCCCCAAGGCGCCCAGCGATATCTTGCGACCCATCGGTGCTGCCGTTGTTCGCGACCACAATCTCCGCCGACAGTCGATTCTCTTCTATACAAGACAGCGCCTTACTGATAACGGTTTCCAGCGTTTCTGCCTCGTTGAGACAAGGCATTACCACCGAAACCTCGATCTGATCTTGATTCTCCAAGAAGATAACGCTCTCCCCATCACACGGAATGCTCACCCGGCAGCCGTCTTTGTATCGGCGTTCGGACCGGCGCTTGTTGAATATGCTCTGTCATAAGTGTACCATCGAATCCCTCCGGCGTCAACGCGCCGCGTTGCATCGCGAGAGATATCACCGAAATTGCTGACGTCTATCGTCAGACAATGCCCTTGACATGCTGGCACTATGGTGATATACTCCGATTGGGTTCGTGGCAGTTCTTTGTATGCAGGAGAAGCAATAACAGGAAGTGCGGAGGGCTTTTTTTGTTGGTGTTTTTTTGTTGAAAGGGAGGATGAGGAGAATGGGAAGAATGTTAACCGGCAAAAAGACGGTGCTGCTTCTGTCGGCGGCGCTGGTTGCGCTATCGGTAGGCGCGTGGGCCTCGAATGTGCTTGGAATACCGGACACGGAATACAGCGCGCTTGTGGCGCTGTATAACAGCACGAACGGACCGAACTGGGCATACAATTCGGGTTGGCTGACCAGCAGCGGCGAGTGGGAGGGGGTTACCGTCTCAGGCGGCCACGTGACGGAGCTGCTCCTCAACAGCAACCATCTGAGCGGGACAATACCGTCCCAGATCGGCAACCTCACCAATCTGCTGCTGCTGCGCCTCAACAACAACCAACTGAGCGGGACGATACCGTCTCAGATCGGCAACCTCACCAGTCTGTTGTATCTGTTCCTCAACAGCAACCAACTGAGCGGGACAATACCGTCTGAGATCGGCAACCTCACCAGTCTGTGGTACCTGGACCTCCTCGACAACCAACTGAGCGGGACAATACCGTCTCAGATCGGCAACCTCGCCAATCTGCATGAGCTGGACCTCAACAGCAACCAACTGAGCGGGACGATACCGTCCCAGATCGGCAACCTCACCAATCTGCAGGAGCTGGACCTCGAGTGCAACCAACTGAGCGGGACGATACCGTCCCAGATCGGCAACCTCACCAATCTGCAGGAGTTGGACCTCGAGTGCAACCAACTGAGCGGGACAATACCGTCCCAGATCGGCAACCTCAGCAATCTGGAAGACCTGGACCTTTGGTGCAACCAACTGACCGGGTCGATACCGTCTCAGCTCGGCAACCTCACGTATCTGAGTCTGCTGGAACTCGCCGACAACCAACTGAGCGGGACAATACCGTCTCAGATCGGCAACCTCACGTATCTGTGGATACTGGACCTCATCGACAACCAACTGAGCGGGACGATACCGTCTCAGATCGGCAGCCTCGCAAATCTGCAGGAGCTGGACCTCAGCAGCAACCAACTGAGCGGGACGATACCGTCTCGAGCTCGGCAACCTCACCAGTCTGTTGTATCTGTTCCTCAACAGCAACCAACTGAGCGGGCCGATACCGTCTCAGATCGGCAACCTCAGGCAACTGTACGTCCTGGACCTGTCTTCGAATGACCTGGTCGGGGACATACCGACCTCGATTGTCAACCTCAACATTAGCCTTTTTACCGAATGCTACGGCTATTCCAGCGTTTCATACAACGGCCTCTCATCTTCCAATTCGTCGGTGCTGGCGTTTATGGCGGCGAACTTCGGCGAATGGGGCGATTGGCAAGACACGCAGACCGTGCCGCCGGCGGGCATCTCGGCTTCCGCCCTCGCATCGGGAAGCGCGGTTGTCTCCTGGACGCCTATCCTGTACTCCAGCGATGCGGGATACTATGAGGTGGGGATCAGCCAGACGAGCGGTGGGCCTTACACATTCAGCACTCAGAACCAAACAGGGAGCAAATCCGCCTCGCAACTCACCGTGACGGGGCTTTCGCCTGGGGCGAATTATCTCGTTGTGCAAACGGTGACGCCCGCCTGCTCGAACAACCAGAACACGGTGACGAGCTTGCCATCGACCGAGGTGCAGGCGGCGAACAGTGTGGTGAGCGGATCGGTGGGCCAGGTGAAGTCCTGGTCGGACGGGACCTCCGTGGAAGCAGACGGCGTGGTAACGGCGGTATTCAGCGGGTGTTTCTATGTGGAGAACCAGGACCGCTCGTGCGGGATATGCGTTCTCGACAGCGCGGCTTTCCCCACTTCAGGATTGGTGGACGTGACGGGCGTGTTGCAAACGAACGCAGCCACGGGCGAACGCTATATCCAGGCTTCGAGCGTCACATCCCTCGGCTCCGGCATCGTGAATCCGCTGGGGCTTTCGAACAAGAGTTTGGGCGGCGGCGACTCGCTTTACAATTCCACCACCGGCGCGGGTCAGTGCGGTATTTGGGGCGCGAACGGCCTGAACAATATCGGCTTGTTCGTGAGAATCTGGGGCAACGTGACTGCGAATGGCACGGGCTGGTTCTATTTGGACGACGGCAGTGGCGTGAGCGACGGCTCCGTAAATAGTGGCATATATGTCAATGCCGAAGGCCAGACCGTGCCGGATGTCGGCAAATATGCGTGCGTGACCGGCATTTCGAGCTGCCGGAAATACCAGAACAACGTAGTGAACACACTGCTGGCTACAAGCGTGTCGAGCGCCGACTGATAGAGGACAAGTCGCTCCGGATAGACAATCGCATGGCAACGGGGGACCGAGCAGACCGCCATAATATCAGCGAGCCTATGAGGATAACACATCAGTGGTGGGTCCGCATCAGCCAAGGTCAACGTCGACTTCCAGCCTCAGCATGAATTCGATAAGACGACAAAACGCCAGAACATTGCCAGAGTAGTCTTGGGTTCGTTCAAGCGCGACAAAATAGACAGGTGACCGACTTCTTCTGCGTCCTCACCGCAAAGGGCATCCGCCATTGTAAGGATCATATCCGAGAAAGGCCACGACCTTCGGTATATTCCTAGCTAATATCGGCCTTTGATTCTGCTCCCAAATCATGACCGTGTGCTGGTTAACCCCAATTGCTCTGCCCACATCTTTTTGAAAGAGTCCAAGGTCGAGGCGTCTCTTTTTGATGTGGTCGCCAAGGGTTCTTAACTCCCGTGGATAAGCACGTGAGGCCGGTCTTGAGCCTCGTAGAGTCACATGACTAAATGGCAACGCTCCGAAACGCGCGCGCGCAAGAGCCTCATACCAAGGATCGCGCGGCGCTTGATAGCTTCAGCAGGGCTTGACGGCTATAATTAGTGTTTGGCCGATCCAGTATGGGGCTTGCAGTCTTCCGAGTTTGTTATTCTTGCAGGATTTGTACATGAGCTTGCCTACGAATCCCAGGTAGGGTATCGTGCGTTTGAGTATATATTCGAGATCAAGCATTTGTATATGTGGCTTAACCCGGAGAATGCGGAAACCGGATTTCTCGAGAGTAGCTCGAATCGTCTGCTTAGTATAATAGAAATAGTGAACAGACACGAGGAACACCCATTTCGACCCCATAATCTTCGGAAGCCATGTTCCGATGTCGGGGACATTTACTACAAGCAGACCACCTGGTTTCAATAGTCGCGCGCACTCCGTCAGATTTGCTGAGGGGTCCGCGGTATGCTCCAGTACGTCCCAAAGAGTTACAATATCGAAAGCTTCAGTATCGAAATTGGCGTCGAAAAGTGTACCCTGAGACAAATGGATCCCATAGTTTTCCAGACACCATTTGCACAGCCACTTGTTTGGCTCGCAACCGAAAACTTCCCAACCGGCGTCTTTGGCTACTTCGAGGAACGAGCCTCCTGCTGTACCGACATCCAGGATTCTACCGGGCTTTTTCTTCCACACTGACTGCACAATATTCAGACACCGCTTAAAAGTGCGTTCTCTTGCGCCGGCTTGCGATATAAAGGTCTTGTCTTCAACGCCGGAGTAGCCCCGCAGGACGATATCGGGTTTCACCCTGGGGGTTACGTACTGAAGCCCGCAAACCGTGCATTTGACCAAAGGATCTTGCAAAATCTCATCGCTCGAGCTGTGAAATGCCATCGGATCGACATCGGTATAGTCGGCCCTTCGCGCCGGACGTATTGTATTGTAGCTATCCGAGCCGCACAAATTGCAGCGAACCTCTTCGAAATACTCCGAGTTCATGAGCTTCCCCTTGGGTACCATTTGATTACTGATCACTACGTGGAATAGGCAGCCGGCTCGTAACTCCAATCCCGGTTTGTCTCCAGCAGGGACTGATCTCATGATAGCAAACTTCGCTCTCCTGTCAACGGGCCGCACGTACGGCGTGTTGCTCCTCGAGAGGCATGCAACGTATTGCCTCAGGAGAAAATCTTACCTCACTTCGCGAATAATGCGGGCTAGCCCGGATAATTCGTGACGAGATAAGGAGGGATACACTCTGCATTTGAAGGAGTAATCCTTAGAAAGAAAATTGGAGGTATCCCCCTGATGAATAATACTTGCCTTGACCTGAGTTTTCCTGCTCTTGGCGGGAAAGAAGTTGTATGTCGAAACGACGGAGGGGATGTCACGTCGGATGCAGGGTTGCTGCTGTTATCGCTGGCTGACGAGAAGCTCGGATTGACGGAGGCAATGGCCAGTGCAATTGTAGACCCGCGCCAGCGGGGTAAAGTGGAGCACGAGATCATAGAGATGTTGCGGGAGCGTGTATACGCGATCTGCCAGGGCCATGAGGACGCAAACGATCTGGAGACGCTGCGCAGCGATCCGGCGTTGAAAGCGGCATGCGGGAGATTTCCCCAAGACAGGAGAACTGCTGGCAAGCCAGCCGACGATCTCGCGGTTTGAGAACATGCCAGGGATTCGGGATCAGGTGAGAATGGCGGAGTCGATGGCGAGAGCAGTGATATCTCAGCTTCCGACTGGGACTCGTCGGGTTATCGTGGACGTGGATGCGACCGAGGATCCCTGTCATGGTCAGCAGGAGTTGGAGGTGTTCAACGGCCACTACGGATGCCACTGCTATGTGCCGTTGCATATCCACATAATCGGAGACGATGGCAGGCAGAGGATCATAGGCTCATTGCTGCGCCCCGGCAATTCCGGTGCACCAAAGGGACTGTACAGCGTGCTGAGGATGGCGATAAGGCTGATAAGAGAGCGAATGCCGTACGCACAGATCATTTTGAGAGGGGACGGCGCATTCGGAACATGCAAGGTATTGGACTTTTGCGAGGACATGGGGATTGACTACTGCCTTGGCATACAGGCTAACAACGTGCTTCACGATCTGTCCGCCCCGGTGCAGATGGACGTGTGCCTCAGGTATAAGTGGGAAGGCGACGGATGTCGGGAGTATGGCAGTGTTTCCTACAAGGCTGGGAGTTGGAGGCATGCTCGGCGGTGGTGGTGAAGGCCGAGATAACCCAATACAAACTCAATCCCCGGTTCGTAGTGACAAACCTTAAGAGCTTGGACGATGAGCATACCTATACGTTCTACTGCGCTCGTGGCGAACAGGAGAACCGAATCAAGGAGATGAAGCTGGACCTCTCAAGCGGCAGGACAAAGCTGCGACAGTTTTCTCGCGAATCAGTTCAGATTGCTGCTGCACACTGCGTCTTGCATGCCGATGGGCTTGCTTCAGGAGTCCCTCGCCGGGACGTGCCTTGCCAAGGCTCAAGTCGGAACGATTAGGACGAGAATTCTGAAGGTGGGAGCAAGAGTGGTGGAAACTGCCCGCAAGATATGGTTTCATCTGCCAAGTTCGCTTCCTCAGGGGGAAGTGTGGTTGCGGTTGCATGCGGCGCTTGTGTTCCAATGAAGCTGAACAAGCGGTGTTGATGATGGTAAATTGGGACTAAGCAGAGCGGTCCAAATGGACCCAATGTATAGCTATGCCCTCTCAAGGGCATTCCTTGACATATACGTATGCCAGTCGTGAACAACTTGCGAACACACAGTTCTCGGGCTGCTCGGGGCAGTTGTCCGAGTATTAAACTAGCCAAAACGGCAGCTATTACCGCCATTTTCGGGCGGGCTAAGCTGTTCGTGAATAATGCGGGCTAAGGGCCTACTAGGCGCTTAGCGCCCTCCCAGAAACAATTTGTTGTCGCTAAGGCGGATTCGACGGCGCACCGCCTTTGGGTTTTCCGCTTTATGGTTGTTAAGGGATGGCGGATGAGCTATACTTGCTTTGCCTGGGCGGAGGGTAGGGCAACGCTGGGGAGCTCTCCCGAGCCGACTCAGGTGTTGTTCAAGGGATGGGGGTGGAAATCTCCGCCCCCTCCAAATCATCCCTTAACAACCGAAAAGCGAAAAACCCGACCGCCTGCCTTGGTCAACTGCCACCGTAAGGTGGCCACTTTTCCCCAGCGAAGTCTGGGGAAAAGCGTAGAGCCTGAGTTATCGAACAAGGGAGGATCACAATGAAGTATTCTTATGCAATCGAAAAGCTGTCGGAAGCAGTAGACGCTTTGGTCACGGGAACAGGCAGCATTCAAGAAAGGTTGCTCTATGCCGCGCTGGCCGTCCACGTTTTGGACGCCAGGAACTTCCCGGCGCAAATGGCCGTGGAATTTCACGGCCATGTGGACGGAGCTTACCAATCAGCCTGCCATGGCAGATGAGGGCACGCTCCGGGCAACAATAATGAAAATGTCAGAACAGGAAGCGGCTAAGCACGCGAGTGTGATCTTGAGCCTCTATACTGGGTGCTGGCGACTGCGAATCAACCGATGAGATGAGCGATTAAACGCAAAAGAACTGCCAACCTTTAACATGTAACCGCCTTGTGCGCAGCCTGATCCGTCCGAACGTACTGGCTGAACAGTTATCCTCGGTCAGTTTGGCCATTTCATCGCCGTAATCGAGCATTCCCTGGCAATAAAGGGGATTGCTGATGGCTTCCTGTGCCTCGGGGTTGATTGGCCGAGCGCCGCAGGTGCGCACGGCTTCCAAAAAGGCGTCGAAATGGTCGCGAATGGCACACGGACACAGCCAGTTGCCCGTTTGCGGGGCGGCCTTCCGGAATCCGTATTCACTTTGCCACTCTCGGATCTTCCGGAAGAATGGCGATTCTATTGCGGCGGAGAGATCTTCGCCCCTCGCGTATATGTCGAGGATGTTATCCGCCGCGTAAGGCGTGAAGACGCAGGGCATTATATCGCCATCCCAGTTGATATGGAAGTAGCCGCCGGGCCTGCCGGACGAAATGCAGCCCTGGCTCACGGTGGCGCTGTTCCAAAAGTCGATGAGGAACGCCTTCTTCAAGCGCACGAGACGCCACATCCGCTGGGCCATCTCGACCCGCAGCTCAGGCGGCACCACCAAGTCCAGCGTCTGCTTCGCGGCCCATGGGCATATACTGAAAAATCCAACCGTATAATGCGCCCTGGTCCAGAAAATAGAAGTCCACGAACTCGTCGCTGGTAATCCTGCGCCAGTTATCTCAGTGGCGGTAGCCGAGATTCCGAATGGCACGCCGTGCCCGCGAAGCGTATCGAAGCTTGCGAGTATCTTCGCGTGGACGCCCTCGCCGCGCCTTCCATCGGTCTCGTCCCGAAGTCCCTCCACGGATATGGCGGGGCTGATGTTGCCTGCATCAGCCATCCTCGCCGCAAGCTCGTCATCGATGAGCGTGCCGTTTGTGTAGACCATGAACACATCGCTGGGGTGGCGCCGCGCGAGACCGATGATGTCCCACTCGCCATCATGCCACAAAAAGGGCTCGCCTCCCGAGATGACGGTCCAGTGCGAACCCCAAAGTTCTCTCTTTTCGCGCAGTATTCGATCCATTACCTCGAAGCTGAGCTGCCTCCCGTGAAGAGCGGCATCGGCAGCGTAGCACGCCTTGCACCTGAGATTGCACTTTCCGGTAGGACTTATCACCACGAACGAGGGCGGATCGATGTTTCCCCTCTCGCTCTATGCGTTTTGCGTCTTCGTTCATGATCACGTTGCCCAGCAGTGGAGCTGAGGATGTGGCGCAGCACGGACTTCGATACGATGCCCCTGGATATGACGCGATCGAGCCCGTTCAGAAGCCCCGAGACGATGGCCATTCGATCCAGCTTGGCCTGAGTGGGACACTGCCCGGGGCGCCAAGTCATGCTCTCGCGATAAAGGCGCCACTCGATTTGGCCAAACGGCGATCTGCGCGTGGATCGTTTCTCCACGAGCTTGCACATCAGCGCATTCGTTGACTTGTTGATCAGCACCGCCCGTATGTTCATCCGTTACCTCCGAACGATAGCCACTCAGCACGTTGAGGGTGTCGGGGGATGGGGGATGGAAGGAAGGCCTCTTCCAACACCCGTTACCTGACACGCATTCACCCATCTACCTTCCCCGATGAGCTCGTTCAAAACGACCGCGGCGTTGTGCTCCGTGTCCCTGGCGGCATAAACGAGTGTGACATTCCCCTTCCCGGCGAGTAGACCCGTTTGCGTTTGATCATACTTGCCTCCCCGCGTCGAATTTCGGGCATCGGCAGGCTTATCATACCCAATAGTGTCTCAGTTCGCTGAGGTCGAAAGTCCAAGAGTCGGAAACTCGGGGAACCACGAGGCATCACGGGCTGTGTGGACCCTGAGTAACCTGGCGCCGGTGTAGAATGCGGGCTTCCTCCTCCCGCTTTCAGCTTTCCGCTATTCTCAAAAGAGGAATCCTCACGGGGACCGCTAAGAGTTACATGAATGGCTTTGCACGATGGAAGGGAAACGAGCGGTATATGGCTGCGCTTGTGCTCAATGGATCTCGCCGCGCGGGCGATATGACGGACAGAGTCTATAGCAGTGTGCTGGAGGCGCTTGCGGAAGAGGGGATCGCCAACGACGCGTTTGTCCTTCGCGAAACGCATGTCGCCCACTGTCTGGGATGCTTCGGGTGTTGGACCGAGACTCCGGGAATCTGCGTTATCGACGACGGCGGCCGTGATGTGACCAAGGCCGCCGTGGGCAAAGACCTTATTATCATCACCCCGGTCACGTTCGGCGGCTATTCGTCGGAACTCAAGAAAGTGCTGGACCGGTCGGTCCCTCTTGTCAGCCCGCTGTTTACGTGGGTCAGCGGCGAGGTCCACCACGTCAAGCGTTACGATTGGGCGCCGCGAATCGTGGCTGTCGGAATCCTCGAAACCGACGATGAGGAGAGCCGCCGGGTATTCGAGAACCTGGTCCGCCGCAATGCGATCAACTTCCGCAGCTCCGGCACTGCCGTGGGGTTCGTAACGGCATCGGTCTCGGCGGGGGAGTTGAAAGCCACGCTAACCAGGCTGCTGGCTGAGGCGGGGGTGGCGCAATGATCGAAAGAGAGAAAGCTCTGCTTCTCATAGGCAGTCCCAAGCCTGCGGCAAGCACCAGCGCTTCGCTCGGAGATTACCTTCTCGACCGCCTGCGGGAGAAAGGAATGGACACCGACGGCGCGCGAGTTTACTGGGCGATTGCCTCGGACGACCGCGTGGAGAACCTCGTAGAGTCCGTCAATGACGCCGATCTGGTGATCCTGGCATTCCCGCTCTACGTCGATACCCTGCCCGCGGGCGTGATCCGATTCCTCGAGATGGTCTCTGAGCGCGGCAGCAGCTATTCGCACAAGCACCGGCGCCTGGCCGCGATAGTCAACTGCGGCTTTCCCGAAACCACGCAGTGTGAAATGGCGGTGGCGAGCTGCCGCCGATTTGCCGAGGAGGCGGAGTTCGACTGGGCGGGCGGCCTCGCTCTGGGCGGGGCCGGCGCGATCGACGGCAGACCGCTGGAAAAGGTGGGAAGAGCGACTCGAAACGTCAAGAAAGCCCTCGATATGGCGGCAGACGACCTCGCATCGGGCCGAGCTATCTCCGAGGAAGCTATTGCCCTCATGGCGAGACGAACGATGCCACGCTGGCTCTACACGTTCGCCGGCAATCTCGGCTTCCGCCGGGAAGCGCGAAAAAACGGAATCCGAGGCAACAGGCTCGCCGACAGGCCATACGGCAAGAACTGAACACGATTTGCAGGATTACGGGATTGACAGGATGGGAAGTGATCCTATTAGTCTTGTCGATCCTTTCAATCGTGTTCAACACGAGTGCTATTCGCCGCTCCCTACGCCGCCAGATCGAGTTCTTGTTCGTCCTCAGGCGCTGATTCTCCCGCGCGAGCGTTCTCGATGGCGGGGCCGGCGGACGCCGCTATCGTGTTGAGGAGCATCAACCGCTGCCTGCCGAGCTGCCGCGCGTCGGAGAAATACACATCCAGCACGCCCATTGCGCTCGCCCGGCCCACCAGCGGCAGCGAAACCGCGCATCCCTTGTCCACGGCGATCACCCGCCACGGCACAAGCTCCACATCCACGAAGACCTCGTGAGCGACCTGGACCTCTCGCGTGATAAATGCCCGTGCGGTGTGCCCCGAGTGAAACCCGGGGTAATGGCCTTTGGAAGTGATGGGATAGCTGGTTCCCACGTTTTGCTGACGCTCCGCCGACCCGTGGATCGCGACCATTTCGAGCGCCGCGCCATTATCGTCCGCAATGAATACCCCGGTTATCTTGGCGTCGAGCCGCGTCGTCAGGGTCTCGGCGAACTTCTCGCACAATTGGCGGAAGCTGCCGGTACCCACCAGCGCCCACGAGATATCACGAAGCGCCTCAAGCTCCTCGATTCGGTCGCCGACCTCCTTGTCGGCAAATGCGTTCCCCACCCCGATTCCGGCCATCAGCGTCAGCCAACTAACGCCGATTAAGATCTGCTCGACTGTCCACCATTCATCGAACCGCGAGGTCGACAGCGCACCCGAAGCCAACCCGAAAGCACAGGGCACGAAGAAATAGCACAGCAGTCCCGTCAGGCGGTCATCTTCGGTATGATACCTGCGATAGTACGCGACCAGCGCCGCGAGAATGATGCCCGGAGCCAAAGCCGCCGCAATCACCCCGAAGACCGCGGCCTGAAACCATGTGTCGGATGAGGTCGTGAGCGCGGGGAGAATAGTCCTGTCCAGCGCGTACGGCACCGCCGCGGCCGGAAACGCCGCTACCATCAGCGCGGCCAGCGTCATCTGGGCCAACTTCTGTCTCTTGGTTTCGACTTTCCACAGGCTCTGGGCGTGGCCAGCCGACTGAAAGAGCACCGCGGCCACCAGCCACGCGACGGTCAGTATCCAGCTATGCCCACCGGAGTGTCGGTCCGATAATCCACCACTCCCTGGGCCGCATAACCCCCAACGAGGGTGGAAAACGCCATCGCGGCCAAGAGATGCCTGAATGCGCGGGTGAGAACGAATCGAGTGAAGCAGAAAGTGGCCGCCCCGAACGCGGCGCAAATACCTATAGCGCAGACTCGCGGTCAGGAATATGTCGCCGGAGAAATGGGGATGGGCCTGCATGATAGCGTGCAGCCAAATAGACGCGAAACAGGTGCAAAGGCCGCATACGGTCAATCCGCGCCAAAACTCACGCTTCGGCATATCCTCTTGAACCGCCAACCGCATTCTCCTCTGAAAATAGTCGAAAGTCAGGACCCCGGCGCGCGGGTTGCTCCCGGTGTTTCGGGATTTGAGGAGCGACCACGATTGTTTGTGTGAGGAACAAACGTCGTATTCGCTGCGGAAATCCCGAAACGATCCAACGGACCTATAGGGAAGATCGTTTTCATCTATAGTGATGAAGGCGAAGCCTTCGTGCATGATTTCCTTCGAAAAGTAGCTGAGAGCAGAGAGCCCGGAACCTCCGCCCCGCAATCCGCCTGATCGAATTTTCGGTTGGAGAACGAGGAAACATTATGGCGAAGCATCGCGGGGCGGCAGGGATTGCGCAGCTTTGGAGTGCGGCGGTCTCGACGCCGCTTTTCCCTTCCGGCGAGGAGCCAACGTGTGGGAAAGAGGGAGCCGAGCTTTCCGCTTTACCATACTGACAAGGCCGGCCACACACACCTACACCCCGAGGCGTCGCCTCCGCATACGGCGCTTCGGGGCATACGCCCGCGAAGTATCAGCCCGATCAGTGCTTTGAATGACGATCCCGCCATGCCGCGAGGATAGTGCCTGAATCAAGCTCCGGATGACGGCAAGAGTGAGCTGTTACCAGATGGCTGTCGCTGCGACAGATGCTCACTTTTGTGGGAGCAAGTATTGGTTCGGGATCTGGTCCCAACTTATGCCCGAGCATAACAACCGCTGCTTTGGACCATGCGGGATCGAGGCCTCTGCCATTTGCATTATGCTTGATCGAGTCCCAGAATACGGATACATCGTCACCTATCCTGGCTGCGTCGCAATAACCAAAGTGCCAGGCAAACACGCGCTACATGAATAATGCGGGTTAGCGGTGAAAACCGAGGCTAGGACACTTTGCGATCATCTCGGCGACAGCCTCAACTCGGCCAGTGCTTAGTTGCATAATCGATCGACATAACGCTGTAGCAGGTGTTTCGGGAATCTTGTTCCCGAAACTAAGTGCGTATCGGGAACAAGATTCCCGATACACCGGCAAGAATACTATCAGCCATTTATGCAAGTAGGCACTAGTGCCCAAAGCCCAATAGGGGATGATACACATGACCATTGAGGAAAAAGACGGCCTGGTGGATGCCATTGTCGAGCAGGCAACAGCAGGACCGGACAAGACGCTCCGTCAAGCCCGGCCTATGTTGTGCAAAACGTACGATTTGGTGGGCCCACTCGGATTCGAACCAAGGACCAAACGGTTATGAGCCGTCCGCTCTACCGCTGAGCTATGGGCCCACGCCCAACGCATTATAAATATACCACCTCTTGCCTGCGTCACGCAAGCGGCCAGACGAGACGAAAAAAACGCCCCTTACTCCGGTACCAATAGACGCCCGCTGCGGACAATCGAGGATTTGGGACCCGTCCCTTCGCTTGACTGCCGGGCCGCGGCGAGGTATCCTTGTTGGGGCAGCATCCAGCCTTCTAACTTCCAATTTCCAATTTCCAATTTCTAAACGGGGGATTATGAAATGAGAACGACACCTATTGGTATTGCCATGCTCAACGACGAGCGGGAACACGTCTGGAGTCAGAACAACCCGGTGAACACCGAAGTCGTCAACCGCTGGGCTGATGTCATCCGCAAAGGACTCGCCAACGAGGACGGAAGCGCCGCCGAAGTAGTGGTCGCCTCCAAGATCATCACGTCCGTGAGAGACGCCCAAAAAGTCGGCGAGGAACTTGTGCGCAAGGGCGTAAAGCAGCTAATAATGTGCTACAACGTGTGGAACTTTCCATTCCTGTGCTGGCCGCTTGTCAACTGCTTTGGCAGGGACGTGCCGATCTTGTCTCTTTCCAACAACAACGGCAAGTACCCGGGAAATGTGGGCCTCTTGGCCACGGATGGCGCTCTGCGCCAGGCTGGGCGCCGCACCCATAGGATCGTGGGCGAGATCGACGCCCCGGCAACCCAGCAGGACGTACATCGCCTGGGTCCGAGCGGCCAATGCCCTTACAACCGTGAAGAACGAGGTGTACGGCCTCTACGGCGGTCACTCGATGGGCATGGAGACGGGCTACTTCCACATGGTGCCGACCATCAAGGCCCTCGGCTGCACTACTTATCAGATAGATCAGTTTCTGCTGGTGAAATACGCCGAGGAGTTCGACAAGGCCGAGGTGGAAAAAGCGCGCAAATGGTTCGAGGGACTTCTCGGCGACCGGCTCCTTTACGATGGCCGGGTGCTGACGCCGGAGACTCTGGAAAGGCAGATACGGATTTACCTGGCCATGGAGCGGGTCAACAAGGAAGAGGGATTCGATTTCTGCGGCTTGAAAGGCCAACGCGAACTGACCGAACACTACACCCTCGGCGATGTCCCCGAAATGCTCATGAACGACCCCTACGACTGGCGCGGGCGCAAGGAGCCAACGGTCTGCGCCACGGAAGCCGATTCGTTCGCGGCGATCACCATGCAGCTTATGAGGTACGTCTCGGGTGGTCTGCCAGCGCTGTTTATGGATGTCCGCCTCTATCATCCGCGGCTCGATATTTGGGACTGGTGCAATTCCGGCAACCACGCAAGCTGGTATGCCGCCCAGTGGTACGACCCGGCGGTCAATTTTAAGAAGATTCGCTTCCACCCGGCCATGGAGTTTTACTTCAAGGCAGGCGGCGCCTCCGTGGAGTTCGACGCGGCCCCGGGCGAGATGACCTTCGCAAGGATGGGTATCTACGACGACAAGCCGTTCATGTTCATCGCCAAAGGCGAAAGCCTCGACCTGCCGGAATCTCAACGCAAGGAACTGAACGCCATGACCGACCCGACGTGGCCGCACGTCCACGCGCGCCTCACATGCAGCTTCGATGAGTTCCTGGCGCTGTTCCCGGCAAACCACGTGCAGGGCGTCACGGGCGACCGCGTCAACGCTCTGCGTTACCTCTGCGAGATTTCGGGCATTGCCCCGATTGTCGCCGGCCCCGAAGGCCAGGCCATGATCGCGCCGATTTGGGAGCGGGTGAAGGGATAGGTGTTGGAAGGAAAGGGTGATGGGTCTTGGAAGGGATACGCTCCCCGGACACCCATCACCTTTCAGCATCAGTCAATCGATCTTGAGCGATAAGCCCTGGGAGAAGCGCCGAAGTACGCCTTGAAGACTCTTCGAAAATAAACCGTGTCGCTGAAGCCGACCGCCCTCGCGATTTCATTGACTCTCAGGCGGTGATCCGCCAGCAATCGGGCTGCTTTCTCCATTCGCACCTCTCGCAGATAATGAGACAGGGTGAAACCGCTCTCCTGGCTGAACACATGGCAAAGGTAGTAAGGGCTTATGTCGAGATGGGCCGCGATATCCTCCAGCGCGATGGGAGACTGGCTCTTTTCTTCGATTACACGTTTTGCCTGACTCATTATCTGAGTGCGCCTGGCGGAACCGGCATCGTGTCTTCCGGCTGAGGCGGCGTCCGTACCGGCAACTATGTCCTGCACGGCCCTGTATATGATCTGCAAGAGATGCAGGCTCACAATATCGCGACTCAGCGGCAGGTCAGTCAGGAAATCCTGATACAGTTGATGGAACTCGGCGGCAATCCGTTTCTTGGCCGGCCTGGAAATCCTGGCCATCTGAACGGGACTCACCGCGCTGAGAGTCTTCTTTTGTCCGGCCAGTTAAACCGGACAAGGTACACTTCGAACGCGCTCTCGGTAGCGAACACATCTCGGTGTGGCGTGCCCGCGGGCGTAAAGATCGTGTCACCCTCCCGGCCGACTATACTATACTCTCTCGTCCTGACCTCAACGCGTCCCCGCAATATGTGCATCAACTCCGAGCAGGGATCGACGTGCTCCATTTCGGCCCATTCTTGATCGAATGGGCACTTGCCGAAAGACATTACCCGTGGGACCGTCACACTACCAAGATCAATCATGCAACCTTCGTGCTTTCCCGCTTTGGTGTTTTCGTGGTCCGGAATTTTTCCCGCTGGGGGATACCCACATTCAAGTTCCCGCAGCACCGAGCGGATTCCTCCCTCAAGAATAGCTTATAGGGAAAAGCAGAGAGCAGAAAGCCGGGAACCTCCGCCGCGCACGGGTTGCTTCGGCCTAGCCCCCTGGGTGGCGATTTCCGAATCGCCACCCCACCCTCCCGCCGCCTTTTCGGAATCAGGCATAGTACGCTGCCGATTCAGGGCGCGTGTCACGTGTTACGTTCAAGAGTTCCAACACCAAGCCGGTCCTTCCGATCTACACCCAACCCCAAACCGAAGGCGGGATCCGGAAACCCCTCATGGTTGTGATGTCCGTCTCGAGAAGAATGGTTCCCCGAAATAACAAAATCCGCGCGCATCTCGGGCCAGTCCCCAATCTTGTGGCCAAATTATTTTTGAAAGTAATTGGAAAAACTGCTTTCTTGCTATTGACAAAGCCGCAAACCGAGGTTACACTGAGAGTGGCCTCGCTTTTGCAGGGGGCGCAGCCGACCGTCAGAACATCGACGTTGGCATCTTATTGGTCATCCTAATCCAAGGAGCTGGACAGACGAAGCGCCGACCACTAGTTTTCGCCCTCTTCCTTCTAACCGTCATCCTCGCCGTGGGCGCGGCGGCGCAATCACCGGACGCGGTCGGGAGCCTCGGACCTCAACTGGGCTATCTGGCCCCGGGCATCGGCGACATTTTATTGGGCACGCCCGTGGGCATGAGTCTCAACGTGTGGCTTCCGGCCTGCCGGGTCGCGCGGATTCACCTTAAAGGCAGTCCCTATTTTGTCCTGTCCGATACAGAGGCGGACTGGGCAAGATTGAGGACGCTCGGTTGCGGCGTCCCTGCCGCCATGAAGCTCAACATGACCGTGGATGTGGCGGGCAGACTGGTTTGGGGGTACGATGCCGGCGGCCAGCCCCAACCGTTTCTAACCGACGTGCGCTGCTGGGCTCAAGTGGATCCGGCTTCCGGTCTGATCGATTACGGGCCGATTCGGCGGGGATTCATGTTCGGGCTGTACCCGTGGCTGCTTGAATTGCCGGGCCGACCACGGACACCGCGCAATCCCTTCCTCAGGGAACGGCGAGGGTGATGGACGATGAGCCACCGCCAGGAGATTCATCCGGAGGAACAAGCGACCTGCCAATAACGTACTGCCCTGATATTGACACAGCGATTTCAATGATAGACAGCACGGCGCAAGATCCCATATTAATTGAGTTGGATTGTCGTCCAATGTATGTTGATTCAGCGTCGGGAAACCTGATTTTGCAGGAAGACGCGACGGACGCCGAGCTTGTAGCGGTCGACTCCGCCGCCGCGGGGACCATCCAATCAGGCGACCGTTGTAATAGATGCGTGGGGGCAATCACCACGGATACTGCCGGCAACCCGCTCTTGGCAATCGATGGAAGCATTGTCACTCAGGATCAGCCGCCGGGATGGGTCGACGCGGCGGCGCGCGAGACCGTGAAGGCAGCGCGCACTCAGCCCATTGGGACCGAGGTCACCGTATCGCAATCGGGGCAGGAACTGGAGGTCTACGCTGTTTTCCCCGGCTCGCTATTCTGCCAGGAAACCGACAGCCGGACGTGCGGCATCCGGATAATGTGCGACTCGTCCGGCGGCATCGCCCTCAATAGCCTCATCCACGCCACAGGCAAGACCGGATACGACTCCGTTACGGGAGAATGGCTGGTCGATGCCCGGCACGCGACCGACAGCAATGGGATGGTGGTAATCGATTCGGCCTCGAATCCGCCGATCTCTCCTCTTGGAATGGTACAAAAAGTTATCGGGGGATTTTTGAATAACAGCGCTGGGGAAGGCATTACAGACACCACGGGGCAGGATATCACAGGCGTCGCGTCCGGGTTGTTCAACCTCGATTCGCTCGTTACCACGTGGGGAAGGGTCGTTTTTGTGGACAGCGGTGGAGCGTATATTTTGCTCGACGACGGCAACTCGGTAGGCAACTCCAGCCCATCCGGCATCCACGGTTTGAAGGTGGCGCTGAATTGGCCCGACAACGGGAGCCAGATAGTCGTGCCGCCGCCCCAGGCAGCAGCCACTCAGAATTGGGCATTATCCGTGACGGGCGCCGGGACTTGTGAAGACGCCAACGGGATCTACTATCGGGTCATAAGGCCGCGCGGCAATTTCGATATCAGGATGTACGCGCCCGCCATCAGCCCGCCGAGCATTTCCATAACCGTCCCGCCGGATAGCCAATTCCACCAGGACCAAACCACATCCACCGTCCAAATCGCCGGGACCGCTTCGGATGGGACATGCATCGTGTCGGTACAGGTGGCGGTTGCGACCGGCCTTAACCAGTCCGAACCCGGCTTGAGCCAATACAGCCCGGCGACGTACTCGGCGAGCAGCGGGACATGGTGGAAAAATTGGGCGCACAATGGCACGGACTCCTCGGGATACACCATCTGGGCAAAAACCATAAATTTCGGCGGCCTTGTGACGAAGGTGTCGCGCAGCGTTACGTTCTATCCGACTTCGGTGATTTACGTTGACACCAGCGGCAACGACAACAACTGGGGCACGAGCTGGAGCCAGGCGTTCCAGACCGTCTACGAAGGCATCAGCCAGGCGCAGGGCAACGGTTACGACGAGGTTTGGGTCGCCGGAGGCGTCTACTGCCCGGACGCCGCGCAGATCTTCGGCGGTGTTTCCCTATACGGCGGGTTCGCAGGTACGGAAACCGCGCGCGAACAGAGGAACTGGTCTCGGAATCCCACCGTTGTGGATCCCGGGAACGGCGACTGCGTGATAGGAATAGAGAATTTCACCAAGTCGCCGTGCACGGTGGATGGCTTCACCTTGCAGAACGGCTCCAACGGCACCGGGGGCGGAGTCTGGTGTGAGGGCCCGATGACCATCTCGCACAACATCATCAAGGCGGATACCGCGTCCGAGGGCTACGGCGGCGGGATATACTGCCAGAGCGCCTCCGGCGAGGTCGACTCCGTGGCGATAACGGATAACGTGATCGTCGGCAACACGTCGGAGCAAGGCGGAGGAATCTACGCCACCGGCAACATTCCGTTCATCGTCAACAATACCTTCGTGGCGAATAGCGCATCGGGTGGTTCTCCCTGCGGCGGAGCGATATACCTGACGGGTTGCCCGTCGGCCACGGTAAGCAATAACATCGTGGCATCGAACTCTTCCGGCGTTTACATAGATACATCGGGCGGAGCGATAAGCCTCACGGCTAAAAACAACGACATCTGGGGCAACACGAGCAACAACTCGGGGGATATCCAGTCCGGTTCGAACGGCAACATTTCGCAAAACCCGCTGTTCGTCGACTCCGCCGGCGGCGACTACCACATCTTCTATAACTCTCCTTGCCGGGATGCCGGCTGCGATTCCACCGGCCTGACGGACATACTGGACATCGCCTGCCTGCCGCGGATTGTGGGCCCCAGCATCGACATAGGAGCTCACGAGACCTCCGAGTGCCTGCGTTACGCCCTCACCCAGACACCCGCCACCACACGGCCAACACGCAAGCCACCGTGACAGACACGGTCATCGACGGTACGGTAAACGAGCCAGCCGCCGGGTTCCCGGTGACCGTCTCGGTCGATAGCGGGTCGATCGCATCCGTCACCAGCGCAGGCACGGTTGTTCCCCAGCCCACGGGGACAATGGTCGCCGCAGGCGTCACCGGAGCCGATGGCACAGTGACGACGGTCGTGCAGGTCGGGGGCAAGGCAATCGACGTGACCGGGTCCATACAGGAACCATGCGGAAACTGCGTGACAGCAACTTCTCAGGTCGTGGTACAAAACGTGGTTGGGTTTGCCTACTACCTCTGCGTGAACAACGCATACCCCGACAACTGCGCGCACTACATCGAGGCTTACCTTCAGGAGGAGGCCGCCGTGTACAGCGACCTTACCTACCAGGAGATTCCGAGCTTGGACTCCACGGCGGCGGCGAACTACGATGTCATATTCCTGGCGATGCCCACGCGCGCGCTGTATTCCTCTGAGATTAGCGCGCTGTCCTCCTTCGTCCAGTCGAGCCGATGCAAGCGTCTCGTTCTGGTCGGGGAGTGGACCGACAGCAGCGGGGACGGGTACGGCTTCTACGACGAGAACCTGGACAGCGTAGGCGCTGCCCTGGGCTTGGCTGCGGTCTTTGGCTCGACCGGCCCCGTGTGTGACGATACCATCAACACGCTGACTCACTGCTCGGTGAACACAAGCCACTACCTCATGGCCGGCGTGGCCGGCATATGGGACGCGTTGACAACCCCCTTCTCGAATTGGCTGGGCAACTCCCGGCCGCTCGCGTACATAACCGACCTGTACGTCTCGCCGTCGGATCTCGGCCCGCCCCAGATAATAGAGGAGGATACAGCGACCGAGGGCAGCATCGTGGCGATGCACGACTCCAGTTTCTTCATCTCTCAGTTTAATCACTCGGCGGACCCCGTGCCCCGCTATAATTTCAAATTCGCGCACAATTTATGTACCATCTATCCGCCATAGGCCGTATGGCCCGATTTATGCAGTGTATCGATCTAGGAGGAGGTCGAGACGATGAGAAAACGTGCTAATATTATTATTCTTACCGCGGTTGGCATGCTTGCGCTTGCAACAGCGGGCTGGGCGTGGGACGTGGAGTATGACGCCAGCACCGGCCTGCTACCGACCGCAGCCTCTCCCGCCTGGGAGACTAATTCCAACAACGCGACGGTCGCGATCTCCGACGGCGCGCTTTGTATTGGAAGCGGGGCTAGTGACGCTTGGGGGACCTACGCTCTCCAGACCCCCCCGGGAGGACCCAACGAGCCTATAACCCTGGAGACGCGAATGTGCGTGACCGCGCCCGCCGGAGGGGCAGGTGCCAACCTGTTCGCGGTGACATCCAGCGCTGCGGTGTACGTGGACATCTATCCGGACTACATTACGACGTCAGACGCTCAGAACCAGGATATCTACTTCTACGGAGACTTCGCCACATACCACACCGTACGCCTCGCCTTCGATGGCATCTCTCAAGCAGACGTTTGGGTGGACAATCAACTGGCGATGTCCTGGGTGTGCGGCGGGTATCCATTCACGTCCTACGTTCCGCCGGACACAGTGGATTTCGGATCGAGTGGCTCCGACTCCTACTGGCGGTACGTGGCCTACAGCAAGCAGTTTCTTCCCATTCCCGAGCCGTCCTGCCTCGTCGCGCTGCTTGCGGGATTGGCGGGGTTCGCGCTGAGGCAAAGGTCACGACAATGAGAAAGGTCCCGACGGTCCGGCGTTTCGCGAGCGCCGGCCCCGGCTCCCCCCGGGGTTTGCAACCTGCGCCACCCCACCCTCCCGCCGCCTTTTCGGAATCAGGCGCAAGTCGCTGTGCCTATTCTCCCAGCGTGGCCCTGAAACGCTGGAATGCCTGGCTCCAAGCCATCTGTTCGGGGGGGATGCACTCGAGCATGATTCGGTGTTTCGGGAACTTGTTCCCGAAACGAACGCGGTCACCTAAGAGCGTAGAAGGCTGCACATCAAGGCCAACCGGAGAATGACCGCTCCTCTGGCAGCGTGACCAGCCTCCTTCAGGATTACCCATCGCATTTTCGGTGTTTCGGGAACTTGTTCCCGAAACGAACGCGGTCACCTAAGAGCGTAGAAGGCTGCACATCAAGGCCAACCGGAGAATGACCGCTCCTCTGGCAGCGTGACCAGCCTCCTTCAGGATTACCCATCGCATTCGACCAGCGCCCTGCCGATCTCATCGCATACGATAGCCCGCGCAACTGCAAACGTTCCCGCCACGTAGTAGCAGCTTGCCCCTATGTCGATGTTCTTCCACTTCACGGGGTCAAATTGTTCGTTTCGGGAACAAGTTCCCGAAACACCGATTGTGGGCCCGCACATCGACATCGGCGCTCACGAAACCAACTTGGGCTGGCGCTACCTGCTTACGCTCACCGGGCCGTCGAGTTGCGTGCCGGTGGGCACGAACGCCACGGTGACGGCATCCGTCTTCGACGCGGTCGCCAACAGCGCCGCGGCGGGGGTGCAGGTTAGCATATCGGTCCAAGGGGGAACAATCGTCTCGGTGAACGGAGTCTCGGTGGGCGCCCAAACGGCGACCGGAACGACCGACTCGAATGGAAACGTGACCATCCTTGTGAGCCGCTCCACGTGGGGCATGCTCACGGTTACTGTAATGGTTCCCGGCTCGGAGTCGCTGACCAAGACCGTGAGCGCATGCTTCTATGATTCATCAGCCGCGCCGGTGGAGATATTTTTCTGTTTGGATTGCACGGAAAGCATGTGGGGTAATGGCGAGGACCACGGTGCTCAAGCCAGCGTCGAGGGTTTCCTCAGCGATATGACCAACACGTACGGCGTTCAGTTCCGCGTCGGAGGAATCAAATTCAATAATCCGTATGAAGGAGATGGTACGGACTCGATCGAGACGGATTCCAGCGGAAATCCGACCGCGCGCGTTTTCACGTCGCTATCAGGCTTCCAGAGCGTGGCTGGTTTCGATAGCTGGGTAGACAATGGGTATGATCCGAGCGGCGGCGACAGTCCTGAACTTCAGTTAGACGCCTTGCATTACGCGGCGCAGGACATGGACGCATACTCCACACCGAACAACCCCAATAGATACATCGTGCTCATTACCGATAACACGTACCACTACGCCAACGATCCCTACGGGCCTTATCCAGGCGACGTCTGGCCCTCGAACCTAACCGTAAATGGCGTGGCCTCGGAACTGACAAGTTCGGGCTGCCAGGTCTATATCTCTCTGTGGGAGGACGCCTACCACAATGACTACACCAACCTCGTCGTGAATGGAGGCCAGTTCGACCCCTCGAATTCAGCGGGTACCGACCAGGAGGGCAACTGGAAATATCCTCTCGACAACTTGCGGGCCCGAATTCTCGGGCAGTAGTCGACTCTGAAAGGAGATTACAATGCGGCTTACATTTCTGACCTTGCTGATCGCTACGATGCTGTCAACCCCGGTGGTGTCGTGGGCATGGGACGTTCACTATGACGGCGGTGTGCTTCCGAATGATGCCTCGCTCGGCGCGGACGCCTGGGTGGCCGGGGGCGACACTTCCATGTGTAGCATTGACGGGGGATCGCTGCTCATAGACGACCCAGATTCGGTGGACTGGGTAAGCTTCTCGCGCTCCGCCGCGCCCGCGGGCAGCCCGCTCACGGTGGAGGCCAGCGTATGTGTGGCAGCGGGAAGCGCTGCCCTCCTCTACGCCGGAACGCCCAGCTATGCGGTCCAGGTAGACCTGTTCTCCGACCACCTCAATGTGCTGAATGTCGGCCCCGGCGGCTTCGTCACCTGCCCGGTCGACCTTTCGTCGTTTAGCACGGTCAGGGTGGCCACGGCAGTGCAGAGCGGGTCCTACGTATCGTACGTGTGGGTCGACGGTATTCTCCTGGCGCAGGGTGCGGTCCCCGCGCGCGGCAACGATTTCGACGTGGAGTTCGGATCCCTCTGGACCGCCGGGCAGTCGTACCTGGGACTATGTTGCCTACAGCGCGGCATTCCTTCCCGTGCCGGAGCCGTCTTGCCTGGTTGCGCTGCTTGCGGGCCTGGCGGGGCTGGGCTCGCTTGGCGTGCGCAGGTCAAGACGATTTCGGTGTTCGGTGTTTCGGGAACTTGTTCCCGAAACGAACGCGGTCACCTAAGAGCGTAGAAGGCTGCACATCAAGGCCAACCGGAGAATGACCGCTCCTCTGGCAGCGTGACCAGCCTCCTTCAGGATTACCCATCGCATTCGACCAGCGCCCTGCCGATCTCATCGCATACGATAGCCCGCGCAACTGCAAACGTTCCCGCCACGTAGTAGCAGCTTGCCCCTATGTCGATGTTCTTCCACTTCACGGGGTCAAATTGTTCGTTTCGGGAACAAGTTCCCGAAACACCGAATTTATGTACCCATCTATCCGCCATAGGCCGTATGGCCCGATTTATGCAGTGTATCGATCTAGGAGGAGGTCGAGACGATGAGAAAACGTGCTAATATTATTATTCTTACCGCGGTTGGCATGCTTGCGCTTGCAACAGCGGGCTGGGCGTGGGACGTGGAGTATGACGCCAGCACCGGCCTGCTACCGACCGCAGCCTCTCCCGCCTGGGAGACTAATTCCAACAACGCGACGGTCGCGATCTCCGACGGCGCGCTTTGTATTGGAAGCGGGGCTAGTGACGCTTGGGGGACCTACGCTCTCCAGACCCCCCCGGGAGGACCCAACGAGCCTATAACCCTGGAGACGCGAATGTGCGTGACCGCGCCCGCCGGAGGGGCAGGTGCCAACCTGTTCGCGGTGACATCCAGCGCTGCGGTGTACGTGGACATCTATCCGGACTACATTACGACGTCAGACGCTCAGAACCAGGATATCTACTTCTACGGAGACTTCGCCACATACCACACCGTACGCCTCGCCTTCGATGGCATCTCTCAAGCAGACGTTTGGGTGGACAATCAACTGGCGATGTCCTGGGTGTGCGGCGGGTATCCATTCACGTCCTACGTTCGGTGTTTCGGGAACTTGTTCGGTGTTTCGGGAACTTGTTCCCGAAACGAACAAGTGCCATGCCGGGTAGGAACAGCCGGCAAGCGCGGCTAATATGACACCGTAAGATGGAAGAACATCGATATAGGGGCAAGCTACTACTGCGTAACCTGAACGTTTTCGGCGTTTGGTGTTTCGGGATTTGAGGAGCGGCCCCAGCGTGATGATGAGGACGCGCATTTGCCGCCCGCTCCGGAAATTCCGGTCAGCGCCGATTAAAACCGGCAGAATGTTTCGGTGTTTCGGGAACTTGTTCCCGAAACGAACAAGTGCCATGCCGGGTAGGAACAGCCGGCAAGTGCGGCTAATATGACACCGTAAGATGGAAGAACATCGATATAGGGGCAAGCTACTACTGCGTAACCTGAACGTTTTCGGCGTTTCTGTGAGCGTGGCGAAAGGGTTGGGCCTGACGCGCAGCCTTTGATGCTTCGAAGTGAGGGAGTCCGTTTCGGGAACAAGTTCCCGAAACACCGACGGCACCATTTCTCCGGCCAACGCCGACGCGCTCGTATGCATTGAGGTGCGGGGGCACGAGGATGAATTCCGCCAGGATTACTTCAACGAAATGGAGGCGGTAATCAATGCCTGCCGGGCGCAGGGATTGGCATGCACGCTGATCGTTGATCCAATGTGGATGGACAGATACGTCGGCTTTGAGGACGGTGCCCTCGTAGTGAACCCTGGCTACCCATGGCACGAGGATCCGGGGATGCCGGGCCCTCAGCGGCTGAGCATAGGCGGATGGCTCGTCAAACCGTATCATTACTTTTTCTACGCCGCGCACGCCTATTGGGATGCCGGTACCGCCAGGGCGCAGATCGAGTTTGTGGACTGGAGGAACGACACTTCGACGATCCCAGGCGACAACTACAGCCTCCGACCTGTCGGACAGGTGGCGAGAGCCCGCATTTTCCGACATCGGCGTCAACCCAGAACAATATCAGATAGTTCAGATCAACGCGTGTTGGTCCGGGGGATACTTCCTGACCAACTCCTACGAGACAAGCATTCCGCAGGCTTTTGGCAACTACGGAGCAGTGGACTCCGGCCAGACTTATATCGGTTGGGACTGGAAATACTTACCGGGGGCGTCGGATTTCTCCTTCTACGGCGTTCACGTGCCGACCCTCGACAGCCTCTATCCCTGCGGAACACTTTGGACGACATGGTTCTGGCTATCCCTGGGCGATGGGTACAGCGTCCAGCAGGCGATAGGCTATGCCGACTATTGGTACGGCGGCTATGCGGCCGTATTCCTGTACGGCTACGGGGGGACTTACGTCACCTGGCTGTGCCCGTAGGAGGAAGGGCATGAGAAAATGGGGCAAAATTGGCCTTGCGGTCGCGGCGACGCTTGCGGCGTTCCTGCTGGGCGCGCACGCCTTTATCGAGGTGTTCCTGCTTTCCGATCAATCCGAAACGTACATGGTCAAACGGGAGGTAAACGTGATCAGGCGGATGAGAAGCGTGGACGCCGCAGACATACGGCTCGATGTGCGGAAACGAGGCCGGTGCCAGGACCTCGAACTGGCCTTGCCGGAGGACAAACAGTACATCGACGCGCTGGTCGCAAGCGTAACGCGAGCGACCGTCGTGGACAGAGGTTATCTTTGGATGGACCGCGACGCCGGTGATCAAATAACGGTGTGGGGGGGGGCACCGAATGGCCACCGCATTGGTATAACGCTCAGGGGGCACTTCGCTCCGGAGCAGGCGCCCGTCGTGTCTGCCGCCCTGCGGTCTGATGACCTTGGCAAGGTTGTCTATTCGATATTCGGGGCGAAGGGTGTAAAACCCCGGTCGGGGCAGCCTATTCCGCATAAGCCGTGCCGGCATTCGCACCGGTATGCAGCCGAGCATCCAGACGAGCGCCAGCGCTCGCCTGAGGCGAAAGGTGTTCACGTTAAGCGCGTGGTGTCTCGGCCCGGACGGTGATACGTTGTGGTCCCAAAACGTCTATATCAGCGTCAACAACCCCATATCGAGTCTCACGCCGACCTGCCTGGAAATCTTACGGTGGGCCGGATGCGACCTGGCTGTCGCGCTACTAAGGAGGCGCCCATGAGCAAAGGAGTCAAGATTGCTGCTGTTTTTCTCGGCTGCTTCGTTGCCTGTCTGTGTTTGGCGGCGCACGATTTTATTATGGAATTGCTATGGCCGCATGACTGGGCTATCGACACGGCCCGTGGCCAGCTTCGCGCTATAAGGGCGCTGCCGGCCCTGGATCGGGTGGTGATATCTCTCACCTCGAATGGTCACACGAGTCAGAATGTGGAGCTGCACAGCCCGGAGGACAGACGGCTCATCGGCAGACTGGTGGACAGCGTAAAGCGCATGAAAGTGGCCGGCACGGACGACTCCTGGCTCGGCGACGGGGAGGATGCCTTGATCCTGTGCTGGAAGAGAGCCGACGGTCATGAACGCGATCTGCGGGTATATGGCGACTTCTACCCCGAGCGAGCGCCGGTCGTGTCTCGAGTGTGGCGGTCCGACGATCTGGCCAGGGTGGTCTACTCGATACTCAGAGCCAAGGGGGTCAATCCACGCGCGGGCCCGGCCAACGTTTTCAGACGCGAGCCTGCGGGGGCGTAGCCTCGAAGAGGGGTCGTCGCAAACGCCGGTGGTGAGTGCGGGGGTCTTCCCGCCGCGCCCACGCAGGTTGGCTGGGTCCGTACCAGGTGCGCTGTGAGCAAGCGAACCAAGATCGCTCTAACCGTGGCTTCGATTCTCGCCGTCGTGTGGTTGGTGGGATTCGCCATTATGGAACTGGCTTGGCCGCGCAACGACTGGGTCGTGAGAGAGACGCGCGAGGACCTGAGCCTCGTTAAGAGCCTGAGAGGCATCACCCGTGCGGTTATTTTCCTCGACTGCCAGACTTGGCGCTGCCAGACTGTTCAGTTGGACTGTCCGGCGGATCGACGGAGCTTGGGCAGATTGGTAGCGGCCCTGAAAGGCATGAGGGTCTCTGACAGGGACTACGACTGCTTCAGTTCCGAGCGCGACTCGGTAATCATCTGGGGTAGGACGCCGGGTGGACGCGAGATGCGGCCGAAAATAGAGGGGAACTTCGATCCGGCCGCGCACCCATAATATCAGCGACCTGGCGGTCCGACGACCTTGCCAGGGTGGTCTACTCGATACTGAGGGCCAAGGGCGTAGAGCCGCGCTCAGGCCCGGTGTCCATTTACAAGGGCAGGCTGGGAGCCCCCTAGACGCGCGGATGGGAACCGTCGGGAATCGAGACTGAGAGGCTAGCCAACGGCCGGCACACGCTGAGCGCGTGGTGCCTCAGCCCAGACGGCGACACTATGTGGTCCCAAAACGTCTATATCAACGTCAACAACCCTATATCGAGCCTCGCGCCTAACTGCCTGGAAATTTTCGGTGTTTCGGTGTTTCGGGAACTTGTTCCCGAAACGAACAAGTGCCATGCCGGGGTAGGAACAGCCGGCAAGCGCGGCTAATATGACACCGTAAGATGGAAGAACATCGATATAGGGGCAAGCTACTACTGCGTAACCTGAACGTTTTCGGCGTTTGGTGTTTCGGGATTTGAGGAGCGGCCCCAGCGTGATGATGAGGACGCGCATTTGCCGCCCGCTCCGGAAATTCCGGTCAGCGCCGATTAAAACCGGCAGAATGTTTCGGTGTTTCGGGAACTTGTTCCCGAAACGAACAAGTGCCATGCCGGGTAGGAACAGCCGGGCAAGTGCGGCTAATATGACACCGTAAGATGGAAGAACATCGATGTAGGGGCAAGCTACTACTGCGTAACCTGAACGTTTTCGGCGTTTCTGTGAGCGTGGCGAAAGGGTTGGGCCTGACGCGCAGCCTTTGATGCTTCGAAGTGAGGGAGTCCGTTTCGGGAACAAGTTCCCGAAACACCGAAATGACCGCTCCTCTGGCAGCGTGACCAGCCTCCTTCAGGATTACCCATCGCATTCGACCAGCGCCCTGCCGATCTCATCGCATACGATAGCCCGCGCAACTGCAAACGTTCCCGCCACGTAGTAGCAGCTTGCCCCTATGTCGATGTTCTTCCACTTCACGGGGTTCGGTGTTTCGGGAACTTGTTCCCGAAACGAACGCGGTCACCTAAGAGCGTAGAAGGCTGCACATCAAGGCCAACCGGAGAATGACCGCTCCTCTGGCAGCGTGACCAGCCTCCTTCAGGATTACCCATCGCATTCGACCAGCGCCCTGCCGATCTCATCGCATACGATGGCCCGCGCAACTGCAAACGTTCCCGCCACGTAGTAGCAGCTTGCCCCTATGTCGATGTTTCGGTGTTTCGGGAACTTGTTCCCGAAACGAACGCGGTCACCTAAGAGCGTAGAAGGCTGCACATCAAGGCCAACCGGAGAATGACCGCTCCTCTGGCAGCGTGACCAGCCTCCTTCAGGATTACCCATCGCATTTCGGTGTTTCGGGAACTTGTTCCCGAAACGAACAAGTGCCATGCCGGGTAGGAACAGCCGGCAAGTGCGGCTAATATGACACCGTAAGATGGAAGAACATCGATATAGGGGCAAGCTACTACTGCGTAACCTGAACGTTTTCGGCGTTTCTGTGAGCGTGGCGAAAGGGTTGGGCCTGACGCGCAGCCTTTGATGCTTCGAAGTGAGGGAGTCCGTTTCGGGAACAAGTTCCCGAAACACCGAAATGACCGCTCCTCTGGCAGCGTGACCAGCCTCCTTCAGGATTACCCATCGCATTCGACCAGCGCCCTGCCGATCTCATCGCATACGATAGCCCGCGCAACTGCAAACGTTCCCGCCACGTAGTAGCAGCTTGCCCCTATGTCGATGTTCTTCCACTTCACGGGGTCAAATTGTTCGTTTCGGGAACAAGTTCCCGAAACACCGAAAACCGGACAAGGTACACTTCGAACGCGCTCTCGGTAGCGAACACATCTCGGTGTGGCGTGCCCGCGGGCGTAAAGATCGTGTCACCCTCCCGGCCGACTATACTATACTCTCTCGTCCTGACCTCAACGCGTCCCCGCAATATGTGCATCAACTCCGAGCAGGGATCGACGTGCTCCATTTCGGCCCATTCTTGATCGAATGGGCACTTGCCGAAAGACATTACCCGTGGGACCGTCACACTACCAAGATCAATCATGCAACCTTCGTGCTTTCCCGCTTTGGTGTTTTCGTGGTCGGAATTTTTCCCGCTGGGGGATACCCACATTCAAGTTCCCGCAGCACCGAGCGGATTCCTCCCTCAAGAATAGCTTATAGGGAAAAGCAGAGAGCAGAAAGCCGGGAACCTCCGCCGCGCACGGGTTGCTTCGGCCTAGCCCCCTGGGTGGCGATTTCCGAATCGCCACCCCACCCTCCCGCCGCCTTTTCGGAATCAGGCGCAAGTCGCTGTGCCTATTCTCCCAGCGTGGCCCTGAAACGCTGGAATGCCTGGCTCCAAGCCATCTGTTCGGGGGGGATGCACTCGAGCATGATTGCCGCCTCGCATCCGGCGCGGTGGTACGCGGCCGCGAACTTGCGCCAGGGCACGCTTCCGTCGCCTGGGAACCGGTGTTGGTCGTCGACGCCGTCGTTATCGTGGAGGTGGGTGGTGACCGCGTGAGGCAGCAGAGCCTCCGCGAAGTCCATAAACCGGCCCGACAGGTTTGCGTGGCCGCTGTCGAAGCACACACCCATCGAGGACGATCCGCCGTTCATCAGGCCGAAGATCTCCTCCGGGGTGTGGCCCAGATACTGGGGAGGAAGATTTTCGATAGCGAGTACGGCGCCCGACTCCTGCGCGACGGTCGAAAGCTCCCTTAAGACGCCTCGCGCCCGATCCAACCGCCGGTTGTAGTCAGACGGGCGAGCATCGCTCGCATGCACTATCACCACGCCGGCATCGACAACCCTCGCGAACTCCATCGCGTCGATTACCCCATCCACACCTCGCTCGTGGACCCTGTCGTCGAGGCTGGAGAAGTCACACGACGGTCCGAAGGGAGAATGGACCGAGTGAACCCTGATTCCCCAAGAGCCAAGCCTTGAAACCAGCATCTCAAGCTCGATAGGGTCCCGCTGATTGAAGTAGGCGGGGTAATCGATGCCGACTTCGATGGCAGTTACTCCCTGATTCGAAAGTATCGGAATTGCTTCGACAAGTCTTTTCGCCCCCGGATAGTAGGCAGGGCACACAATCTCCATGTGAGAAATCTCCTCTGAAAATAGCAGAGAGCAGAGGGCAGAGAGTCCGGAACCCGCCCCCCGCACATGTTGCTTCGGCCGCGGAGCGAAGCGCCGCGCTCCGAACGGGTCCGAAGGACCCGCACAACGTTACGCCGGGCTCTTTTTCACGCTATAGTGGTGAAGCCAAAGGCTTCATGGTCAATTCCTTCGAAAATAGCGGAAAGCTGAAAGTGGAAATACCGGAACTTCCGCCCCGCACGGGTTGCTTCAACCCCAAAAACGAAGCGGCGCGGATGATGGGGGCTCGCGAAGCTCTCAACAGCATACTTAGACCAGCAGGGGCGATGTTCCTTCAAGGTAGGGTTAGCAGAGGTCTTACGCATTAAAAACCCCGGTCGAATGAATTCGCGGCTGCGACAGCACAAAGTCCCCCGTCGGGGACTACACCTCCAGTCGGCGAAGGCCGACTTCGTGCTTTGTAGCCCCGGTTTCAACCGTCAGGGCGGTCGGGCGAGGCGCTGCGTCCGGTTTAACACGTAAGCCCTGGGGCTAACGGAGTTGGTAAGCCGGGCACTTTCGCGTTTTCGCGATTAGATCCGGTTGCGGGCCTAGTCGAAAATGGTCTTGAAGTCGATATGCGCTATTGTGTTGCCTGCGAGGGAATTAACGGTAGACAAGTCGATGCCGGAGTCCTTTTGCGCGCTTATGGATATGAAGTGGTTGGCATTTAATTGATGGTCGTAGACGATCTTGAAGATTTCGGTCTGCTGGCTCAACGCCCCTTGAATGAGGTTGCTCCAACCCATGTAAAGCTCCAATTTTGTCTTATCCCGCAGCGTCTCGGAGAAACCCAGCCCAGCCGAGTGCGCGAAGCGGTTCGTGGCCGCATTGGCATCGGCGCCGCAATCGCCGTAGATGCTCAGATCGCCGCGGAGTTTGTTGCTGAACTTGATACGAGTGCCCCCTACGGGCAGCACCGTTCCGTTGACTGCGTTCGTGCCGGAGTAGTTGGTGAGGGTTAGGGTGCCTGTGGACGTCAGCTTCGCGTCCAGGGAATTGTTTGCTTTCCTTGCCGGGCAGGCCGGTGGTAGGATCCGTGAGATGCTGCTCCACGAGCTTCAGGTGCAGCGGCCTCTTGGGGTTTGGGTCCGAATCGGTACTCCAAGATGCGCGACGAGTAGTAGATACCGTTGGTCTGGTTGAGTTTATCGGAGTTGTCGAAGACGAACTTGCCCCTTAGCATTCCCGCATCGATCTTGAGCGCGTTGTTGCATGCGGTCTGTCTGCCGCAAAGAGACGTAGTATTTATCCCTGAGTTGACCGTCACATTGTTCAGCATCAGGAACCGTCTCGCGAGGATGCCACTGAGTCCGAATACGTGAGCCTGCTGCGAGCCTGCCGCACCCTCACGGTCTGCCAGGTTGAAGTTCAGCTTCAGGTCTTTGCTAAGGGCGCAATCCATGCCCAGCGCCACGTCATCTTGGGAGTTGACATCGGCATCGGTCTCCGAGAGCGAGCAGTGGATAGCCAGTTGCTTGTCGATGTTGTCCTTGATACCGAACCCACGCTGGTTCGCGAAGTGGCCGTTGCCCAGGTCCTGGTCGAGCACATCCACCATAAACGAGTTTCTGGCGGCCTGGTTGGATTCGATGTGCGCCTGGCACACGCTCGTGGCGACGGGGCTGGCCGTGCCATCCTGCGTCGTGTTGTTATCGCTGACTGCTTTGACGAGCAGCCCGCCCATTGCCTGGAGGCTCTCCTGGAAAGTGACGTTCTGGTGGGAGTAACTACTCACCAATCCGGCGCTGTCGATATATGTGTTGTCGTCGCTCAAGGCCGTCACCTTGGGCCCCGTCTTGGGCTGGTAGTTTATAGTGAATTTGTCCCGCGCGCAGTTTTGTCCGGCGCTGTTTATGGAGCTATAGGTAAGCGCATCGAAGCTGAGAGCCTTGCTCGCCTGGTAGTTCAACGACAGATCATCCCGCCGAAGGCCTTGCTGGTTGAGGAAGCCGGCTTTGTCGGCATCCGAAAGATCGCCAATCCTCGTGAAGCCGGGGGCGATATCCATGAAACTGGTGTGGAACTTGAGCCGGGAATTGCTGAAATCCAGGTTGCCCCTGCCCATGCCATTGCCCTGGCCGTCGTTCACGTCCGAATCGTTGAAACTGAGGCTTCCGTATTTAAGCTTCAGCGACCCTCCCAGCGTCGTGCGCGACATCCCGTGCTCGTTGCCATAACTCGCCATCTCCATGGGCTGCAGGTTGGCGAACCGAGTGAAGCCATCGTCGATACTCTGATGAGCAAAATGCAGACCGAAATCCTTGCCCAGGATGTCCGCGGCAGTGCGGTTCAGGCCGCCTGTGGAAGAGCTTATGCCGGAAATCGAGAGCGCCGTATGAACGGCCCCAGTCGCATAGTCCACACGGTAGTTCGATCGGTCGAGCCCTGTTTCGCCCGTGATCTGCGCCTTGTCCTGCGCGGTTACGTTCGAAGCCTGAGCGTTGGGGTCGAACATTCTTCTTACGGTCAGGGCCATGTTCGCGCGTTCGGCATCGCTGAGGGCGGACATCCTGTTGAAACCGGTGTCCACCGAGCGGATATCAGCCTGAAACTTCACACCGCCGAAGTCGAAGTTAGCCGCCTCGGTTTGAAGCCTGCCTGTGTCACTGTCGAACTGGGTGATGTTCAGGCCGTCCCGGTTATTGCCGCCGGGGCCACCGCCGGTCTTGAATTGAAGGCCATAGTTCGTCCGCCTGATGCCGGACTCGGCGGTCATCCGGGGCTTCCCGGCCTCGGCGAGATCATTGAACCTGGTGAAGCTCTTGCCAACATCTTGGGTGCTGAAGTTGACCTTGAAATCGCTCCCGCTGTAGCCCACGGCCCCGCTCATGATATCGCCCGAGCTGTCCGCGATCCGCGACGCCGAAAAATCAAGGCCCGTGTTCTTTCCGGTGGGCAGCGCGCCCGCCATGTCCATGCGCTCGATCCCGGTGCTCCGCGCACCGGGAACTTGAGCTATCGCGGGTGCCCCGCCGGGCAGCGCGCCGGCATGTTGCCCCGCACCCATAAGGATCATCTCCGCCAGGGATGAGCCGGAGCCTGGGACGGCGGACGCATTGAGACCGGTGAATCCCGACGGGTTCTGAATAACGCCGACCGAGGAGGTTAGGGTAAGCGTGAACGGCGTGGAGGCGGTATCAACCTGAGCATTCACGCACTGAGTTCCCAGTATATGCTTACCGCCGATATTAAGATTGTCAGCGCAATCTTGCTCATAATCTAAAACCTGGACGTAACCAGCGTCACCCCGAGGTGATCTCCCCTGTGCTTTTGGGCCTCGAGCTTGGCCTCATTCGCCCAGTTCGACGCATTGTGCAATGCGTTGATCGCCTCGGCCACCCTCACCACCCTGGTCTGATTTACGCTGGCCGGGTCGGGCTTGGGCGCCGGAGCAGGCGTGACCGCCACCTCGGCGCGCTTCTCGTTTTCCGAAGCCGCGGGCTGCGCCGGCTGAACATTCTCGCACTCCGGCGCCGCTGGAACCTCCAGTTCGCTGGCGGCGCGGGCAACACCGCCGCTCTTCTGCTTGGAGGGCTTCAATTTTGGAACGGCGGCAACGACAAAGGCACGCCTGGTCCGATGATAAAGGTGCTGGCGCTGGACCGCTGAGGCGGCGCGAACGATGTTGGGTTTATGCGTGCCTGGAGCGGCAACTGCCGAAGACCGGCTTGCTCGTGGCGGAAGCCACGGAAACCGGTTTCGGACGCTCGACTGCTGCCCTGTTGACCTGCCTGGTCTCGTGTGGAACCAAAGAAACTATACCCAGTACGATGGCCGCCGCCGCGGTAAGGGCTCCAGCCCAACCCGCGACACGGGGAGAAAACATATTGCCCAGCCATACGCGCAACGAATTTTCGCCGGGAAAGGGGTGAGGGCAAGCGTAATTCGCACGCGGAGGTTGGCCGGCGGCTCGACGGGTTCGACAAGGCCCGGGGCCTGCGCGATTGCCCTCAGCTCATCGAGTTCCTCGGCGCACGCTTCGCACTCGGAGATATGCACGGTCACTAGGGTGTTCTCTTTCGGAGTCAGGTCGGCGTCGATAAAGCGGGAGAGCAGCGGAAACACTTGACTGCAGACCTCGGCCCCTCGTGCGGCCTTCTTGATGGCGTTTCGAAGGCTCTCCGGCGGCTCGTTCTCATCTGCATCCATCGCTTGCAGCATCGCCTTGAGATGCCGCGCCTCCTGCCGGCATTCGGCGCAGCCAGCCAGATGGTCCTCGACCTCCTCCAAAGTCTGCTCGCTGAGCATTCCGTCCAGGTAAAACCCCAATTGATCCCTGATCTCCGAACATTTCACGGCAATCGCCTCCCGAACTCCCGCGCGAAAAAAACATTCTCTCATTACAGTCAGACAACGCACTCCGGCAAAAGTAACAGGTTTTTCGGGGAAGTCAAAGGTCAAAAGTCGAAAGTCAAAAGTCGGAGACGCCTCGGTGCGGCGGGAACGCGACTCACTATGCGACGGGAACGACGCCCGGAAATTGCCTTGCGGTCGGAACCTTCAAGTTCCCGCTGCACGCGTGGCGCCGTCGTCGGGGGAGAGGACGCGGTTTGCCTCTGCCCAGCGTAAGTGCTGTGCGTGCGGCGGGAACTCGAAGGCCGCGGATTGAAGCAGACACTCTATTTGTCGTTCCCGCCGCATAGTGGGCAGCGAAGCGTCCCCGACTTTTGACTTTGACTCTGCACGCGCTTATAATGAAACTCATCAACAGTTTCGCCGCGAAGGCGGCGCAATCGGAGGCACGAGATGCAGAGACGTCAATTTCTTCTCGATCAGAAAGACATTCCAGCGCAGTGGTATAACGTTATTGCCGATCTGGGCGAAGCTCCACCGCCGCCTCTTCATCCCGCGACCCAGCAGCCGTGCGGTCCCGAGGATCTGGCCCCGATCTTCCCGAGGCGCATCATCGAACAGGAAATGAGCGACCACGGTGGATCGACATTCCTGAGGAGGTGCTGGAAATCCTTGCGCTGTGGAGGCCGTCGCCGCTTTTCAGAGCAACCGGCCTGGAAAAAGCGATCGAGACGCCGGCCAGAATATATTACAAGTACAAAGGCACATCCCCCGCCGGAAGCCACAAGCTCAACACGGCGGCCGCGCAGGCCTATTACAATAAGATCGAGGGTCAAAGCGCATCGCTACGGAGACCGGCGCGGGCCAGTGGGGAAGCGCCCTGTCGATGGCGTGCAACCACTTCGGTTTGGGCTGCACGGTCTACATGGTCAGGTGCAGTTACGAGCAGAAGCCCTACAGGAAGTCCCTGATGCACATATTCGGGGCGGAGGTGTTTGCCAGCCCGAGCGAGCAGACCGAGTTCGGCCGCCAGGTCTTAAAGCAGGACCCCGACTGCCCCGGGTCGCTGGGAATTGCGATCAGCGAGGCCCTGCAGGACACCGTGACCGCCATGACGTGAAATACTCGCTGGGCAGCGTGCTGAACCACGTCATTCTCCACCAGAGCGTGATCGGCCTCGAAGCGAAAAAGCAGATGGAAATGGCGGGCCATTACCCGGATGTTGTGATCGGCTGCGTTGGCGGCGGCAGCAATTTCGGGGGGATTGTTATGCCGTTTATGGCCGACAAGTTCGCGGGCAAGGACGTGCGCGGCGTCGCCGTGGAACCCAAAGCCTGCCCGTCGATTACCAGGGGCGAATATAAGGTACGACTTCGGCGACACGGCGATGATGACTCCCCTGATGAGGATGCATACTCTCGGCTCGAACTTCGTGCCTCCGGCCATCCATGCCGGCGGCCTGCGCTATCACGGAATGGCCCCGCTTGTAAGTCTGCTCGCCCACAAGGGAATGATCGAGGCGGTTGCGCTAGATCAGGTTCAGGTTATGGAATCGGCCGTGCAATTCGCCCGGTGCGAAGGAATCGTCCCCGCGCCGGAGTCCGCGCACGCCGTCTGCCAGGCAGTGAACGAAGCCAGGCAGGCGAAGGAGGAATGCAAGGAGCGAGTGATCCTCTTCAATCTGAGCGGCCATGGATTTCTCGATCTGGCCGCTTACGACGCATTCCTGGAGAACAGGCTGGTAAGCACCGAGTGCGCGGAATTTTGAAATTCTAAATTTTGAATTTTGAATTAGGGAAGGGACCTCGCGATATGGTGCATTTCCCTGCACACGACAAACTGCCGATCATGATACTTCGCGGGCGTATGCCCCGAAGCGTAACTGCCCAGCGCTGGACTAGGGCGTGATATCGGTAGATGATCTTGAGTAAGTTTGGGCGGTGGGTTATCTCTTCGCAGGCACCCTTCGGGGCTACGCCCGCGAAGCATCAAGGTCGGAGGGTGAGTTGGGTTGGTTCTATGCCGAAGCGTAAGAGAGAAGGAGCCGCCCACGGCGAATTCAAATTCGAAATTTTAAATTCAAATTCACCTCGCGCCCCCTACCGCTCCACCAAGCCCGTTGCAAGCGCGGTTCGAAAAGCATCGACAACACAGGGGTCGAACTGCGTTCCGGCACAACTCTCCAGCCTCGCCCAGAGCCGAGGCCTGGTTCATGGCATCCCGCCAGGGAACATCCGAAGTGAGGATGTCGAACGCTTCCGCGACAGCTATTATTCGCGATCCGATAGGGATGGCCGTTCCGGACAGCCCATCTGGGTAACCCTTACCGTCAAAGCGTTCGTGATGGTGTTTAACGAATGGGGCCGCCTCTCTCAGGCCGTCGATCTTGTCGAGTATGCGAAGAGCCAGGGTGCAGTGCTCGCGCATTATGGCGAACTCCTTCTCCGATAACTGACCAACCTTGTTAAGGATTTTCCGGGAAACTGCTACTTTGCCGATGTCATGTAGACTGGCGGCATATCTAAGGTTCGTGACTTCGTCACTGCCAAGCTCCATCACTCTCGCAATCGCCAGAGAGTAGCGAGTCACCCTACGAGAGTGTCCTTCGGCTGTCCGGTCTCGCTGGCCAGCCGCGGTAACGAGCGCATCAACGCTCTGCTGGTAGACGTGCTGCACGCCGCTTCGGTCGATGCCCATTACTGCCCCCTAACCCGGCAAAGCCGGAACCGGATTTAATCGCGAAAACGCGAAAGTGCGAAATAGGGAAAGCACGAAGGTCTCTTTTGTTTCCATGCTTCCGTGCTTTCGTGATGAAACTTCACTTGCATTGACTACCCAAATCTTCGGCAGAGATTATTCCGGTCTTCAGAGTCATTGCGCTAAGCCGCATTATTCATTTCATACAGCGATGCTGCCGCAGTCACACTGGAAACATTACCCCGCATTGTTACTGGGAAAGAAGTGCGGGTGAGGGTTCCGAGCTTTCGGCTTTCCACTTTCAGCTTTCCACTCTGAGAAGATATCATAACAGCGGACCTGTACGGAATAATACATGTGGCGGCCATTGCGAAGGGGGATCACCGTGCGTGTTCTGAAATGCAATAAGGGCACGATGCTCATCGATGTTATGATCGGGGTTTACATACTGGCCGTCGTGGGCGTAATCTACGCGGCCACGGTCGGGGTTTCGGTCCGTCTCCCAGGCCAAAGCCGACCAGCTCACAAAGGCCACCATCATAGCCAACCGCGAGATGGAATCCATCAAAAACCTCGGATACGGCAGCGCCACGTACTCCGGTCTGACGTACTACAAGCTTATCGACACAAATCCCGGCACTCAGCCTTACGGCTTCGACACCATCGGCGCAACCGGCGACCGAGTGGGCGATATCCTGCCCAGCGGCACGGGAGCGGTCAGCATCTCGGATATCTCCAACACAATGCGGCAGGTAACCGTCACGGTAACGTGGCGATCGGTGAAGCGCACCAGGTCCGTTGTCATCTCCTCGGAACTGGCCAATCTTAATTAGGCGCTTAGCGCCCTGTTAGAAACAATTTGTTGTCGCTAAGGCGGATTCGACGGCGCACCGCCTTTGGGTTTTCCGCTTTATGGTTGTTAAGGGATCCCTTAACAACCGAAAAGCGAAAAACCCGACCGCCTGCCTTGGCCAACTGCCACCGTAAGGTGGCCACTTTTCCCCAGCGAAGTCCGGGGAAAAGCGTAGTATTTTACAGACTGAAATCATATAGAAGCTGTACTGAACTTTGACATGTCGCCTCGGATTTCAGTTGTAAGATACGTAAGAAGAAACCACCGACCTTCCGAATTACGGAAAGGCCGTATTGATTTTCCGGCGATGGCGTTCTTGGTTGCGGCTACGCCGCTTTAGGGGTCCAAAGGTTGTGGCGTTACAGGTGGCTGACACATGAAAAGCGGAATAATTAGCATCAATCCAGACTCTTGCCGGAAGCAGGGCTTCACATTCGTGGAGACAATGCTCGCGGTCGCGATTATCAGCATCGTAATGCTGGGTTCGGTAGCCCTGATGATGGGTTCCACCCGCAACACTGACAAGTCCCAAACGCAAAACAAGGTGAACACCGACGTGGCTTTGGCCGTCGAGAAAGTAAGCGCACTCCTCGACGAAGCGCGCAGCATAACCATCGATGCCAACGGGCTGGGCATTACCTACTATTATCCTGCCGCCGCCGGCTCGGCAGTCTATACCGCCAGCGCCACCGCCACGGACACTGTGCAGCATCGACTGTATGTCTCCAATGGCCAACTGCTGTGCTCGGACAACGTCAATGTCCCCATACTTCTGAACGTGCCCGCCAAGGATCCGGTATCGGGCGCCGCGCTGGTAATGTTTTCGTCCGGCGTTAACAACAGCGAGATCGTGCTGCGCCTGGCCTCGGACAAGACCACCAGCATGAACGTGACCCTATTCAGCGCCGTCACAGCCCACATCAGGCCCAGGAATATGTGAGACGCAGGGAATTTCTCATCACGAAAACACGAAAGTCATTTCCGTTGTTCCGTTGTTTCGGGAAACCCTTTTCCCGAAACGCTATGCGATCGGAGTATCGGGAAAGCGGGTTTCCGATACAACGGAATCTTATTTCCTTCTTTTTCGCGTTTTCGACCTTTCGCGTTTTCGCGATTAAATCCGGTTCCGGCTTTGCCGGCTTGGGGCAGTATAATGGAAATACTTAAGACAAGTAAGCGAGATTTACGACGGGGCTCCATAGCAATCGGAGTTCTCTTGATCGCGGCGGTTCTGCTGGAAATCGGAGCCTCGGCGCTGTTCGTCACCAACGAGAGTCTGAAGCGCGGCCTGCGCGAAGAGGACCGCGCGGGACTGCTGCACGTTGCGGAAGCTGGTGTTCAGGCAGAAACCAACTCGATCTGGCAGAACTTCAAAGCCGCGCAGACTTTCGCCGCGATCGACACCCAGACCTCCGCCGCTTCCAACTCCAACCCCTGCCTGACGGTGAGCAGCGTTGTCACCGGGCAGCAGCGTTACACCGTGTCCGTGGTCGGCTACCAGAATCCGGACAGCTACCACCGGATACTGACTTTCCTGGCGGTTGGCTGGCTCGACAGCAACAACAACGGCATGCTCGATGCAAGCGAGCCGCGCAGGGCATTCATGGTGCAGGTTGAATTCAGCCTTAGCCGAGCCGGGGTCTTCGACTATACCTACTTCGTCAACAACTACGGCTGGATGCAGGGGTTCTCATCGACCGATCTGGTGGTCAACGGAGACATGCGCGCCAACGGCAACTTCGACTTCTCCGGCGGCACCCCGACGATCAATGGCAGCGTCTACGCAGCCGCTAACAATTTGCTCATACCACCCGCGCCCGGCATCGTGAACATCACCCCAAACCAGTGGTCCGATTCATATTACGCTTCGAACGCCAGCAGCCGCTGCAGGCAGGCTTATAATGCGTCGCAGGACGGGGCCTATGGCAGTTCCGAGTGGAATCAGTGGCAGGACGTTATTTACGATCAGAACGGCGGCATATACAACGGGACCATCTCGGGAGCCGTGGTGGGCGACTCCAAGGGCATCAGGACGTACTCGGGACAAGTGCTCGACCCGGATCCCACAAGCGTTTTGACTATGCCGGACCTGAGCAATATGAGCGTATATACGGCCCTGTCAAACAGCTATCTCGACACGATCCCGACCTTCCCCGACGGCACGACTAACCCCAACTACAATAAGGGGGCATACCTGGAGGTATGGAATTCAACAACCAACCAATACAACACTCTCTCCACCAACGGGGTGGTCAATGGAAGCGCGGTGGCGATCGGCACCTCCAGCCATCCGGTATTGATCCACGGGCCGGTCACGGTCTCGACCGACATAGTAATCAAGGGAAATGTCAGCGGCCAGGGGGCTCTGTACGCGGGGCGCAACGTCCAGATAGTGGGCAGCATAGTCTATCAGAACCCGCCGAGCTTTAAGGGCAGTAACCCGCAGACAATCGACAACTCCAACGCCAAACAGGATATGCTCGCCCTGGCCGCCAGCGGAAGCATCATCATGGGCGACACCAGTCAGTTCGGTAATCCCTATCCTCTGGAGTTCATGGGTCCGCCGTTCACCAATCCGCGCTATGATTCCAACGGCAACTACATTCCGGCGTTCAACGCCACCTCGGTCGATTCTTACGGGGTCATGAAGTATCAGTCGGTCTTGGGCGACTCGTTCATACACTCGGTGGCCTCAGGTATCAATCAGATCGACGCGGTCCTTTACACGAACTTCGTTGGCGGCGGAGATTTGGGCACGAGCGGTGGGGGCGTAACATTCAACGGCTCGATCATTTCAAAGGACGAGGCTATGGTCCTCTGGAGCCTGCCGTTCACAATGAACTACGACAACAGAATAAAGGAGAGGTCTTTAACCAGCCAGCCTTTAATAGATATAAACTTGCCGAGAACGCCCTCGGTGCAGCAACTCACCTGGCAGGAGGTAACGGACTAATGACACGCTCAGCCTTGTGGCTCACTATCGCCGCCTCGATCATATTCTCGCTCCTGGCTCTCCCGGCGAACGCGCTGGTGGTGGACCCGCGGATCGGGACTCCCGCCATGCACCCTCCGCCGGTCCAGACGCCCCAACAACTCGAACGCGAACAAGCCGGACCCAAGAGTAATCCCGGATTCGATCCGCCAGCCCAAACCGGAAAAGAAGGAAGTGGTCCCGCCCCTTAGGAGTGGAGGCAACCCCCAGGCGGTACTTGCGGTGCTGAGCGGGCATCATCAGGGCAGCGCGCCGTCGGCCCACACCCAGCCGGCCAGGCCGAACCACCTTCTGGCGCTGGCCATCGCGGCCGCGGTGCTCGGAACCCTCTGTGGCGGCGCGACGCTGCTCGTCAGGAAAGGCCCCCAGCCGCCCGCGCCGGTGACCGAGGATCGGGAAGACGGGCTAGAGACTAGGGGCTAGGGCCAATACCGTTCACTTAACATGACAGAAGGAATTTAATCGCGAAAAGGGACTAAGCCGGAGAGGCACGGGACTCTCGGTATTGGACCCTCTTACCTATCAACGGGTACCCGAGCGCATGGCTGTCATTCCGAACGGATGTGAGGAATCTCAACCTCTCGGATGAGTCTCACGCACCGGAACAAGGATCCGGGCGCAGCGTTGAGATTCCTCGCTACCCACTCCTAAGAAACTCTCTTCGGAAGAGCGCGGAAGCTGCTTAATGCAGAGGGCACTAGCACAACGATTACGTCATCCTGAGCAAGTGACCTCGGCGTTGCCGCGGTTACATTGGAAAGAAACCCACCCCCGGTGTTTCGGGAATCTTGTTCCCGAAACTGGGGAGTTTCTTAGGAGCAAGTGACGGCGACGCTGTCGCCGTTACATTGGAAAGAAACCCACCCCCCGGTGTTTCGGGAATCTTGTTCCCGAAACTGGGGAGTTTCTTAGGAGCAAGTGACGGCGACGCTGTCGCCGTTACATTGGAAAGAAACCCACCCCCCGGTGTTTCGGGAATCTTGTTCCCGAAACTGGGGAGTTTCTTAGGAGCAAGTGACGGCGACGCTGTCGCCGTTACATTGGAAAGAAACCCACCCCCCGGTGTTTCGGGAATCTTGTTCCCGAAACTGGGGAGTTTCTTAGGAGCGAAGTCGAAGGATCTGCTTTTACATTACGGCATAGATCCATGCGGGAAGTAAAAGCAGATTCTTCGTTCCTCCTAAGAAACCTTCCATGCCCGCCGGCTTCGGGGCAGTCGCCCGCGAAGCATAGCCTGCCGGGGTGAGTTTCTTTTTAATGTGACCCCGCGGCGCGGGGTCCGACGCTCGGAATGACATATACGGTGACATGTACTCACGGTTCGTGGGCTGTTACTGTCCCTTTCGCGTTTTCGCGATGAAAATCTGACTTGTGGGCTAAGTGAACTATATTGGGGCTAGGGCGCCCAGAACCCGCCGACGTCCCCGTCTCCGCGAGGCAGGACCACGCTCAGATAGCCGCCATTCTCATATATACTCGATATCCCGATCACGTTAACGACGCTTCCTCTTTCAAGACCCGCGATGGCGCTTGGGGACACGGCTACCCTGACACCGCTCGCCCGGCCTGAATCTTCTATGTAGAAGAAACCGGCAAAATCCCCGTATGCTGATGTGGCAATCCTGCCCGCGATGCTGACGAACGTGCCGTCGGAAAGCATTTTGGCGTTGCCGGCACGGCTACCACGGTAGGCGTGGGAACACTTCCGGCCCAGAATCCGACCCAGTGCATAAAGCTCACGGAATTCCCGAAACCGGCGGCGGGCTGTCCCACAGTGCAGCTTAGTCCGTAAGAGCCCTGGGCCAGCGCGCCAGTGGCGGACAGGGTGAGTATCACTAAGATGCAGAATGCTCGACGAGTGTTCATACCATTAGGCGCTTACCGCCCTCCTAGTGTCTACTTGCATAAATAACTGATAGCATTCTTGCCGGCGTATCGGGAATCTTGTTCCCGATACGCACTTAGTTTCGGGAACAAGATTCCCGAAACACCCGGTACAGCGTTCTATCAATCAATTATGCAACTAAGCACTAGAAACAATTTGTTGTCGCTAAGGCGGATTCGACGGCGCACCGCCTTTGGGTTTTCCGCTTTATGGTTGTTAAGGGATGGCGGATGAGCTATACTTGCTTTGCCTGGGCGGAGGGTAGGGCAACGCTGGGGAGCTGTCCCGAGCCGACTCAGGTGTTGTTCAAGGGATGGGGGTGGAAATCTCCGCCCCCTCCAAATCATCCCTTAACAACCGAAAAGCGAAAAACCCGACCGCCTGCCTTGGTCAACTGCCACCGTAAGGTGGCCACTTTTCCCCAGCGAAGTCTGGGGAAAAGCTTAGTTTCCTTTCTTAAGTAGTTCTTCTAGCGCGGCAAGCCGAGCTTTAAGCGAGTCGATCTCCTCAGTTTTGACCTTCAGTTCATCGTTCTCTGTCTTCATCTCCTTAATTGCCTCGATCAGCACCGGAACTAGGTTCTGATACTCCACAGCCCTGTATCCCTGGCTGTCTTTGGTTACAAGCTCCGGGAAGACCTTCTCGACTTCCTGCGCGATAAGCCCGATCTGGGGTTGGTCGCTGAAGTTGCGGTCCGCGAACTCGTCTCGCTTCCAATCGAAGCTCACTCCACGCAGCTTCATCACCGATTCCAGCGAGCCCGATAGGCCGTGGATATTGGTCTTGAACCGGGCGTCTGATGTGAGAGCAACGCCGTTGGCCGCGACAGTGCCCGCGAAGTTGCCGCTTGCGCCCACGTTCAGCCCTCCGCGAACTGAAAGCTGATCTCCGACAAACGCGCTGCCTCTTACCTGGAGGGTTCCGGCTTCAAGAGAATGGGCGTCCATTGCGGTGGTTTCCATGCCGGTAACATCGATTACTTGCAGGGTGTAAGAACCCGGGTTCGCCACATACGCATACCTGCCCGAAACCGCGATTGACCACGGCTCGCCGCCCGCGAGGACAGAGCCAACAATGGACGGGCTAGCGGGGTCTGAGACATCGATTACTTGCAGGGTGAAAAAACCCAGGTTCCCCACATACGCATACCTGCCCGAAACCGCGACTGAATACGGCTCGCCGCCCGTGAGGACAGAGCCAACAACGGATGGAGCGGCGGGGTTCGAGACATCGATCACCTGCAAAGTATTCGACTCATCGTTCACCACGTAAGCGTATCTGCCTGTGACAGCGACTGAACTCGGATTGCTACCGGTGCCGACAGAGCCAACAACGGATGGGCTGGCGGGGTTCGAGACATCGATCACCAGCAGAGCGTTCGAATAATAGTTTGCCACATACGCGTATCTGCCTGAGACCGCGACTGAATTTATATAGTCGCCCGTTCCGACAGAACCCACAACCCATGGGCTAGTTGGGTTCGAGACATCGATCACCTGTAAAGTAGACGAATTGAGGTTTGCTACGTATGCGTATCTGCCTGATACCGCGACCGATGAGAGTTGGTATTCCATAGAGACGGAGCCAACAACTGATGGGCGGGCGGGGTTGGAGACATCGATCACCTGCAGGCCACCTCCAAAGCTCGCCACGTAGGCGTATCTGCCTGAGACCGCAACACCCCCCATGACCCGTTGTTGCCGACAAAGCCAACAACTGTTGGACCGGCAGGGTTAGTGACGTCGATCACCTGGAAAGTATTGTTTGATACGTATGCGTATCTGCCTGATACCGCGACTGAGCCTCACACCACCACCGGCGCCGACAGATCCAACAACAGTGGGACTAACGCTCGTGCTCGCCAGATCCTGGACGTTACCCGTATAGCTGGAAAGAGCGCCTTGGGAAACGCTGCCCGCGTTCTGGGCGTAGATCGCGCTCGGGGCGTTTGTAATCTGAACGCGAGGAGAGATTGTCTGGCCATTAACCGCCGTCTGAAGCCAGCGCGCCGAGCCAGTAAAAGCGCTCGCTCCGAAATCGATGGGCGCCGTAAACAGGCCGCCGGAGACAGCCACGCCATTGGCGGTGACGGTGCTCCCGATCTGGTTGCCGTTGGTGGCGGCGTCGAAAAGCGCGAATGTCATGTTGTAGGAACCCGACAGCGGGCTTCCCGATGAATCGGTCAGCTTCCCTTGATACGTAAAAGCCGTGCCGAGCGGCGCGGCACACGCGGAGATGGCCAGCGCCACCAGCAAGATAGAGGCGAACGGCATGGAAAACGTACAGGTAGGTATTCACTGCAAACTCCTCTCCCCCCATCGCTCATCACCCAGTTCTTGCAGACTCCCATATTCCCTGAACTGATGAGTGTATGGATGCATCAACTTCTTGCATTATGCGTGGGAAAAAGAGGCTTGTCAATGTCCCTCTGTAAAAACAGGCACGAAAACGTGAGAAAACCAGCATTATTGCCGGGCTGCTGAGGAGAGCGGAAGAGGAGTCTTGTGCCAAACACCGCCGTCAGTGGAGTCGCTTCATTAAATCCGATATGTGCTTATAGACATCCCGCCGGTGTCTTGCCCGGACCACAGTAACCGTCAGAACGTCATCGCGGATCTGGTAGATCACGCGATAGTCCCCGCACCGACGATACACGTCGTCGGAGCCTTCCATCTTCTCGCAGCCCTGAGGTCGAGGGACCTTGGCCAGATCGTCTATCGCTGATTTGACGACCGTACACACGTTCCGTGGAAGACGCTTCAAATCGCGGATAGCAGCCGGCGTAACCTCTATGTTGTAAAGCACAGGCTCCTTAGAGTCCCAAATCTTCTTCACCTTCTCCCAGGAAACAGTTCCCTTGCGCTTGGCTTCGTCAAGAGCCCTCTGAACTGCTTCAAGGTCCGCATGGTCTTCCAACCGTCGCATCATCTGCTCGAGCGCAAGCAGATCGTCTAGTGGGATGAGAGCCGCGATTCCCTTTCCACGTCGTGTCAGGACTATGCGCTCTTTACCGTAAGCGGCACGATTAACAAGCTCGGAGAGCTGATCTCTAGCCTCTTTTGTAGTAACTGTAGTCATATTCTCTGGTCCTCATCTTCCATGGTATATCTCCCTAATTTACATCAGGGTTCCTTTGTACATATACCACATTTGGACCAGGCACGCAAGTGGTATTTCCGATGGTCCGGGGTTTCCGAACCCCGGATCAAGTTCCCCGGGTTTGTAACCCGCGCGGCTCGCCTCACGGTTTAAGTCTCGTTACCGCCGCCGCCTCCACTCCTCGTCCAGGTGGTGGAAGCGCGCAGGATTGCCTTTGGGGTTACAAACCCCGATAACCGGGTCCGGCGTTCGGAAACGCCGGACCATCGCGGAAACGTTGGACGCATGCACGTCATAGTGTGCAGAGTAATGCACATTCTGGTATAATAAATTGTGCGGAGGTGACGTGTAATGCATACAAACATCGATATAGACGACGAACTGCTAAAAGAAGCCTTGGACCTCGGAGGTTGCAAGACGAAGAGAGAAGCTGTCAATGAGGCCTTGGCCGCGTATGTCAGGGTCAAGAAGCAACGGAGGATCTTGGAACTGGCGGGAACTATCGACTTCGATCCGGACTTCGACTACAAGGCCGCCAGGAGATCCCGATGAGGGTCATAGTAGATACGTCCACATGGTCGCTTTTTTTGCGAAGGAGCGTAGTGGCGGATGATCCCCAAAAGCTGAAGCTACAGCAGCTTATCGAGCAGGAGCAGGCTGTCATTCTGCTTGGGGTCGTGGTTCAGGAAATCCTCCAAGGAATACGCAACCCTGCGCAATTCGATAGACTCAGGGCCTATCTTGAGGACTTCCCGCTGCTTGAACTCCGGAGGGAAGACTACGTTGCGGCCGCACGGCTTGGGAGCCTGTGCCGGGCCAATGGTGTGCACTCTCTATCGTCGACTGTCAGATAGCCGCGGTGTGCATCGAGCACGACTACGAGCTTCTGACGAACGATCAGGACTTCCAGCACATATCCAGGTTCTGCGAGCTTCGATTGCTTTAGTGCCGATGGTCAGGCGTTTCCGAACCCCGGACCAAGTTCCCCGGGTTTGCAACCCGCGCGGCTCGCTCCATGGTTCAAGCCTCCTTAACGCCACCTCCACTCCTCGTCCAGGTGGTAGAATCGCGCAAGGTTGCTTTTGGGGTTACAAACCCCGATAAGCAGGTCCGGCGTTCGGAAACGCCTGACCATCAAATCAATTATCAATTATTAATTATCCATTATCAATTATCCCCCACCCTCATTGCGGTGACGGCGATTGCCGACAACGCGACGACCACCGCGCCAGCGTAGAAGGCAAAGGCGTGGCCGTACTTTCGCCCACAGTATGCCCCCCACCAGCGGCACGGCCACGGCCGCGGCGTGGTTCGCCGAGACCCCCATCGCCAGGGCCGGATGGAGGTCCTGTGGCTTGGCGATCTTGTGCAGGTATGTGTTCGAGCCGATGCTGCCGATGTAGAAGAAATTATCCAGAGCGTACATCGTGTAGAGAAGCAGCGGAACGCCGATCGCCGCGTATCCGACGAATACCGGAATCGCCGCCGAGTAGCAGACAAAAAGCACCCTTCGCTCCCCGAACCTGTCGATCATTTTGCCGACCCACTCGAAGGTCGCGAAGTTGACTATATTGTTGAACACCATCAGCGCCGCCACAAGCGGCAGCGGGGTATGGTAGTTTCGCACGAGGAGGTAAATGGCGAAGGTCATGAAGACCTGCTTGCGGCAGCCTTCGAGGAATGTGAGCATATCGTACAGCCCATACCTTCTCTTGAAGGCCATTCTGGGCTTCCGCGCATGGCCGATATCCCTGGAAATCGCCATTACCGCGGACGCTCCGAAGATAATGGTGAGCCCCGAAATCACGAAAACGATCCGAAAACCGATGAAAGACCCGGCGGCAAGCACCAGGACCATTCCCAGAACCGTGCCCAGCGACGAAATCGCCATCAACTGGCCAAGACGCCGGCCTTTTCTCTTCTCTTCGGCCAGGGCAAGGGTCATCGAAGGCTGAACGGTCATCCAAGCGTGCAGCCCTACGCTCCACACAAGCGACCACACGATCATCGATGGAACGCCTCCAACGCCGTAAAACGCCCCGATCCCAACCCCAAAAAGAATCAGCGCCCCCGCCGCTACAAGCGGCTCGGCCACGGTCATAGTGAGCGCCGCCACCACAACGACCAGAAATCCGGGTGTCTCCCGAATAGACTCCACCATCCCGAGTTGAAAGGGAGTCAAATGCAGCACCTGAACTATGAAGTTGTTGTAAGCCGCGCTAAACGCGCCGAAACCAAACATCGCCCAAAACACCCCGAACGCGAGCAGTCGCAAATCGCGAGTGCCGCGCTTAGCGAGCGATTCGATCCATCCGGGCACGGAATCCTTGAGGTTAAGTTCCATATCGGTGGAATATCCTTGGGAAGTGAAAAGTCAAAAGTCGAAAGTCGAAAGTCGGGAAGCCACTGCCCCACGTATGCGGCGGGAACTCGAAAGGCGCCGGGTTAAAGCGGACGCTCTATTTGTCGTTCCCGCCGCATACGCGGGCTGTCCTCATGAAGAGTGAACTACAACCCGTGGGCGAGCTTGACACACTCCCCCCGCCGGCCTATAATGACGTTAACATACCAACCGGGGGTGCGAACCACTGAGACTTAGAGCTAAAGAACTCAATCGAACGCGCAAGCGGGCCAAGGACAGATACAAAGAGCGCACAAAAGACGATAGGCCCGCGGTCAAGAAGAAATAGCCCTACACGCCGACTGTTTCCGAACGATTGGTAAGCCGGCTTGTTTTCGTCTTCTCGTCGAACTCCACCCAGAGGCAATTGTCCATCGCGTCGTAGATGGAATCGATGTGAGTGATGAGAATTATCTGCTCGAAGCGATTCTTGAGGTTCTGGAGCAGCCCCACCACGTTGTTTCTCCTCGACTCGTCCAGCGAGCCGAACACTTCGTCGAGGATCAACAGCGAGAAAGACTGCCCCGCTCGGCAGGCTATCATCTGCGATATCGCCAGCCGCAGCGCCAGGTTTACGATGTCGTCCTCTCCGCCCGAAATCACCGTCTTTGCCTCGCCGTCGTCCTTGATAACGGCCTTATAGTTCTCGTCGATCTCCAGGACGTTGTACCGCCGTCGGTCATCGTGGCCAGCGACTCGCTTGCCGTCGATTCCAGTTCCGGGCGAATGCGCGCGTTGAGTTCCAGGCGCAGCTTGTCGAATGCCTCGGAAAGATTCACCAGATACGCCCGCTCCGAGCGCTTTGCCTCCAGCTCTTTCTGCTTTGAATTGTATTCCCGCTCCTCCCGATCGACCTGCTCCAGTATGACAGCCGCGGTGTTGACCGCGCCCCTCTGGCGCTCCAGCTCGATCTTGGCGGCGCTCGAGCCTGCCGATGCGACTTCGAAGTCGGCGGTAAGCTTTGGTGGACCTGGGCATCGAAGTTAAGCTCCGAAATCGCGCGCTCGGCGCCTGAGATTTCCGCGGACTTGGACTGGGCCTGGCCGGTCAACTCGCCGATCTCGGCTTCGACAATCGGGAGCCTGCCCAAAGCCGTGGAAAGCTGCACGGATTTCTTGTACACCGGCTGCAACTGGATGCCAATCTGCCTCAACTGCGTAAACCTTGCCTGGTCGAAGCCGGCGGGAAGCTTGGCGATCTCGGCCCTGGCCGCATGCAGCTCAGCCTGCCGGGCCGCGAGGTTGCCCGAGACCGATCTCGGCCTCGGCCGCGAGGCTGTCGGCGGCCGCTTTTTCTTTTCTGAGAGAGTCGATTCGGGCCGCAAAATCGTTCCCGCGCGTTTGAGCCGGCATCCAGCTTCCCGGCGCCGGGCTTGAGTTCCAGCCCGGAGTTTTCGAGCGCGTCGATCTGAGCGGAAACCTCGGCAATCCGCGCATCGAAATTCGCCAGGACCGTGGGCGGGCTCAGTGGCAAGCGGCCTCTCGCAGGTCGGGCATTTGCATTCAGCGCCAGCCTCGGCAATCTTGACTTTTCTTGCCTCGACTTCGGCCTTCGCCTGCTCCAGATGCTTGATCTGTGCCTGAATGCTCTGCTCCTGGGCTATTCTTTCCTCCCGCAGGAAACGGATTTCCTGCTCGGAGTCCGCCATCGCCCGCTCGGTTTCTTCGAGAGACTTCGCCAGGCGAGACGCAGTCTCATCCGATCCCGCAAGTTCGCTCTCCCTGCTCCGCAGACGCCGGATGTCGTCATCGAGCCCCGCCGCCTTTCCCGCCAGGCGCTGCCGCTCGCCTTCGCGCTCCTGCAGCGCCGCCGACTCGTCGTGCTCTTTCTTCGCGGCCTCGAACCGCTCGATGTCAGGCCGCACGGAGTCCAGTTCCATGCGTTTGTCATCCAACTCAGCGCGCTCGGCGTGAAGATGAGAAAGCCTGTCCTGCACGCGGTGGAGATCGGCGCGGTCCAGATCGAGCCTGCGAGAAATCTCCTGGCATCGCCTGGCCTTGCTGGTCCGAAGCCTCCTTCAGAGGCCGGAGCTTCTCGAGCGCTTCAGCCTGAGCCTTATAGGTCTTCTCGGCCTCATCAAGCACGGCCGAGGCCGTGGCGACATTCGCTTTCGCCTCGCGTTTGCGGTCCTTGAGTTCGTTGATATTGCCGAGGGCGCTCTCGATACCGACGATCTCGTTGTGCACACGCTTGCGGTCCTCGTTCGCCTGGTCGCGCGCCTTGCCGAGCCGCTCGTAGCCGAGCATCCTGCTGATGGCGCTCGCCCGCGCCCTGCCGTCGAGCGCGGACATGAATTCGAGTTCCTTCTGGGCCGTAAAAAAGCTGGTGAAGAATTGCTGATAGTCCATGCCCAGCAGCCTGGCGATCGAAGCGCCGACCTCGGTGACCCCGGATCGCAGCGGTTTGCCGTCGACATCGAGGGTGGCCGTGCTGCTCTTGCCGCTGCCGTCGACCGCGCGCATCACCCTGTAAACCTGGCCGCCCAGCTCGAATGTCAGCTCGACACTGGCCTTGGAGCCGCCATCCGAAACACTCGAGCGGATAGTGTCGTTGGTGCCGCGCACGGCGGGAGCGCCGTACAAGGCCCAGGCGGTTGCCTCCAGGATAGTGGTCTTGCCCGCGCCATTGGGGCCGATTATGCCCGTGACACCATCCGAGAAGACTATCTTCGAGTCCACATGCTGTCTGAAGTTGTGCAAATCGAGGCTTACCAGTTTCATTCCTGCTCCGCCCCCCGAACGGTGAAACCCTCCCGGCAGGCTATGCTTCGCGGGCGACTGCCCCGAAGCCGCCGGGCATGGGAGGTTTCTTAGGAGCGATAGTAAAGAATCTGCCTTTGCGTTACGGTTATAACCCTGCGGGACGTAAAAGCAGATTCTTCGCACACTTTCGCGTTTTCGCCCTTTCGCGTTTTCCCGATTGAATCCGGTTCCGGCTCTGCTTGGCATCGCCTAAGAAAGTGTTGCCTCCAGCGACGCAGGTGTTTCGTCCGGCGCCGGACTATTTCTTATGAGGTACTGCCGGCCCAGTTCCGCGAAACGCGCGCGGTCGACGCCGGCGGGAATATCGTAGACACCCGCAAACTCGTCCCACTCCTGCTCCAAAGTCCTCGTGGCGCCGTCGCCGGAAGAGATACCCAGGCCGGTTTTCGCCGGCGGCCTGATCTGAAAGTCGAAGTGCAGCGCGTCGGCCCTGAACTTGCGTATCATGGAGAAATCAAGGTCCGCCTGCACCGAGCGAGGCAGATTTTCCAATACCAAGCGAACGATCTTGTTTTCGAGCCCGCCGGGAATGCTCTCCACGCGCTCCTTTATCATCACATTGAGATCGCCCGCGGTACGGTCGGCCGATTCGATAGGCCGCAGATCGATCACATCGCGGGTTTGGACCTTGTGAAACGCCGCCAGTTTGCGGCTGTCCAGATCATATTCTATAAACCCCTTGTCGCGGCGTGTCTCGGACCAGATATTGGTGCTGGTATACTCCAGAGAGCCCGAGTAGTAAGCGTTCGGGGCCAGTTCCTCGAAGATATGGTAGTGACCGAAGGCGATGTAGTCCCAGGCGTCGCTTATGACATCCGCGCGGCGAATCTCAAAGAGGTCGTACACGTTGCGAATCACGCCCTCGACGGTCCCATGGACCATCAGGACATTATACTTGCTGGCCGGATCGGGTTCGATCTTGAGCGAGGATATCTGTGGGACCGCGCGATGGCAGAGGCAGAATACAGATGTGTCTAACTTTTTGATAGGAACTTGCACATACTCGCTGTGGGCGACGTGAATATCGGGAATATTCGCGAACAGGTCGAGGATACATCCCGTGTCCGTCGAACGCGGCGAGTCGTGGTTTCCGCCGATCATCACCACCGGCGCGCCGGTCTTCGCCCTGAGCGAAACCAGTTCGCGATAGGTCTGGCCGATGGTGAGATTGCTCGGGCGCACGATGTGAAAGAGGTCGCCCGCGATTAGAATCAAGTCGGGCTGGATCTCCGCCGTTTTGGCCAGGCACTCGCGAAAAGCCTGAAAGACATCCGCCTCGCGCCGGTTGATTCCCTGGCTCGTTATTCGATTGTAAGCGCGGTAACCAAGGTGCGGGTCCGCGATATGCGCTACTCTCATGGCGGCTCCTTCGGATCTAATCGCGAAAGCGCGAAAGCAAGAAAACGTGAAAAAGAGGATATTGTCGGCGACGCAGTAACCCACCTATGCGGCGGGAACGAGGCCCGGCAATCACTTCTGAATTCGGAACTGCTGAGTTCCCGCTGCACGGGTGGGCACCTTGCAGCATAGTGGGGTTTGCGATCCCCAACCCGTCTTCCTTCATTTCGCCCTTTCGCGTTTTCGCGATCAAATCCCTTCCGATCAGTCTTGAAACGGATCGTTTGCGTCGGGCTCCACGACCGGGACGAACGACGGCACGGTGTCGGGCACGCGCATACCGGCTTTCTTGCGCACGCAGTTGCGGAAGAAGCTTGCAGGGTCCTCGGGCATCTTCTGCAGGGTGATATTCATCGCCCGGACCACTTCGTCCGCATCGGGTGCCGCCGCGACCACGTCCTTAACCTCGCTCCGGCTCAAGCCCCCATTTATGCGCGAGAGGTTTCTCCACACCGCTTCCTCCAGCGGCAAGTCCTCGGCAGGCGGGAACATTTTGATCCCGTCAGGACCGCGAAGAATATTGGGCCTGGGAAACTTCACGAAAATCGGCTGATTGAAGTGCGGGTGGCGGACCATCAACTGGCCCTTGGAAAGCGTCGCCAGCTTCTCCTTGGTCGCCGCGGTCAGCACCTGGTATCCGGGCGTCGCAAGCTCGTCCATGTCCATCCGTCCGTAGATGCAGGTCGCGCTGTTGCCGACGATGCGCTTGTGGACCTGGCTGCGGAACTGCTGAGCGGAAAAGAGCACCATCCCCAGGTAACGACCGCGCTCGGAAATATCCAGCAGCGTCTGCCGCAGGTAAGTGTCCTGGCCGTCGGACGGGGCGTACCTTTCAGCTCGTCCACCACTACAATCACGTGCTTCACACCCAGGTCGCCCTTCTCGAGACGCTGCCGCAACTGGCTGACGATGCGCGTGAACGCCAGATCCTGGGCCTGCGGGTCGAGGTTCGCGACATCCACTACGTAGATCGTTCTGTCCAAGAATTCGCCCCAAGGTAGATCAGAGCTGTCCTCGTCCGGGCTGATGAGACCCTGGTACCGCGTGCTGAGGTTGTTGAGGCGGTTGTAGACCTTGCGAATTGTCGCATAGTGGTGGGTCTTCCACTCGGAGCGATTGGATTCCTCCATCTCTCTAGGTCCATGTCGAACCAGCGGCCCAACTCCTGGAAGTTGCGAACGGTTATGTCCTGACGGTTTACCTCGGTGGTCTGGTCCACCACGCGCTGGTTGATATACTGAAGCAGCGCATCGGCCTTCGCGTCCACATCGTCGCGGTTAAGCACTACTTCGGTGTATTGCAGAATGTCTTTCAGGCCCCACGACAGCGGGCTGACAGACCCAATCAGGTCGGGATGGGTGCGCAGGGTGTTCAAGTTTACACGGTCAGACTTATACGGCGCGTAGTACTCGACATGGGAAAACGGCGGCTGGGAATCCCGAGCCTCTCATACATCGAGGCGTCGCGCTCATCGAATGTCGAGACACCGAAGTCGCTGTACAATCCCTCCAGAGTGTCCCCCTCCGCCGCGTGCGCGGGAAAGTCCAGGAAGAGCATATCCGAACCTTTCACATTGAAGCAGACCACGGCGATGTCGTCCCTAAAATGCTGAAAAATGCTCAGGAGAATGAACTCGATGGAACTGGTCTTGGTGGCAAGCCCCGAGACGCCCGTGATATTGAGGTGCGCCGCTTCGGGGCCGAGCAGGAAGTCCGAATCCAGATACACCGGAGAGAGCAAATCGCCGTTCTGATAAAGCCCGATCGGAATCCCGGTCTTTTCCTGGAACGCATCCATGCGAAGGGCTTTAGCTACCGCGAGGTCATCGGCAAGATACACCGGCCCCACGGGGACCGGCTGGAGCGGCTCCTCCGGCTCGACCCGCAGCACCGCCGCCGTATAGCACCTGACCTCGTGTCGCACTGTCGGGGCCTCGGCTCCCGGGTCGCCCTCGGAACCTATATAGTCGTGCAAGGCGGAGTTGAGGTCGGTGAACCCGAACCCTTCGACCACCACCCCGTAGACCTCAAGATCGCCCTTCTTGGCCACAACCAGCGTGCCGATGCCCACCTTCCGGTCGCCTTCCGCGGCCCAGAAGCTAAAGCTGTACGCGGTGCTTGGCTTGGCTTCGGTGGCCACCACGCGGCCAACATGAATCATATCCTGCGCATTGTCTTCCATCTCTTATCCTCGCAGATACCCTATAGCGGAGAGCAGAGAGCCCTGACTTCGCATCCCCAAGTTGCCGGTTCCTAGCTGTTTCGGGAAAAGGGTTTTCCGAAACAACGGAAGCCCGAACCACTATGCGGCGGGAACGACAAATCGAGCGTCTGCTTCAACCCGGCACTTTCGAGTTCCCGCCGCATAGTGATGGCTGCCGTGTCAGCCTAATCATCATCGCGTCCAGGCTGACGTGCGAGGGCGCGATGCTTTTCAGATACTGCTCGCAGTCTCGAATCGGATAGATCATTTTGTCCCAACGCGAGTCGGGCATGCTCAGCGGGCTTCTCTCCGCCAACAGCCACCGAGAAATCTCGTCCGCCATCTCAAGCGTCCGCTCGCACCGAGCAGCCTCAACCCTCACCAGGCCGAAGTACACGTCCCGGCCGTCGTTGGGATGCAGTCGAACGTACCAACTATACACCTTCGGACGCTTACGTCCCAGCGGAACGAAAACCCCGCTGCGCTCGCCCATCCCGAGACTCAGTATCTTGCGCTGGTCTTCCCACGGGAAGTACTGCGTCTGGTGGCTCTTCACCACCCCAACAATATTCGGCGACTCATAGCGCTCGTACCCGCCGCACAGCGATCCGTCGACAAGAAGCCACTCGTCCCGGCCATCGAACTCGGCAAGCCACTCGGACGCTACGTTGCTCTCCAGGACCGACCTTGCATCGCTAATCTTCTTTTTCGCGCGCTCGACGAGCATTATGGGATGCTGCTCGAGATCGTAATCACCCTCGCCGCTATCGATCGTCTCTATCCCCGCGCGGTGCAAAGGGGCTGGATCGATCATCCGGTGTGGAAAATACAGCGATTCCCGCATCCTGTAATCGCGCGCGCGCATGCGCCGTTCGGCCCGGAGCCTGATCGCCGCCGCCACGCAAGCATACATGATGGGTACGGATGAGTCGATGTAGATCGGGCCCCGTGTCCGCTGGGCGCCGTCCATGAAGAACGCGAACCGCCCCGGCCTGGCCTCGCCGAGCGCAACAGCATCTATACGCCGGCCCTCAAGCTCGGCGCTTCGCTGCTCAGGCACGGCGGCCGCAAGCACGGCCTGCTCATCCTCCCCAAAACTCGCTCCGAGGACGACGTGCACATCCGCGTTCGGAAGACCGCCGACGTAGTCGGCAAGGTGTTTTAACAGATCGCTCATACTAGAGGTTAGGCGCTTAGCGCGCTCCTATAAACAATTTGTTGTCGCTAAGGCGGATTCGACGGCGCACCGCCTTTGGGTTTTCCGCTTTATGGTTGTTAAGGGATGGCCGATGAGCTATACTTGCTTTGCCTGGGCGGAGGGTAGGGCAACGCTGGGGAGCTCTCCCGAGCGCCGACTCAGGTGTTGTTCAAGGGATGGGGGTGGAAATCTCCGCCCCCTCCAAATCATCCCTTAACAACCGAAAAGCGAAAAACCCGACCGCCTGCCTTGGTCAACTGCCACCGTAAGGTGGCCACTTTTCCCCAGCGAAGTCTGGGGAAAAGCGTAGTATCTTACAACTGAAATGCTATACAAGCTGTGCTGAACTTTGATATGTGACCTCGGATTTCAGTTGTAAGATACGTAAGAAGAAACCACCGACCTTCCGAATTACGGAAAGGCCGTATTGATTTTCCGGCGATGGTCTTCTGGGTTGCGGCTATACCGCTTTAGAAGTTGGAAGTTAGACTCAAAGGCGGCGGCCAACGCCGACTCCGTTCGGGCAGATTTGCAATCTGGCCCGTAAAGAACAATCTGGGCATCTCCGATGCCTAAACAACACTGTAACCCGAGTGGTTTCTGGGATTGCAAATCCCCGCATTGCCGGTCAGGGCTCGGATAGGAAATCCGGCCCGACATCCATGTCGGTTGGCAGGTGATGGGCGGTCGGTGTTGGGTGCCGGAAGGGAATTCCTTCCCCCCAACACCCATCACCCAACACCCAACACCCAGTCTTTAACTTTCTAACCTTTAACCCCGCTCGCGTGGACCACTTTTGGGAAATAAGTGCGTTCATTGTAGTTGGGGCTGCGGTCCTTGGTGTGGCAAGAGAGGCAAAGAGCCTTATTTACCGGCGCCTTCGCGGCCGCGCTCCGGCGCTCCATCCCGTGCGGCAGCGAGTTCATGTGGCAGGTCGCGCATTCCACACCACCGACGTTGTCGCTCGGCACGGTCACACGCTGCAGCCGCCGGAACATCTCGGAGTGACACGACAGGCACTCCGGCGTGAGGCTCTTCGCCTCCACAATAGTCGCAATGGCGCTGGCATGCTCTGCTTTTCCGCCAGTCTTCGTATTCATTGATATGACATGCCTTGCATAGTGCCGGGGAATAATAGGGTGTGCCTTGAGTGCCCTGAGTGCCTTGAGCGGGCGCCGGGGCCGGCCCCGGATGCGCGCTCGCGACCGTTCCCGGATGTGTCGTCGCGATGCTAAAATCGCTCACCTGCTTTGCGACGGCTTCGTCCGCTTTGATCTTGTCATCCAGCACGACCGAGCGAGCACTGAGTTTGGGGTCTCGTCCATCGGCCATCTCAATGTCGACAACCCCGACTGTTTTCCCCTCGACGCTTGTCGGCATGATTTGCGTCTTGCCCACCACCAGCGGCCCGCTCTTCGACGCTCCGCCGATCACGATGTCCGGGGCGCCGATTCTTGCACCGTTACGCTGTATCCAGTCGGGATCCGCCACGTCGGCCTGATCGAGCAGTATCAGGACATCCGCCTTGGCACGCGCTTGCATGTAGGCGGCAAACCTGGCCTTGCGCATGGCATAGTCATCCGCGGGGTCGGCGTCAATCGGGGGTGCTCCGAAAGACACGATCCCGACCTTCACTCCATTGATGTTCTTCACAACGAAAGGCTCCACGCCCTTGGGCGCCTCGGGCGCGGTATCCAGGACGGTCAGTTTGTTCTTCGCGACCTGTTGGAGGTACTGCTCCCCCAGTCGCCGGTCGTATACGCCGATGCCGAGGGCGTCGTAATGCATTTTCGCCATCAGCGGTGCGATAATCGCCAGTTTGTCAGGCGTATTCGAGAGGTTCCCGCTGTCCACGATCACAGTGTTCGGGTTCTCTTTTAACAGCGTCTCTATTAATGTCGCTCGCCGGGCAAGACCGCCCTGCCTATTGCCGTGTCACCCACATGGCTCGAGATTTCCGAGCAGGTCATTGGTAAAGATGACTCGTATCGACTTGGTTGTCTCGCCGGCATCGATACCGCCCGTAGCCAATCCGATAGCCGCGGCAAAAGCGACGCAAAATAACGCGCGCATCACACGACTCAAATCATACACCTCGAAAAAGATAGTCGAAAGTCGCAAAGTCAAAAGTCGGGGAACCCCGGTCGTCAGGTGTTTTTCCGAATGCGTTTCCGGAGTTGCAACCCCAACTGTAGTATATGTCGATTGACTCTAAATGTCAATGTAACGGAAGTCAAAAGTCGAAAGTCGCCGGAACCGTGCCGCCCGCATGTTCGGGAAAAGGGTTTCCCGAAACAACGGAATAGCCCTGCTGACCCGTCCCCTCATGGGGGCAGCGGTTTTAGCTTTGATATTTGGCGCATTCGTGCTCGCCGGCGGCGTTATGGCGATTGCCGCCGCCATCGGCAGCCACGGATACGCGAAACACTGGTGGGCGCTGGTCTTCGGCCTGGATCAGATTATCCTGGGTATCGGGATGAACTCTGTGGGGCGAAGACTCGAAAGGGGCGTCTAGTTTGCACAACTGAATGCAGGCCATTGGCACATCCAGTGGCCTGCATTCTTTTAACTTTCAACCCGCGACGCGGGCGGCTTCGCGGCATTCTCCGACCCGGTAGTCGGCGCTGATGCGCCCGTCCTCCATAGCCACGATGCGGTCCGCCCGCTGGGCAAGGCGGTCATCGTGAGTCACCAGAACAAAAGACGTGCCCAGTTGGAAGTTGAGGTCGGTGAGCAAATCGAAGACCATCGCCCCATTCTTGCTGTCGAGATTGCCCGTGGGCTCATCGGCAAGAATCAGCTTAGGCCGGTTCGCGAGGGCCCTGACAATGGCGGCGCGCTGCTGCTGACCGCCGGAAAGCTCGTTGGGTCTGCTCTTCAGCCTGCCAGCCAGCCCCACCCTGTCGAGCAAGTGAGTGACCCAGTCGGTATCCTCGCGGGTGGCGCGCCCCTTGCGGATACAAACCGGCATCAGCGCGTTTTCCAGCACACTGAACTCATTGAGCAGATAATGAAATTGAAATATGAAGCCTATCGTCTCGCCCCGGAGCACAGCCAGCGAGTCTTCATCCAGGCGCCAGGTGTCGCAGCCGTTGATAAAGACCCGCCCCGAGGAGGGTTTATCCAGGGCGCCGATAATGTTGAGGAGCGTGCTCTTGCCGGAGCCCGACGCACCCACCACCGCGACGAACTCCCCCGACTCGACGCGGAAATCGACCTCTTGCAGTGCCCAGGTCATTATGCCGGCGCCGTAGCTTTTTGACAGGTTCGCGGTCAGGATAGTCGGATGCTTGCACTTAGCCATGTCGAATCGCCTCCACCGGATTCAACCTGGACGCTCGGTGCGCCGGCAATATGCTGCTCGCCAGCCCTACCATGACGGCAACCAGCGACGCCAGCGCCACATATTTGATGTCCCAGCTCATCGGCACTATGGTAGCCGGCCTCCCGCCGAACGTCTCGCCCGGCACGAATACATTGGCCGCCATGAAACACAAGCCCGTGCCCAGGCCCGAGCCCAGGAGCGCGCCGCCCAGGCCCACCCCCAGCCCCTCCAGCAGGAACACCTTCCTTATCTGCCGTGAAGTCGCGCCCATGCTCTTGAGGATGCCGATATCGCGAGATTTTTGCACGACGAAGACTATCATTACGCTGGCCACGCCGAACGCCGACGCCAGCAGCGTGATCGTCTGGATGATGAAGGCCGCCGAGTTCTGCGCCCGCAGTGTGTCCAGGAACGCCCTGTTCGTCTCCATCCAGCTTGTCACCGTGAGCGGGCAGAAGCTCCTGATCTGATCCGCGATCTTGTCCGCGTCGTACATGTCGCGAGCCCGGACGCTGATGGTGGTGACATCCTTGCCGATCTTGAAGAGGGCCTGCGCGGCCTTCAGCCCCACGTAAACCAGCGACGAGTTGGCCTGCTGAAGGCCCATGTCGAATATGCAGACCACGCGGAATGTCCGCATAGCCCCCTCGTCGGATATGATCCTGATCCTGCTGCCGAGGTGCGCGCCGAGATCATTGGCCATTTTGATGCCGATGGCTGCGTTGAGCTGGTCGACTTTTCCCAGATGGCCCTCGATGACGCGGTTTCGTATGGATGCCACTTTGGCGTGTTCAGTGGGGACGATTCCAAGGATTACCGAGCTTACGTTCTTCGCGCCCCTGCCCACGAACCCGGTCCCCTCGACACTCGCGGCCGTGGCTTTGACGCCCTTGAGGCGATCGATAGTCTCGCGGAGGCGCTGCCACTCGGGCACTTTGCGCTTTTGTGTGGACATCTTCTCGAGGGTGGTGACGACCATCCCGAGCTGCCGCTTGGCGCCATCGACCTGCCACAAGGGCTTTGCCCCAGGCACGGCGGCTTCGATGGTGACGTGAGGAATGTTCCCCACCACATCGTCTATCAGCCCGACCTGAAGCCCGTTAATCAACGAGGATAGAAAGACGACCAGCACCACGCCCACCGCAACCGCGCCCATGGTGAGTTCCGTCTGGCCATGACTTGCCGACAGGTGCCGCAGGGCTACCCTAGTTCGAACATGTGTTAGTCCAAGTTTATGTTTAGGCGCTTAGCGCCCTCCTAGAAACAATTTGTTGTCGCTAAGGCGGATTCGACGGCGCACCGCCTTTGGGTTTTCCGCTTTATGGTTGTTAAGGGATGGCGGATGAGCTATACTTGCTTTGCCTGGGCGGAGGGTAGGGCAACGCTGGGGAGCTCTCCCGAGCCGACTCAGGTGTTGTTCAAGGGATGGGGGTGGAAATCTCCGCCCCCTCCAAATCATCCCTTAACAACCGAAAAGCGAAAAACCCGACCGCCTGCCTTGGTCAACTGCCACCGTAAGGTGGCCACTTTTCCCCAGCGAAGTCTGGGGAAAAGCGTAGTATCTTACAACTGAAATCCTATACAAGCTGTACTGAACTTTGATATGTCACCTCGGATTTCAGTTGTAAGATACGTAAGAAGAAACCACCGACCTTCCGAATTACGAAAAGGCCGTATTGATTTTCCGGCGATGGCCTTCTTGGTTGCGGCTGCGCCGCTTCAGTATCTTACAACTGAAATCCTATACAAGTTGGTACCTGAACTTTGATATGTCACCTCGGATTTCAGTTGTAAGATACTGAAAAGAAACCACCGACCTTCCGAATTATGGAGAGGCCGTATTGATTTTCCGGCGATAGCCCTTTTTGGTTGCGGCTGCGCCGCTTTAGGGTTTAGTGTTGAGTGTTGAGTGAAGGGAGTGAGGGGAAAAGCCTCCTCTTCCCTTCACTAAACACTAAAACACTAAACCCTAATAGCTTACATCCGAATAAGGCGAAACGTGGACGGCGTCCCGGATCACCATCTCGCCGGTCTTGAGCTTCCCGAAGACTATTATTCCTCTAGGGCCTGTGGCTCCCGTTCGAACCTGGATCGGGATGGCCTTGTCATCGCGGACCACCAGCACCGCCGGGCGCCTGCGCACGTTCGTGACGGCGTCCGTGGGCACGATTTGCCGCGTGGCCCCTACGTGGACCACGACATTCACATCCACCGTCAGGTCGGGCCGCAGCCACGATACCCTTCCTTCCGGCGGAGCTTGATCTGCATGGTGCCGCGGTCCGAGTCGATCTTCGATCCCAGGTCGGTCAGCACAGCCTCGAAAGTCTTTCCCGGGAATGAGTCCGAGCTTACAATCGCCTTCTGTCCGATGGAAAGCGTGCGGAGGTTGTCTTCATCCGTCTCGACTTCGATAATCGGTTTGGTGAACTGGTGCAGCACCATCAGCTTGAATCCCGGAGAAACGGATTGTCCCTGCTCGACGGCCAAATCCGCCACAACTCCATCAAACGGCGCGCGAAGCTCGGCCTTCTGCCTTTCGTCGAGCGCGCTGACAAGCTGCGTGCGGGCCTCCTCCACCTTTGCCTGCGCGGCGGCGACGTCCTCATGCCTGGGCATGGCAAGCAGAGTATTGAGCTTCTCTCTGGCCGCGCGGACGCTGGTGTCCCGACTGGCCGCCGCCTCGGCGACCGCCGCTTTGGCCTCGGATATCTGCTGAGGCCTGGCCCCGGATTCGAGCAGCCGGACCCTCTCCTGCTGCGCTGTCACGGCGGAGAGCGAAGTCTCGACGGTGGTCTTGGCCTGATCGAGGCTGGATTGCGACAGCGCTCCCTCTTTCACCAGCAGCGCGGTCCGGTCCAAGTCGGTACGCGCCTTGGTTAGGAGGTCCTTTCTGCTATCGAGCTCGGCTTTTGCCTCCGCGATTTCCTCTGTCGCGGTTCCGGCCTTCAAATCGCTCAGCCTTGCCTGGGCCTCCGCCACGCGCGCGTCGCCCACCAACCGGGCCTGCGCAAGCTCGGCTTCCGCCTGCTGGACCTCCGAACCCATGGGGGGCCGGCTTGCTCGGGCCAGCTCCGCTTGCGCGCTATTGACGGATGCCTGCGCCTGCTGCACCCTGGAGTCTAATTCATTGCTCCGCAGAGACAAAAGCAGCGACCCCGCGCCCACACGGTCGCCATTGTTGACATAGATTCCCTGCACCACGCCGGTCATGTCCAGACCGAGGTCGGCCACCTTGTCGCCCCGCACCGTCCCGGTGGCTCCCAGGGTTTCTGTTGTCGCCGCGGCGATAACCGGCGCCACGTTGACGCTGGTCGGCGCACTGACATACATATATGCTCCCAGGCCGGTGGCTGCAAGCATCCCCGCCTGCACAAAACGCTTCCAGTTGCGGGGAATCATAGTAGCGATGGATGGGATGCGGACCGGCCTGGCTGACCTTCTACTGTCGGCAACGTGCATGTCCGTCCTTTAGAGATTAGAAGTTAGAGACTGGAAATTGGAGATATGGCGTGCTCTCCTATCGAATACGGACTGCGAGCCGGATTAAGTTGCATGGCGGTCCACTATGCGGCCGGAACGAAAAGCCAGGGCAGCGACACGAAGGTGATAGCGGCTGTTTGGCATGGAATTTGCATAAGGATGATTGTCCGCAAAAGTTCACTGTCCGCGAGTACAACCTACCTATACGGGGGCGTAGGCGCCACGCGTGCAGCGGGAACTCGAAGGCGCCAACTTGAAAGAAGGGCTCGGGTTGTCGTTCCCCGCATAGGCGTTTGCCTTTGATGGGTGGGGATCTCCGAATCCCCACCCCAAAGCCAGTCCCGGATCTCCGAATCCGGCTGCCGTAACCAATGTTCCGGGGGTTCGGAGACCCCTATCTGGCTCTAAGGTGGCGATTCGGAGATCGCCACCTATCGAGTTTAGAATTCAAACTGACGACCGACCGACAGATACGATGCGCAAATCACTCACACTGGCTGTTATGCTCTATATGTGCCTGATGGCTTTAGCGGCCCGGTGCCAGGTCTATGTGGACGCGGGCGCGCCCGCGACGGGCCAGACCGGCAAGTCCTGGGCCACGGCTTTCACAACTATTACCGCGGCCTTGAATTCCATGCCCAGCGGCGGCACGGTGTGGATAAAGGCCGGAGTCTATCAGGAGCACTTGACCCTGCCCAACGCCACCAGTCTCTACGGCGGATTCCTCGGCTATGAGATCAGCCTGACCCAGCGCGAACTGGGCATTTCAGCGACGGTCCTGGACGCCGGCCAGGCTGGACCGGGGATTTATGTACCCCAAAACGATTACGCCAAAATCGATGGCTTCACCATAATAAACGGGCTTGCGGCCAACGGCGGTGGCATCGATTGCGAAAATACCTCGACTGTCGGCATCCACAACTGCTGCATCCAAGACTGCCAGGCGCAGGCCAACGGCGGGGGGATTTACTTCAGCAACTACGTGGACGACAATACCGGGGACCGAACCATCACCAACTGTGTCATCACCAACAACATCGCTCCCAATGGAGGCGGCCTGTACATCGGCTACCACTGCTATCCGACGATAACCGGCTGCGTGATAACGGGCAACCAGGCGACCGTGGGCGGAGGATTGAATCTGCCGTTCCACTCGGGGGCGAATCTCGTCAACTGCACTGTCGCCTACAATGTCGCGGATTCGGTCGCCGGAGCGGTATACTCGTATTACGGCGGGCCTCACGAGATCAGCGAGTGCATCTTCGCGTTCAATTCCGCGCCTGTCTCTGGCGGGTTTTGGGGAGATGACGAGGGAAAGCCCGGTAATCTCACCTCAACCACCATTACCAATTGCGACCTTTTCTCCAACAGCGGCGGCGATTGGGGGGGCAACATCCCCGACCCCGGCCCTTCCGCGAATAACCTCTTTGTGGACCCAATGTTCCTGATGCCCGGAGACGGCGCTTACAATCTCACGATCGGCTCCCCTTGCGCGGGGATGGGCGCTTATCCGCTGGGGTCGACTTACTCGCTCGGCAGCATCGGTGTCGCGAAGCTGCTTGGCGACGGTAATTCGGTGACCCTCCAGGGCAAGATTGTAAGCTGCGTCGATTCCAACACGATCTATTTGCAGGAGCCGGGGAGGTTTTCAGGAATAGCGGTGCAAGGTACTACCGGGTACGCTCAAGGGCAAATTTTGTCGAGCGTGATAGGAACGCTCTCCACCGACTCCAGCGGCTGCAGGCTTCTTACAGCCACTTCCAGCACTCTGCTCACCGGCGCGAAATGGAGCTTCGCTCCCCTCGGCACGCGCATTTCCTGGCTGGCGCCGCTTACGGGTGTCTACACGCGCACCTGGGGGAGGGTGGAGAATCCCTCTTCATCCGGGTTCACGCTCGTCGATGGCAAATCAAGTGTGCAGGTTCGATACTCGGGGGCCGAGCCCGCCGCGGGGGACTACGCAATTGTCACCGGCGTCCGCACAAACGACGGCTCGGTCCTAGCGACGAAAGCGACTATTGCGGTTCAGAATTGAGATCGAAGTGCAGCCCTGCGGATACGGCACAAGCGCCGCGGTGACAGGTACGCTTCTAAGCTCGATAGGGCAGCCTTGCGGCACCGCCCTGCCCTGCCCGACCGTTCGGACCCAATATGGGGCGCCATGAGAATTCGGAATTGTCAACCCCATCCATAAGCGGCCACCCACGCGGCGGGAACGACGAGTCGAGCGTTTGCTTCAATCCGGCGCCTTCGAGTTCCCGCCGCACGCAAGGCACTCTCGTTGGACATAGGGGCGGAGCGCGCCGACGCACAGGAATTGTGCCTGCCGTTTCGGGAAAAGGGTTTCCCGAAACAACGGGAAAGCCATTCGAGTTCCCGCTGCACGCGTGGCGACGCGGCGGCGCGAAAATGTGCTATAATTCAGATGGACTAGCCGAGATCGGGCCTTTCAGTTTCCAATTCGGACACTTCCGCGTTTTCGCGATTAAAATCTGGTTTGAGTCGGTATCGGAGGAAATGACGTGGGCAGACTGGTGAAAAGCTTTCTCGTGCTCGCCGGGCTGGCGGTGTTTGTGGCCGGATGCGGCCGGCACGATGCCTGCGGCCCGGGCGGGTGAGGCGCCGCGTCCACTTTCTCCGGGTCGGAGAGAGGCTCATCAGAAAAGAGCGTTGATCCCAAAAAGTTCGCTGTCGAGGCCGCTGGGGGCAATCTGGACCTGTCGGATATAGACCCTCGGCGCGGCGCGGCCACCCTGACCGGTGACCCCGGCTCGGTGCGCATCGACCTCCTGACGGGCGCGCTGTCCCGCCTGCCCGCCGCCAGGCCGGCTGACGAAAACGTGCTTGTCTCGCCCATGGGAAACTACCTGGTCCGGCACGAGAAAGACGAATCGCTCACAGTCAAGGACCGCAGGGGCAGGCCGATTGGGCGAATCCTCGAATATGAAATTGGACGCGTATCCGAGCTGGCGTGGAGCCCAACCGGGCGCTGGTTCAGCTTCCTGGCGACGGATGCGAGATCTTACGAGTCCGTCGACCGCCTGTATGTCTATGATGCCGGCAGGCGCACCCTTCGATGCCTCATCAGCGGCAATGGCTCCAGCCCCACGTGGTCGCGCGATGGCCGTCTGCTCGCTTTCATACAGTCAACGATATCCGGTTATTCCTCCGGCAGTGTCCAGCTCAGCGGCGGTCGCCACGATGGCCAATTGGTGGTCCTCGATGCGCGGGCCGGGTTCCGGCGGATAGAGTGCGTGGGAAAACTGGTGGACACGTTTGCGCTGTCTCCGAGTTCCGGCGAGGCCGCCTTTGTCGAGCTGATAAAGGATGAATACGGGGATCCGAGTCCGCCACGCGCTGCGCGTGCTGAGTTTGCGCTCGGGCGAGATAAGGCCCGTGGAGACCACCCGCCGCAAGCTCGACTACATCTGGGCAGGCGACGACTTCCTGGCTGTGGCCGCGCGCGACAAATACGCCGTGCCTTGTATCGAGATGGCCGCCGGCAGCCGGCGGACGGCAGGTTCGGCTGGCTGAAAACAAAGACGTTGCCCAGTTCGTCGTGCTGGCCTATTTGCCGAAGCAGCACACGGTCGTATTCAAATCCCAAGCCAGCCTGCCGGAGTGGAGGCCCGAGGAGTTGTGGGCGGCCCAGGCCGGAAGGAAGCCAGTGCGGCTGTTCCCACGCTAGGGTTGATAGGGTTTCAGGGTTAGTGGGGGAAGGGAATGGGACTTTTTCATCACAAAAGCACGAAAGTACCGAAAGTTGTTTCGGGAAACCCTTTTCCCGAAACTCTGCGCGGTCGGAGTATCGGGAAAGGGGTTTCCCGATACAACAATCCAGGCGCAGCGTTGAGATTCCTCGCTACCCGCTCCTAAGAAACTGCTGGTTTCGGGACAAGGGTGTCCCGAAACAACGGAGGTGGTTTCTTTCTAATGTAACCGCGGCAACGCCGAGGTCACTTGCTCGGAATGATATATGCGGTGACGTGTACTCACGATTCGTGAGTCGTTTCGGAGGTTCGGGTGGCGATTCGGAAATCGCCACCCAGCGGAGGAGCGACCCGTGAGCGAGAGGTCCGGACTGACAACTGACAACTGTTTTCCGAGGGATACCAAGATGTGGCCGTCCAGACGGACTGTGAAAATAGTCATTGCCATGCTGGCACTGAGTGCGGCGCTCGTCGCATTCTTTCCTCCGCTGACGCCGCATCGTCGTGCCGAGAAGCTCTACGTGGACGGCTGGTTTGCAGGCGGAACGGCCTGGGCGCCTGTGGGCGATCTTTCGAGCAATCCGCCTGCCGCGAATGAAGCAGCTATCCGCTGCTTCGAATCGGCGCTGCGGCTTTCTCCGGGAAACTCGCTTTACGAGCAGGCGCTTGTCTGGCACTATCCGCCCAAGATCCTGCCGAGGCTCTTGAAAGAGCGCCGGCTGGGACCCGAGGCGCGCGGACTTGCGGCCGGTCTGATTTTCGAGCACCGCTGCAAGGAGCCGGAGTTCTCCACAAATGCCGCGGCGGCGGCGGCGGCGTGGGAGAAGCGTCTGAGCGGGCTGGAAGAACTGCGGAAGGCCGATCCAGGCAACGCGCTCGTTCACTACCGCAAGGCTTTCGCCTTAAAGGCGCTCGGCAGGCCGGATGACGCGTTCGCCGAGGTGCGGGCCGCAAACCGGCTGGGCAATATACGCTTCTACGTTCCCGATGCTTCGGACTATGTGCTCGAAACGCCAGTATCGCCCGCTATCATGCTGCTGTTTTCCGAAGGGGTGCAATTTCGCGATCTGGCCCGGTTTATCTCGGCCCGCGCGAACGATCAGCTTCGTCACGGGCGAGTGGACCAGGCGCGGAGCGATCTCCAAGAATGCTGCACGATGGGCGTGAACTATGCCGCCGCGAAGCCGGGCCAGTATATCGGGCTGCTGGTTGGCAGCGCGGTTTTTGGTATCAGCGCGGTGGAACTGGGCCCGGTCTATAAGGATTTCGGCCCGCGGCCCAGAGTTGCGACACTGATCGAGACCAGAGCTCGCTTCGGCCGCGCGACGCAGGAGATCAGATCCGAGCTGTTCAGCGGGCCGCGGATGTATGGGCTGGTCCGACAGTGCATCGTCCCCGAATTTCTCGTCGGCTCCGGCCTGGCGGCGGCGGCGATTCTACTCGTCTCGGCGCTGCTGTGGATGCCGGCGGCGATCTTGCGCAGGCGCCGCAAAGAGGCGGTCGTGCCGGCGGCTCCGTGGGGTGAAGGCTGGCTCGCTCGGATCTTGTGCGCGGTTTACTTGCCGATGTTCGCGATCTCGGTGGGAGCGCCCCTGCTTGTCACATCCCTGCTGCCGGATAATGGATTCGGTTCGAGCATCGTCGCGCTGGGGTTGTGCTCCATAGTGGGGCTGGCTGCCGGGGAAATCATTTTGCTGTCGGTCATTTTCAGGGCGCTGCACCGGGCCGCACGATCGGTATTCGGGACAGCGCACGGGCATAATAAAGTGGCTTCTCCGATCGCCGGCTTCCGGAAAAGCGTGGACGCGCAAGTACGTCGCCGCGGCTATGGGAGCGCAGTTGCTGCTGATATGCTGCTGCTTCTTTGTGGCAACTATTGCTTACAAACCGCTGGTCGGCGCAAATCCCTGGCAGATCGACAGATTCCCGGCGATTGGTATCACTCGTGAGCAAGCCATTGCGGACCGCATAGCGCACGATATCAGGGCCGCCTGGCGGCGGCCAGGGGCTGGCGGCTAGCCCGATTTATTCACGAATTGATAGACTAGCCTTTTGGTTCAGGCACAAAGTGCTGGGCAAACACGCGCTACATGAATAATGCGGCCTCTAGCCCCTAGCTAGTGCTTAGTTGCATAATCGATCGACATAACGCTGTAGCCGGTGTTTCGGGAATCTTGTTCCCGAAACTAAGTGCGTATCGGGAACAAGATTCCCGATACACCGGCAAGAATACTATCAGCCATTGCGTATCATCGATCGACATAACGCTGTAGCCGGTGTTTCGGGAATCTTGTTCCCGAAACTAAGTGCGTATCGGGAACAAGATTCCCGATACACCGGCAAGAATACTATCAGCCATTTATGCAAGTAGGCACTAGTGCATCTCGATCTGGCAGGTGCCGATGCCGCCTCGATAGAAGTTGAACCGCACGTTGGGATGCAGGCCAAGCATCGACATCGGGACCGCGCTGTCCGCTATCTTCTTGGATATCATTAGTGTGGTAAGGCGCTGGCCGAAGGGGTTGTCGTGGTTGCCCGCCTGCCAGATCGAGACCCTTTCGGCTTGCCAGGTCTGCTTGGGGCCGACCGTCACGGCTCTGCTCGGAACCAGGTCCACCTTTCCGCCGCCCGATGTCCGCGCGTTCTGCATGATCGTGATCGGGTGCAGGTCCACCACCCGCGTGTCGAGCGCCAGAAACTCCTCCGCGCTCGGTGGGTTATCCGCATATCTGCCCTCGCGCTTGACGGGATCGTTGAATGCCCAGTGCTTGATGTCACCCTGGCCGCCCTGCATCACGACGCACCTCGCCCCATCCCAACTCGCGACGTACTCACCGGCATCCGCCTTGGGGAAATGCATATTCGAGGCCGGCATCGCCAGTTCCGGTTCGATCCTGTCGAAGCACAAGGACTTATCCGCAAGTGCAAACGACAGGGGATGGTCCTCGGAAACTTCTTTGCCGCCCAGGACCCACTCATCCATCCCCCAGAAATGCGAATCTTTGAGGTTCAGGCCCATCGCGTTAACGATCCGCGCGACCAAGGGGAGCTGTTCGGTCGGGCCGATCGGGCCGCAGATTCCCGCGGGGTTGTCCGGCGTGGACTGCCTCCAGGCCTCGATGTACTCGAGCGCCTCGGCGCAGTAGAACTCCTCGAGGCTGTCGTAAAAGACGACCTTGAATCCGGGCCGCGAAAGGCCCAGCATGTTCTCGGGCGCCAGGTTTGCAGCGTCGTTTAGAATCTCCTCGTCTAGTGTCGTGTAGTCCCACCAGTCGGGGGCAATCTTGCTGTAGGTTCTTGGCATTAGATTTTCTCCTGTGAGAATAGATGTTCGAAGTTAGAGGTTCGAGGTTAGAATGGACCTCGCAACCAAGGCTGTGCCTAAGTACAGTTACCATCGGGAACGGTAACCACTGAACGCATGGCTGTCATTCCGAACGAATGTGAGAAATCTCAACCTACCGGATGAGCCTCACGCATTGGAACAAGAAGCCAAGCGCGGCGTTGAGATTCCTCGCTACCCGCTCCTAAGAAACTCCCCAGTTTCGGGAACAAGATTCCCGAAACACCGGGGCTGAGTTTCTTTCCAATGTGACTGCGACAGCGTCGCGGTCAGTTGCTCGGAATGACATATGCGGTGACATGTGCTTAGGATCCCTGATCTGCTACGCGCGCTCCGAACGCGGAAATCCCTTATGGGGGTTAGGCATTCTCCAACCTTTAACCTTCAACTTTCTAATCTTTAACCTGTCTTCAGCGCCAGAGCGGCGGTCGGACACGCGGCGGCGCACCTCTGGGCGGTCAGCTTCAATGCTTCCGAGAGCGGCTCGCCGAACGGCGCCGCCGGGCGCACGTCAAACCCGCGGCCTATGAAAGTGAGGCCCAACGGCTCGAGGGCATCCGCTGTTATCTGAACGCACAGCCCACACGAGATACACTTTCCAGGCTCATAAACTACGCGGGAGTGACTGCGATCCCGGGCATATAGCCGGCGCTCGCCCTTGTACTTCGCGGGGCTGGCGTGATACTCGATTCCGTAATTACGCAGCTTGCAGCCGGCCAGTTCGCCGCATTCGCAATGCATGCATCGCTCGGATTCCGCGCGCGCCTCGCCGAAATCGAACCCGTCACCCGCCGCTTTACACGCCCGCTTTCACTGACTCCATCCATAAATGCCGATATCTCGCCATCCATAAGCCTGCCGATATGCACCGAAAACGGCCTCGCGGGGCGCGTCACCTTGTCGCCCGCCAGATAATGGCCGATCGCCACTGCCGCCGACCGGCCGTCCGCGGCGGCGCGCACGGCTATCTTCGACGGCACGACCGCCGACCCGCACGCAAATACGCCCGGCGTCGAAGTCATCATCGTGGATTTGTCCACATGCACACCGTGCTCCGAGGGCTGCACGCCTAATCCGGATACTTTCTCCTCGTCCATCTCCCCCGCGGCGATTAGAACGGCGTCGAACTCGCCATCATATACCGACCGCACCCTCGCTCCAAGTCGAAACTCGGCCCCGAGCCGCGCTATCGTCTCGATCTCCGCGTCTAAAACGGCGCGCGGCAGCCGCTCTTCGTCCACCGCATAGCGCACGTTGCCCCCAGCTTCGCTGTGCTCGTCGAAAACCACGCAGCCGTGCCCGGCCTGCCTCAGATAATAAGCCGCGGCAAGCCCGGCGGGCCCCGCGCCGATAAGGGCGACGCGCTTGCCTGAGTCCGGCTTGCAGTCCGGCAAATAGGGCCGCTCGCAGGCAAGGTCCGTATCCGCGGCGAATCGCTTCAACAGGCAGATCGAGACCGCCGAGTCCAGCGCCGAGCGCCGGCAAGCCTTTTCGCATACCTCGGGGCAAATCCGCCCGAGAGTCGCCGGTAGGGCGATGTGCTCCTTCACGGTTGCGATGGCGTCCGGGTAATTGCCGGATGCGATCTCGCGAATCATCCTGGGGATGTCCATGTGGGTGGGGCATGCCGCCTGGCAAGGGCCAATGCAGTCCCCCAGGTGGTCACCGAAGAGCAGTTCCAGGGCGGTCCGCCTGGCCAGGCGTACCTCGTGGCTGTGCGTGTCGATCTCCATGCCATCCTCGGCCCTCGCCCCACACGCCGGGACCAGCCTGGACACGCCGCTCACCCTGACGACGCGGACCATGCACGAAGTCTCGGGGTTGCAGCCGTCGATGTGGCACATGGTCGGTATCGCGATGCCCGGCCTTGCGGGCGGCGTCGAGAATCGTCGCGCCGGCTTCGATTTCCACGGATTGATTGTCGATTGTCAGTTTCATAAATACTGGTTAAAAGTTTAAGGTTCAAGGTTAAAGGTTGGGAAGGGACCGCCCTTCCTGAGAAGGATGGTCCCGTTCGGGCGGATTTGCAATCCGGCCCGGAATGCTCAATTCGGGGATTTGCAATCCCCCATCACAACCATTCGAATTACAACGTCGTCTAGGGCATCGGAGATGCCCAGGTTAACCCTTACGGGCCAGATTGCAAATCTGCCCGAACGGAAGATTCCTCATATTGCCCCGCTCCTCAAGTCCCGAAACGACCGAGCCGGCGGAAGGGAAAAGCGGCGTCGAGACCGCCGCACTCCAAATCGACGCCATCGTCAATGCGAGTGACGGCCCTCCCTCCCCTACCAACCCTACTAACCCTACTAACCCTAAAGCGGCGCAGCCGCAACCAAGAAGGCCATCGCCGGAAAATCAATACGGCCTTTTCGTAATTCGGAAGGTCGGTGGTTTCTTCTTACGTATCTTACAACTGAAATCCGAGGTGACATATCAAAATTCAGTTACAACTTGTATAGGATTTCAGTTGTAAGATACTAAAAACCTCAACCTCCTACTCCACCGTTATCGCGCCAACCGGGCAGACCTGCCGGCAGGTATCGCAGCGGATGCACCGGGCGGGATCGATCTTATGCTTTTCGTACGGTCGCATTTCAATAGCGCCGGCGGGGCACTCTGCGCGCACTTGGTGCAGCCGAAGCAATCGGCTGTGACCCGATAAGCAACCAGCGCCCTGCACCTGCCCGCGGGGCATTTGCCGCCCAGGTGGGCCAGGTATTCGTCCCGGAAGTAGCGCAGAGTCGAGAGGACCGGGTTCGGCGCGGTCTGTCCAAGTCCGCATAAGCTTCCGTGCTTAACTTGAACAGCCAGCTCTTCCAGCCTCTCGATATCGCCCGCCTTGCCGCCGCCGGTACAGAGCCGGTCCAGTATATCGAGCATTCTTCGCGTGCCCACCCGGCAAAACGTGCACTTGCCGCAGGACTCCCGCTGAGTGAACTCCAGGAAATACCGGGCGATATCGACCATGCAGTCGGAATCGTCCAGCACCACCAATCCGCCGGAACCCATGATCGCTCCGACCGAAGCCAGGCTCTCGAAATCGACCGGCGTGCCGGCAAGCTCCGCCGGAATGCACCCGCCGGATGGCCCACCGATCTGCACCGCCTTGAAGCGCCGCCCGCCGGCAACCCCGCCGCCGATCTCCTCCACTATCTCGCGGATCGTAATTCCCATCGGGACCTCGATCAACCCGCCGCGCGCCACCTTGCCGGCGAGGGCAAAAACCTTGGTCCCCTTGCCGGCGGCGGCGCCAAACGCGGCGAACTCCACGGACCCGTGACGAATAATCCACGGCACAAGCGCGTAGGTCTCGACATTATTGACGCTCGTGGGCTTGCCCCAAAGCCCTTTCTCCGCGGGATAGGGCGGTCTAAGCCGCGGCGTCGCTCTTCGGCCCTCGATCGAGGCGATGAGCGCGGTTTCTTCCCCGCAGACAAATGCGCCCGCCCCTTCCATTACCTCCAATTCCAGGCTGAAGGCACTCCCGAGGATGCCCATCCCAAGGAAGCCGCGCTCACGGCAGCGCGCGATGGCCTCCCGAATTCGCCGCACGGCCAGAGGATACTCGGCTCGAATTCCGAGATAGCCCTGGCTGGCGCCGACTGCCAGCGCGGCTATGATCATCCCCTCCAGGACGCGGTACGGGTAAGACTCCAGCACCATGCGGTCCATAAAGGCGCCGGGATCGCCCTCATCGCCGTTGCATACGACGTACTTCGTGTCGCTCTCGGCCCGGCGGACCGCCGCCCACTTGCCAGCCGTGGGAAAGCCCGCCCCACCGCGCCCGCGAAGCCCGGCCCGAATCGATCGTGTCTATCATATTGCGCGGATCGCTTTCGAGGAGAGCGCGCAGCGCCGCAAAGCCATCGTGAGCCGCATATTCGTCCAGGTCCAGAGGGTCGAGATGCCCGCAGTGCTCGGTGACAATGTGCACCTGCCTTCCGGCGAAGGCGCATACGCTCTCATCGCGGACGTCGATTGCGTAGCGGGTCACCGGCTCCCACGACTCATCGGTGAGGACCATCTCGACAGCCGAGGAGACTACCGCGCCCACGCGGCGGGCTATTCCCCTGGGCTTGAAGTGCCCGGCGGACTATCGACGCCGCACCGGCGGGGTCCACTTTCGCATAGATTGCCGGAGACCTCCCGGCCCGGGATACTTCCACGAGTGGGGTTTGGTGGCACATGCCGACGCAGCCGACAGTCTTTATCGCCGCGGGAACGCGCCAGTCGCTCACCGCCTGCTCCAGCGCTGTCCGAACCTCCGAACTTCCACCAGCGATGCAGCACGAGCCCATTCCAATCCTGATCTCCGCCAAACCCTCGGTCCGCTGGCCGGGAGAGTCGAAGCGCAGGGCGACCGCGCCCCGACGCTCGAGTTCCAGAAAATCCCTCAGCGACTTCGGAACCGAGTCCGGGGTTTGGTGTCCGTAGGTGACGCCGTCGATGCGAAGCACCGGGGCAAGAGTGCAGCAGCCGAGACAAAATACCTTTTGAACGGTGAATGCTCCGCCAGGGTCGGTATCCTCCTCCCCGGAAAGGCCAAGGTGGCGGCGGATGGCATCGTAGACCAGACCCGCCCCTTTGACGTGGCATGCCGTGCCGTGACAGACGCTGATCAGGTGGCGACCGGCGGGCCTATGCCTGAACTGCGAGTAAAACGAGGCGATGCCCGTGATCGCCGCCGGGGTGATATCCGTAAGCTCGCACACTCGCTTGAGCGCCTCCTCCGGCAGATAGCGATACTCTGCCTGGATTGCGTGCAGTATGGGAATCGCCGCCTCCCTGCCGCGCCCCAGCCGCGAGACCAGCGAGTCCACGAAGCTCAAGTCCAGCACTTCGCCGGAGGTAGAATGTAAAATGTCCGGAAGTCTACCGCGCACTTTGGTTCCTTGGAAAGTGGTTGTCGGTTGACGATTGACAGTTGACGGTTCCGTTGTTTCGGGAAACCCCTTTCCCGAAACGGCCGCGCAATCCACCTATGCGGCCGCCAGCCGCCCGTCACTTCCCCCCCCAATCAGGACTTACGCAATAAACCGGACGCAGCGCCTCGCCCGCCCGCCCTGCCGGTTGAAACCGGGGCTACAAGGCACGAAGTCGGCCTTCGCCGACTGGAGATGCAGTCCCCGACGGGGGACTTTGTGCTGTCGTAGCCGCGAATTCATTCGACCGGGATTTTTAATGCGTAAACCCTGTCCCGCCGATGCAGAATAAGTGCTTCACGCCTCGGATATAGAGCCGGCCGTTCACGATCGCGGGGGTAGCGTTTGCTTTCTCGCCCAGGGTAAGCTGCTTATCTTCCTCGAACGCCTGCCCAGCACCAACGACGTGCATGACGCCCTCGCAGTCCAGCAGCAGGACTCGGTTCCCCACTATCACCGGCGAGGCCCGGAAGGCAGTCTCGAACGAATGCTCCCAAAGCTTCTTGCCCTGCCTGCCATCGTAGCAGGTGAGCACTCCCTCGCTTGTGAGCAAGAAAACCAAATCGCCGTTCGTCGCCGGACTGGTTATGTCGGGCAGACCGTCCATTGCCTGCCACGCGACCCCGCTCATGGTGACATCGCCCCTCCCGCTCATTCGAATTGCGGGCCAGCACCGCTCCGGAGTTGCACACATAGGCCGTGCCGCCTCCGCACGCCGGAGATGGGGCCACATCCCCGCTCAAGAGATTCGCCCGCCAGAGTTCCCTGCCCGTGGCCGGATCGTAGGCGATTGTCCAAGGGTTGGCGGCGGTGATTAGCTGCTGGGCCGGCCCAGGGTGACGATCGGGCTGCTCCACGAGTTCGCGACCGGGCGCGCGGTGCGCCAAACGATCTTACCCGTGCCGCCCTGTAGCGCAATCAGGATCGACTTACCATCATCGCTCGAGCCCTGGTCGTACTGCACTATCACAAGGCTTTTGAACAGGGCAAGCGATGAGGCATAGCCATACAAGCTCTCCGGCGGGCCGAGGTTTCTCGCCCAAAGTCGCTTTCCCCGCCAATCGATGCAGAACAAATCCCCATTCGGAAAGATCGCAAAAACTCGCCTGCCGTCCACAGCCACCGTGGGCGCCGCGTAGCCCGCGTCCTCGCTCACAGCCGGCGGCTTGCCCGCACGAATCGGCGCGGCATCGTATTGCCACACAATCCGGCCGGCGGCCGGCATCGATGCAGTAAATCTTGCGCTTGCCGGCCGTGGCGCCCGTCAGAAAGACGCGGTCCCTCCAGACAACGGGAGAGTTCCAACCCGGAAGCGCGATCTCGGTCTTCCAGAGCACGCCCTCGCCGGTTTGGCCGTTCCATTGCATCGGAAGGCTTCCCTCGGCCACCCCGGCCGCGGGCCCGCGAAATACGGGCCAGTTGGCCGAGAACTCGGCGCCCGGCGGCGCGTAATCGCTCGGGTCGAAAGCCGCCTCCGGCCCCGCAAGCGCGGGCCTGGCGTTCGGAGCCGCCAGTGGCGGTTGCCCACTCTTATCGCTTAAGAAAACGCCGCGTTCCAATACGTCGCTCTCTCGTCCGGAGCGGACAGCTTTCTCGGGAGCAGATTTCGGAGCAGCCGCGATTGCGGGCCGCACGGCGCCGACCGAACTCGGGGCGGCGGCGGGGACCACCGCCGGCGCGGCCGGGGCGGCGGCGGATTTCCGGCCCTGCATATTCACCAGCATTTGCGGCGGCAGACCGGCCAGCGGGTTTGCCGGGGGCGCCTCTATGGCGAAAGACGGATTGTTCCGGTAGTCGCGCACGGCCTTGGCGTAGCTTCGCGCGAGATCATTTCTGGATACAATCGCCACGGCCACGAACGAGCCGAGCGCGACCAGCCCCAGAGAGGTAACCGCCTGCCTCGCCAGGGCGGTATTGCGCCGGGCCTCGACGGCAGGGTCGGTCTGCATATTCGGCAGCAGCATCTTCTCCCGATACTGCGCGGCGGCGGGGATCGCCATCAGCAGCGCCGCAAACCCCGCCAGCAGCAGGTAGCCGCCCTTGTAAGAGAAATCCAACCTGCGCAGGTAGTCCAGGCGCAGGCGCAAGTCCACCTCGCGGATTCGCACCTTAAGTTTTTGGTCGCCGGGGTGCTTGTAAAGCTTGGTCTTGAGGCTCGCAAGCTCGCCGGCATAGCGAGGGTCGACCGGCAGTCAGTTGCAACCCATTGACCAGCATCAGGACCAGCACGATCAGGCAAAACACACCCGCGATAGCCGCCGTGCGAACCGCGGCGGTATAGCAATCTTGCGCGTTTTGGTCTAGCTTTTCCGGTCTATCCATCCGCGTCACGCCCGTTCCTCCAAGAGCCGGATGGCCTCGGCATCGCCTCGCCGCGCCCGCTCGACGGGGCACGACCAGTAACACCGCCCGCACCCCACGCAACCGGCAGGGTCGGCTTCGTATTCGCTCCTCCGGCGACGGACCGCCAACCAGATCAGCTTAAGGCCGATCACCAGCCCCACCCATGCGCCGAACAAGGCGCCGCCAAGTCTGAACTTTCCGCCGATCGAGAGCGCTTCCACGTAGATATCGGCACTTGGCTCCGCCTGCTTGTAGAAGGCCTTACTCTCATCGGTCGTTCCCACCACCTTGCCGGTCTCCTCCATCAAAACTCGCTGAGCGGTCCTGACCGTGGGATTAACGCGCGAAAGCTCCGTGCTGCTCGCGCGGCCCAATAAAGCTCCCGCAAGCACCAATACAGGAAGCAGAACCAGCAGCACGGATAGCCGATTCTTGCCTTCGGTGCGCTTGCCATCCGGCTGGCTTGGAAGCCTGATCTCGCCGAACGGGCACGACTCCTCACAGAGCCGGCAGTGAGTGCACAGGCTCGGCGTGATCGTCACCCGCCACTTCGCGAGCGGCGAGACCAACCGGAGCAGCGCCCCATAGGGGCACAGGAACCGGCAATACGGCCTGCCCACGAAGATTCCCAAGATCAGGACCGCCGCCCCTATGCTCAGCATCACCGAACTTCCGCCAAGGCGGAAGAACGCCACGAACGGATCGTACTGACAGATCAGGAACGCGCTGCCCGTGGCCGCGAAAAGCACAGCGGCGCCAAGGTAAATCCAGGGCAGCAAAGCCAGCGCCTGCGCAAGCCACGGCGGGACCTTCGTGGGCTTGCGCAAGACCACATCCTGGGCCGCTCCAAGAGGGCAGACCGCCGCGCAGAATACCCGTCCCACAAAAAGCGCGAAGAGTATCGGCAGCAGAAAGAAGACCCCAGCCGCCATCGGCAGCGCGTAGGATCGGTCCGCGAGCGCGAGCGTCACGTTTTGGATCGCCCCTATCGGGCAGATGCAGCCGTGCCGGTAGAAGCCGAAATAGACCAGCGAAAAGATCGCCAGCCCCGCTATGCCCTTGCGCGACCGGCGCCAAATCACCAGATACGATGCCACGAGAAGCGCGGCCAGCAGCACGCTGATATCTATGTAGTCGAAAACCTCGCCCCGCGCGGGCGGCATGGCCGTCACCGGCAGCTTATAGCCCGAGGTGAAATCGGGCGGCGGAAATCGCTGCACGGCGCTCGCGCAAGTCGCCAGGCACAGAAGCAGGCCGGTGGAAAGTGGAAAGCGGAAAGTGGAAAGTCCGGAACCTCCGTTCGCACGTGTTGGCTCGGGCTTGCGGCTGGCTGGCGACTCTCGTATCGTCCGATGGTCCGGCGCTTCCGAACGCCGGACCCGGTTCCCCGGGTTTGTAACCCGTGGGCACCCGGGCAAGGGGTTTCCCAAAACGACCGGGAAGCGAGGCGTTTCGGGAGAAGGGTTTACCGAAACAACGGGAGAATCGTCGGGTCGGAAGTCCGGGCTTTCCACTTTCCACTTTCCGCTTTCCGCTCTCGTCATGTCCTGCCCTGCCTGGTCTTGAGAAGATACGGTTGGTCGGCGGGCACTCGAACGAATGCTTGCGCCGGGCAGGCTGTGGCAATCGCGCACTGGTTGCAGTTCACGCAGCGGTCGTGGCGGATCTGCATAAAGAGCGACCCGTTGCCGAATGCATTGCAGCCCTTCGCGCAGAGTGCGCAGCCGATGCAGAGCTCTTCATCGATAGTGTATTGATAATATGGGTCTTCGACGAAGCCGCGTTTGATCGCTCCAGTGGGGCAAAGCTGGTTCTCAGCACCCGTGTTCAAGGCATTGGGAGCAGGCTCGAAAAAACCGGTGCAGAGCTTGCAGTAGCCGCACATCGCGAAGGCGTGCACGCATTTCGCCGCGGAGGGGCTCAGCACGCATTCGCTGGCGCACTTGTCGCAGTTGATGCATTTGTCGGGGTCGATCTGCCAGAGCGTGCGCTCGCGGGTGCGGGCGGCGAGGCTCCCCAAACCGCCGCCGATGCTGACCAGGCCCGCGTACCAAACACCGCTCCGGAGCAGCTCACGCCGGTCGATTTTGTTATGCTCGGACATTGGCCTAACCTTAAGTCTTTAGTCCCTTCGGAACAAGGTTCTGTGCAGGACGCATTGAATTCTCATCACGAAAACACGAAAGTTGTTTCGGGAAACCCTTTTCCCGAAACCCTGCGCGGTCGGACTATCCGGGAAGGGGTTTCCCGATGCAACGGGGCGCTGAAATCCCCTTCCGTGCTTTCCCCCTTTCGTGTTTTCGCGGTTGAATTCCCTTCCGGCTTTGCCGGGTTAGCGACTAGAATTAGGAATCAGGAAAGGGAGGGCGCCGTCCTATCTCCTAAAGCGGCATAGCCGCAACCAAGAAGGCCATCGCCGGAAAATCAATACGGCCTTTCCGTAACGAGAAAGGTCAGTGGTTTCTTCTTGCGCTTATCGCGCCCGGAACGACAACAAATTGTCGTTCCGGGCGCGATAAGCGCCTGCCTCTCTGACCGACAGCGCCTGGGGCAGACCGCAAGTGCTCAGGCTCGCGCAGTCGCGGCAGATGCCACTGCCGACGCAGCTCTCAGAGTGCCTGCCCGGCTTGGTGACCAGCCGCGCCGTGCCCGAGACAAGCCCGAAAATCGCTGCCTTTCTGCCTATATCCTTTAGAAACTCCCGCCGCGTCCGGCGAGTGTCCACTTCGTTAGCCATTATCTCTCCTGGGGGGCAGTCCCGAATTCTAAATTTTGAATTTTGAATTTTGAAGTAGGCGCTTAGCGCCCTGTTAGAAACAATCTGTTGTCGCTAAAAGCAGACAAGGCGGCCTTTGGGTTTTTCGCGTTATTGGTCGAAACGGAAGTTCAACCCAGCGGGATTGGCAAATGTGGCCGCGGCCCTGGATCCTGCACTTTCCGTTTCGACCGAAAAGCGGTAAACCCAACATGTTTTCGTGTTCGGCTCCCCGAACGTTTTCGCAATTAAATCCCTTCTCAGTTGGAATTTCTTCTCACAAATACTCGCACGCACCTCGACGCCGGATCGAGGACGAAGATGCGCCCGCGAGAATCCGTGGCCACATCCAGCCCCGTCACGTCCGAGTTGAACGCCTCCACTCCAGCCACCACGCTCTCCAGTGACCCATCCGCCCGATACACCTTTACCCTCGGCAAGCCTTTTTCCGCGGTGACGAACTTCCCATCGGGAAGAAGCGCAAAGTCGGTCGGGTTGCAGCACCCGCTGAAGCCCTCGATTGAAAACGCGTCCTTGCCCCAGAACCTTATCAGCTTGCCATCGCCGGAATAAAGCTCCAATCTATGCCGTCCGGAGTCCGAAACCCAAACCTCGCCATTGCCTGCCGGCACAACATCCAGGTGCGGGCTGGGAATGATCAGGCCCGGCGCGTTCTTCGCGCGGTCGGCGCCGGCCAGAGTCCCGACCAGTTGCCCGGCAGGACTATAATGAAGCACCACCCTGTTGCCGGCGTCCGCCACCCACACATCGCGCGTCGAGGCGGCGACGGAAGTCAGATAGGGCTTGCCGCCGACCGATTTCCAACTGGCTGCTTTAACGCCGTTCGGGCCGATTACCTCCACGTGGTCGATCATGCCGGTGTAGATAGCCGAGTCTTCCGCCACGCTGACGCAATAGGGTTCGGCGTCCAGTCCGATGACCGACTTGCAGACCCCGCCCAAAAAGACCTTGACCGCGCGATCTCCGGCTACGTCAATGCGGCCGTCCTTGCCGGCGGCTATCCCGCGAGGGTTTCTAAAGCCGGTAGGAATAGGACGGCCCTCTTTGTATGCGAGCAGCCTGGGATCGGTCCGCGCGAGTTCTCGCATTCGCGCATCGAACGCATCCACCGACGCGCGGCATCGCCCGCTCGCGCAGCCTCCGATCATCCCGATCAGCCGCACCGCGACGAAGACCGCGACGACAACACCGGCGGTCAGCAGGACCCTGGATCGAGGTGTCAATTGCGAATTCAGCCCCTTCGATTTCGAATTTTGAATTTCGAAATTCAGAATTTGCCCGTAAATCCACGCATACCATATGCGTAACGTCTCTGGCGATCAGGCGGCCGCCGGCGAGGGCCATCGGCCCCCAGGAGTCGTGGCCGGAAAGAAGCCTCACCCGGCCAAGTGGGTGGAAACCCGAAGGCACGGCCTCGGCGATAGTCAAGACGCCGGTATCGTCCATCACGAAAATTTTGCCGTCGGCGATAAGATACGGCCCAAGGCCGAAGCGATAATCCGCCGGAGACGACCACACCGGTTTGCCATCCACGCTCAAACAGGCGAGCCGCCCTCCCGGCGCCACGCCGTAAATATAGCCTTCATAGAAGATCGGCGTCTGCTGGTCGGAGCCAAACACGCTCGCCGGCAGCCGAAATACAGTCTGTGGGGCGATCTTGCCGCCCTGATCGACCAGCTTCATCATCATGCATCCGGAATCATATCCACCCGTCACGAAAACGCGGTCGCCGATTACCACCGGCGAGGGCACGTTGGCGATCTTCACGGTCCAGTCCGCGGTTTGCCAGAGCACTCTGCCGTCTTTCGCCGAAACCCCGACAACCCCGCCGCCGGCACAGTAGAGATACATCCGGGTCCCCCTGTAGTTCATAGGAACTATCGAGGAGTGCGTCATCGCCCAGGCCGCCGGATTCGGCGTTGTCCACACCACCTTACCCGTGGCGCAATCGATGGCGACCATGAGAGCCGTCCCGCCGGGCGCGATAATCGCCCTGCCCTGGTCGATCAAGGGACACCTGCCCGGCGTACCACGGGGGCACGTCCGTGCGATATTCCCTCACCAGGTCCTTGAACCAGTAGACCTGGCCCGTGGTGGCGTCGGCGCACATAACATGGCACTTAGGCCCGAGTGTGACGACATACTTACCCCAAACAGCGGGCACTGTGCGGGACATGCCATGGTTTCGCTTCACCACGACGGGATAAGAAACGTGCCAAAGTTCTTTGCCGTCGGCCAGGGCCAGGCATCGCAAGACATCGGCCTGAGCCTGGCGGTCGTAGTCGAGAACGTACACACGGCTCGCCGATACCGCGGCCCCGGCGTAGCCCTCACCAACGTCGAGCCCCCATAAAAGCGGAGGATACCCGGCGGCCCACTTGGCGGCGAGGGGAACGGCCTCAGTCGAGATGTTGTCGAAGTTCGCGCCCCTGAATCGCGGCCATTCGCCCGCAATCGTCCGGACCGGCGCCTGGGCAGCCTGACCCTGTTCCAAAGGCGCGGACACCGGCGCGCTCGGCACGGCAGCCACCGGTGCCGCGGGGCCGGAAACCGGCTGCTGGCCCTGACCCATCACCTGCTGCTCTTGCCCCGGTTCTCGAACGCTCACATCTATGGCCCGCCGATTGCTGGTGATCCAAAAAACCAGCCCAAAGGCGCACACGGTCAAGGTAATTCCGGGTATTACTTTGGCGATTGCCGCTGACTTCATACCAATCCTAAAGCGGCGCAGCCGCAACCAAGAAGGCCATCGCCGGAAAATCAATACGGCCTTTCCATAATTCGGAAGGTCGGTGGTTTCTTCTTACGTATCTTACAACTGAAATCCGAGGTGACATATCAAAATTCATTACAACTCGTATAGGATTTCAGTTGTAAGATACTATACTAGAACATCGATGTTCCGCTGTCAACGAGAGGGGACGAGGTTAAAGGTTAGGGAAGGTCTCCCTCCGGCCTTTAACTTAACCCTTCGCGGGTGAGGCTCATCCGATAGGTCGAGATTCCTCACATTCGTTCGCAAGTGACAGCCATGCGGTTGGTATCCATCATCCCTCCAGCCGCTGTGCCATGCGTGCAGCGGGAACTCGAAGGACGCTCTTCCAAGGATTTCCTCGATTTGTCGTTCCCGCCGCATAGAGGGGGGTGCAGCCCGTTTCGGGAAAGGGGTTTCCCGAAACAACGGAACTTTTAACCCGACCCTCAGCCGCCATTGTCAATTGTCAATTATCAATTATCAATTTAACTTGACCCTTCGATATACTTCTGCGCGGCTGTGGCGGCGATGGCGCCGTCGGCGCAGGCGGTCACGACCTGGCGCAGCAGTTTTCTGCGCACGTCGCCCGCCGCGAATACCCCCGGAATGCTCGTCTGCATGTTCTCATCGGTTACTATGTAGCCCTGATCGTCGAGCGCGACCTGATCCTCGATCATCTTCGTGTTCGGGTCCGCTCCGATGAGCACGAATACACCGTCCACCAGCGTCTTCTTCACTTCGCCGGTCGGAAGGTGCTCCACGCCGATGGTACTCGACCATCGGGCTGCCGCCGATTTCCCGGATCACGCTGCTCCAATTCACCCGAATCTTAGGATTGGACAGCGCCCTCTCCTGAATGATCCGCTGCGCTCGGAACTCATTCCTGCGATGGTAAATGTCGACCTGGGAAGCGTACCTCGTCAGAAAAACCGAGTCCTCGACCGCCGTATCTCCTCCTCCGACCACCGCGATGCGCTTGTCCTGGAAGAAAGCCCCGTCGCACACGGCGCAGTATGAGACACCCCTGCCGACCATCTCGGCTTCACCCGGCACGCCCAGCCTGCGCGGGCTCGCCCCCAGGCACAGGACCACCGTTTTGCCCCGGATTTCCCTGCCATCGACGGTATGAACAACTTTTTCGAGACTCTTCAGGTCCACCCTGTCCACCTCGGCGAGCACCGTTTCCATGCCGAACCTCTCGGCCTGCTCTCGCATCCCCGTCGCCAGGTCCATTCCGCAGGTCCCCTTCGCGAAGCCAGGGAAGTTCTCGATGTTCTCGCACATCATCACCTGCCCGCCCGGATAGTTCTTCTCCACCAGCAGCGTCGTCAGCCTGGCACGCGAGCCGTATATACCGGCGGTCAGTCCCGCCGCACCTCCGCCTACTATCACTATGTCGTAAGTCACCTGGCGCCTCCCTTTGAAGTAGAAGTTAGTATCTTACAACTGAAATCCTATACAAGCTGTGCTGAACTTTGATATGTGACCTCGGATTTCAGTTGCAAGATACGTAAGAAGAAACCACCGACCTTCCGAATTACGGAAAGGCCGTATTGATTTTCCGGCGATGGCCTTCTTGGTTGCGGCTGCGCCGCTTTAGGAGTTAGAATCCAATTATTATTATACCAAAATCGAAATTCGAGAGACCGTGAAGCGGACCGCCAGAGAGAGTTCAGGCAGCCACCGCACCGTCCGCGGGACCGCCTTTAAGACACTGATCGGTCTGATACTTCGCGGGCGTATGCCCCGAAGGGCCGTACGGGGAGGTGACGCCCCGGCCGGGTCTGCGCCTTTGTGGCCGGGAGGGGTTGCTCTGGGATGCCTTCCGGATGCGTCATTTTTGTCTCCTTTCGGGAGTTTGTTTCGTAATTCGCCGGTATTTCAACTGGCTCGTAATTCTACCGGCTTACCATTGTGTGGCAGGGCTTGGCATGAAGCCCCTCAAGTTCCCGCTGCATAAGTGGCGCCTTCCCCCGCGAGAGGGGGCACGGTCTGCATCTGCCCGGCGTGAGTGTTAGGCGTGCAGCGGGAACTCGAAGGACTCATGCCAGGGGGCTGCTTCGAGTTGTCGTTCCCGCCGCATAGTGGGGGGTGGCCCTCCCCTTCTTAACCTTTGCCGGTGTATCGGGAATCTTGTTCCCGATACGTAGTCAGTTTTGCCGGTGTATCGGGAATCTTGTTCCCGATACGTAGTCAGTTTCGGGAACAAGATTCCCGAAACACCCAACTCGAAGGACTCATGCCAGGGGGCTGCTTCGAGTTGTCGTTCCCGCCGCATAGTGGTGAGTGTCCATTTTTGCCGGTGTATCGGGAATCTTGTTCCCGATACGTAGTCAGTTTCGGGAACAAGATTCCCGAAACACCCAACTCGAAGGTGCCGGGGGTTGAAGCAGACCCTCGATTTGTCGTTCCCGCCGCATAGTGGTGAGTGTCCATTTTTCCCGGTGTATCGGGAATCTTGTTCCCGATACGTAGTCAGTTTCGGGAACAAGATTCCCGAAACACCCACTCGAAGGACTCATGCCAGGGGGCTGCTTCGAGTTGTCGTTCCCGCCGCATAATGGTGAGTGTCCATTTTTCCCGGTGTATCGGGAATCTTGTTCCCGATACGTAGTCAGTTTCGGGAACAAGATTCCCGAAACACCCAACTCGAAGGTGCCGGGGGTTGAAGCAGACCCTCGATTTGTCGTTCCCGCCGCATAGTGGTGAGTGTCCATTTTTGCCGGTGTATCGGGAATCTTGTTCCCGATACGTAGTCAGTTTCGGGAACAAGATTCCCGAAACACCCAAACTCGAAGGACTCATGCCAGGGGGCTGCTTCGAGTTGTCGTTCCCGCCGCATAGTGGTGAGTGTCCATTTTTGCCGGTGTATCGGGAATCTTGTTCCCGATACGTAGTCAGTTTCGGGAACAAGATTCCCGAAACACCCAAACTCGAAGGACTCATGCCAGGGGGCTGCTTCGAGTTGTCGTTCCCCCGCCGCATAGTGGTGAGTGTCCATTTTTGCCGGTGTATCGGGAATCTTGTTCCCGATACGTAGTCAGTTTCGGGAACAAGATTCCCGAAACACCCAACTCGAAGGTGCCGGGGGTTGAAGCAGACCCTCGATTTGCCGTTCCCGCCGCATAATGGTGAGTGTCCATTTTTGCCGGTGTATCGGGAATCTTGTTCCCGATACGTAGTCAGTTTCGGGAACAAGATTCCCGAAACACCCAACAAGATTCCCGAAACACCCACTCATGCCAGCGGGCTGCTTCGATTTGTCGTTCCCGCCGCATAATGGTGAGTGTCCATTTTTCCCGGTGTATCGGGAATCTTGTTCCCGATACGTAGTCAGTTTCGGGAACAAGATTCCCGAAACACCCAACTCGAAGGTGCCGGGGGTTGAAGCAGACCCTCGATTTGTCGTTCCCGCCGCATAATGGTGAGTGTCCATTTTTCCCGGTGTATCGGGAATCTTGTTCCCGATACGTAGTCAGTTTCGGGAACAAGATTCCCGAAACACCCAAACTCGAAGGACTCATGCCAGGGGGCTGCTTCGAGTTGTCGTTCCCCCGCCGCATAGTGGTGAGTGTCCATTTTTCCCGGTGTATCGGGAATCTTGTTCCCGATACGTAGTCAGTTTCGGGAACAAGATTCCCGAAACACCCACTCATGCCAGGGGGCTGCTTCGATTTGTCGTTCCCGCCGCATAATGGTGAGTGTCCATTTTTCCCGGTGTATCGGGAATCTTGTTCCCGATACGTAGTCAGTTTCGGGAACAAGATTCCCGAAACACCCAAACTCGAAGGACTCATGCCAGGGGGCTGCTTCGAGTTGTCGTTCCCGCCGCATAGTGGTGAGTGTCCATTTTTGCCGGTGTATCGGGAATCTTGTTCCCGATACGTAGTCAGTTTCGGGAACAAGATTCCCGAAACACCCAAACTCGAAGGACTAATGCCAGGGGGCTGCTTCGAGTTGTCGTTCCCGCCGCATAATGGGGGGTGGCCCTCCCCTTCTCAACCTTTGCCGGTGTATCGGGAATCTTGTTCCCGATACGTAGTCAGTTTCGGGAACAAGATTCCCGAAACACCCACTCGAAGGACTAATGCCAGGGGGCTGCTTCGAGTTGTCGTTCCCGCCGCATAATGGTGAGTGTCCATTTTTCCCGGTGTATCGGGAATCTTGTTCCCGATACGTAGTCAGTTTCGGGAACAAGATTCCCGAAACACCCAAACTCGAAGGAACTCATGCCAGGGGGCTGCTTCGAGTTGTCGTTCCCCCGCCGCATAGTGGTGAGTGTCCATTTTTGCCGGTGTATCGGGAATCTTGTTCCCGATACGTAGTCAGTTTCGGGAACAAGATTCCCGAAACACCCAAAGGACTCATGCCAGGGGGCTGCTTCGAGTTGTCGTTCCCGCCGCATAGTGGTGAGTGTCCATTTTTCCCGGTGTATCGGGAATCTTGTTCCCGATACGTAGTCAGTTTCGGGAACAAGATTCCCGAAACACCCAAACTCGAAGGACTCATGCCAGGGGGCTGCTTCGATTTGTCGTTCCCGCCGCATAGTGGTGAGTGTCCATTTTTGCCGGTGTATCGGGAATCTTGTTCCCGATACGTAGTCAGTTTCGGGAACAAGATTCCCGAAACACCCAAAGATTCCCGAAACACCCAACTTTTAACCTTGAACACCTTCCTTCCAATGTTCTCAGACTTGTAGTTATTATCCGCGACATGGTATCCTTATCTCGCGATGTTCTCGACCGTGACGGCTTTGCTCCGGCGGTCGGAACCGCCGGTATTATTCTCAAGTCGCTAGCTTTGCACGGATTTGGAGGTCAGCGTTGTCCAGCACACGTCTAGCATCTCAAGAACACGGGAGCACCGCGCGCACGTCCATTCGCGTCGAGCGTTTGGTGATGCCCGCCGCGGATATCCGCTCGGAAAACCCGTTGCCGCTTTTCCGGGATTCGAACCCCATCAGCGATAAGATTCGAATTCACGAGAGCATTCCGATCGAAGATAAAAAGTACCTCGGATGGCAGATTGCGTTTCGCGTCCTGCCTTATCGTATGCAGGATGATTATGAAAAGTCGCTCGCCCCACGTGAGTTTACCGCCGTGATCCTCGAAAATGAATGCCTGCGGGCGGTGGTGCTGCCGGAACTTGGTGGTCGAATGATCTCACTCGTGGATAAGGCCCGCGATCTCGAACTCCTGCATCCCGTTACGTTCTTCCAGCCGGCCAACCTGGCAATCAGAAACGCCTGGTTCGCGGGCGGCGTCGAGTGGAACGCCGGACACTTCGGCCATCATTATCTTACCTGCTCCCCGATATCCGCCGCCAGGGTTTTGGACCCGTCAGGCGAGCCGGTGCTTCGTCTCTACGCCTGGGAACGCTCCAAGTGCTTCCCTTACCAAATCGATATGCGTCTGCCGTCCGGGTCGCCATTTTTGTTTGTGCACGTGAGGCTTGTCAATCCCCACGATTACGAGATGCCTATGTACTGGTGGACAAACATCGGTGTTCCTCAAGCAATCGACAGGAGGGTGCTTGTTCCGGCGGAAACAGCCATATATAACAGCCCCGACGGGCTGGCTTTGACCGGACTCCCGGAGGTCGAGGGAATCGATAGCACTTACGCCACCAATATTGGCAGGAGCAGGGAATACTTCTTTAGAATCCCCAGGGGGCACCGTCCGTGGATTGCTTGCCTGGATGGCGAGGGCACGGGGCTGGTCCACGCCTCCACCGCCCGGCTCCTCGGCCGAAAGCTGTTTGCATGGGGAACAGGCGCCGGAGGCCAACGCTGGCAGGAATACACTCTGGGACCCGGAAACACTTACCTGGAGATTCAAGCCGGCCTGGCTACAACGCAGCCGGAATCCGTGCCGATGCCCGCCGGCGCCCAGTGGGAGTGGACGGAAGCACTCGGCCTGCTCGAAGCCGATCCCTCGCTGGTCCATTCAAAAGACTGGTCCACGGCATGGAAAGGAACGGACAGCGCCCTGGAAGCGGTTCTGCCGGCCGCGGTTCTCGATGAGATGGATGCCCGGTTCGCCGCCGCCGCGCACACGCCGCCCGAGAACGTGATTTTCGCGCGTGATGGGTGGGCCAGCCTGGAGCGGATCAGAGCAAGCACATCCGGCGAAAGGGACAAATACCCGCGCACCTGACATTCAACCCTGACCTTATCGGACCCGAGCAGGAACAGTGGCTTGCGCTGCTTCAAGGCGGTGTCCTGCGCGAACGCGATCCGGCGGAAGGCCCCGGCAGCTATCTGGTGCAGCCGGAATGGCGCGCGCTTCTGGAGGCATCCATCGCCAGGGGCGGCAGCAATCACTGGCTTGGCTGGCTTCACCTTGGGGTCATGAAGATGGAGGACCTGGACGCGGAAGGCGCTCGCGAGGCATGGGAAACATCGATCGAGCTAAGGCCCTCCGCCTGGGCTTTGCGAAACCTGGCGGTCCTGAAAGACATGGCCGGAAAGCTCGACGAGGCCTGCGATCTCATGCGCCTGGCCTGGGAAGCGGGACCACAAATTGCCGCCATTGCCGTGGAATATACCGGTCTGCTGGAAAAGGTGGGACGATGGGAAGATATGACGACTTTTGTCAGCGGCATCGCCCCGGAAATCGCGGCTAATGAACGCATACTGCTCAGTTCCGGCAAAATCGCCCTGCACTTCGGCGACTTCAGCCGCGTTGACGACATCCTTTCTCACGAGTTCTGTACAATCCGAGAGGGCGAGACCATCCTCACCGACCTCTGGTTCGCGATGCAGGAGAGGCGGATTGCCGAGCGAGACGGGGTGGAGATAACCGAAGAACTCCGTTCGCGAGTCAGGCGGGAGTCGTCGCCGCCTACTGCGATCGACTTCCGCGTGGTCGGCTAGCACCCTACCCTGGTTCCCGCGGCATCCGCGGGCGTTTCGGGAAAAGGGTTTCCCGAAACAACGGAACAGCTCAGTCTTGCCGCCATCCTGAACTTGATTCAGGATCTGGTGACTGCGCAGGAGATGCTGAATCGAGTTCAGCATGACGTGTGCTACGCTGTTTTTATGAGGTAATTCTATGTCGAAGTTCATGGTCACCGGCGGCGCCGGGTTTATCGGAAGCCACATTGTGGAGCTTCTGCTCTCGAAGGGCAGGAGGTGGTGCTCTACGATGACTTTTCCACCGGGCGCGAGAGCAATATCGAACCTTTTGAAAGGGATATTTCGGTGGTCAGGGGCGATATCAGAGACTCCAGGATGATCGACGATGCCATGAAAGGTATCGACTACGTGATCCACCATGCGCCGAGGTCTCCGCGATCAAGTCGGTCGAGGACCCGCTCTTCGCCAACGACGTAAACGTAACGGGCACGCTCAATGTCCTGCGCGGCGCCCACCAGGCCGGCGTGAAGAGGCTGATAATGGCGACATCCAGCGCGGTGTACGGCGACACGGGCCGCGAGCCGCAGAGCGAATCGACTTTGCCCAGCCCCATTTCCCCTTATGGGGCAACGAAGATTTGCGGCGAGTATTACTGTTGTGTATATAACGACACCTACGGTATGGAGACCGTGCGCCTGCGCTATTTCAATGTCTTTGGGCCGCGGCAAAACCCCAAGAGCCAGTATGCCGCCGTGATTCCAAAGTTCATCGATCGCGTTCTGGCCGGCCAGGAACTGCACATCTATGGCGACGGCGAGCAGACCAGGGATTTCGTATTCGTGAAGGATGTCGCCCGCGCAAACTATGTCGCATGCCTGTCGGGGCGCGCTCGCGGAGAGGTGTTTAATATCGCAAATGGCAGAAGCATAAGCGTGAACGAACTGGCCGAGATGATAATGAAGACCGCGGGCCGCCAGGTGCCGGTGGTTCACGATGCGCCTGTGGCGGGCGAGATCAAGTACTCCTCCGGCATCGCCGACAAGGCAAGCCATGTGCTGGGATTCGCTCCACAGATAAGCCTCGAAGACGGCCTCGGACGAGTGATCGCCAGCCTGTCCGAGACCGGATTCTAATCGCGGTAACAGGTAAGTCTTCATGGGAGCGGCGGCCACCACTATGCGGCGGGAACGACAAGCCGAGACAATCCTTGGCATCAAGCCCTTCGAGTTCCCGCCGCATAAGTGGGGGGAAGGGAAGTCCCGAACTTTCCACTTTCAGCTTTCAGCTTTCCGCTATTTTCTGAGGAAAACGTATGTCTAATCCTACTCTGATCGTCATGGCCGCGGGCATGGGAAGTCGATATGGCGGGCTGAAGCAGCTCGATCCCGTCGGCCCCAATGGGGAGATCATCCTCGACTACTCCGTTCACGATGCAATTAAGGCTGGCTTCGACAAGGTCGTCTTTGTTATCCGGCGCGACATGGAAGATGCTTTTCGGCAGCGCATCGGGCGCGCTATGGAGAGCCGGGTCGATGTCGCCTACGCGGTCCAGGAAATCACGAACATACCCACCGGTTTTAGGGTCCCCGATGGCCGCGCGAAACCCTGGGGCACCGGCCACGCGGTCCTGAGCGCGAAGTCCGTCGTGACGACCCCCTGCGCTGCCGTGAATGCCGACGATTACTACGGCGCCACCGCTTTTCGGGCCGTAGCCGACCACCTTAAGCAGGCCCAGGACCGGGACGGAATTTACGACTATTGCATGGCCGGCTATATCCTGCGCAACACTCTTTCCGAGAACGGTTACGTGGCGCGGGGAATCTGCGAGATGACCACCGACGGATTGCTGGCTGGCATCCATGAGCGCACGCACATCGAGCGGTTCGATTGCGACATTCGATACACCGAGAATGGCACGGACTGGATAGGCCTGTCCCCCGAGAGCGTCGTCTCCCTCAATATGTGGGGATTCACCGTGAGCATATTCTCCGAGTTGGAGGCAGGGTTCGCGGGCTTTCTCCGAGGGCACGCCGGCGATCTGACAAAGGCGGAATACTTCCTGCCGAGCGTCGTGGGGGAACTCATAACGGAGGGCAAGGCGCGAGTCAAAGTGCTGCCGACCTCAGAGAAATGGTTTGGAGTGACCTACAGGGAGGACCGCCCGGTAATCCAGGCTGCCATCCGGGACATGATCGCTCGGGGCCTCTATCCGGAGCGGCTGGCTGGGCACCAGGGCAAATCGTAGCTGAGAGCAGAGGGCGGAGAGCAGAGAGCCCGGAACCCCTCCTTTCTGTTCGGGCAGATTTGCAATCTGGCCCGTAGGGGGCAATCTGGGCATCTCCGATGCCCTGAACGACGTTGTAGTTCGAATGGTCGTGACGGGGGACTGCAAATCCGCCCGAACGGGATTCGTCTTTGAGGCCCTTGCGCTCTTTGCGACTTCCACCCGGAAGGACCTGTTGAAGCTTCCAGTCCGGGTCAGCGAACCCGTCGCGGCCTTTGATGAGCAGCCACTCGCTTTCTTTCCCCTTGAGCCGCACGAGGTGGAATGTCCCCTTCAGTTTCGCACCCATAAGTTCAAAGACCAGCTTGCCCTGGTCCAACTCGTTTTCGAGCGGGATATACGTGCCGCTGTCCCAAATCTCGACCTCACCTGCTCCGTAGTTTCCCTCAGCGATCTCCCCGCGAAAGGTGATGTACTCCAGGGGATGGTCCTCCACCATCACGGCGAGGCGCTTATCCGCCGGGTTCATGGACGGTCCTTTCGGAACGGCCCAGCTCTTGAGCACACCGTTCATCTCAAGCCTGAGGTCGAAATGCAGCCGCGACGCGTGGTGCTCGTGCACGACGAACCTGCCCCCCTCTTCTTTCGCGCTTCCGCCCTTAGGCTCGGGCGTTTTGCTGAAGTCTCGTTTTTTCTCGTAGTCTTCCAGGGCCATGATCCACTCTACCGTTTGCATCGAATTACCCGCACCGCCCGCGGTCCGAAACGGCCCACCGTCAACAGAAGGATTTCGCCGGGCTGGGTGCGAAGTAAAAGTGGGTAGCCGGGCGCAGCGGATGTCCTCTCCCGACTTTCGACTTTCGACTTTTTGACTTTCGACTGAGGTAATAATGACAACAGCAACCAAACACGATCTGGCGGAGATCGTTCGGCATTTTCAATTGGAAGGCCGGTTTATCGAGGCAATGCCGTACGGTTCCGGCCATATCAACGATACCTACGCCAGCCGCTTCCAGGTAGACCCGGATGTGGTGCGTTACATTCATCAGCGGATCAACCACAATGTCTTCAAAGAACCCGAGAAGCTGATGGACAACATCGTCCGGGTCACCCGCCACGCGCGGGAGCGGATCACTGCAGCCGGGGGAGACCCCAATCGCCAAACCCTCAACTTGATCCCCACACTCGATGGCAAGTCGTTCCACAAATCGGACGAAGGCGACTATTGGCGTACGTACATCTTCATAGAAGGCGCGCGCACCTATGAACAGGTAGAGGACCTCAGGCACGTTTACAGCGCCAGCAAGGCATTCGGCGAGTTTCAGAAAATGCTCAGCGACCTGCCGGGAGAGCGACTGCATGAGACTATACCCAACTTCCATCACACCCGCAAGCGATTCGAGGCGCTCACACAGGCCCTGGAGAAAGATCCGCTCGACCGCGCTGCTTCATGTCGCCCGGAGATCGAGTTCGTGATGGCGCGCGAGCTGGATATGTCTGTTTTGGTGGACATGGCCGCACGGGGCGAGCTGCCCGAGCGGGTCACTCACAACGACACGAAGCTCAATAACGTGATGATCGATGACCGGACCGGAGAAGGTGTGTGCGTGATCGACCTCGACACCGTGATGCCCGGCTCGGCGCTCCATGACTTCGGCGATTCCGTGCGCATCGGGGCCGCAACGGCGCTCGAAGACGAGCGCGATCTCGAAAAAGTGGGAGTCAGCCTGGACATGTTCGAGCGGCTTGCTCACGGTTATCTGGACGCGGCGCGAGATTTTCTGGTCCCCGCCGAAATCGAATACATGCCGTTTTCAGCCAAGATGATGACCCTCGAATGCGGGATGCGGTTCCTGGCAGACCATCTCAGCGGAGACGTCTATTTCAAGATCCACCGCGAGAATCACAACCTCGACCGCTGCCGAACGCAGTTCAAGATGGTGGCGGAGATGGAGCAGAACATGGACGAAGCGAAGGAAATTGTCCAAAGGATAATTGACAATGGATAACGGCCGGAGTTTGGGATGCACCGCGACGCTCTCGCGGTCGCGTCGGAAAGAAGCGCGCGCGAAAAGGCCCTGTCGTCTGGCAGGTACGCCGCGATCCTGCCAGCAACGCGGCGAGCACGTCATTCTGACGAAGGAAGAATCTGCTTTTAGTTATCGCATGGATCCTCCCGACATACAGGTGAGCATTTGATCTGACAGTGCTTTCGGCGACCTCAACGGCCGAACGTCCGCTTATAGTCGTAATCTCGCAGCTTCGCAACCTAGTATTTTCACCAGTTTTTGGCAAAAAGACGTATTAGGCCTTGCGTTTGCGTGGCCGCCGCGCTATACTTCCTCGTAGCTTGGCGGCTAAGCGACTGATCACCGTTAGCAGCAGGCGCTTGAATATCACATCACAACACTTTAGCAGGCTCCAGAGTGAGCAAAGGAGGAAAAAATGAAAAACGCAATGTTCTTCGTCGCTGTCCTTGTGACACTTCTCGCCTTCCAGGTCGTCTGTTCTGCTCAGCAAGCGACTGTAGCAGTGCCGGGATATGTGGACTCTCCGCAAGGCTATTGGGTGGATACGGGGCTGCAAGTGACCACCGGAACACTTGTCCAGTGTGTGGCGTCCGGTTCCTGGAGTACCGGAGGCGGGGTACGACCCGAACTTTGGGCCGGATGGTGGTGGCAGTTACACGACCGATGAGTTTCTCCCCAGTGCCGAACATGGACAGTTGGTTGGCTATGTTGGAACGACGCCACCCCTGCCCGGTTCTTACGCGTCGATGACCGCTGACGAGGTGGATATCTACATTGCTGCAGTGCTGCCGCTGGGTTCAAACGTCACCGTAACCGCCAATAACGCGGGGGAGCTATGGCTAGGCATGAATGACGACGCTGTCTCCGGGGGCTGGCAAGATAACAGCGGCTCGCTCGTAGCAACCATAACGCTGGGGCAAGGAGCCGTCCCCGAGCCGTCCTCGATCGTTGCTTTGCTCTGCGGCATCGGCGGCGTGGCCAGCGTGCTCGTGCGCAAGCGAAAGTGACGATTGCCGTGTTCCCCGAGTGGCGATTCTCGAATCGCCACTCCACCCCTTCCCCCAGCGCGGCACGCTACCATTGCAAGTTGAGGGTCTCCATGCGTGCAGGGAGGCTCGAAGGACTCCACTCCGGAGGTTTCCTCGCCTTGTCGTTCCCACCGCATAGTGGTTGTCCGGCGCTGGACAGTCGGCTGGTTTCCTGCTCTCTGCCTTCCGGCTCTCTGCTCGCTGCTTCCGAGCTACGGCAGCACCCTCGCCAGGGCCTCGAGTTCCGGCTCGTCCGGCCCAAGTGGAAACTCGATCTTCCTGCGCTCGACCGCGGACCGCATAAGAGCGCACATTATCTCCTGGTCCTTAAAACCGCCTTCTCCATCGCAGGGATGATGCTTCACGCCGTCGAGGGTCAGCGCGATATCCTCGATGTACGGCGCCTGTTCGTGGTCGGCATCCCAGGTCCCCTCATCGGAGCCTTCGGCGCCGCGGCTCTTGGTGACGGCCCGCCATCCGCCGCCCACGTGGACTTCGGCGAATCCTTCCGTTCCCTGGACCAGGATTTTCACCTTGCGCCACCAGGTACCTCGACCTCGGGAACATCTGGGGCCGCTTCACCCACCTCCATTATCCCGCGCACCCCGTTTGCGAACTGTACAAATCCGCCGAGGTAGTCCGGAGAGGGGTGGTTGTCGGTGAGCTTTTCGCGGCCGAACGACTGCCCGATGGCGAATTCAGCCTCCGCCTCGCCGTTAAACCAGCGTATGTAATCGGCAAGGTGGGTCGCCAGATGCATCATCCAGCCCGTCCCGGTCGCCTGGATCGTATGAATGCGGCCCAGCGCGCCGCTGTCGACCACTTCCTTGCACTTTTGGAACTGGATGTTGTACTTGCGCTGGTGGCTCTGCACGGATTTGACCCCGGTGTCGCTCAGCACCTTGTGGATTTGCAGTGCCTCGGTCATGTTCGTCGCCATCGGTTTTTCGTAGGCTATCAACTTGACGCCGTTCTCGCAGCCCAGCTTTATGAGCGGCAGGCGCACGGCCGGTCGGCGTGCAGAAACAGAAAACGTCCGGCTTGGTCGCGGCAAGCATAGACCCCGCATCGTCGAATCCGGGCGGATCGCCGCAGATGGCCGCCGCGCCGGGCGATGCGCTCATTGTCGACATCCGTCAACCCCACGACGTTGAATCGCGGATTCCGGTGGAACATATCCGCATGGACCTTGCCGCGCTTGCCAAGCCCGGCAATCGCCACGTTATAGATTTGAGACATCTAAACACCTCCGGTGTTAATTGATAATTGACAATTGATAATGGGGGACCATCCGTGCCCCCCCGCGCCACCACTACGACCGTGTATCCAGTTGCGACGTGGTTCGGGCATCAGAAACGCCCAAGTTGATCTTTTGATTGATAATTGACAATTAAAAATGGGACCGTCCGCGACGCGAATCCACCGCCGAGTTCATTGTCAATTATCCATTATCAATTATCAATTTCCCTTCCCCCACTCGAGCACGGACTTGGCGACGTACCGGACCTCGTCCTCGGTAAGCTCGGGATAGATCGGCAGGGTCAGGCAGTTGGCGGCGTTGCTTTCGGTCTCCGGCAGGACCGGTTTCGGATCGCCCGCGCTGAACGGGAAGCCTTCCTGCTGATGGATCGCGATCGGATAGTTGGTCAAAGCGGTAATGCCCCTGGCATCCAGGAACGCCTGCAGGTCGTCTCGAGCAGGGGTTTCGACGACGTACAGGTGATAGACGTGACGGTAGCCGGGCTTGCCCTTGGGCAGCTTGATTTTGGCGCCCGCCAGGAGTTCGTCGTAGAGTTTCGCCCACTTGATGCGAGCATCGTTGAACTCATCTATGTGCTTGAGTTTGACGCTCAGGATCGCGGCATGGATATCGTCCAACCGGCTGTTCCAGCCCACGCTGTGGACCGAACGCTTGTTGGAGCCGTGGTTGCGCATCTTGATGATCGGCTCCACGATGTCGTCCCTGTCGGTTACCACCGCGCCTCCGTCTCCGAATGTGCCCAGGTTCTTCGCCGTAATAAAGCTTGTGGCGACCGCATCGGAAAGCTCGCCGATCTTGAATGTGTCTCCCCTGGACCCTAATGCCTGCGCGCAGTCTTCCACCACAAGCAGTTTGTGCTTCCCGGCGATTTCGGCGATGGCGCGCATGTTGGCGGGCTGGCCGTAAAGGTGCACCGGAACGATGGCCTTGGTCTTGCGTGTGATCTTTGCCTCGATCTTGGTGGGGTCGATATTGCGGGTGTCCGGCTCGACATCGACGAACACGGGGGTCGCCCCTATCAGCCAAATCGCCTCGGCTGTCGCAAAGAAGGTGTTGGATGTAGTTATGACCTCGTCGCCTTTGCCTATTCCCAAGGCAATGAACGCCAGCCACAAGGCATCCGTGCCGGAATTTACGCCGATGGCGTGCTTCATTCCCATATAGGCCGCGAGCTCGCCCTCGAATTTGGTCATAGCCGGCCCCATCGTGTACTTGCCGCTCTCGAGCACGCCGACAATCGCATTGTCGATGTCGGTCTTCAAGTTGTGATACTGGCGCACGTGGCCATAGAACGGGTACTTTCATTTCGGACATGATTGTCTCCTTTGAAAATAGATGTCAGTCGTCAGTAGTCAGTCGTCAGTCGGGAACCCAGCCCGCATTATTCATGTAGCGCGTGTTTGCCCAGCACTTTGTGCTCCCCTCGCCCTCACGGGAGAGGGGTTGGGGGTGAGGGTGGAACGCCGCGCTTGATGAGCTTGTGCTTGATTACAGCGTTTCCCCCTGCCCAGCCCTCTCCCATCCGGGAGAGGGAGCACGTGGGTGCCTGAACCAAGACGCTCGTCTATCAATTCACGAATAATGCGGGCCAGCCCCTGGGTCTCGCACCCTTGTTACCTTGTCACCTCGTTGCCTTGAATCGATCCCGACTCGCTGAATGCGCGGTCCAGAGCGAGCATACCAGCGCCCATAAGCCATGCCTCGCCGCCTAATGCGCTCGGCACGATCCGGATCGTGTCCGGCCAAAACTCGTGCCTCGCGACGGCCTCCCGCAGCGGTTTCCAGAAGACCTCTCCCGCCCGAGTCACTCCACCGGACACCACGAACAGGCTCAGGCCCATGGTATGCGCGTAGTTCACGATGCCTATACCCAGGTAACTCGCGGCTTCGGCCAACAGCCCCTCGCACATCTTGTCACCCTGCCTCGCGGCATCCACGACAGACTCCATCGTCACCTGCGCGGGTCCGCCCGCGGCGCCGGTCAAGAGACTGGGCTTGCCCAGTTCAAGTTGCTTCCTGGCGGCGGCCGCAATGCCCCTGCCCGCGGAGACCGACTCCAGATAACCCCGGCCTCCGAAGCGTTCCGGGTCGCCCGCGGACGCAACAACCATCAGCCCGAACTCCGCTCCAGGTCGAAACCGCATCACTTCCCCGTCGAAGACCACGCCCGCGCCAATGCCGGTGTCCACCATAACAAACGCGAAGTCACGGTTCTCGCGGCCGTGCCCGCGCCTCAATTCCGCCAGCGTCGAGCAAGCGACGTCATTTCCGACGATAACCGGCACGTCACGCGCTTCCCTCACGATGTGAGCTATCGGATAATCGCGCAATTGCAGGTTGAAGCTGATCTTGACGACACCGGTATCCTCATCCACGATGCCGGCAGTGCTGATCCCTATTGCCAGCGGTTCGCCTCGCTTGCCCGTTTCCCTTTCGATGACGCCCGACAGCACCGATAGCACCGCGGGAGTCACGAACTGCTCGCCGTAAACGTGCTCCAACCGATACTCGATCACCTCGCCGAGCACGCCGGACAGGTCCATTGCCGCCCCCGTAACCCGCGTGCCCCCGACACCCAGCGCAATAACCCATCCGCCCTCGGGGTTGATATCGAGCAGGGTAGTCTTTCGCTTAGCGCCATCGAGCTTGACGGATGCGACTTCGCTCACGATTCGCCGATCGAGCAGGTCGTTGGCGAGGCGGCTGACGGTGGCGAACGACAGCCCCGTCACCCTTGCGATCTCCCTGCGGCCAACTTTTCCTCTTAGCCTGAGAGCATCAAGAATTACGCTGCTATTGACATGCCGCAGCCTCGCGACATCCATTCCCGTTTTTGCCGGTCGAGTCAGCTCAATTCACCTGCGCACGAGCACGCTCTAAACGCTGCAACATAGAGTATACCCGACCAATGGTGTCTTGTCAATATTCGCAGGTTAATAACAATACGGGTTAGAGGTCATGGTATAATGCATGGTGTGAGACGACTAAGCAGGGTCGTCTGGGTGGAGGGAAAATGCGAAGTCATATATTTCGATGCCTGGTCCTGACGGCAGCGGTCCTGGCTGCGTTCGGCGCGACCAGCTTGGAGGCTATAGCTGGCGATGGGTTTATACCGACGGCCAGTACATCGCAAGCCAGTAGCCAGGTCCCAGCCGGTTACTCGTCACTCGTCGCTCGTTACTCGTTACTCCCGAATCAGCGTGGCGCGGCCTCGACCACTACCGGCTTATCGACAAACTGGCCCATGGCGCGGAACTTCTCGTAGCGCTTCTCCAGCAGCTTGCGCGGGCTCAGCTTCTCCAACTCGTCGAGGCGCCTTATCAGCGCGGCCTTGACATTCTTTGCGGCGAGTTCGACGTTCCGGTGAGCACCGCCCAGAGGCTCCGGCACGATCTCATCCACCACTCCCAGGCTCAACGCATCCTGGCTGGTGATCTTCAGGGCCTGGGCCATTTCCTTGTGCTTGGTTGGGTCGCGCCAGAGGATCGCCGCACAGCTCTCGGGCGGGATGACCGAGTAGATGGCATTCTCCATTATCAGCACGCGGTCCGCGATAGCGATCCCCAAAGCGCCGCCGCTGCCGCCCTCGCCGAGCACTATCGCGACAATCGGCGTTTCCAATACACTCATCTCCATCAGGTTGCGCGCGATGGCCTCGCTGATGCCGCGCTCCTCCGAACCCACGCTGCAGTCCGCGGCCGGGGTGTCGATCAGGCAGATCACCGGCCTGCCGAACTTGGCCGCGGTCTTCATGAGCCGCATCGCCTTCCGGTAGCCCTCCGGCTTCGCGCTGCCGAAGTTGCGATACTGCCGGTCCTTGAGATCGCGCCCTTTCTGCTGGCCGACGAACATCACCTGCCGCCCTTCGAGTGTCGCAATCCCCGCGACCATCGCGTGATCGTCGGCAAACAGCCTGTCGCCGTGCAACTCCACGTAGTCGTCGAAAATAATCCGAACGTAATCGAGCGTGTAAGGCCGCTTAGGATGGCGCGCCAGCAAGACGCGGTCCCACGGGCTGAGATTGGCGAAGATTTCCCGCATCAGCCTGTCGCGATCACGCTCGAGGGCGGCAATGTCCTCCGATCTGTCCTCGCCCCGCTCCACCGTGATCCGTCTGATCTGAGCGATTTGCTCGTCAAGCTCGTGAATCGGCTTTTCAAAATGCCAGTACATTCCATGCGTTAGGCGGCATTTTCGTCTTCCTCCGGGCAACAGAACTCCAGAACTTTAACCAGCGTCGATTTTATTTCTCTGCGGGGAACAATGCGGTCTATCATCCCGTGCTCCAACTGGAACTCCGAAGTCTGGAAGTTGTCCGGACAGTGGATCACGCCAGCCTGCTTTGCCACCCGCCGTCCCGCGAAGCCCACCAGCGCGCCGGGCTCCGCAAAGATGAAATCCCCCACCGACGCAAAGCTCGCATGCACTCCCGCCGTGGTCGGGTCGGTAAAAACGACGACGTAGGGCAGCCTCGCGGCGTGCAGCCGAGCGCAGGAGGCGGCTGTCTTGGCCATTTGCATAAGCGAAAGTATCCCCTCCTGCATCCGCGCGCCCCCGGAGACCGTGAACATTATAACCGGCAGCTTGCGCTGCACACCCTTTTCAATCGCTCGCGACACCTTTTCGCCGTAGACACTTCCCATGCTTCCCATCATATAGTTCGAATCGGCCACACCGATCACCACCGGCTGCCCGCTTATCTCCCCGATCCCCGTAACCATGCCATCGTCCAGACCCGACATCATCCGGCCCTTGGCGAGCTTCGATTCATACTCGGGAAAGCCCAGCGGATTTGTGGAAGTAAGGTCCGCGTTGAACTCCTCAAAACTCCCGTCATCCACGGTAATCTGTATCCGCTCGCGCGCCCCAAGCTGGTAATGATAACCGCACTTGTTGCACACACGCAGGTTTTTTTCAAGTTCCTTGTTAAAGAGTATCTCG
>CAWGNL010000099.1:0-9206 GCA_963823885.1 uncultured bacterium
GGGCTCACACGGACGTGCTTTTCGTTAACGGCAGGGCTAGTCGGCTCAACTATTTCCTGGGCATCCCGAGATTCTGGCGGCAGATTCTCAAGAGCAAATACGACCTCGTGCACGCCCATTATGTTTACAGCGGGTGGATAGCGCGGATGCAGTGGAAGCTGCCGGTGGTCGTGAGCTTCCATGGCGCCGGTGAGATGCTCGGTCACGAAGGCTGGCTCTGCCGCAGACTGGCGCCGATTATAGACGCAGCTATTCTGACATCGAGGGAGCACAAGGCCCAATTCGGTTATGGCCCGGCAAAAGTGCTCTCTTGCGGAGTTGACCTGAGGATATTCGATCCTATACCGCGGGATCAAGCGCGGCGCCAGTTTGGTTGGGACCTCGACCGAAGGGTTATGATGTATGTAGGCGCGAAGCGCCCGGAGAAGCGATTGGATGTCATTGAGGCGGCACATAGCCTGCTCAAGAGCCGTCGAGACGACCTGGACTTCGTAGTGGTGTCGGGAGTCCCTCAGAGGGAATTGCCCGCTTATTACAGCGCCGCGGACGTGTTGGTGCTTGCATCCGATTGCGAGGGTGCGCCGGGCGTGATAAAGGAGGCCATGGCCTGCAATCTGCCGATAGTGTCGGTCGATGTAGGCGACGTCGCCGAAGTAACGGATGGCACCCATGGGCGCTACCTGTGTGAGCGCGATCCGGAGGATCTCGCCGCTAAAGTGGAACTGGCGCTTGCTTTCGGCAAGAGAACGGATGGGCGTCAGAGAATCAAGCATCTCGATTCCGAGGCGATTGCCGAACGTGTTGTCGACATCTACTCAGCAGTGCTCGCTGGCAGAAAGAGTAACTAATGATGCTGTCGACGAGTTTCGGCTGCCTGTGCCTCGGTTCCGGAGACCAGATGGAGTAACAAAACAGGTATGCGGGCAGGCAGGCAACTAAAGAAAAACGTGCTGTTCATTTTGCAGGGGCTTCCGCTGTCCCTGGACAGGCGCGCGTGGGACGAGGCCCTGAGCCTCACGAAAAATGGCTATCGCGTATCCGTCATATCTCCCGCGGCCTCCGGCGAGCCCCGCCACGATTGCGTCGACTCGGTCGACGTTTACAGATACCGTCCGGCTCCGCAAATATCAGGCAAGCTGGGCTATATCGTCGAGGACGTTTACTCCTTTCTGGCCACGTTCTATCTATCCCTGGTGATTCGCGCACGAAACCGCTTCGACATCATCCAGGCGGCCAATCCGCCCGACACGTTCTTCGTAATAGCTAGATTCTACAAGTTGCTCTCGCGTACAGCGTTTGTCTTCGATGACCGAGATGTTTCGCCGGAGATTTATTGTGTCCGGTTCGCCCATAACGAAAGGCTCATTGGGGCACCGGATATTGCTGTGGCTGGAGCGGTGTTCTTACAAAGCGGCGGATGTTGTCTTGGTCGTCAACGAGTCCTTGAGGACCATTTCGGTTGAGCGTGGCAAAAAGGACCCATCGGATGTGTTTATAGTGCGCTGCGCCCCCGACGGGGATAAGTTTAAGCCAGTGTCCGTCAGAGCAGAGCTGCGCCAGGGCCGTAAGTACCTGGTCTGCTATCTCGGCATTATGGGGGCCCAAGATGGGGTCGATTATCTGATCCATTCGATCAGACACATAATATACGATCTGTGGGTTTCAAGGACGCGTCGTTTGTGCTGGTGGGCGGGGGCGACCAGCTAAAAGAGGCTCGAGCAAATGTCTCACGAGTGGGGCTGGACGATTACATCGTATTTACAGGGATGATCAGAGATGACGATCTCATCCTGACTTACCTGTCCACCGCCGACATCTGTGTTTCGCCCGAACCAAACAACGATCTCAATGACAAGTGTTCTTTTGTGAAGGTCGTGGAATACATGGCTATGGGCAAGCCCCTTGTCGCCTTTGACATGAAAGAGACAAGGTTCTCGGCTGGCGATGCCGCCCTCTATGCTGTCCCGAATGACACGTCGGATTTCGGCGACAAGATGATCGAGTTGCTCGATGATCCTCAGCGCCGCGCCCGAATGAGCGAAATCGCTATCGAGAGAAGCAGGTCCGCGCTGTCTTGGGAACAGAGCGAGGTTCTTCTCCTGGCAGCTTACGATGCGCTGCTGGACCGTTGGGCTAATCCCTCACCACAACATAAGGCCCGGAGCCCTCGTAACTGATAACTTTTGCCGGGACACCTACGGCGACTGCATTGTCGGGCAAGTCCTTAGTGACGACAGCATTTGCCCCGATTGCCACGTTGTTACCGATCTTTATTTTGCCGAATATCTTGGCTCCAGGGCCGACGTAGACTCGCTGGCCCAGCACCGGACATCCACTGCTCTCGCCGCGCCCCCCCCACGCCTATGGTCGCTTCATGGTTGATATTGCAGAACTCTCCGATCGTCGCTCCACCGGAGATAACGATGCCGCCGAAATGGCCTATGTACAACCCTTTTCCGATTTTCGCGGCCTCCGGCAGGTCGATGCCGGCCACAACCATCACAGCGTAATGCCAGACCCTCCCGAAGAGCTTGCACAATTGTCTCACCAGCGGCACCTTAACTTTTCGGTGCACCCAGTTGCTGTACCGATACTCCGCCAGCGCCCACAACCCCTGGCTGCTTAGCAGGTGAAGAAGCCGGGAGCGTCCGTCCAGCACTGAATATCTGTCCATGTCGGCAATGAAATTGTCCAGCACAAGAGTACACCCCTGAGTTTTTGGGTTATAGGTAACAGGCGATGGAGGAATCGTCCCTTCCCCAGCACCGATCACCCGCTCCCGGAGAACTGAACCCGTTGGTTTATTGTACTCCGGGGCTCTACACGAACATGGTATAATTAAGAAATAGAAAGCTTGCATCAAAGGTTCAACCGAATCATGAGGATCCGTATATATGTTACCACACTTGAGCTGTGTTGCCCGCTGCCGCTGGCGGCCGTGCGACATACGAGGTTAAATACGCCGTTGGAACTACCTGGGGCGGGACTGACGTAATCAACTGTGACGTCGAGTAAAACAGCATGAAGAAATTGGCTAAGTCTATCCTGGTCCTCTCGACCTCCCAGTTCGCCACCTCGGCTGTCGGTATAGTCAGAAACAAACTGCTGGCGGTTCTCCTGGGTCCCGTCGGAGTTGGGCTATTCTCGCAGTTGCAGCAGTTCCAAACGTTTACCGCCGGTGTAATCCCTATGGGAATGCAGGTCGGGGCGTTAAAGTCACATGGCCAAATGCCGCGCCACAGGCGGAGAAGACCTGCCCGACCGCATCAAGACGACTTCCCGGCTGTTTCTGATCGTTTCCATACTCTCCGTGCTGATATGCCTGCTATTCTTGCGCCCCCTGGCCGGCAGAGTGCTGGGTGATCGCTCCATGTACGCCTTTCTTATTCCCGCGATACTCGGCACGGGATTCGTAGTCCAAACCGATATGTGGCAAGCATATCTGCAAGCAGGCTTGGAGATGAAACAGTACTCCGCTTCGGTGGTGTCCGCGTCGCTGGCGGGTCTCGTGGTCGTAATTCCCCTGGTAATATTGTGGGGGCAAAGGGGAGCAGCATTTCATCTCTTGATGGCGGCGTTTTTCGGATATTTCTTCGTGCGGTTATGGTCAAACCGTTCGATGGGAAGAGAGGTAAGGGCCCGGCTGAAGTTGGCCCGCTTCAGGTGGGAGATTGTGTTAGGTCTTACCCGGTTCGCGGGAGCAAACCTTCTGACGTTCTTCCTGTCGTTGGGCGTACCATTTTTTGTCAGCACACAGATAGTGCACGATGCCGGTCTCGGGGCGAAGGGCATCTACCAGGCCGTAATCGCCCTGGGATGCGGGTACATCATGGTGCCTTTGAACGCCATCGACCAGTACCAGTTGGCGCGACTCAGCCAGCTTGATGTGCATTCAGAGATCGTCGACGAGGTGAACAGCACCCTCAAACTCGCCATACTGATAAACACATTCATGGTGATATGCGTGCTGTTGGTAGGCGATCTGCTCATACGCGTGCTGTTCAGCAGAAAGTTCATGCCGGCGCTGCCGCTGCTTCCGTGGATGATGATCGCGAGCTTTTTCCGCTTTTACGCGTTCGTTATCGGCGCGCCGGTTCTACCGCTGGAACTGTTCAAAGCGCGCAATATAATCTGCGTGATCGAGTATATAGTTTACCTTGCCGTGTTCTTCTGCGCGCCGGCGCACATGCGTCTTCAGGGAGCTGTTTGGGCTGAGGCCGCGCACTGGCTGGTCGCTATGGTGTGCAATTATGTGTACCTGAGCCGGGCCATACATTTGAGGATCAGCAGGGGCAACATCGTGGTTTCGGTGGTGAGTCTCGTGGCGCTGGTCATTGTCGCTTGTATGCCGTGCTCGCGGATTATGTACCGCGCGGCGGGGTTCGGCGTCCTGGCGCTTTGGGCACTCATCTCGATAAGAAAGAGAGAGTTTCGGCAAATGCTGGGTCTGCTGACTCGGAGGGCCGCGTAAAGATGAACACTCCCCTGGTTAGTGTATGCATCCCGGTTTACAACATGGAGGCCTATGTAGGCGAGACTCTGACGTCCCTGCAATCCCAGACCTACACCAACTTCGAGGCGATTATAGTCGACGACGGTTCGACGGATGGCAGCCGATCTGTAATCGAGCCTTTTCTTTCGGACCGCAGGTTCCAATATGTTTTTCAGGAGAACCGGGGCCTGGCAGGCGCGCGAACCACCGCATTGGAGATAGCAAGGGGTGAATGGTTTGCTCAACTGGACGCGGACGATATCTGGCTGAGTTACAAACTCGAAAAGCAGATCGAGCTTGCCAACGAGGACCCGAGGGCAAACCTGATCTACGGGAACATGATTGCCTTCTGGCCCGACGGCAGAGAGGAAGACCTGGTTATGTACAAAGACATAGTGGAAGGGGATATTACCAAGGTCTTATATGCCGGCAACGTGGTTCCCGCACCCTCTGCGATGATAAAGACCCAGGACCTTAGAGCGATCGGCGGTTACTCTCCCCAGCGATTTGCCGAGGACTGGGACATGCTTATCCGGCTGTGCCGCAAGGGAATATGGGCACGGGCATGCCGGTTTCCCGTAGGAAGATACAGGAAGAGGCCCGGCAGTCTCTCCAACTGTGGGATTCCGGTGCTGGAGACATGCATTCAGACCATAGAGAGGTTTATGCAGTCCGAATCCGATCCGGAGCTGTTCGCGATTCTGGCAAAGCAGGCAAACCAAATAACCGCGCAGGCTCGATCATGCCCGCGCATGCCGGGCAGCCAGGACGAACGAAGCGGAGATGGAACAATATCTATGGAAGGCCTGGCGCCGCCAGCCTCGCCAATACCCTTGGTTGTGCAAAGCGTTGGCGTGCACGATCTCCAGGTTAAACTGGCCGTGACCGTCTGCGAAAAATGGTGGCTGCAAACCTCTCCACGAAAACGATGTAGATTTCGAGCACTTACCTTCATTCAACGCCCTGGCAGGAGGTCGTGAGATCGCGTGAATAACACTTGGAACAGGCTGCAGCACGAAGTGTATCTGGTCCGCACGGCTAGCCCCGATTACGAACACAGCCAATCCGCGGAGTTTTCCGAGCTTCCACACGTTCACACCGCGAGCAACGCGCTGGGTGCTCTTCGCTCGCTGCTCCACAATGCCAGCCTCGATCAGGACCACTTCGGCACGCCTGAATGGAACCCTCTGGGCGAGATAATCCGTAAGAGTGCTAAGGTGCTGATCAAGCCGAATTGGGTGCGCCACCGAAACGGATCGGGTTCCGGACTCGACTGCCTGGTTACGAATACCAGTCTGATCGATGCCGTATTGGAGTATCTTGTCTTAGCCGGAATTAGCGAGGTCGTTATCGGTGACGCGCCTGTGCAGGGATGCGACTTCGAGAAGCTGCTGGAGTCGATCGGCATTCCACAAGTGCAGAGCAAATATGAGTCGCGAGGCGTAAACGTGTCTGTTCGCGACTTCAGGCTGGTAAGCGTCGACGAATACATGCGGGCAAAACCCTCCGAGATCGCTTCTCGCTCGGCGGACACCGATTACGCGTTATTCGACCTGGCGACCAAGAGTGAACTGGAGCCGATTTCCGGTGACTGCAAGAAGTTCCGAGTGACCATGTACTGATCCAGTGCGCTCAGGCAGTCCCATCAGCCAGGCCGGCACCAATACCTGATCGCTCGTGAGGCGCTCGACGCGGACGTCGTCATCAATCTGCCCAAGCTGAAGACACATAAGAAGGCGGGCATGACCGGCGCCTGAAGAGCATGATCGGTATCAACGGGCACAAGAGTGTACCTGCCTCATCATCGCAAGGGAGGGACCGGTTCCGGCGGCGATTGCTATGCCGGGCAATGACGCGCTGAAGGCGATGGCCGAAACGCTCCTTGACATCGCAAATACTTCGCGGAATCCGTCTATCAAGCGCGTGCTGTTTCGACTTGCAGGGCGGCTCGTCCGGATATCGAGATAGTATACAAGAATGGCAATCAGGTGAAGGGTCTTGGTACGGTAATGACACGGTCTGGCGAACTTGTTTGGACGTGCAAAAGATACTGCACTACGGGACCGCCGAGGGCAAGCTGGGCGAGACTCAGCAGCGCCAGGTAATCACTTTGACGGATGCGATAGTCGCCGGAGATGGCGAGGGTCCGTTATCGCCCACTCCGGTCCCCCTGGGCGTGGTCACGCTTGCCACCAACGTCGCGGCGGCCGATTGGGTCCACGCATACCTGATGGGGCTGGATCCGGCATCGATCCGCAGGTAAAGCACGCCTTTGAGATGAAAAGCTGCGCGCTTGCAAACTTCCCGCCATCTGAGGTGGCGCTCAACGCTGACGGCGATTTGCTGTCGATTGCGGAGGTGGCTTCGCCGGATATGGCGGCGTTCGCCTGCCTGCGGGTTGGGTTAGGCACTGCGAACTTACCTAACTTATCCGGAATGGAGTTCGTCTATGCTGCGTTCGTTGTTATGTAGACTGATGTACCATCGTAAGGGCTGGGATCGGTTGATGAGCAAATCGATCGTTTGACGCCCCGCCCTGCGCGGCGCGCGAGGATATGGCAAAACGGCTGCTTGCGCAAATCAAGTATTTTGGCGCGCGCGCCGACGCTCTGCCCGAATGGAAAGAATGCGCGTCCATCGACGACCCCGATGAGTTGTGGCGGGTATGGGAATCGCTGCCGATCATCGGCAAGCACGAACTGCAGACCCGCTTCCATCCGGATAAGATCAAGGCCCTTGGTATAACCGGGGAATCTTCCACCACCGGCGGGTCCACCGGCGAGCCGACTCCGTATCTGCACGACGCCGCTATGTGCAATGCTACCACAGCCGCTCGGCTTTACTCGCAGATGAAACTTGGCTGGCGGCCGGGAATGCCGACGATATGCGTCTGGGGTTCGCAGAGAGACATAGGCAAGATTCAGGAAAGGGCTAAGGGCTTGTCGGCCTATATGGCCAACTTTCATCTGTTGGATGGCTACAACCTCACCGATGAGACCGTGCAGAGATTCCTCGAGTCTGATTGCGCCGCATCGCCGAGTCGCGGTCTATGGGTTCAGCAGCATGCTCGAGTTCTTGGCGCACGAAGTAGTCCGGCGAAATTCCAACCCCCGCCGGCAAGGTAGCGGCAGCCTGGAATGGCGGCGAGAAGCTCTTCGACAACCAAATCGAACTCTTTAAGCGGGCCTTTGGGATTCCCCTAATGAACCTCTACGGCGGACGAGGCCTGTCCACCATGGCCTATCAGGACGTGAAAACGGGCGCGCTCAAGATCGTGCGGCCGTATCTGTTTGTGGAAATTGTTGACGACTCGGGCAAGTCGGTCGGGCCGGGCCGGACAGGCCGATTGGTCTTCACCAGCACTGTCTGCGGAGGCACGCCGTTTATCCGCTACGATATCGGCGATTTGGGCTGCTATTCAGACGAAAACATGGATGAGTCCGGCTTGCGCGGCATAAAGGAGCTTCAAGGCCGGGTGGCGGGGCTTCTGACGCTGTCCAACGGCAAGACGATCAACTGCATATACTGGAACCATCTCTTGAAGGAGTTTGCGGAGATTGAGCAGTTTCAGATAGCCGTCCGCAATCAGAAACCCTTGGAAATCCGATTGAAAGGCGCCGGTTTCACTCAGGCCAGAGAAGCCTGTCTCAAGGATACTCTGCGTAACTTCCTGGGCGACGTTGCCATACAAATCCGTTGGCTCGATCGGATACCACTTACTTCCCAAGGCAAACTAGTGCAGGTTGTGCGAGAGGAAGACTGAGCGGGCGCCGGACAATTCGTGGCGTGATTAGTGCCGGTACAGCCTGGCAGTCACGGCTTTGATTATGAACGTACAGGCGTAGAATCCGCCTCATCCCGGCTCGGAGTAGACCCGTGGGACCCTGGCGGAGATTGCGCATAGCAGATCATTTGGAATGGTGCCGATCTTCCCCGCTATGTTGCTCAAGCTCAAGAATTCGAAACCTCCACCGTATAATATAACTTCATCGCCAGCCTTGACGTCGGGAACATCAGTCACATCTATAAGGCATTGGTCCATGCAAACTCGACCGATAACCGGAACACGCACTCCATTTACCGCGGTTTCTCCGCAATTTGAAAAAGCGCGAAGATATCCGTCCGCGTATCCGATGGGCACCGTGGCAACTCTTGATTTTCGTCTGAGAGTGTGGGTCCGTCCATAGCTGACGGTGGTCCCCGAGGAAGCCGTCTTCAAGAAAACGATTTGTGACCTGAGTGTCAACGATTCTCTGAGCGGAATGCTTCGAGGCGTGGACGGCGATGGATACAGTCCATACACCATTATTCCAGGACGTACGGCATCGAAATCGGCCTCGGGATAACCCAGAATGCCCGCGCTATCAAGCGTGAAACAGCTTTACGGCGATGCCGCGAAGCCGCAGGCTGCCTATGATATTGCGAAAAGCTTCCACCTGAGATAGGGTGAATGATCGAACCGGCTCGTCGGCGTTTGGAAAATGCGTGAATGCCCCCTTCGATCGACAGACCGGGAAGCGAAAGCAGTGACTCGATGAATCCGACTGTTTCATCGGGGGGGATCCGATCCTGCCCATCCCGGTATCGACTTTTATGTGTACCAAAACCCTTTTGCCATCCTTGACAGCCTCATCGGATAAAGCTCGCGCGCCGGACAAGTCGCAAAAGGTGCACGCCATGTTGAAATGCATGATCGGTTCAAAGGCGGAAGGAC